>JARLJW010000034.1 GCA_031290985.1 Verrucomicrobiia bacterium | reverse complement strand
TTGATGTACCACTGCTGACTTTCCTTGCGTTGAATGAGCTGAACTTTAGTGGGAGAACCCATAGAAGACAATACTAGTTATATAACTAGATATGTCAATAAAAAAATAAGGGGTTTAGCTAGTTAAAGCCAAACTCCAGTCAAGGCGCCGGTTGCATCCGCAACCGGCGCCTTGTTGCTTCCCGGCGGCAACCGCGGTAAGCTGTTGCCGTGGGGCAGACTACCGATGCCAATCAATGGCTTTGCGGCGGCGGGAATTATTTTCCCGCGATGCTCGCCGCGATCACGGCGGCGCGCACCAGCATCGACCTCGAGATCTATATCTTTGCGGGTGACGTGACCGGACGCGACTTTCTCCACGCCTTGGTCCGCGCCGCCCAGACCGGTGTGCGGATCCGTGTGCTGGTGGATGCGTACGGTTCGCTCACCTTGCCTGGAAAATTCTTTCAGCCCCTGATCACGGCGGGCGGTGAAGTGCGCTTTTTCAATCCGCTGCGTTTCAACCGCTTTGGCGTGCGCGACCATCGCAAACTGCTCGTCTGCGACCGCCAGACCGCCTTCATCGGCGGCGCAAACATTTCCAATGATTACAGCGGCGACGGCATCAAGCACGGCTGGCTGGATTTGATGATAAAAATCCGGAGTGCCTCGCTGGCCTCCGCGCTGACACGTGAATTCACCCACATCTTTACCAGCGCCGATTTCAAGCACGGACGCCTGCGCCGATTGCGCATGTTCCGCCAGATCCGCCGCCGCAAAAAAGCCGCCGAGATCCTGGTCATCCAACCGGGACGCGGGGCGAGCAGTTATCAACGCGCCCTGTACGCTGAACTGAAGGACGCCAAATCCGCGGATCTGATCACGCCTTATTTTCTGCCAAGCCTTAAATTGCGGCGGCTGCTCCGGAAAATCGTCAAGCGCGGCGGCCGGGTGCGGCTGATCCTGCCCCGGTTCACTGATGTGCCGGTTTCCCGCGCCGCTGGGCTGGTTTATTATCCCCGGATGTTGCGCGCGGGCATCGAGATCTATGAATACCAGCCGCAGATACTGCACGCCAAGCTCTACCGCGTCGACGAAACAGTCTTTGCCGGCTCATCCAATTTTGATTACCGCAGCTTCAACTTGAACTACGAGTTGATGCTGCGCCTCACGGACCCGGCAACCGTGGCCGGCGCGCAGGAAATCTTTGACGCCGTGCTCAAAAACTCGCGGCAGATTGAGCGGAAGGAATTTCTCCAGTCTCAAAATTTCTGGGCCCGCTGGAAAAACCGCTGGGCGCATTTTTTGGTCGCGCGGATCGATCCCTTCATCGCCCTGCGCCATATCGGCCGCCGATGATCACCCCGGAGTGCGGCCGTCCCCGGCCGCAGCAATTTGCGCGAATCGTGCCGCTGTGAATCTCCGAGGGTTTGCTATTAATAAAACATTGCTGCGCCCGGGGACGGACGCACTCCGTTTCTAACAACACTCACTGACGCTGCGTCATCATGAAAAGCCGGCTGGCCAGCCGGTGGGCGAGCGCGTTCATCTCCTCCGCCTCGCGCGTGGCGAGGAAACGGGCATTGTTCAATTCCCACAAGCCGAGCCAATGTTGGAAATGTTCCGCCTGCAAACCCAGCGACATATGCGCGCCGGCAAAACCGCCGCGATATTTTGATTCACCGCCCGCTTGCAGCGCCCAGAAATCCGCGATTTTCTCCAGATGCGCCGGCCAGTCGGTGATGTGTGAATTGAAGATTGGCCCGATGACCGCGTGCTGGCGCACATCCGCGTAAAACGGCTTGATGAGCTTGAGGATGCCGGCGTGGCCACCAAGGCGGTCGTAAAGAGGAAGAGTATGGGTCATTTGCCTGCTTCAGCTTTTTTCCATTCGGTTTCCACGCCCTGGCGTTTTACCCAATCATTCAGATCGTTCAAATTGAGCTGACTTCCTGAAATATTCAAAATTGCCCGGATGTCCCGCAGATGTTTATCTGAACCACCATCACGATAATATTCCAGTTTGCGAACGATCACATATTCAGGAGGTGCAAGCGCCAGCGTATCGCCTTGATAATCCGCCAGGCGTTTATTACGAAAAGCCCAAGCATTAAATTCATCCCTTCCGGTCGGATAAAGGTCCGCTTTAAAAGACGTGTCCAAATGGATGATGTTAAATTGACCGCGCTTCTCCCGCACGGCTTCGGCCACCATGACTTCAAACGGGGGAAGATAAAATTCACCTGCCGGGAAAATTTCCGGCAATTTGCGGATGGCCACCTCATTTAAGAAAACGACCAAATCGACATCATGAGTATACCGGGGCTCACCATAAAAAATTGCAGCCACGCTGCCACCAATCACATAACGTATGCCAGCGCGATTAAGCGGTCGGGTAAACAGAAGAAATAATTCAGTTTCGGACATTGAGGAAAATTCGGTTTACCTCGGCAGCAACTTCATCTTCTGACCAATCAGGGTGTTGATAACGGACGCCTGCGGCTTTTAGCCGACGGGCCGACCAAAACATTTGTTCAGCCAGTTGCAAACGCCGCGCACCAGACATTGCGCGGTAAATCGCGAACTGTTCAGGGCTGGTTTGCTCGTCGGCAAGCATGATTTAATGTGCGCCGGAAGGCATGTTGGAGCAAGTTATTTGCTGGCGGTAAATCAGTGTTTCGTTTCCTTCGGACCGCCCGCTTCGGTCGCCGGCAGATCGCCTTCGTTGAGCTTGCGTTTAAACAGTTCCAGCGCGAGGCCGTAGGATTTTAACGCCAGTTCCGGGTCGTAGCGCGGGCCTTCATCGCGCAAGAAAGCGTGCTGGCCGTTAAATTCGTGCCAGGTGAAATTCGCACCGGCCTCGGTCAGGGCGTTGTACAAAATTGCCCTGCCCTCGCGCGGCACATGCGGATCCTGACGGCCCCAGATCATCAGCAGCTCGCCTTTGATTTCCTTGATGCGATCCAGTGAATTGTCGCACATGTCCTTGCCCAAGCCGCGCTTGTGGATGTCGGTTGCGTAGAAGCACGTCGCGGCGAGCACTTCTGGATTCATCGCGGCACGAAAGGACAAATGGCCGCCGAGGCAGATGCCCATGACGCCCAGCTTGCCCGTGCAGGCGGGATGCGCTTTCAAGCACGCGAGCACCGCCCGGGCATCGGCATCGTAGCTGGCAACTTCCTTCGTAGTCTTGAGCTGGTTGCCCTTGTCGGCACCGGCCTGGTCGTAGGCCAACACGGTGCCGGCGGGAAGAAACTCGTGATAGACTTCCGGCACCGCCACCACAAAGCCGTGCCCCGCGAGCAACGCCGCCGTGCGCCGGATGGGCGCGGTCACTTGAAAGATTTCCGAATACAAGACCAGGCCGGGATATTTGCCGGGAGCCGTCGGGCGGAAAACATACGTCCGCATCGGCCCGTTTGGCGTTGGCAGGTCGAGTTGCTCGTTGTCTTTGATCGTCATAATAACCTCTCATAGCAGCCGACGTGAGGCTCAAATCGGCTTGTAATTTTCCATCTGCATAGCGTGTTCTGTTCAAATGAACACGCCATTTCCAGCGAGAGCGAAGGTAGGGCGCGTCGCTCTGCGCACGCCGCCGCCTGCCAATGTACGCCCTCGGGTTCGCCACGACGGCGCGCACGGAGTGGCGCGCCCTACTCATCGTAGTAGAAGCCACGCTTTTATTTAGTTAGAGCCTTCTTACGTCGGCTGCTACTCAGCCGAGCAAGGTCTTCACCTTCGCCAGCGCCTCATCCAGTTTGCTGGCATCCTTGCCGCCGCCGCGGGCGTTGTCCGGCTTGCCGCCACCTTTGCCACCGACGATGGGCGCGATGCCCTGGATGATCTTGCCGGCCTGGACTTTCGCGGTGAAATCGGGCGAGACGGACGCGATCAAGGTGACCGCGCCATGCGCCGCGCCACCGAGCACGACCACGCCTTTGAATTGCGATTTGAGCGAGTCGGCAATGGCTTGCAAGGTGTCGCCGTCATTGGCACCGAGATTGGCGATGATGGCGGGAATGCCATTGAGCGTCACGGCTTTCGCAATCAAATCCTTGGCGCTGCCGGCGGCTTCGCGTTGTTGCGCGGCCTTCAGGGACTTCTCCAGTTCCTTCTGGTGCGCCAGCAGAGCATCAATCTTCTTCTCCAACTCGCCAACCGGCGAATGGATTTTGCCCGCGATGCTGCGGATTAGGTGCAACTGCTCATTCGCCAAGGCATAAGCGGAAAGACCCGCCACCGCTTCAATACGCCGCACACCAGCCGCCACCGCCGCTTCGCTAACGATGCGGAACAGGCCGATCTCGCCGGTCGCGCGCGTGTGTGTGCCACCGCAGAGTTCCATGGAATAACCGTCGAGCTTGTGCGCGCTGCCGCCGATCTGGACGACGCGCACGGTGTCGCCGTACTTGTCGCCGAAGAATTGCATCACATCCTTGCGGTTCTTGATGTCCGCGTGCGCGACTTCCGTCCATGAGACGTCGGCGTTTTCGAGGATGCGCTCATTGACGAGTTTCTCGATGTCCGCAACCTGCACGGGCGTGAGTGGTGCGCTGTTAAAATCAAAGGTCAGCTTGTCCGGTCCGACGAAGGAACCTTTCTGCGAGGCTTCCTTGCTGGCGACCTCGTGCAAGGCCCAATGGAGCAAGTGCGTGACGGTGTGATGGCGCTCGATGGCATCCCGCCGCGCGACCTCAACCGCCAGCGTCACGTCCGCACCAACCGCCGGAGCGTCCTCGCCCTCGACGAAATGCAGGAACGTATTGCCAGACTTTTGGGTATTGGTGATGCGCCAGAGGAGACCGCTGCCCGTCAATTGCCCGGTATCGCCGACCTGACCGCCCATCTCGGCATAGCACGCGCTGGTATCGAGAATGATGGCGGTCTTGTCCTTGAGCGACACGACTTCCAAAACCTTGGCCTTAACTGCAAGCTCATCGTAGCCGACGAACTTCGTGGGCGTGGTGGTTTCGATTTGGGAAAGAGAGATGACTACCTTCCTTGTTTCGTGAGCTTCTTTGCCTTTACGACGCTGCTCTTCCATTAGTTGTTCAAAGCCAACTTTGTCCACCGTCAAGCCCCGTTCACGAGCCATCAGTTCGGTGAGATCGAGAGGAAAGCCATAAGTATCATAAAGTTTGAAGACAAATTGCCCCGGCAAATCATATCCCCATGAATCAATAGTTGTCCAATTTGCCAATTCCTTTACGTCGGGTGATAATTGAATTGCTAAACCTTGAAAGCCAAGATTAGCTGCCTTTGGGTTACGAACTTTATCCCATATCTGTTTCTGCGCAACAAACATTTCAAACAGGGCTATGCCTTTATCCAGCGTCTTATTAAACGACTCTTCTTCAGTATGAATTGCGTCTTGGACATGCTTCTTCCGTACACGGATTTCTGGAAAGACTTCACCCATCGTTTCGGCAAGTACGTCCACAAGCTTGTAAAAGAATGGTTCACGGAAGCCGAGCGTCCGTCCATAACGCACCGCACGCCGCAGGATGCGGCGGAGGACATAGTTGCGGTCGTTATTGCCGGGCTGGATGCCATCGGCAATTGCAAATGAGAGCGTGCGGATATGGTCAGCGATGACACGAAAGGCGATGTCTAGGGCGATTTGCTCGGCGGATGGGGCTTCGGATGTTTTATCATCAGCCTCGTCATCGGGGCAGGTTGAATGGTGTTTTTCGATGCCGTGGTCACCGACTTCGATGATGTTGCCCTCCCCTTCACCACTGGTCTTGAGCGGCACTGACAGCGTTTTGGCGGCCTCACCGGGCAAGGTGCTGCCATACTTCTTGCCGCTCATCTTTTCCAGCGCGTCAAAGATCGGCCGAAAGATATCCGTCTCGTAGTTGGAAATCTTGGCGTTCTGGAAATCGGTCAGGCCCTTGGTGCCCTGGATGATGCTCGTGACGCGCTCGAAACCCATGCCAGTGTCCACGTGCTGCGCAGGCAGCGGCGTGAAGGTGCCATCGGGATTGGCGTTGTACTGGATGAAAACGTTGTTCCAAATCTCAATGCAACGGGCGTCGGAACCGTTCACGAGGGCGCGGCCGGATTTCTGGGTCTCGACATCCGTCTCACGCGGGCCGGGGCGGAGATCGACGTGGACCTCGGTGCAAGGACCGCACGGGCCCGTCTCGCCCATCATCCAGAAATTGTCCTTCTTGCCGCCATTGACAATGTGGATTTCCGGGTCCAAGCCGGCGCTGCGAAATTTTTCGGCCCAGAATCCCCAGGCCTCCTCATCGCGATCAGCCGGGTCGTTCTTGGAACGGTCCGGCTGATAGATGGTGGCGTAGATGCGTTGCGGTGGAAATTTCCAGACTTCGATGACGAGTTCCCACGCCCAACCAATGGCTTCCTTCTTGAAATAATCGCCAAAGGACCAATTGCCGAGCATCTCGAAGAAGGTGTGATGATACGTGTCGAGGCCGACATCATCGAGGTCGTTGTGCTTGCCACCGGCGCGGATGCATTTCTGCGTATCTGCCGCCCGGCCAGGCGTATACGGGCATTTGGTCTGCCCCAGGAAGATGGGCACGAACTGATTCATGCCGGCGTTGGTGAACAGCAGGTTGGGGCTGTCGGGCATGAGCGAGGAAGAAGGCACAATGGTGTGCTGCTTCGACCTGAAAAAATCCATAAAGGATTGGCGGATTGCTGACGATGTCATCATGGCAAATTGGATGAAGAAATTAGCAGAAATGGGCGAATGAAAGCGAGTTGGAATTTGGCCGGAAGGCTTCCGGCCCCGATTCGGCGCAAAACCAAGCCGGCACGCGCCAATTCTGGTGACAGCGTCCGGGGGAAATTCCTTTGCCAGATGCCGCCGGCGGAGCTATCTATTAATGTAATCCACCTCAGAGAAAGCCCTGCGTTGACACCAGCCCAATGACCAACCACCGCCAGCCAGCCAGCCTCGAAGCGCCAAAAACGGGCACGGTCTGGCGCTCGCCGGCATTCTTTTACACGTTCGCGGTGGCGGTAACGGGGCTGACCTTGCTGGCGCGGCTGGGCTGTTCCGGCTGGATCGGCGGCAACCGTCCGTTGCTCGTCATTTTTTTCATACCGATCATCTGCAGTGCCTATCTGGGCGGCCTGGGTCCGGGCCTGGTGGCAACGGCCATTGCCACCATCGGCGCGCAGTATTACCTGATCCCGCCGACGCACAGTTTTTTGTTCGCGAACGTGATGGATTTCGTCCAATGGTTGTTCCTGGTCGCCAGCGGCGTGCTGGCCAGCATCTTGAACGAGGCCCTGCACCGGGCGCGCCGGCATGCCAACGTGAGCCAGCAATTGAATCAAGTCACGCTGGCCAGCATCGGCGACGGGGTGATCAGCACGGACGACAAAGGCCGGGTGACTTTTCTGAACGTGGAGGCGGAGCGGTTGACCGGCTGGACCAATGCCGAGGCGGCCGGACAACCGTTGCATCTGGTGTTCCGCATCATCAACGACCAGACGCGGGAGGTGGTCGAGGATCCGGTGAAACGGGTCTTCCGCACCGGCGCAGCCGTGAGCCTGGCGAACCACACCGCCCTGATCGCCCGCAACGGGCGGGAGATCATCATCGATGACAGCGCCGCCCCCATCCGGCAGCCGGACGGGACGCTCATCGGCGTGGTGCTGGTGTTCCGCGACAACACGGAAAAGAAAAAGGCCGAGGCGCAGGTCCGCGAATCCCAGGCGCTCTACCATTCGCTGGTGGACCAGATGCCCGCCGGGATTTTCCGCAAGGACGCGGCGGGCCGGTATGTGTTTGTTAATTCATATTTTTGCCGCCTCCGAAACGCGACGCCGGAACAGTTTCTCGGCAAGTTGCCGGCGGAACTCCCGGCCAGCGAGGATCGGTTTAAAATCGAGGCGGCCGAACACCATGTCCAGATCATGCAGACCGGCCGCTCCATTGAGGTGCTGGATGAATATCACCGCCCGGATGGCCGGGTGCTTTATTTTCAGGTCGTCAAATCCCCGGTATTCGACGCCGACGGAAAAATTTCGGGCTCGGAGGGGGTCCTGTTTGACGTCACCGAACGCAAACAGGCCGACCAATCGCGCGCCCAGTTGGCGGCGCTCGTGGAGTTCTCCAGCGACGCGATCATCGGCAAAACGCTGGACGGAATCATCACCAGTTGGAACCACGGCGCGGAACATATCTTCGGCTACACGGCGGCGGAAGCCATCGGCCAGAAGTTACCGGGGCTGCTGCCGCCAAGGCGCGAACACGAGGAGGAGTTGATCTTCGCCCGCGTCGCGCAGGGTGAAACGTTTGAGCGTGTGGAAATGGCGCGGATCCGGAAAGATGGCAGGCCGGTTGACCTTTCAGCGACCATCTCTCCGGTCAAGGACGCCAGCGGCAAGATCATCGGCGTTTCCAAGATTGTCCGCGACATTACCGAAAAGAAACGGTTGGAGGAGCGGACCGCCCGCGAACAGGCGCGCTTCAAATTGGTTTTTGACACGGTTCCGGTTGGCATCGCATTGCACACGATCCATCCGGATGGACACGTCACGCGCCTCATTAACGATGCGCATCTGCGCATTTGCGGACTGACCCGCGAGCAGCACGACGAACCCGGAATCTACGACCGGATCACTCATCCTGACGACCGGGCACCCCAAGCACGGCTCAAACAAGAAGTTGATGCGGGGCTTAGTAAACAATTTTCGCTGGAGAAACGTTATGTCCGCCTGGATGGCAAGGTCGTCTGGGTGAATTTTTCATACCAGCGGGAAAAGTATCTGGATGGCACGGTGGAAGAGTTGACCACGGTGATGGACATCACGGAACGCCGGCAAACCGAGGCTGAACTGCGCTGGAAAACCACGCTGTTCGAGGCGCAGGCGGATTCCACCCTCGACGGCATATTGGTGGTGGATGGCAATGGAAAAAAAATCATCCAGAACCGGCGGATGGAAGAATTGTGGAAAATTCCGGGTTCCATCGCGGAGGACAAGGATGACACCGCACAGCTCCAATACTGCACGGGCCGCACGAAAAATCCGCAGCAGTTCGCCGCCAAGGTCTTCGAGCTTAATTCGCACCCGGATGAGGTCAGCCGCGACGAAATTGAGCTGGTGGACGGCACCGTGCTGGACCGCTACTCGGCCCCGGTCAAGAACAAGGCGGGGAAATATTATGGGCGCATCTGGGTTTTTCGCGACATCAGCGAACACCGGAAACTGGAGGCGCAATTGCGCCAGTCGCAAAAGATGGAGGCGATCGGCCAGTTATCCGGCGGCATCGCACATGATTTCAACAATCTCCTCACCGCCATCCTCGGTAATGCGACCCTGTTGTCAGAGCCCGAACTCGAGCCCGGGGAGGTCCATGAGGCCATCCAGGAAATCGTCCGCGCCACGCACCGCGCCGCCGACCTCACGCGGCAACTGCTGCTCTTCAGCCGCAAGCAGGCCATGCGCGCCACCGCCGTGGACTTAAACCTGATCGTCACCCAGTCCATCAAACTCCTGCAACGCATCCTCGGCGAGGATGTCACCCTCCATTCGGAATACGCGCCCAGCCTCCCGGCGTGCCTGGCCGACAGCAGCATGATCCAGCAGGTCATCTTAAACCTTGCCGTCAACGCCCGTGACGCCATGCCGCGCGGCGGCCAGCTCAAAATCCGGACCAGCGCCGAAGTGGTCAAAAATCCGGAAGCTCCGGAAGAGATCAAAGCGGACACGCATCTATGTCTCACAGTCGCCGACACCGGCACCGGCATTCCGGCCGAAGTCCTGCCGCACATCTTCGCGCCGTTCTTCACCACCAAGGAAGTCGGTAAGGGCACCGGCCTCGGCCTCGCCACGGTCTATGGAATCATCCGCCAGCACAGCGGCTGGATCACCGTCAGCAGCGAACCCGGCCAGGGCACCATTTTTCAGATCTATCTGCCAGCGATCGCCAGCGCCGCCTCGCGCCAGCCCGTCCCCCCGGCGGCCGCCAGGCCGCCGCGCGGCACAGGAACCATTCTGGTGATCGAAGACGAGCCGCCCGTCCGCACCTTCGTCTGTCAATTTTTGAAACGGCTCGGCTACGAAGTCATTCCGGCGGCAAACGGAGCCGAGGCCTTGGAATTGTGGCGGCAGCAGCACGGGAAAATTTCACTGGTGCTGACCGATATCATCATGCCCGGCGGCATGACCGGCCACCAGCTGGCCGCGCAATTGACCGCCGAGGAACCCGGCCTCAAGATCATTTTCACCAGCGGCTACACCGGCACCCCAACCGCCATGGGCGAACCGCTCAACGAGGGGGAAAACTTCATCCGCAAGCCGTTCGACCCCGAGGCCCTCGCCGAAATCATCCGTCGAAAATTAATTGGCGCGGCGGGCGAAGACGACCGATGACGGTCGGACACGAGACGCGAGTTTAATTACACCCTTGCCATTTTCATTTCGCAAGTTTTAGTTGATGCAGAACAGAAAATTTTTTTCAAAAAAATCCTTGAGAAAAATGCGCAGGCGGACGATGTATATATCGTAATCGTTCTTTTAAAAATACCAGTTTTCCCTGCCCTGTTCGTGATTCGCAACAGTCCTTGAACCGTAATTAAACCAGTTCTGGAATGAGTAAGATTGTGGCCGGCACGCCTTTAATGGAAGCCGAAAGCAGACGCGCAAGTTCCACATGTAGCAATACATGTTCTAAGGATCGAGTTCGACACGGCAATGGCGGGGGTTTTTTCAAGATTACCGGCTTGGTGCAAGCCACGCCGGCAATCAAAGCCCGCCACCCGTGCGGGCTTTTTTATTTTGAGGTGACCCAAATGACAAACAAATGAGATCATGGCTGGCGTGACGGGCATTACTCATGGCCATACCGCGGGTTTACCACCGCTTTTAAGTCAAACTTCACGGATGATCCAAACTTTTTTTTGGGCAAGTGTTCTAGGTGCTGCTATCTTGGAGCCATGGCGCGTGATGATTTGTTTGCGATTCCGGCTGCAGGCCAGCCGGAAAACAATGCCATGCCCGCATCGGATGGTCCGCGTGATACTTTTCGTACGCAGCCCCTGGCGGCACGGATGCGGCCGCGCAATCTGGATGAATATGCGGGGCAGTCGCATATCCTCGGCCCCGGGCAGTTGCTGCGGCGGGCGATCGAGGCGGATCGCATACAATCGCTGATATTTTACGGGCCGCCAGGCACGGGCAAGACGTCGCTGGCGCAGATCATCGCGCGGCAGACCAAAAGCAAGTTCGAGCGTTTGAGCGGCGTGGAATCCAATGTGGCGGACATGCGGCGGGTCTTGTCCGGCGCGGCGAACCGGTTGGAAAACACGGGCGCCTCCACGATTCTGTTCATCGACGAAATCCACCGCTTCAACAAATCGCAGCAGGATGTTTTGCTGCCCGATGTGGAGAGCGGCGTCATTAAGCTTATCGGGGCAACCACGCACAATCCGTTTTTCTTCGTCAATTCACCGTTGGTCTCCCGGTCGCAGATCTTTGAACTGCGCCCGCTGACGGAGGAGGATTTGTATGCGCTGTTGCAACGGGCGTTGCAGGATGCGGAGCGCGGGCTGGGTTACCTGAAAATTTCAGCCGATGAAAATGCGCTGCGGCACCTGGCCCGGATCGCCGATGGCGACGCACGGAAGGTTTTGAATTCGCTGGAGATCGCGGCGCTGACGACGGCGCCGGAGACGGACGGCATCATCCGCATCACGCTGGAGGTGGCGGAGCAGAGCATCCAGAAAAAGGCCATCGTCTATGACGGCGATGGGGATGCGCATTACGACACGATCTCGGCGTTCATCAAGTCCATGCGCGGCAGCGACCCGGATGCGGCGCTGTACTGGCTGGCAAAGATGATCGTCGCGGGTGAGGATCCGCGGTTCATCGCGCGGCGGATTGTGATCTGCGCGGCGGAGGACGTGGGGCTGGCGGACCCGATGGCGCTGGTGCTGGCCACCTCGGCGCTGGAGGCGGCGGAATTTGTCGGCTGGCCGGAGGCGCAAATCCCGCTGGCGGAGGCGACGATCTATATCGCCACGGCGAACAAAAGCAACAGCGCGGTGATGGCGATTGCGGCGGCACTGGCGGATGTAAAATCCGGCCGCACGCTCGCAGTGCCGGAACATCTGCGCGACAGCCATTACAAGGGCGCCGAGCGGCTGGGGCATGGCAAGGGGTACGCGTATGCGCATGACGGCAAGGAGCATTTCGTGGCGCAAGATTACTTGGGCGCGACCAAGAAATATTACGAGCCGACGGAGCAAGGCGTGGAAAAGAAGATCAAGGAACGGCTGGAGAAGTGGCGGGTGGAGTTTGCTAAGGTCAGGGCGGACGCGGATGGACATAGATGAAAATTGAGGCAGAAAGTCAACGCCTCCTTACGTCGGCGGCTGCAAGAAATAGGTGCAATGGTGAAATAGGGTGCGGTGGCTGGCAATAGACGGTGCGCGCGGAGCGACGCGCCCTACCAGAAGCGGGCGAACGAATGCCGAAGACGATTGAACGCGAATTTTAATTTTGCATGATGAACATTGAGACCAAGCCGGAGCTGCGGCAGATGATCCGCGAGCGATTGGAGCGGATTTCGCCGGCGGTGCGGGCGGTGGAGTCCATCGATTTGTGCGAGCGGTTGAAGGTGCAGATCCAGAGCGCGCATACGATCCTGTTTTACGCGCCGCTGGCCGATGAACTGGATGTCTGGCCGGTGCTGGAGCTTTCCCTGGCGCTGGGCACGAACTGCGCCCTGCCCTGCTATGAGCCGGAGACAAAAACTTACCACGCCCGCCTGCTCGATAAACTAGCGACGGATGTCGTGACCGGGAAATTTGGCGTGCGCGAGCCAGCGGCACATTGCGCGGAGATGCCGTTGAACCGGTTCGACCTGGTGCTGGTGCCGGGGGTGGCGTTTGATCTCAACGGCAGCCGGCTGGGTCGAGGACTGGGATTTTATGACCGGCTGCTGGCGGAGGCGAGCGGGGTGAAATGCGGCGTGGCATATGATTTCCAGTTGCGGGAGCAGATTCCCACGGAGCCGCATGATGCGAAGGTGGATTTCATCCTGACACCGAACCGGTGTGTGAGGCGGAAGCGGTAAGGGCGAGAATTGAGAACGGCTCCAAACGCGTTTTAAATTCGTGAGCCGGGAAGTAGAAGTCTGTCGTGGGTTGGCGATGGGAAAGCGGTAGGCGACTACCAGCACTCCAAGACAGTTGGCGCGCGGTTTGAATGTGCTTCGCCCAAGGGGGCGTTTGAGAATCAACTCAGCGATGCTGCATGCCGTCCATGCCGTTGAGGGCGCCACCTTCCCAGCCTTGGGGGGTGTTCCAAGGGCGGACGGAGGCGTTGTCGGATTCAGTGGAGGCGCAGCCGGACACAAAGGCCGCAAGGGATGCCACCGCGAGGAAGAGAATGAGTTGCGCGACGCGAATCTTCATTTTAGGTGGCGGGATGCGCGGGGGTGACGTCATCGCCTTCGATCATCTCACCCAGCTTCCAGCCGGGGACGATGTTAGCCACGCAACGATCCTTTTGCACGCTGCGGATGACGACCTTGGCCACCAGCTTGCCGTTGCGACTGACCAGCAGCTCGCCGTCTTGAATCGCGCCTTGTTCTTCACCAACGTTGAGGACGACAAAATCCCATTTGGGATCCACGACTACGATCTTGCCCATCAAATCAGGGCGGAGCTTGATGGTGGGATCAGGCCCAGTGATTGAATCCAGTTTAGCCTGAAGGCGAGAACGCTCACGCTGCACCACGCCCATATCATGTGTGAGAACCACGATTTGCGCGTTCGCATCCTTCAAGGTTTTGTTCAGCCTGACGATTTCTTCCGGTTTCAGGCCGGTGGCTTGATATTGCGCGAGGCTGTTTTGGGCGTCGTCCCGTTCCTGAACGGCCTTGGCGAGCTTGTCGGAAAGCTCATCGGCGCGTTTGCTCTGGGCTTCGGCGCGGGCGATGGCCTTGTCGCGCTGGTCTTTGGTATCAGAAAGTTCCTGCTGGGTGCTGGCCAGTTCACCCTGGGTCTTCTTGAGATTGGTCTTGGTGCTGGCCAGCTCGGTCAGCGCGGACTTCTTGGCGGTGTTTTCGTCATCGCGCTGCTTGGTGAGGGCGGGAATCTGGTTGGTAGCTTCGTAATAACCCAAGCCGCCGGCACCGAGGCCGGCCAGGATGGCCACAATTAAACTGATGCGGAGTAACATTTTCTAGTGCAGTTTTGTTTTAGATTAATCCGCACCCGCAGACCTGTCAACTGAGCTTTGTGATTGTTTGTGTCCTGTTTTTGGAGCCGGCAATAGGCGGATGGGTGGAAGAATCTCCAAGCACCCATTCCGAAGTCCATAGAGAAGCCATCGCCCGAAGAACAGAAGTCGTGCAAAGCGATTGGGCCTTGCCAAAAGCCGGTTTCCGCGCAACTTTGCCTTGTCCATGAAATTGAATCACGGCCTGCATCTCGCCTACTGCACGAACATCCACCGGGGCGAGACTTGGGGCGAAACATTTCATTCACTGCAAACTTACGCCCTGGCCGTGCGGGACAAGGTCTGTGCGGGCCGCCCCTTCGCCATCGGTCTGCGCCTGAGCGAGCCGGCGGCGGTGGAATTGAGCAACCGCGACACGCTGCTGGAATTCCGCCGCTGGCTGGAAAAAAACTCCTGCTACGTTTTCACAATCAACGGGTTTCCCTACGGGCAGTTTCACGGGGTGCGGGTCAAGCAGCGGGTTTACATGCCGGACTGGACTTCGCCCGAACGGCTGGCGTACACGAACTTGCTGTTCAACCTGCTCTCGGAACTGTTGCCGGCCGGCGTGGAAGGCAGCGTCAGCACCCTGCCCGGCTCATTCAAGGAATTCCACCCTTCCTTGGAGGCCCTGAAGGCCATGCGTCAAAACCTCTGGCGGAGCGTCGAGCACATCGCGCGCATCAGCGCGCGAACCGGGCGCAAGCTGCACCTGGGCCTCGAACCCGAACCGCTCTGCCTGCTGGAGAGCAGCGCGGAGACCATCCATCTCTTCGACCACCTCCGCGCCGAGCATCCCCGCGATGAACGGCTCGCGGAACATCTGGGGGTGAATTATGACACCTGCCATTTTGCCGTGGAGTTTGAAGAGGCGCACAACGCCCTGCCCTGCCTGGTCAACCACGGCATCAAGATCAGCAAACTCCATCTGAGCTCTGCGCTGAAGGTTCCGCCCACGCCGGCAGCCCGCGCGGAATTGAAACGATTTTCCGATGATGTTTACCTGCACCAGGTCGTGGCCCGCGATGCCGCCGGCAACCGCACCATCTTCCGGGACCTGCCCGATGCGCTCGCGGCCGATGCGCCGGCGGAAGAGTGGCGCATCCATTTCCATGTGCCGCTCCACGCGCCGGCCGCGCCGCCGTTTGAGAACACCAACGACCATCTGCTGGGCGTTTTGGATCTGCTGCAATTGAACCCGCAGATGTGCTCCCATCTGGAGATGGAAACGTACACCTGGGAGGTGCTGCCGCCGGAATTGAAATCGCAGAGCGTGGTGGAGCAACTGGCGCAGGAATATCAGTGGACGCTGGCGGAGCTCGGCAAGCGCGGGCTGGCGGGGTGAAGGCGGCCAAACGCGCCGGCGCGAAAACATTTTAAACTGCAACTCGCAGGCGGGCCGCCCGCGCTCCCTCCATCAAAGCTGCTCGCCATCGGCTGAAATATTTGGTTTCCTTCGCCCGCTATGCACCTGTCGCCACAACTCCGCACCCTGCTCGTTCTCGGGCGGATGTCGAATTTGCCGACGGTGTGGTCGAACTGCTTGGCGGGCTGGTGGCTGGGCGGGGGCGGCAATTATTGGAAACTGCCGTTCCTGCTGCTGGGCCTGAGTGTGCTATACACGGGCGGCATGTTTTTGAACGATGCGTTCGACGAGGAGTTCGACCGGCAGCGCCGAGCCGAACGGCCAATACCGGCGGGAAAAATCACCGCGGCAGAGGTCTGGCAACTCGGTTTCTGCCAGCTTGCGGCGGGCATTTTTCTCCTGCTGTTTTGCGGAAAGGTGGCCGGCGTGTGCGCGGTGCTGCTGGCATTGACGATCATACTGTACGATTTCACGCATAAAATTTTTACGGCGTCGCCGTGGATCATGGGAGCTTGTCGGTTTTGGGTGTATGTGATCGCGGGCGGTACCGGCGCGGGCGGACTGAACGGCTGGGCAGTATTTTGCGGGCTGGCGCTGGCGTTGTTTGTCGTGGGCCTGAGCTATGTGGCGCGGCGGGAGAGTTTTCGCGGGCGGGTGCCGCACTGGCCGTTGCTGCTGCTGGCGGCGCCGATTGGCTTGGGCTTGGTAATGAATGTGGGGGCTTACCGCACGGCGGCGTTGTGGATCTCGGCCGTGCTGGCCTTGTGGGTGGCCCGATGTGTGAAGGGCGTTTTCACCGGCGGCGAACCCAATGTGGGTTGGATCGTCACCAACCTGCTGGCCGGCATCACCCTGGTGGACTGGCTGGCGGTGGCGCCGCAGCTTGCACCCGGGTTGAGCGCGGTGGTTTTCGTGGGCCTGTTCGGGCTGACGAAATGGTTTCAGAAGTTCATTCCGGCAACGTAGGACGGTAAATGTCGAATCGCGAACGGGATGGAGACAGCCATGCCTTGGTTCGATATTTGCCAAAGTCCCAATCCGGCCCCAAAAAACCATCCCAGCTACGACGGTGCCTGCCCCTCCTGGCTTGCATAATGCGCATCCACCTTCGCCCCCACATCGCGATACGTCACATCTGACTCATAGAGGACAAGGAATTGCTCCATGGCCTCGGCCTTCTTGCCCACTTTTTCGAACACGCAGCCCAGATTGTACATCAGGTCCTTCTTCTCCTCGTCGAACGCGGGCTTTTCCTTGATGGCGTTCTGCAACGTGCGCACCGCGGAATCATTCATGCCCCGCTTCGCAAAACACTGCGCCAGATAGCTCATCGCCGCGAAGTGCTTGTGCGCGTTCTGCTGCGCCTTCTGAAATTCGGCGATCGCCTCGCTGATCTTGCCCATTTGGAAATACAGCACGCCCAGTTCAAACCGGAAGGCCAGGTCAGTCGGGTACTTCTCCACCCGCTTCTGGCATTCCGCCAGTTGAAAATTCAATTTCTCCGCCTGATACTTCGCCAGTTGCTCCGCATGATCCGGTGCAAATGGGTTCAGCGCCGCGATCGCGTGATCAAACTTGCGCACGACCGTTTCCGCCATCGCCTGGTCGAGCGATGATTCCGTGGTCATCCCGGAATTCTTGATGCGCGTATAAACCTCCAACGCTTCGTCGAACCGGTTTTTCTGCGTATAAAGTTCCGCCAGCGAACGCATCAGCTTCTGGTTGTCCGTCTCCGTCTGCAGCCGCGTTTCATATTCGCCGATCAGCCGCTCGGCCACGTCCTCGCTCTTCTGCACCCGGTTTTCCTGCTCCAGCGAAACCGCCTCGTCCTTGTTCCGCAAAATGTCGCGATAGGAACCCCCGCCACCCTCGAGCGCACTGTAGCCGCCCTCGTCCATCGTCTTGGTCGCGGAAAGGTTTTTCTGCACCTGCAGCAAGTCCGTGTCATACGGCGAACTCTTGATCAGGTCGTTCAAAATCTTCTCCGCCACATCCGCATTGCTCCCGGTCTCGCTGACCGCCTGCGCGAACTCGATGATCACCGCTTTGTCCTTCGGCGCATTCTTCGCCATCATCTCCAGCGCCAGGATGCGCGTCTTCGTCATCTCCAGCGCCACCGCCGCGTCCGCGATGATCCGGTGCGCGGAGGCGTTCGTCGGGTCGCTGCTCAAAACCTGCTCCGCCACGGCCATCGCCTCGACCGGGTTCTTGTTCAACGCCATTTTCGCCTTCGCGATCTGCGGCGACGAACCGGCGCTGCTCATCATCTTCTTGAAAAACCCGGTGCTGGCCGCGCCCGCCTTTTTGATCTGTTCCGCGCGCAACGCCTTGCGGCATTCAAAAAAGCCCGGTTCCTTTTCAAGGATCTGGCAGAACAACGCGATGGCGTAGTCCGTGTTATCCCGCTGCGCTGCTTCCACCGCCTTCGTGTGCAACCGGCGCATGTCCGGTGCAATCTCATTCATAGTTTTTTCAGCCATGATTTTATGCTAGGCCGGTTTTGCCAAATCGGCAAATGGCTTTTTGCCATATAAGCATATCCTGAGCAGAACATTATCCGCCTCGTCATCGCTCCCGGTCACGCCAGCGTCCTGCCTACTGCACCTTTTTTAGAAAACGGGAAATTGACACCGGTTAAATTCCGTGTTGAATTCCACAGACGGATCATCAGATGGCGAAAACTCTTGTAAAACTATCATGCGCATCCTGCTAGCCGAAGACGAGCCGAAGGTGGCCGAACATGTCCGCCTGGGTCTGGTGGCGGAAGGCTACGCGGTGGACGTCGCCGTGGATGGCGACGAGGCCCTCTGGCTGGCCCAGGAAAATGCCTACGACGCCCTGCTGCTGGATGTCACCATGCCCCATAAGGACGGCTTCACCGTGGTGCGCCATCTGCGCCGCCGGCAAATCACCACCCCGGTGATATTTTTGACGGCGCGCGATGATGTGGAGGACAAGGTTCGCGGTCTGGATGCCGGGGCGGATGATTATCTGACCAAACCCTTTTCCATCTCTGAATTGCTGGCCCGTCTGCGCGCTGTCCTGCGGCGGCAACGTCCGCAATCCGCCACGGTCATGCGCGTCGGCGACCTGGAACTCGACCTGGTTTCGCATGAGGCGCGGCGGGCGGGCGCGCAAATTCCCCTGACGCCGCGGGAATTCGCGTTGCTCGAATTCCTCATCGCCAACTCACCGAAGCCCGTGAGCAAGACGGCCATCGTGGAACATGTTTGGGACCAGCACTTCGATTCCGAAACGAACGTCGTGAACGTCTATGTCAACCTGTTGCGAAAAAAAATCGACCGGCCGGAACTGCCGCCGTTGATCCACACGGTGCGCGGGGTGGGCTTCGCATTGCGGGAGGGGCCGCCATGAGGTCGATGCGGTTGCGCCTGACGTTGTGGTATGGCATCGGTTTCATCGCCGTCAGTGCCGCCTATATTTTCCTGTTGTATTTCACCGTGGAGACGGCGCTGTTGCAAAAGTATGACGGCCGGCGGCATCCCGGCCCGGCCAATACCAGCCTCACGACGGCGGAAGTCCACGAGGTCGCCGCCAGCCTGGTTCGTTCGGCGTTGCTGTGGGTGTCGCCGGTGGTGCTGGTGGCGATTGCGGGCGGCTACTGGCTGGCGCGCCAGTCGCTGCGGCCGATTGCCAACGTAAACCGGCAGCTCCAGTCCAAGAACCCCGGCAACCTCGGCCAGCCTATCTCGCTCCCGGAGGTGGATCTGGAATTCCGCGACCTGCTGCGGCAGTTGAACGACCTGTTGTCACGCCTTGATTCATCTTTCGCCGAAATGAACAACTACGCCGCGAAGGTGGCCCACGAACTGCGCACGCCGTTGTCCATCATGCGCCTCAAGGTGGAACAGGCCGGCGAACGGATCGCGCCGGAGCTGGCGGAGGAACTGGAAAACGAACTGCACCGCCTTACGCACGTCGTGGACCAGTCGCTGCTCATCGCGCGCGCCGAGCAGGGCCGCATCCTGCCGCGGCGCTCGGTGTTTGATTTTTCATCGGCCATCACCGAGGTGGTCGCTGATTTCCAACTGCTCGCCGCCGGACAGGACCGCAAATTCACCCTGAAATCAGATGCCGGCTGCTGGGTTTCCGCCGATCCACGACATCTCCGTCAGATCGCCCACACGCTGCTGACCAACGCGCTTAAGCACGGCAGCGGGGACCTGACCGTGCGTTTGAAGCGCCATCCGCACAGCGTCGTGCTGCTGGTCTCGAACCGCATCACCCATACCGCGCATCCTGAGTCCACCTTGGGTCTCGGCCTGCGGGTCGTGGCGGCATTGCTCCGGCTCGAACCGCAAGTCCGGCTGCAACGGCGCTACGGGAGTGATTATCACGCCACCCTGCTCCGCATCCCGCTGGTCGAACAAACGCCCTCCTTTCAAACGTAAGGGTTTAAATGGCACCCCGACCCAAGGATGTACCGGTCTGCGAACATAAAGAAAATTTAATCTGCTAAACATGCGGAATTTATCCTGGTCAGGTATGCTCTCTGCTGATTTAGAAGATAAGCTCAGACGACATGATCAAAAAACCCACCTTCTCCGGGTTCGCCAGCCAGGCGGACAAAATCGCGCGCGCCGCCGGCCAGTGGCGGCGGTTCCTGCCTCTCGGCATGGCCTGCAGCGTGCCACAGATCTTGCGCGGCGAAAACCACGTCGACTATCGCTACGAGTATTACAAAGAGGACAACAACCGGATGACCATCGAGACGCACTCGGTGTACTTCGAGCAGAAACTCCTGGACTCCCTGACGGCCAAGGGGGAATTCGTTTACGACAGCATTTCCGGGGCGACGCCCTATGGAACCCATGACCTGTCGGGGAAAATCATCACCACCCGGGTGGAGGACACCCGCCAGGCCGGAAACCTGGACCTGGACTGGCAGCTTGGCCGGCATACGCTCAGCGCCGGCTTTGCCGACAGCCGTGAAACTGATTATGAATCCCGCGGCATCTCGCTGAGTGACGCGATTGCTTTCAATGACAAAAACACCATCCTCCAATTCGGCGCGGATCATAACTTTGACTCGGTGCGTCACTCTGACCGGGTCAATTGGAGCGGCAAAGATTCGACCGACGTCATCATTGGCTTGTCCCAAATATTGTCCCCGGCGGATATTTTGAATGTCGCGTTCACCTTTGGCTATGACGACGGGTATTTGAACGATCCCTACCGGCTCGCCGAATATCATCCCGGAATTTTTCCTACGGGCTTCAATATTGGCGTGCCGGAACATCGCCCGGGGTACCGCAGCAAAGAAGTTTTATTCACCTCGGCGACGCATTATTTTACGTCCGTCGATGCGAGCCTCGAGGCGTCCTACCGTTTCCACCACGATTCATATGATGTTTTCAGCCACACGCTCGGGCTGACTTGGCACCAGCACCTGGGCAAACATTTCATCGTCGAGCCCATGTTCCGCTTTTACGAACAAAGCGCCGCCAGTTTCTACGCCACGGCCTTTTATGGAGCGCCCGGAACCTTCTCCACCGACCCGGCCGGCTTGCACTCATCCGACTACCGGCTCTCGGAATTTTACTCGCTTGATTTTGGCTTGCAGGCCACGGCCATCATCAACGACCACGTGCACCTCGTCGCCGGTTACCACCGTTATGAAATGCGCGGCTTGGACCATACGTCCGCCGACATGTATCCCCAAGCCAACGTGTTTACGATTGGCTTCTCCATTCTATGGTAATGAACAGCCCCAAATCCGCCGCCGAAGCCGTCGCCCGCGTCACGCAATCTGCGCAGGCAACGGTTGAGCACGGGCTGTCCAAGCTGGAGTTCCGCGCCATGAGCACGCCGTGCCGCGTCAATTTCCACGGGGTCGCCCCCGATGTCGCCCGGGATTTTCAACGCGATGTCGTCGCCTGGGTTGCCCGGTTCGAGGCGCGCTACTCGCGGTTCATACCCGACAGCCTCATCGGCAAGATCAACGCCGCCGCCGGCGAATATTGGGTCGAAACCGATCCGGAAACCGACCGTCTGTTCGCGTTGTGCCACGAACTGTTTTTCTTCACGCGCGGCTCATTCGATCCGACCGCCCTGCCGCTCATCAAGCTCTGGAATTGGAAACAGCGGCCGCCAGCACTGCCCGCCGAGGAGGCCATCCGTGCGGCGCGCGATCTGGTCGGCTGGAACAAGCTCCAACGGCGTCCAGGCGGAATCTTTCTGCCCCAACGGGGCATGGCCCTCGACCTCGGCGGCATCGGCAAGGAATATGCCGTGGATTATGTCATGGGCATGGCCATCGAGCGCGGCATCCAGAACGTGCTTGTGGATTTTGGCCAGGATGTGCGCGTGCGCGGCCACGCCAAGGATAAAAAATTCTGGTGGATCGGCCTGGATGATGCCCAGCAGCCCGGCAAGTGCTGGGCGGGCGTGGCGGTCAATGACCACGCCGTGGCGACCTCCGGCGACTACCTCCGTCACTTTGAGATCAACGGCGTCCGCTACGGGCACATCCTGGATCCGCGCACCGGCTATCCGGCGTTGAACGATTGCCGCGCCGCCTCCGTCATCGCCCCCAGTTGCACAATTGCCGGCCTGCTTTCCACCAGCATCTGTATCCTGGGCGCCAAGGAAGGCATGGAACTCATCGAGCTTCACCCCGGCGCGGCCGGCGCCATCACCACCAACCACACCAAAATCTATTCCCGAAAATTCCATGAATACATCCCTGCTTAAAAAAGCCGTTCTGGCCGCCCTGCTCGCCGGCGCCTGGCTCACGGCCGGCGCCGCCTTGAAGGTCGGCGACACCCTGCCCGAGCTCGCAAGCTATTCGCTCGAAGGAAAATTGCCGGACACCAGGGGAAAAGTCGTCATCGTGGATTTCTGGGCCTCGTGGTGCCTGCCCTGCGCCGAATCTTTTCCCGTGATGGACGAGTTGCAAAAGAAGTATGGGGACCGCCTCGTCGTCATTGCCGTAAACGTCGATGAAAAAGCCTCAAACATGGACAAATTCTTGAAGAAGCATGCCGTGACTTTCGCCGTCGTCCGTGATGCCGGCCAAAAACTGGTCGCCACTGTCTCGCCGGAAACCATGCCCACGTCATTCATTTTGGATGGCACCGGCAAGGTGCGCTTCCTGCACAACGGATTCCACGGCGAAACCACCCGTAAAGAGTACCTCAGTGAAATTGAATCCATTTTGAAATGATCCTTCCATGAAAACCAAGGTCTTTTTCCTGCTGGCATCGGTTGTGCTTTTAGGGGCCACCGGCTGCGCCAATGTCAAACCGTGGCAGCGCGAGCATCTCGCCGATTACACGATGCGACCCGACCGCGACCCGCTGGGCATCGCGCAAAAGGAACATATCTGGTTCTCGCGCGAAGAGGCCAGTGGCGGCAGCGGAGTCGGCGGCGGCGGTTGCGGCTGCAATTGAACATCATCCGGATAAATTCAAACCAATCCACTCACTCAAGTCACATATGAAAAACACCGTCCAACGTCACGCCATCCTGCTGGCCGCGCTGCTGCAGGTGTTGCCGATCGTCCGCAACTTCTTTGTCAACCCGGCAGCCACCTCCAGCTTTGCCTTCATCCTCAAATGGGGCATGGGAACCGCAGCCGTTGTGGGGGCGTATGATGCAGCATCTGGCGCGACTAATGGCTTCGCCGGCGGCACAAACGTTACCATCACAATCAACACGCCCTATACCACAAACGCGATTTTGTTTACAAAGACATCAGGAGATGGAGGGGCGCTTTGCACCATCACGAATTCATCCTCGACTAACATTCTTATGAATGGCCAGTCCACAACTAACGGCATGCCTGCCGGGATAAGCTTCAAATTCATTGATGTGAACTCGGGAAGCTCAAGCTTTTCAAACGTTTATTGTCAAATTTCCGGCACCCCGACACAAGTTGTGACGAATACATTTCACGTTTATTTGTTTTACCAGTCAGGCGTCACCCCGGTGGAAAGCTTTTTCCGAATAGCGGTTGTCGCGGCCGCAAGCTCTGCCCCAGTCATTACCAGCCAACCCGTCGCAGGAGCAACGAATCTTGTCGGGACCACCAACAATTCTTTTAGCGTCACGGCCGGCGGCACGGCCCCATTGAATTATCAATGGTATTTCAACACCAACACCGCCGTGTCCGGAGCAACGAACTCATCACTCACGCTCACCAACATCCAGTTGACTAACAGCGGCTATTACCGCTGCACCATCACCAACTCCGCGGGCGCAACCAATAGCGCGAACGCCCTCCTGACCGTCTGGCAGCCTCCTGTCATCACCAATCAGCCCGCCAATTTCACGAATGTTGCCGGCGGCGGCGCCAGCTTCACCGTCCTGGCCGGCGGTGTGCCCACGTTAAACTACCAGTGGAAATATAACATCACCACCGCGATTTCGGGGGCCACGGGTTCCACTTATAATCTGGCGAACCTCCGCGCCAGCCAGACGGGAAGTTATTCTGTCGTCATCACGAATTCTGCCGGTGCCATCACCAGTTCCCCGGCCACGCTGATCGTCACCAATCCACTGGTCCCGCCGGTTTCCAGTGGTGGCACTGCCGGGGGCAGGTTTAATTTCACCTTCACGCCCGTGATTGGACTGACCAATACCGTGCTCACCAACGGCAATCTCATCGGCGGCAACTGGGGGGTGTGGACCAACCTCCCGCCACCCGCCAACAATAATCCCATCACCCTCAGCAATACGTTCAATCTGCCAAACCTGTTCTACCGCCTGATGGTGATGCCCTGATCATTAACTCAATAAAGCCATGTCGTACCGGCTAAAAAACCACTCACTCCTCCTCGCCGCGCTGTTGCAAGTGCTGCCCATGGTGCGGACAGTCTGCACGCAACCCTCGGCGGTCTCGGCCTTCGCGATCATCTTTCGCTGGGCCATCGGCGGCACGGCGGCGCTGGGCGCATTTGACTCGGTCTCCGGCGCCACGTCCGTATTCACCTCGCCGTCCACGTTCAATGGTTCCGTTGGGACTTATTTCTCGAACAATGTCGTGGTGTCCATCGGCGGCGGAAACAACGCCTCCTCCAGTGATTACGTGTTTGTCAGTTCCGGCAGCACAAGTTCGCCCCTGCTCTATAACAATCAAACCACCACCATCACGATGCCTCCCGGCCTGACGTTCAAGGCCTCCTCAGTAAACGGTTCCAAGACCATTGGCGGGAGCATCTACGGCACGCCCGCCACGCCCGGAAGCTATCCGACCACGGTCACCATTGTCAGCCCGGGGAATGCGTCGCTCTCCCAGGCCATCACCATCAATATCACCGGCACCGTAACCCCCACAGTTCCCGGCATCACTACCCAACCCTCCGGCACAAATGTAATCGTAGGCAGAAACGCGGTGTTCACCGTCGCCGCCAGCGGAACCGCGCCGTTAAGCTATGCCTGGTCAAAAAACAATTCCGCACTGACGGATGGCGGCAACCTGTCCGGCTCCGGATCGGCCACGCTGACCGTCGCCAATGTCTCGGCCGGTGATGCCGGAAATTATTCTGTCACGGTCGCAAACACCGTTGGCAGCGCAACCAGTTCCAATGCCAGCCTGGCCGTCATCCTGCCGCCCGCCATCATCGCCCAGCCACAAGGTCAGACCGCCGCCGCCACCGGCACCGCCAGCTTCACCGTCACCGCCACCGGCACGGGAACACTGGGTTATTTCTGGCTCAAGAACGGGGCCGCCCTCGCAAACGGCGCAAAATATTCCGGCGTCAATACCAGCGCGCTGGCCATCAGCAGCATCGCCACTGCGGACGCAGGAAACTACTCGGTCATCGTCAGCAACCTCGCCGGCACCGTGACGAGTTCCAATGCCACGCTGGCCGTCGTCACCTCACCCACGATTTCTGCGCAGCCGATAAACCGCTCGGTGGCGGCCGGCACCGGCGTTTCCTTCACCGTGACCGCGGCGGGCTCCTCTCCGCTCTATTTCTTCTGGCAAAAAAACGGAGGCCCACTGACGGACGGCGGCAATATTTCCGGAACCACGACCGCTACGCTGAACCTTTCCAACGTCACGACGACCGACGCAGCAGCCTATTCCGTCATCGTCTCGAACTCGCTCGGCAGCGTCGTCAGTTCCAACGCCACGCTCGCCGTACTGGTGCCAGCGGGCATCGTTACCTCGCCGGCCGGCGTGATAACACCTGCAGGTAGCAACATCACATTTACCGTTACTGCCGATGGCAGTGCGCCACTGACTTTCACCTGGCGCAAAAATGGAAGCCCCCTCGCGAATGGCGGCAATATTTCCGGCGCAAATACAACCACTCTTGCCCTCGCCAATGTTACTATGAACGATGCGGGAAATTATTCTGTTACAGTCTCCAACGCCGTCGGCGGGGCTGTCAGTTCCGCCGCGAGCCTGACCGTTCTCATTCCCCCGACCATCAATACACAGCCAATCAATTCCACCGTCTCGTCGGGTGCAACGGTAACGTTTAGCGTGAATATTTCCGGCACCGCCCCACTCAACCTTCAATGGTCCAAGAACGGCTCCGCCTTGGCAGACGGCGGCAATCTTTCCGGCTCCGGCTCAAACATCTTGACCCTAACAAGTGTCACAACCAACGACGCGGCTGCCTATTCCGTCATCGTCTCAAACTCGCTTGGCAGCGTCGTCAGTTCCAACGCCTTGCTCACCGTGCTTGTGCCAGCCAGCATCGTCACCTCGCCGGCCAGCGTGACAGCAGTTGCGGCCAGCAACATTTCCTTCACCGTCACTGCCAGCGGTACTGCGCCCCTGACCTTTGCCTGGCGCAAAAATGGAAGCCCCCTCGCGAATGGCGGCAACATTTCCGGTGCAGATACCGCCACCCTCTCCCTCGCCAACGTAACTGCAAGCGACGCGGGAAATTATTCCGTTGCCGTCTCCAACGCCGTCGGCGGGGCGGTCAGTTCCGCCGCGAACCTGACTGTTCTAATTCCACCGACCATCAATTCTCAGCCGCAGAATTCCACTGCATCGTCGGGCGCAAACGCGGTGTTTACCGTGAGTGTCTCCGGCACCGCCCCGTTGAGTCTTCAATGGTACAAGAACGGCTCCGCCCTGGTTGACGGTGGCAATCTCTCCGGCTCCAGTTCAAATATTTTGACCCTCACCGGGGTCACGACCAACGATGCGGCCAGCTACTCCGTCACCATCTCGAACAGCGCCGGCAACACGAACAGTCTCGCCGCCACCCTGACCGTAATTGTGCCGCCATCCATCATCACGCCGCCCATGCCGACGACGGTGATAACCACCAGCAACGCCACGTTCAGCGTCATGGTCGACGGTACCGCTCCCTTCACTTATCAATGGCGTAAGAACGGCACCAACATTGCCGGGGCAAACACCGCCACCTTGACGCTCACCAGTGTCACGGCGGCCAGTGCGGGAAATTATTCCGTGGTCGTCGGCAATTCCGCCGGCAACGTCACCAGCACGGATGCCGCGCTCACTGTGCTGGCGCCCCCGGGCATCATCTCGCAACCCGTGAACCAGGTCAGTGCGCTGGGTAATTCCGTGAGCCTGTCAGTCGTCGCCGGCGGCACTGGCCCGTTGAGTTACCAATGGTTCAAAGGCGGCATCGCCCTGCCCGACGGAGGAAATTTTTCCGGGGCACTCTCCAACGTGCTGACCATGGCGACGCTGACCACGAATGAAGTGGATGTTTATTTTGTCGTCATCAGCAATTTCCTCGGCAGTGTCACGAGCAGCAATGCGAGCATCGCCGTAAATGTCGCGCCGATGATCACCGTGCAGCCTGCCAGCCAGATTGCCGCCCGGAGCAATGCGGTGGCCTTCAGCGTCACCGCCACGGGCACCGGTCCGCTCGCCTACCAGTGGCGCAAAAACGGCACCAACATTTCCGGCGCGACCGCCGCCACGCTTACCCTCATCAACGTTACGACGAACCAGAACGGAAATTACTCCGTGCGGGTGACCAATGTTTTCGGCAGCACCCTCAGCTCAAACGCTTCGCTTGCGATCTTCGCACCGCCACAGATCATTGCGTCGCCAACAAACCACACGGCGATTCTGGGGACGAACGTGTCGTTTGCCGCCAATGTGAAAGGGACCGCCCCGCTAATTTACCAGTGGTTGAAGAATGGCATTCCGCTCGTGAACAGTGGCAACATTTCCGGCGCCGCCTCCAACGTTTTGAAGATTTCCCCGATCACCACCGCTGATGCCGCGAGTTATTCCGTGACGGTTTCCAATCTGATTGGGAGCGCAACCAGCGCCGGGGCCACGCTTACGGTGCTGGTGCCGCCAGCCATCGTAACCCAGCCCGCCAGCCAGACGGTTATTCTGAGCAACGCCGTGACTTTCACCGCGGGCGCAACCGGTTCCGCAGCGCTGCGCTTCCAGTGGCGCAAGGCGGGCACGCCCATACCCGGCGCAACCAATGCCAGCTTCGCCATTGGCGGCGTCAAAACGAATGATGCGGCGGCCTATTCGGTCGTGGTGACAAATCTTGCCGGCAGCATCACCAGTTCCAAGGCGCAGCTCACGGTCCTGGTCGGCCCGCGCTTCACCTTGCAGGCGACCAACCGCGCGGCCAAGGTGGCCACCACCACCATTTTCAAGGCCTCGGTTTCCGGCACCGCGCCGGTGGTTTTCCAGTGGTCAAAAAATGGCGTTGCGTTGACGGATGGCGGAAATATTTCCGGTTCGTTCTCGAATGTCCTCACGATCGCAAATGTCACAACCAACGATGGCGGGGCCTATTTCCTGACCGCCAGCAACCTGGCGGGCGTGGCCACCAGCAGCAATGCGTTGTTAAAAATACTGTCACCGCCGGTCATTGTGAAACAGATCGGGGATTCTTTTGCCGTCATCAGCAACTCCGCGACCATGACCATCGCCGCAATCGGCACCGCCCCCATGCACTATCAATGGCGCAAGGCAGGCACGGCCATCGCCGGTGCGACGAATGCAAGCTATGTCATCGCGCACGTCAAAACCAATGACGCCGCCGCTTATTCCGTCCTGGTAACAAATCTCGCCGGCACCGTTCTCAGCTCCAACGGCGTGCTGACGGTGCTGGTTCCACCGACATTCACGCTCCAGGCCTCCAACCGCACGGCCAGGCTGAATTCGGCAACGGTATTCCGCGCGGCGGTCAACGGCACCGCCCCGTTCTCGTTCCAATGGTTCAAGAACGGCGCGCCATTGGCAGACGATGCCAACACATTCGGGTCACAATCAAATATCCTGACCCTCACCAGCCTGACCCAGACCCGCGCCGGTGCCTACTCATTGTCCGTGACCAATATCGCCGGTGGGATCACCAGTTCCAACGCCACTTTGAGCATCCGAGGCCGGTCCGGTGATGGCGGAGGAGAAACTGATGATCGTTCCGCCAACGCCAGCGTCCTGATCAAGGCACCGGCCGCAAGCCTGGTCACCACCCCGCCGCCACTGATAATCGCACAAATCAGTTTGAACGGGAACGGCAGTATCACGCTCCATTGTAGTGGCGTGGCGAAAACGGATTATGTTTTACAAAGCACTTCTGATTTCGCCCAATGGACAGGCATCGCGACGAACACCGCTGACGCCACCGGCACCTGGCAAGTGACCGACCCCATGGATGCGCCGGTGAAATTTTACCGGATCCTGACGGCCAGGTGAACGGGCGGGAAACGAAGATTTGCTGAAACATTTTACGTGGGGGAACATCTGACTTTGCTTGTGCGAAAATTACTGACATTAACGGCGCTGGTTTTCTGCCTGGCCACGGCCGTGGCGCAGGCGGCCAACACGCAGGTGCAACTGTTGTTATCCGCCGGCACCGCCAAGGCGGGCGACACGGTGCTGGCAGGCGTGCGACTGACCATGGCGCCCGGCTGGCACACTTACTGGAAAAACCCGGGCGCCGCCGGCAAGGCAACAGAGATAAAATGGCAACTGCCCCCGGGCGTCACTGCCGGGGATATCCAGTGGCCGTTGCCTAAAAAACTGCCTCCCTTGGAAGTGACGACCTATGCCTACGAAGAGGAGGTCGTATTGCTCGTACCCCTGAAGCTTGACTCCAGCCTGTCCCCGGGCCCGTTGAATCTGGCCGCGAAAGTTTCCTGGCTGGAGTGCAAGGATTCGTGCATCCCGGCGGCCGGGGACGCGCAGGCATCCTTGGACATTGGCCCGGAAACAAAAGCGTCCAGCGACGCCATAACTTTGGAAGCCTGGCAAGCGAAGGTGCCAGTAACGGCAAAAACCTTCAACGCCCAGGCTCTTTGGCAGAAGCCGGCCGGGGGCGATGACCGCCCCCTGCTCTTCGAACTGGACTGGCCCGCACCCGGCGACACCCCCACGCATACAACGGCGGATTTTTTCCCCGCCGCCAGCGACAGTTTTGAAATTGAAGCCGACGTCACTAATGTCCTCAATTCGGCGAACGAAATTGAGTTCACCAAGCCGGTGAAAAAATTTTCCGGTGACTGGCCCAAGGAAGTCTCCGGCGTGCTGGTGTTGGATGACAAAGCCTATGAATTAGAAATGCCCGTCACCGACATGTCCGCGGTCGTGCCGGGCGGAACCATTGCCGCCACGCCTCCCCCTCCGCCGGTCTCGCTCTGGCAAATGCTGCTCTATGCGTTCATCGGCGGATTGATTTTGAACATCATGCCCTGCGTGCTGCCGGTCATCGCCTTGAAAATCCTTGGTTTTGTCAGCGAAGCCAAAAATAATGCCGCACATGTTCGTAAATTGGGTTTGATTTACACGGCGGGCGTCCTGTTGTCATTCCTTGCGCTGGCGGCCCTGGTTATCTCGGTGAAGCTGGCCGGACACAAGGCCGGCTGGGGGATGCAATTTGGCAGCCCCATTTTTCTGGTCTGCCTGACCACGCTGGTCACGCTCGTGGCGCTGAACCTGTTCGGCGTGTTTGAGGTCACCCTCGGCGGTGGCACCTTGGACAAGGCCGGTGACCTGGCCTCGCGGCCCGGCGCGGCCGGTGCTTTCTTTAATGGAATCCTCGCCACCATTCTTGCCACTCCCTGCACCGCGCCGTTCCTGGGCGTCGCCCTTGGCTTCGCGTTCACGCAACCCTCCAGCATCCTGGTTTTGATGTTTCTCGCGGTCGGCACCGGGCTCGCCGCGCCATATCTCCTGTTAAGCTTGAATCCCGCCTGGTTAAAATTTCTACCCAAGCCGGGCGTGTGGATGGAGAAATTCAAGATAGCCATGGGCTTCCCGATGCTTGCCACCGTGGTGTGGTTACTGAGCATCGCCTCCAGCAGCTATGGCAAAAACGTCGTCTGGCTGGGTGTGTTCCTCGTATTCGTGGCCACCGCCATGTGGGTGTTCGGTGAATTTGCCCAGCGCGGCCGCAAAAACAAAGGGATTGCAGCGCTGGTCGCCTTGGGAATTTTTATTTGCGGATATGTCTTTGCCTTGGAAAACCAGCTCCATTGGCGCAAACCGGAAGTCAGCGGCGAGGCCGGCATTGAAAACACCGCCACGAGCAACGGCCTGTGGGCGGCTTGGTCGCCCGAAGCCGTGACCGCCGCCCGCGTCAGCGGAAAACCCGTCATCGTGGATTTTACCGCTGATTGGTGCCTCACCTGCCGCGTCAACAAGCAAACGAGCATTGATATCGATTCGGTCAGCAACAAACTCAAAGCCATTGGTGCCGTTGCCTTCAATGGTGATTACACGCATTTCCCGGACAGCATCACCGCCGAACTCAACCGTTACAACCGTGCCGGGGTGCCGCTCGTCCTGGTCTATCCCGCAGATACCAACGCCCCCCCCATCGTCCTGCCAGAAGTTCTTACCCCGGGAATCGTCATGGAAGCCTTGAATAAAGTGACCAAGTGAGTTTTATTTGAACCATAAGACACTGTTTTCCGTCTGATGCTTTGAACCTGAACCATTCAAAACCATGAAAAAAACCTTCGCATTACTGGCCGCGCTGACTCTGGCGACGTCCTTGTTCGCCGTGGAGATCGGCAAACCCGCGCCCGATTTCACCGGCACGGACATCAACGGCAAAACCGTCAAACTCTCCGACTACAAGGGGAAGATCGTTGTCATCGAGTCCTATAACTCGGACTGCCCCTTCTGCCACAACCAGTACAACAGCGGCGCAGCGCAGGAGTTGCAGAAGGACCTTGCCGGAAAGGGCGTCGTCTGGCTCCTTGTGAATTCCGTTAATGTCAAAAATTCCAGCCACCGTACCACCGCCCAGGCACAGCAGGAATGGACCGACCTGAAGATCAACGCGACCGCTTGGATCGATGACACCGCCGGAACCATCGGCTACCTCTACGACATGCGAACCACTCCCCATGTCTTTGTCATAGCCGCGGACGGCAACCTCGCTTACAACGGCGCGATGGATAATCGCCCGGAACCGTTCGGTGATCCACGCACCGCCAAAAATTATGTCCGTGCGGCTGTGGACGAACTGCTCGCCGGCAAACCCGTCACCATCACCCAAACCAAGCCGTACGGCTGCAGCGTCCACTACTAAACTGGGTGCTCACTTTTTATCTTGGGGCAGCGGCGGCTTTCCGCCCTGCCCCTTTTCCTCCTTGGGCACAAACCGGGGACGCACCCATTTCGCCGATTGCAATTCCGGCCCCAGTTTAAACCCGAATTCCTTCAGGAAATTTTCCGCCGGCGCAACGATGTTCACCGGCCGCCGCGTGAACGTATCCTTGTAAGCCAGCCGCACCGCGCGCAGGCCGAGGCGAAATCCCTTTTCGACCCGGCCATAAATTTCGTCGCACATGATGGGGCTGCCGGATTCCGCCAGGTGCAGGCGGATTTGATGCGTGCGTCCCGTCAACGGACTCGCCTCGATCAACGTGAACCGTTCATTGCCGGTCAGCACGCGAAAATACGTCTCCGCTTCCTTTCCCTCCTCGCCGCGATCCACCTTCATCTTGCCGAACTTTTCCGGATCCGGCCCGATCGGCAGGTCACAGACCCATTCCGTTGCTTTCGGCGCGCCCGCGACCACCGCCAGATAGGTTTTCTCCATCCGACGCGATTCAAACATGTCGCCCATCGCCCGCATCGCCCCTTCGCTTTTGGCGAAAAGCATCACGCCGCTCGTGTCCGCATCCAGCCGGTGAACATGCCGCAGGTAGGTCAGGTTGCGCGAGCGCGCCCAGAAATCATCCGCCCGGATCGACGAATCGATCGCCGTCTGCAGGTTCCAGTTCGTCTTGCGCCAGGAATCCGGCACCAGCATCCAGCCGCGCGGCTTGTCAATCGCCAGCACCGAGCGATCCTCATAGATGATGAGAATCAAATCACAGCCCGGCAGTTCGATGAATTTCGTTTTCGCCATTTCCCAAGGTTAGTGCATTGTGAATCTTCCCGCAAAGCCTGTTGTATAATTCCCCACGGGCTGCGCCGTTACGCTCCCACCGCATCCCCGGGTTTCACCACCTGAAACTGGCCTTTAACTTTCCCATCCCCCTTTTTCGTCTGGATGATGGTTTTGGCCGCCATCGCCTCCGCCAATTTTTTCCGGATCACCGGCTGGGGAACCGCCGGATTCAAATCCACCGCTTGTTGGATTGTAAAAGCACCGTCCGGCCACTGGATCGTTTCATTCATAAAAAGTCACTGTGAAGCATTTCCGCCAAACAGACAATTAAAACCCGGTCGACAGGCACCGGCTCTTCCCATTCACCGTTTCCAAAAATACACGCACAACGCCATGCCGAAAGCGGTTGTCGCGCCCAGCAGGCACAGCAACACATCAACCCCGCCCGACATGGTGAACGCCTTGAGCACCCCGACCAACCCTGCGATCATGCAGCCCATCACTGCAAAGACCATCACCCCCGTTCTCCCGTCGTCATGCGTCGATTGCCTGGCCGCCAGGTCGTAAGCGATGACCTCGTTGGCGGCAATGGTGCCATCGCTGCCGCACACCGGACAAGCTATCTGCGAAGGCATTCGTCCACAGATCGGTTCCACGTTGAACGCATACCGCTGCCCGCACCCACATTGAATCTTGATCGGAATCATAAGCATCATGGGTTGACGCTGTTTTGATTGCATGGCTCATGCCAAATGAAATTTCCCAACAAAAACCGGTTTTGAAGCAAATAAACCAAAACCTGCGCGTGAGGTTCACGCCTTAAGCGGGAATTTCACGCCCAGAGCTTCACCCAAGCAAACCCCGATCGCCTCCAGTTGCGCAACAATCTCCGGGTGGATGGGAATGCCGTCAGCTAAATATTGATCGCGCATCTGCCACCCGCGTTCGCCTGGCAGCGTGATCTCCAGACCGGGCTCAACTTGGCGCAACCACGCGACCAGGTCCTGAACCCGTTCACCAAACCGCCCTGCATCCACGAACGCCTCGATATTTAGGGCGAGAAACAGCTTGGAAGAACCGGGGTCCAACCCCGTCGCATCCGCCTGCGCAATCTCATAAGAGAACAATCCGCCCGACAGCGCCGCCGTCAGCAGTTCCATGAACAGCGCCAACCCGGCTCCTTTGTGATCACCAAAGGGCAGCACTCTTCCGCCTCCAAGAATTGCCGCCGGATCATTGGTGAGCCGGCCGGCCGAATCCAAACCCCAACCATCCGGCACGCTTTTGCCCTCCCGCAAATAAGTTCTGATCTTGCCGATGGCCGCCTGGCTCATTGCCATGTCCAGCACGATGGGCTCCTGGCCGCGCCCGCGCGGCACCGCAATGGCCAGCGGATTGTTGCCCAGCAACGGCTTCGTGGAGCCCCACGCCAGCATGTTCGGAATGGCATTCGTGGTGCAGATACCGATCATCCCCGCCTGCGCGGCCCGGTACGCATAGGCATGAGCCCGCCCCCAATGCGACACGCGCGTCGCGAGACAGGCACCAATGCCGGCGTGTTTCGCCCGCTCGATGGCGTGCTGCATCGCCTGCACCGAAACAAAACGGCCCGGCCCGTTATCGCCATCTAGCACACACGTCGCCAGCCGTTCACGGACGATTTTAAGCTGCGGGTTGGCGTTTACGCGACCATCGCGAATCCCCTCAATCAGCGCGGGCAACATCCGGACACCATGCGACGGCACGCCAAGCAAATCCGCCTCCGCCATCACCCCGGCTTCAATCGCATTGACGGACGCGGACATGCCAGCATCCGCCAATGCTTTTGAGATTATCCGGACCAATTCCGCGTGACTGATTTTAAATTCCTTGCCCATGACAAAGGATCACCTTTTCCGCCATTCCGTCTTCGGCGGTTCTGGCAGCCCTTGCGCCCGCAATGCCGTCCGGAAATGCAGCTTGGAAATCTTCGCCAGTTCCTCCGCCCCGCGCGCCTCGACAAATTGCTTCGCCGCCGCATCCACTAACGCGCCGGCGCCCTTGGGAAATTTCGTCTGAAATTGGTGCTCCAACTTCGACAGCCCCTTCACAAATTCATCGCGCGCCAGGATGGAGGCCGCCGCCACAGCAATGTCCTCTTCTGCCTTGTGCCGCTGCACCAGTTCAATCTCGCGCCCGGCGGTCATCAATGCTTTTTCAATCACCGTCTTGCTCGCGGCAAACTGGTCGCTGATGGCCTTCACCGGCGGCGGGTTCATTTGGTAACGCTTGCCCATCAGGTTCTCGATGACGCGCGCATGGCCCCACGCCAGCAGCGTGTTCACGCTCTTCATCTTCGAGTAGAGCCGGTTGTATGCCTCATTGCCCACCACCACGGAATCCGTCACGCACCCGGGCGTGTGGCGGATGACATCGGCCAGCTCGTGGATTCTCTTGTCGCTGGAAATGTTCTTGGAATCGCGGATGCCCACGTCCTTCCACGCCGTGATGACCGCTTCGTTCACATAAACGCCCGCGATGCATAGCGGGCCGAAGAAATCGCCCTTGCCGCTTTCATCCACCCCTAACCGTGGCAACAGCAACTCGGGATTCAAAACCGTTTCATAGCCCAGCTTCACGGCCTTGAGAATTTCCGGCTCCAGCAGGAATTCCACGAACTCCTGCGTTCCCTTCCCCTGCACCACCAGCTTGCCGCTTTCATAAAAAACGATGTTCGTCTTGTCGGATTCAAACGCAAAGCGCGCATACGGCACCGTGCGCGGTTTCCAGTTCCGCGCGCGCAACGCGGCCTCCAGCGCCGACGCCTGATCAGTGGTCAGCTTGCACGTATGGATGGTGAGCGGCTTCACTGCGAAAAATCATAACCACAAAACCCCAAAGGACACAAAGGTTTTACTGCATGACCGACAAAGATGTCGTGCGAAGTCCGGGAAGCGGACGAAGTGAAATCCCCTTCGCCGACCTCGCATTCTTCGCGCGACATTGGTTCGCTCAATCTTTCTCCGTTCATTTTTCACGTCTTTGGTGTATCTCGTGTGTCAGCAAATGCCTGCCGCCGACAAATCCAAACCGCGAAAACTGGTCCCGCTGCTGCTGGACTGGTTCGCCATCAACGCCCGCGACCTGCCGTGGCGGCGCACCCACGATCCTTACGCCATCTGGGTCTCTGAGATTATGCTGCAACAGACACAGGTGAAGACCGTCATCCCCTTCTGGAATCGTTGGATGACCGAGCTGCCGACCATTGCCGACGCCGCCAACGCCAGTCCCGACAAGCTCCATAAACTTTGGGAGGGGCTGGGTTATTACACCCGCGTCCGCAATCTGCAAAAGGCCGCCCAAGCCATCGTCGCTCAGCATGATGGTAAATTCCCGGAATCCTTCGATGACGTGCTCGCGTTGACCGGTATCGGCCGTTACACCGCCGGGGCCATTTGCAGCATCGCCTTCAATCACCCCGCGCCCATTCTTGATGGCAACGTCATCCGCGTGCTGACCCGCATCTTCGGCATCGCCGAAAACCCGAAGGAGAAAGCAACCAATGCATGGCTCTGGCAACTGGCGGAAGAACTCGTGACTCATGCCAAGGACGCAAAGACCGCAAAGGCCTTCTCCCCTTCGCGTCCTTGGCGCTCTTTGCGTGAGGAAAATGCCTGCTCGTTTCTGAATCAATCGCTGATGGAACTGGGCGCGCTCATTTGCACCCCCCGCAGCCCGCAATGTCTGGTCTGCCCCGTCAAAAAACTCTGCGTCGCCTTCAAAGAAAACCGCACGGAAGAACTGCCCAACCTCGGTAAACGCGAAGCGGCCACCGCCCGACATTTCACCGCCTTTGTGATCGAACATAACGGCAAATTCCTCGTACAACAGCGCCCCGCTGGGGTGGTCAACGCCCATCTCTGGGAGTTTCCCAATTTTGAAACCAACGGCTCACCCATGAAACCGGGCGACCTTTTCAAGGCCCAGTTCAAAGCATCGGCCCCTGAACTGGTTCCGCTTTGCACCGTAAAACATTCCATTACCCGCTATCGCATCACCTTACAGGCGTTTCATTTACGCGTTAAAAATACCGCACTTAAAACAACCGGCACCTGGTTTTCCCCGGCTGAGCTGGATGCGCTCGCCTTCTCCAGCGCCCATAAAAAACTCGCCAGCGCCGCCGCGAAAAGTATCCTGTCAGACCGATGATTTACTTCGATTACAACGCCACGGCGCCCGTGATGCGCGAGGCGCGCGAAGCGTGGTTGCATGTCACCGAGAAACTCGGCGGCAACCCGTCGTCCATGCACCAGGCCGGCACCAAGGCCGCCATCGTCCTCGCCGAAGCGCGGGAAAAACTCGCTGCCTATCTCGGCTGCCATCCGCTCGACCTCGTCTGGACCAGCGGTGCCACCGAGGCCAACAACACGGTGATGCACCATTTCGCCAAGAAGCTGGCACCGACGGACAAGATTTTCGTTTCTTCCATCGAACATCCCTGCGTCGATGATTCCTCGAAGCATTATTTCGGCAAGCGTGTGAAAAACATCCCCGTCACCCACGACGGCGTGATCGACATGGAATGGCTCACGGCGGAATTCGCGGATGAACGCCCCGGCCTCGTCGCCGTAATGGCCGCGAACAACGAGACCGGCATCATCCAACCTTGGCAGGAAATCCTCGCCATGTGCCAGGCTTACGAAGTGCCGTTCTTCACCGACGCCGTCCAATTCATCGGCAAGATGCCCTGCAAGGGCCTCGGCGATTGTGACTACGTCAGCGGTGCGGCCCACAAGTTCGGTGGACCTCGCGGCGTGGGTTTCTTGAAGATTCCGCATCGCAGCCAACTCACTCCCCTGCTCCACGGCGGCAAACAGGAAGGCGGACGGCGCGCGGGCACGGAAAACGTCGCCATCATCGCCGCGATGATGGCCGCGCTGGAAGTGCGCGAGAAACAGATCTCCCGCAGCGAACATCTCCTGCGCAAGGTCTGGCGCGACAATTTTGAAGCCCAGTTTCTCCGCGCCATGCCCGGTGCGACCATTCTCGGTCACAACCAACCGCGCCTGTGGAACACAGTTTCCGCCCTCATGCCCGAAGGCGACCGCAAATCGCAATGGGTCATCCGCCTGGACAAGGCCGGCTTCGCCGTCAGCACCGGGTCCGCCTGCACCACGGGCAAAGAGGAACCGTCACACGTCCTGTCCGCGATGGGTTTCAAATCCGCCCACGCCCAGCGCGCCGTCCGCATGAGCGCCGGCTGGGAAACGACCGAACCTGAATGGGAGGCCCTGCTCAAAGCCATCGTAAAAGTGCATGGGGAAATGCAGCACAAGGCATGACGATGAAACCCGTCACCCGCACCCGCCTGCTGCTGCTCGCCATTCTGCTCTTTCCCGTCATCGTGATGGCGCTCTTCTGGTATTTCGGCAAAGACCCGGATAACGCCGCTTCTACTTTACCGGTGATGCCGCCGCGATAAATCGTTTTACCAGTTCTGATTCATTTTCCTTGAGCCATACCGCGCCCACGAGAATCGGTGGCAAGGCGGGTTTCAGCGGCAGCAGCTTCACCCGCGTCCCCACGATGCACGCCTGGCTGCTCGGCACCAGTGCGATGCCCCGCCCGGCTTCCACTGCGGCGATGATGCTGGTGCCGCCTTCGTGTTCCTCGGCAAAGTTCGGCTTGCGCCCGACGGCGGCAAACAGCTTTCTGGTCTCGACGTGATATTCCGGATAATCCTTCCGGCTCAGGCCGATCAACGGCTCTGGTGCCACCTGCTGGAGGGTGATGGCTTTCAGCTTCGCCAGCGGATGGCCGGGGGCAACCGCCACCATCATTGCGTAGCGGGCCAGTTCCAAAAAAGAAAGCCCACGCATCATCTTCCCGGTCGGCCGCACAGTTAGCGCGACCTGCAATCTCTTCGTGCCGAGCTGCATCAACATTTCTTCAGAAGACAGATCATGCAACGCCACGCGCACCTGCGGAAATTGTTCCTGAAACGCCCGCAACACCTGCGGCAGTATCTGCACCGTCAACGACGGCGCATAACCCACGTTGATCTCCCCCGTGGTGCCGCCCGCCGCGGCGCGGGCTTTTTTCACGACCGCTTCGGTCTGTTCCAAAACTTCACATGCTCCGCTGAGAAAAACCTTTCCCGCTGCCGTCAACCGCACGGATTTGGCGCTCCGCTCAAACAGCGGAAAGCCAATTTCATCTTCGAGATCGCGCATTTGCCGGCTGATGCCCGGCTGCGAGACATGCAGCTTCAGCGCGGCCTTGGAGACATTTTCCTCCTCGGCCACGGCCACAAAGTAACGGAGATGGCGTAATTCCATGCGAAACCAAGTATGCCTAATAGTTATGCTCAGGCAAGAAACATGATATTTCCCCAAACCGCCAACCGGGCCCATAGTGCTCTCATGAAAACGATACGTAAATCAAATGATCGGGGCCACGCCAACCACGGCTGGCTGGACAGCTACCACACCTTCAGCTTCGCGGATTACTACGATCCGCAATGGATGGGCTACCGCAGCCTGCGCGTCATCAACGACGACCTCGTGATGCCGGGCATGGGTTTCGGCACGCATCCGCACCGCGACATGGAGATCATCTCCTACGTCCTGAGCGGCGCCATCGAGCACAAAGACTCCATGGGCAACGGCAAGGTCATCCGCGCCGGTGAATTCCAATACATGGCCGCCGGCACCGGCGTGCAGCACAGCGAGTTCAATCCGTCCAAGACGGATCCGCTCCGGCTGTTGCAGATCTGGATCCAGCCGGATACGAAGAGCGTGAAGCCCCGTTATGCCGAGCGCAATCTCGCCGCGGCGGAGACCGGCAAGCTGCACCTCGTCGCCAGCAAGACCGGCCGCGATGGCTCGATGGAGATCCATCAGGACGCCGACCTGCTCCTCGCCAAACTGGACGCCGGCCAGAGCGTGAAGCATCCGCTCGCCAAAAGCCGTCACGCCTGGGCCCACGTCGCCGAGGGTGAAGTGAACATCAATGGCAAAAAACTTGCCGGCGGCGACGCCATCGCCGTGAGCGACGAAAGTGCGCTGGAGATCGCCGCGACCAAACCGTCGCAGGTGCTCCTGTTCGACCTGAACTAACGGATATGAAACGTATCCTGCAATCATTGGCACTGCTGGTCGCTCTGGTGGCGGGCCTCACCTGGCTCGCCACCGGCGCGAACCGCGGCTGGACCAAAACGAGCGTCCCCGTGAAAACTCTCGACGAAGTCACCGGCATCGAAGGCATCACCTACCACAAGAAATTCCTCCCCGGGGTGGATTTTCTCGCGGTCGCCTTCGGCGGCGCAGCCGTGCTGCTCGGCGCCTCGTTCATTTTTCGTAAACCATCCAACCAACAAAACGCAAACCAAACCAAACCAACAACTGAACTAAAATAATACCATGAAACTAACACACCTCATCCCTCTCGTCTCCCTGGCCACGGCGGTTTATGCCGCGCCCCAGTCCTTCGACTTCAAGGACCCCAAGGGCGTCAACAACGCCATCTTCAAGCTCGATGCCCCGCTGGAATCCATCAACGGCAGCGCCAGCAGCATCACCGGCACCGTTTCCTTCGACCCGGAAAACCCGGCCGCCACCACCGGCAAAATTGTCGTCGCCGCCGAATCCTTGACCGTCCCCAATCCCATGCAGAAAGAGCATCTGCACGGCGCCAACTGGCTGGACGTGGCCAAGTATCCCGAAATCACCTTCGAGGCCAAGTCGCTCGCCAATGTGAAGACCGATGCCAACAGCACCACCGCCGACGCCACCGGCACCTTCACCCTGCACGGCGTCTCCAAGGACATCACCGTGCCCATCAAGCTGACCTATCTCAAGGACAAGCTGAGCGCCCGCGTGCCCAACCTCAAGGGCGACCTGCTCGTCATCCGCGCCAACTTCACGATCAATCGCGAAGACTTCAACATCCAAAAAGGCCAGTATGAAGACAAGGTTTCCCCGACCATCGACCTGTCTTTAAGCATCGCCGGCGCATCCGTCACCAAATAATCCATCCAGCTATCAACCATCAACTAAAAACTATTAACTAAATTTCCTATGCCTACTGTATCCGTCATCTACTTCTCCGGCTCCGGCCACACCACCAAACTGGCTGAAGCCGTTCAAAAGGGCGCGGCGTCCGTCGCCGGCGTCAAAACCAACCTCATCGCCATCAACGGCGATGACATCATCAAGGGCCGCTCCAGCAACGACGAAGTCTTCGCCCAGCTCGATGCGAGCGATGCGATCATCTTCGGCAGCCCCACCTACATGGGCGGTCCGGCCGCGCAGTTCAAGGCCTTCGCCGATGCCACCGGTGCCAAATGGTACACCAGCGCCTGGCGCGACAAGCTCTCGGCCGGTTTCACCGTCTCCAGCGGACCCAGCGGCGACAAGCTGAGCACGCTGCACTACTTCTTCACGCTGGCCATGCAGCTCGGCATGATCTGGATTGGCCTGCCGGAATTGCCAATGAACGACAAGGGCATCAACCGCCTGAGCAGCTACAGCGGCGTGATGGCCCAGGCCGGCCAGGAAGCGACCGACGTCGCCCCCAACGCCCAGGACAAGCTCACCGGCGAACTGCTCGGCAAGCGCGTCGCCGAATATGCCGTAAGATTGAAGAAATAATATCAGCCCAACAAACAAACTCCGCAGTTGGATCCCTGTCCGGCTGCGGAGTTGTTCTATCCGTTCAAATCTTCGGAAACAGCTTCGACCGCCACAGGCCCATCTTCGACAGCCGGTATTTGGTGCCGACCCACAGGCAGCCGAAGCCGTATTTGCAACTGCGCCGGAAATTGATGGAGGACGCCTCCTTGAAATACTTCGTCGGGCAGCTCACCTCGCCGATGGTGAAGCCATGCCAGAAAATCTGCGCCAGCATCTGGTTGTCGAACACGAAGTCGTCCGAGTTGACCGAGATGTCGATCTTCTCCAGCAGCTCGCGCGAAAACGCCCGGTAACCCGTGTGATACTCGGACAGCTTGGCGCCCAGCAACACGTTCTCCACCGCCGTCAGGCCGCGGTTGGCGATGTATTTCCACAACGGCATCCCGCCCCGCAGGGAATAATTCCCCAGAATGCGGCTCGCCAGGATGCACGGATGCAGCCCGTTGGCGATCATCGAGGCCATCGCCGGGATCAGCTTCGGCGTGTACTGGTAATCCGGATGCACCATGATCACGATGTCCGCGCCGGCCTCCAGCGCCAGCCGGTAGCACGTCTTCTGGTTGCCGCCGTAACCCTTGTTCACTTCATGCACATGCACGCGCACGCCCAGCAACTGCGACGCCACCTTCACCGTGTCATCGGGGCTGTGGTCATCCACCAGGATGATCTCATCCACGATGCCCTGCTGCAGCACCTCATCCACCGTCATGGTGACGGTCTGGGCCGCCTTGTAAGCCGGCATGACAACGACGATTTTCTTGCCTTGATACATTCCACGCATCATGCCGAAATGGGCCCAGCCCAGAAAGCGAAAAAAACCGGCAACTGCCTTCACAGTTGCCGGTTGAAATCCGCAGCCATCGAACCCCGCGCTCAGAGCGATGTCATCGCCTTGTCCAGCGCCGCGTAAAGCTGGTTCATCGTCGCTTCCGTTTCGTCGCCCATGTTCGAGAGACGGAACGTCAGGCCCTTGATCTTGCCGTAGCCGCCGTCGATCAGGAAGCCCTGGTCCTTCACCAGCTTCTGCAGCTTCGCCACGTCCATCGTGCGGCCGCCCGGCTTCGCGCCGTTGTTCACGCACGTCAGCGTGATGGATTCAAAACCTTTTTCCGGATACAGCGTGAAGCCGTGCTTCGCCGCCCAGTCGCGCGTCAGCTGGTTCGTCTTCTTGTGCCGCGCAAAACGGTTCTCCAGGCCTTCCGCAAAAAACTCATCGAGCTTGGAGGACAGCGCGTAGACGTGCGGGATGCTCGGCGTGCTCGGCGTCATGCTCTGCTCCGCGTTCTTCTGGAACTCCACGAAGTCGAAATAATACCCGCGGTCCTTCGCCGTCGCCGCCTTCGCCAGCGCGGCGGGCGAGGCCACGAACACCGCCAGGCCCGGCGGCAGCGCGAACGCCTTCTGCGTGCCCGCCAGCAACACGTCGATGCCCAGCTCGTCAAATTTGATCGGCACCGCCGACATCGAGCTCACCGCGTCCACGATGAAAGTCACGTCCGGATATTTTCGCTTCAGCGCGGCGATCTCCGCCAGCGGCGACATCGTGCCCGTCGAGGTCTCATTGTGGATCAGCGTCAGCGCGTCGAACCCGCCCGTCGCCAGCTTCTTGTCGACCGCCTCGGCGCGGATCGGCGAACCCCAGTCCACCTGCAACGCCTCCGCCTGCTTGCCGCACTTCTTCGAGACATCGAACCACTTGTCCGAAAACGCCCCGCACATGCAGTTCAGCACCTTCTTCTGCACCAGGTTCCGCACCGCCCCTTCCATCACGCCCCACGCCGAGGAGGTGGACAGATAAGCCAGTTGCTTCGTGTACAGCAGTTGCTGGAGCTGCGGTTGGATCTTCGCGTACAGGTCCTTGAAACCTTGGCCGCGATGACCAATCATCGGCGTGCAAAGCGCCTTGAACGTCTTTTCGCTGACCTCGACCGGACCCGGGATGTGTAATTTTACATGTGCCATAAATTATAAATTGATTGTGAAATTTTTCACATACGTGCCATCAAACGCAAGTTTATTCAACCGAACATGACCGAATCCGTCTTGCGCCTGAACGCGGTCCCCTCTCCCCTCGGAGGGGAGAGGGTTAGGGTGAGGGGTGAAATTGAACCTATGACAACCATTCTTCACCCTTTGATTATCGTCGCTCCCGCCGCCGGACGCGAACTAAAGATGCTGGCCTCAATCCCCGTCTTCGCCTTGTAATCCGCGGCAATCTTCTTGCTAATGCTCTCAACCGCATTGGCTTTCACCAGCGCCACACAGCAGCCGCCAAAACCGCCGCCCGTCATGCGGCAGCCATAAACACCGCCCTTGTAGCCGATGTCCTCGGCAATCGCCACCACGTCATCCAATTCCTTGCAGCTCACTTCATAATCATCACGCAACGACGCATGGCTCGCATACATCAGGTTGCCCACGCTCGGCCAGTTCGAGGCCCGGATCCCTTCGGCGGCGTGCGTGGTGCGTTCGATTTCACCGATCACGTGGCGCGCCCGGCGGTAAACCACCTCCGTCAGCTTGCCCTTCGCCTTTTCCAACTGGTCCGGCGTGACATCGCGCAGCGACTTCACCCCGATATTTTTGGCGGCCTCTTCGCATTGCGCCCGGCGTTCGGCATACTCGCCGCCGCTCAATTCATGCTTCACGTTCGTGTTGATGACCAGCAACGCCACGGACGGATCGCTCATCGGCACCAGTTCCGTCTTGCGCGTGCGGCAGTCCAGCAGCAGCAGATGCCCCTCCCGCCCCAGCGCGGAAATGAACTGGTCCATGATGCCGCAAGGCACCCCGGCAAAGTCATGCTCGGCCTTCTGCGCCAGCAGCGCCTTCTCGATCGGATCAATCGCCTTGCCCGTCGCCGCCTCCATGAGCGTGGCCGTGCAGACCTCCAGCGCCGCGCTGCTGCTCAGCCCGCCGCCCAGCGGCACGGTGGACATGAACGCCACATCCAGCGCCGGAATCTTCACGCCGCGCTGCTGAAAACCCGCCAGCACGCCGCGGATGTAATTGGACCATTTCGGCTGCCCCTTCGTCACCGGCGCCGAGACATCCACCGTCGCGCTCTCTTTGAAATGCGTGTCATAGATGGAAATCTTCCCCGGCGCGGCCCCCGCATCCGCCGCCATGATCGCATAGCGTTCGATGGCCATCGGCAGCACAAAACCGTCGTTGTAATCCGTATGTTCCCCGATCACGTTCACGCGGCCGGGCGCGGCCACGATCCAGCGCGGGGCGCGGCCGTAATGTTTTTGAAAATCAGCGGCCACCTGCGCGGCGAGTTCTTTGAGCGTCATAAATAAATTCGGCAGACAGATTAAAAAAGGCGGCGGCCAAGGGCCAGCCGCCTTTTGTTAATTTTTCGCCCGCCGCCAAATCAGGCGGACGGCGGATTCTTTTTGCTGCCCTTGATCGCGCCGAGCAGCATCAGTGCGCCGAACACCAGGAGCACAATGCCCCAGATCAAGTTGATGTTATTGCCGAGCACGACGGACTGGTCGGCTTTCGTGAGCCCAAAAGCCACAAGCAGCAAGCCGATGAGTGTGAACATGAGGCCAATTGGCCAGCGGATATCGAGTCCCATATATTTAGTCTTTCAGTTTGGGTTGGTTTAGATTCACCAGAAAATGAAGTTCAGGATGACGCACACGATGAGCAGCGCCATGCCGACCACGGCGGGTTTCTGATAGATCGGGATGTTGTTGTCCACGATCTTGGGCGTAAGCGAGTAGACCAGGCCTTTCAATTCGGCATCCGTCTTTTGCGACTTGGTGGCCAGGGAAATCACCACCGTGAGCACAAAGCAGACGATGAAGGCAAACGCGGCGAGCCAGAAGTTTTGTGCCATTTCGCTCGGAAACGTCTCCACCACTTTAATATACCCGCCTTTGACCCCCGGCGCATTGCTGCCCGCAATGGTCAGCGCATGAAAAATCGCCGAGCCACCGATGCCGCCGAACAGTCCCAGGAATGCGCCCGTGCCCGTGGTGCGTTTCCAGAACATGCCCAGCAGGAACGTCGCAAACAGCGGCGCGTTCACAAAACCAAATACAAGCTGGATGATGTCCATCGCGTTGTCATACATCGACGCGAAATAGGCCGCGCCGATGCTTAATATGATGCCGGCCACCGTCACCGCCTTGCCCGCCAGGAAATAATGATGGTCGCTCTTGCCCTTCGCAAAATAGGCCTGATAGAGGTCATACGTGAACACCGTGTTGAACGCCGTCACGTTGCCGGCCATGCCGGACATGAAGGACGCCAGCAGCGCGGTCAGCGCCAGCCCCATCAGGCCGGGCGGACAGTATTTCTTCACCAGCGACAGGATGACGCCGTCGTAATAATTTTCCGCGATGCTGTTGTAAAGCCCCTGTTTGATTTGGGTGTCGGACAATTTGCTCGCGGCATTCGCGGCCACCAGCGAGGCGATTTTATCCGGCGCCACTTTTTTGCCCAGCGCGTCGCCCACGGCCTTCACGGCGGCCACGGAATCCGCCGGGCTGGCGCTCTTCACCGCGTCAACCGCCTTCGCGTAAGCCGCCTCGGAAAGGATCGGTGGCGGAATGCGATAGTTCTTGTCCGGCATCGCGGTCAGCGCCACCGCGATCATGCCCGGGACAATGACCAGGAACGGGAAGAACATCTTCGGCACCGCCGCCACCAGCGGCGTGTTGCGGGCGGCGGTCATGTTCTTTGCCGCCATCGCCCGTTGCACCACCAGGAAGTTGGTGCACCAGTAACCGAAGCTCAAAACGAAGCCGAGGCCGAAAATCATCGCAAACCAGTCCACGCCCATCGGATTGTGCGCCGGACCGGCCAGCACCGGCGTCCACGCGCTCGTCCACGCATTGGGCGCGTATGTGATGCCCGCGTCTTTCAGGTTCAGCACCGAAGGATTCACCGCCACGGCCTGCAACTGATGATTCATCGCCCCCCAGCCGCCGACATCTTTCATGCCGAGATAAACCACGGGCGCAAAACCCAGGACAATCATGAAGAACTGCAAAACCTCGGTGTAAATCGCCGAGGTCAATCCGCCTTTCAAAACATACAGCAACACCACGCCGGAGCAGACAAACAGGGCAATGTTGTAATCCCAACCCAGCAACTGATTCAGCAGCTTCGCCAGTGCATTCATCGAGATGCCGGATGCAAAAATGGTCATCACCGCGAAGGCCACCGAGTTCAGCGCCCGCACCCGTTCATCAAAACGCATCTTCAAGTATTCCGGCACCGAACGCGCCTTCGACCCGTAATAAAACGGCATCATGAACACCGCCAGGAAGATCATCGCCGGAATCGCCCCCACCCAGTAGAAGTGCGCCGTGGCGATGCCGTACTTCGCACCGCTCGCCGCCATGCCCACCAGTTCCAACGCGCCAAGATTGGCCGAGATGAACGCCAGACCCGTCACCCAGGTCGGGATTGAACGGGCGGACGTCAAAAAGTCCGCCGAGGTTTTCATGTAGCGCGCCAGCATCCAGCCGATGCCTATGACAAAGGCCACGTAGGCCAGCAGGATGGTGTAGTCAATTTTGTGGAGATGGATCGGTTCCATAAGGTATCCTGAAGGATTTAGCGATTTTCGCAAGCGGTGTCAAACCCATTGGCGGAAAAACCATGACCCTATTTTGCCGGACTTGACACATCCTTGAAACAACCCGGCTCCAGATCGCTGCACCGCCGTTATTATCATGGTTGGGTTCATTTTACTTTAATTCAGCTTAATTTGATGGCCAGTCCGGCACGGCCCCCGGGCCGGGCCGCACTTCATTGGCCTTTTCTCAAATTTCAATCACCCGCCATTTTGGGTGAATTCGCGTGGCCCCAGGCGAACGCGCCAGCGTCTTGGAATGCGGCAGCCCTCTGCCACTTTCGCCCGCCACCGCCGCCGGCACGCCAAATCATCCCGTGTTTCATCTGTGCCCATTGTTGTCGATCATCGGCCGCCGTCGATCATCGACCGACGTCGATCATCGACCGGCGTCGATCATCGACCTGTGGCGATTTTTTTTGGTTGGATTTAGTTGGATTTACTTGGATTCGGTCGGATTTGCTGGGGTTTTCGCCTTTGCGTCCTTTGCGTGAGCAATGCGATCACCCGTGTGCCTCACCCATTTCCCAATTCATGTAAAATCGTGTCTCATAAAAAAATGGTTGGATTTAGTTGGATTTACCTGGATTCGGCCAAATTTGCTGGGTTTTGCCAGGCTTTTGAAGCCCATTGCGCCCTTCGCCGCCTTGGCGTGAGTCATTCCCCATTCGTGTAAATTCGTGTCTCATTAAAAAATTACTTGGATTTAGTTGGATTTACCTGGATTCGGTCGGATTTGCTGGGTTTTTGAAGCCCGTCGCGTCCTTCGTGGCCTTGGCGCGAGTCATTCCCCATTCGTAACTGGTGCCGGTCGCCGGCTTCGTGAAATTCGCGTCTCATATATGGCTCAGGTCTCCTTTGGCTTCGGATTGGGTTTGAAAAAATTAACAGTCGGATTCAGTCGGATTCAGTCGGATAAATTCAAAATTCCAAGCGCGGAGGCTTGGCGCCAAGCATCCTTGCTCCACATCCCGGTCCGGTCCATTCGTCATTCCAAATTCGTCATTTTCCATGCTCACGCCCGCCATCCTGCCACGACCAGTTGGACAAAGGCTGTCCAACTGAAAAAATATTTTTTACGCATTGCCCCAAAGATTTGGCCTTGCCCAACGCGATTTTGGACTGCGGTGGCAAGGCGCAGCCGCGACACCGCTTTCGCCCGCACAGAAAACCCGTTAGCCATCAGCCGCATCCGCCCGGACGCAATCGTCCACCCCTTCATAAACTCCTAAACTCACCACCTCTTCAACTGCCTTCACGCCCCAAACAGATCCGCGATGGTCATCTTAAACTGCGGCACCAGCTTCTCCTCCAAGATTTCCTTGCCCGCCAGAATCCCCTTCAGTTGCAGCCCAAATTCGAAACTATGGTACACCTCCACATTGTCATAGCGCGGATCCACCATCCACAGCCGCGGCACCCGCAGTTGCTCGTAGATCTCCTTCTTCGTCACCGTGTCAAAATGATGATCATCGCGGCTGACCACCTCCACCGCCAGCACCAGCTTGCCGGAAGCCGCCGTCACCAGCGCCAGGTCGGGACAAAGCAGCGTCAGGCGGGAAACCTGCACCTGCGCCCGCGGCGGCAGCAACTGCGTCACCGCCAGGCCGTTGACGCTCACCGCCATCTCGCGATGCAGCCGCTGCAAAATTTTTTCATGCCTCTCCCCCGGCGCCGAACGCGGCAGCGTCGCACCTTCAAGAATTTCTTCGTAAGCCCGGCTCACGGTTGCAGTTTCCGCCGGAAGTTTGAAACTTGCAAGTTTTGGATTTGCCCGGACTTGGGCCGTTGTGCCGTCACACACTCAGGAGTGGAAGCAGTATGAGATAGCTGAAAAACACTGTCATAACGAAGCGAATGAACTGTCGGTGTTCTGACTTCTTTATCGCAACCACTGGATCACCAAAATCTTCTGGCGAGCGAAGCCACCGATACACTCGAAAACTATTCCGGCCACCAGGACCAAAGCCCGGGATGTAAGTCAGTTCCTCCCACTTCTGGTAATGATGAATCTTCAGATATTGCAGCAATCTGCGACCTTCGACTAAATTGAGCATCATGATGGGCAACCAGGTGCCGAGCATGTAGGCAAGGCCCACTTGGAAGCGCGCCTCGCTCGTGGCACCCAGAAAAAATGTGAACCGCAAGGCAAGCGTAAGCCCGACGATGCTCAGCCACACATACCAGTAAACTTTGATACGGGGCTTTGCTTGGTCTATATCGCTGCGTATAAGCATCGGCAGTCTAAAACTTGCAAGTTTTGGATTCTACCCCGCCGCCGGCGGCATCGGCGCGCCCGGCGGACCCGCCTTCTCCGCTGACGGCCTGCCCGCCGCCACCGGTTTGCTTTCCGTTTTCAGCCGGGGAATCAGCAGCATCGCCACGATGAAGAACAACAGCCCGGTGCCGGTGATGATCAGACCCTGCAACCGCGTCTGGATCGCCGCCAAAATGGTGACCGCCAGCACCGCCGCCGCCGGCAGCACCACGCCCAGCACCGCAAGGCGCGGACTCATCATCGTCAGTGCCCGGATGGCGATGATCACGATCACCACCGTCGACGAAATGAAGATCGCCGCATTGATCGGGATGAATTCCTGCGCAAAATACATCAGCGGATAAGCTCCCGTGAACGTGCCCAGCAACAGCAGCAGCATCCAGCGGTCGAAGTTGCGGATGTAAAAAGCGTTCGCGACCAATCCCAGCAAAAACCCGAACACCACGACGCTCGCCGGCCCCAGCCACGTCAATTCGCCCAACCGGTCGATGGGTGCCACTCCCAGCACATCCAAGGCGATGGGCCGCCCGAAGAGCAGCCGTTTGTAATCCCAGGTATAAACCGTCTGGCCGTTGCCGCGCGCATACTTGGTCGGCTGCAACGACAACTCCAACATCCGCACGTCGGAACCCACCGCCGTCAGGTCGATGTGAAAGGTGTCCAGAATATTTCCGGGGGGTGTCTGCAAATAGTAAACCCCCTTGCCCACCGCCGAGTAAGCGATGCTGATCGGCGTGGGTTTGGCCGGGAGCGCCCCAAACCAAACCAGCTTGTCCCCGCGGATTTCCACCGACTCGCTCGGCTGGCCGTTCACCGTCACGTCCAAGTCGGCCAGCGAGATGATCTGCGGCGGCAACGGCAGCAGCACCTCACACCCGCTGCTGTCCAGGGACGGATTCGAAGCCTCAAAAACCGTCTTGAACTGCGCCGTATAAATGGACTCCGGCTGGACCGTGCCGACGCTCAACTCCGGCTTGAGCGAGACCGTCGCGGTAAAAGTCTTGATGTTGGCGAGCGAACGCCGGGGCGCGGCCCCGGCCGACGCGGCGGAATCCATCCCCATGGCGGCCGCCGGGACAACCGAACTCATGCTGCGGCTCAAGGCGCGTTTCTTGGCGGAAGACAAGGCCGGCAGCAACAATGCCGCAATGACAGCGATGATGGCAATGACCACCAACAGTTCGATCAAGGTAAATGCTTGGGTGCGCGTTTTCATGATTCAATGCCGTAAGAAGGTTTCCCGTGTTATCCAAAATCGCCGGGCGGAGTTTTTGCCGGCCCAAAAATCATGCTGCACCATTGCCGCGTAAAACTGCACCACGCGGTCTGCGGCATGAATCCCGGCTGCCATACTGAAGCGATTCTGCGCCGAAAACCACGCTGCGTCAATGGCTTGGAAGGAGCCGTAGTCCCCTGATTCAATTTCCCTTGGCATCCAATAGGGTTTATACGAGATTGGGGTATGGAAGTGTAAAACTGTTGCTTGGGCTTTCCTTGCGCTTATTGTGCTAGTGCTGGTTTTAGCTCAATGATTAAATTTTCGACTTGCCCTATTCCGGCCTCAAAAACTGTGTTTCCGCCACGTTCGACGGAACTGCAAAAATCTTTGGCCCCTTTTTCACTGAGCAAAGCGTCCAATTGTGTAAATTTATACTCTGGTACATTGTTTAAAATGAAATGGGTTTGTCCTGATTTTAATTCTTCAAGAATTTTTGGGGCGCAGCCATTCAGCCAATCGGCGAGTCTGGATTTTAATGGCTTAACAGATTCAAGCCGTGCTTTTGCTTCTGCAAGCGCATTTGTGGACATGTCGTATTGATTCGCAAGTTGTATCAAGGTGACATTCATGGATGCCATTTTTGTTTGCAGCGCCAAATTATCCCGTGTCAAACTTTGAATTTCACGATTTGAGGCAAGCAGCGTGAAGCAAAATGCAAACAATTCGATTCCTAGACCCCAAACCACCATTAGCCAAAACCGTCGCTCCCACAACTTGTTTAATCTGGAGGTTGGTAAGATGTCGTTGGGATTATCGGAAAATTTATGGTGTTCCGCCCAAACCTCACCCCAGCACCCCACGCCAACAATGATTATGCTGGTTGCTTCCACCAACTCCCAAATCCAAAGCGAAGCCGGATCCGCCAGAGAAGATAATATCGATGCAATCATGCGTTCCAATTATGTCGTAGCTATTTGCTTTTTTATCGGCTGCCATGCTGTTGTATTAGGCATCTGGGGACTGCTAAAAAAATAATTTACGTCCCCTCAAATCCGGGCAAATTTAAAACTAATTCGGGTGCATAATTACTGGCAAACCTGGCGTTCCTTTCAATTGCAGATTACGAGTCAGAGGCTCGTCGTATCCGCCAAAAACTATGGTACTGTTTTATCAGTCCCCGCAGCGGAGAGCAACGCTTTCCAGAACCTCGTTCCGCAACCACTCGGGCCTGACTTGCCCAACCAACCCGTATTGCCTCGTCAATCGCTTTTGCTTCAGCAGGCGAAACCCGAACGGCAAAACTTGGTCGCCGACAGATTTCCGCACAAACTATTTTATAGGAGTTAAACCAAATATTAGCACAGCGGCAGGTAGGGCGCGTCGCTCCTGCCAGTCCGGCTCGGACCGCGCGCCGCGATTGCCAACCAACGCGCACTGATTCACCGCGACGCCACGCCGAATTGACGCGCCCTGCCTTGCCCAAAACTGCCATACCCGACCACATCTTGCCCTCCCTCCGGCAACCGATGTTGCATTGTTCACAATTATCGTAAAGCGGCCGCAGAAACTGATGATAGATTAAGTCAATGGTTCGTACGCTCAGTGCAGTGCGACGCCGGTCCCAGCAGATTGTTTGGCAGTTAATTTTGTGCAGTTTTTCGGTGTGGTTGTTTCAACTTCCCGTCATTGCCTCCCAAAGCATCATGCTCACCTGGATGCCCAGCAGCGATCCCAATGTCGTTCGCTATTGCATCTATTACGGAACGGTCAGTCACAGCTACGTCAACCAGGTCGCGGTCGACAACACCAACGTTGTCACCCTCTCCGGCCTGGCGGACGGCGTCACCTATTATCTGAATGCCACGGCCATCGATGGCGCCGGCCTGGAAAGCCCCTTCTCGGATGAGCTGGTTTACACCACGCCCTCCGCCGCGGCCACATTGACCGTCCTCCCCGGAACCGCCGGCCAGTTCAGCTTCGATGTCGAAGGCGTGGACGGCTATCAATATGTCGTCGAGTCCTCGACCAACCTGACGGACTGGTCCGCCGTGCAGACGAACGCCGCCCCGTTCACCTTCACGTCCGCCGCCGCACCCGCCCTGCCGCAATGTTTCTACCGGGCGCGCTACCTGCCGCAGTAAATCCTCCTCGTTCTCGTCCTCGTCCTCGTTGTGCCGGGTAAATCGTAAATCGCAAACAAGGGCGATTCAGCATCACAATAAGCGCCATTTTCAAATAGTCCCCGAAGGATTTCTTCACCCTCGAGCCCGTGGCACAGCAAAACCCCGGTTTCCCGCGCCCCCGCAAGCAAGTTTTTTCAAAAACAACGCTTGCAAAACAAAGCTTAACTGCTAGTCTCCACGTCCTTTTAATACATTTATATGTCAGTCAAAATCCGCATGAAACGCGTCGGCACGAAAAACACCCCGGTGTATCGCATCGTGGTCGCCGACAGCCGCAGTCCCCGCGATGGCAAGTTCATCGAGGAGATCGGCACCTATCAGCCGCTCAAGCCCGGCGAAAACTATTCGCTCAAGCTCGATCGCGCCCAATACTGGATCAGCAAGGGTGCCAAACCCAGCGATACCGTGGCCAGCTTCATCAAGAAGCTCGGCAAGGCGGCTCCCGCAGCGGCCTGATTTAACTTTTCCGCGCCATGCAGGAGTTCCTCGAATACGTTGTCAAAGGACTCGTGGAGAATCCCGGCGCGGTGACCATTACGCCCGTGGACCGCGCCGGGGCGACCGTTTACGAGTTGCGCCTGGCCCCGGCGGATGTCGGCAAGATCATTGGCCGGCAGGGCGTCACCATCAACGCCATTCGCTCCCTGCTCCTGGCCGGCAGCGCGCGCAAAGGCCTGCGGTGCTCGGTCGAGATCGTGGAAGACAAGCCGGCCCAGTGATTAGATTTTGGAGCGCGTATGAAGATTGACGTGCTCACGCTGTTCCCGGCGATGTTCGCCGGGCCGCTTGATGAAAGCATCATCATGCGGGCACGCAAGGCCGGTTTGCTGGATCTCAAGATCCACCAGTTGCGCGACTGGACGCACGACCGGCACAAGACCGTGGATGACCGTCCGTTCGGCGGCGGCCCCGGGATGCTGATGAAGCCGGAACCGCTCTTTGAAGCGGTGGAAAGTTTGAAGCGCGCATCGACGAAGGTGATTTTGCTTTCGCCCTCGGGCCGGAAGTTCACCCAGGCCGTCGCGCGCGAACTGGCGGAACAAAAAGATTTGCTGCTCGTCACGGGTCATTACGAGGGATTCGACGAGCGGGTGCGGGCAGGTTTGGCGGACGATGAATTGTCCATCGGCGACTACGTTCTCACGAACGGCGCGCTGCCCGCGATGGTGGTGATTGATGCGGTCACACGGTTGCTGCCCGGGGTCCTGGGCGATGACGACAGTTCGCGTGATGAGTCGTTCAGTCCCGGTTTGCCGGGACTGGAGTATCCGCAATACACGCGGCCGGCCGATTTTCGCGGGATGAAGGTCCCGGAAGTGCTGATGAACGGCCACCACGCCGAGATCGAAAAATGGCGGGCTGAACAGGCCAAGTTGCGGACGAAAGAACAGAGACCGGATTTGTTGAAATAGAAAATTTATAAAGTTATGAACCAGGCATTGTTGAAAAAAATTGAATCGGAACAGTTTCGCAAAGACGACGCAAAATTCAACGTCGGCGATTCTGTGAAAGTGCACACCAAGGTCGTCGAAGGCGACAAGGAACGCATCCAGATTTTCGCGGGCGTCGTCATGGGCAAGCGCGGCGGCGGTCTCAATGAGACCTTCACCGTGCGCCGCGTCAGCTACGGCGAAGGCGTCGAACGCGTGTTCCCCCTCCACTCGCCCCGCGTGGACAAGATCGAAGTCGAGCGCCAGGGCCAGGTCCGCCGCGCCAAGCTCACCTACCTGCGCAAACGCCTCGGCAAGGGCGCCACGCTCGTCAACGAAAAGAAGGAAAAAGCCGAAGTCGCGGCCAAGTAATTCTCAATCATCTTCAAAAGGCGGGGCGCAAGCCTCGCCTTTTTTATTTGCCGGAAGCTGCCTCCACGATGTTGACGATGTTATAAAGCCGGCGACAAGTCCCCTCCCCCCGGAGAGGGCTAAAAACCAGTGGACAGCTATTACAACCGGGCGTAAAGTCGCCTCAAGGGTTCAGCTTGCGGCCGGTTTAAATCGGCTGCGGAATGACCATGCATCTGGCCCGGCATCATTCTGAAGTTCAGACGCCATTGCAAAGTGTGATCGGCAATGCGGCGCTGGGGTGCATTGCCTGCATCCTCCTCGGAGCCGCCGCCCGGCCGATGCTTGAATGGCTCCAGGTCGGTTGGGCGGAAATGCTCGCCTTCGCCTCCGGTCCGATTCTGGCCGCGCTGACCATCCTCTATGGCTGCGGCGCCCGGCATGAACTTTCCGGCCTCAAACGTCTGGCCTGTCTGTTTCTGACCTCCTGCGCGATCTTCGTGATCGTCGTCCTCGCCTTGATCACGGTGCTCTGCGTCGCCTGCATCTTTGTCGGCCTTTCGCGGCAACATTAACTTTCTTTAAAATAAAAACTGGCGCCCTTGCCGTCCGTGCGGCTAATTTCATCCTTCCCTGCTGCATTTTCCGCCAAATCATTCATTCTCCAACAAGCTCATCCACAGCTTGTTGCAAAATTGGCAATGCGATAGTTGTTGCTATTCTCCCGAAACCTGTCAGGGTTGCGGTGTCTGATAGATAGCTTATCTCTCTAAGACATGGTGAATCTTCAAGTGAACTAGTTTCAGTGATGATTTGAAATCCGAAATAACGGAAACAGTCTGGTAGTAGCCAAGAACAGTCTAGGACAGTAAAACATCACATGAGCAACAAACTATTCGTCGGGAATCTTTCCTTCGACACCTCTGAAAACGATTTGCAGGACGCGTTTGCCGCGTTCGGCACCGTCACTGAAACCAACCTGATGATGGATCGCATGACCAACCGCCCCCGCGGTTTCGGTTTTGTGACCATGGCCTCCGCCGAAGAAGCCCAAAAGGCCATCGACGGTCTGAACGGCCAGCAATTGGGTGGTCGCGCCCTCACCGTCAACGTTGCCCGTCCGCGCGAAGAGCGTCCGGCCGGCGGCGGCGGCGGTCGCCGTGACTTCGGCGGCGGCGGCGGTGGTGGTGGTCGTCGCGAAGGCGGCGGCGGCGGCGGTCGCGGTCGTTACTGATCGCAGCCCGGCTGACACCAATTGAAAGTTTGGCGGGGTTCGGGTGAACCGGACCCCGCCGTTTTATTTTTCTTAATGAAAGAACACATCGAAGTTGAAGGTTGCGTGAAAGTCGTCCTCCCCGGCACCATGTTCCGGGTCGAGCTCGACAACAAGCACCTCGTCCTCGCCACCATCTGTGGCAAAATGCGCAAACGCTGGGTGCGCCTGACCGTCGGCGACCGCGTCAAAATGGAAATTTCCCCGTACGATTTGGACAAGGCCCGCATCACCTGGCGCATTCGGTGACAGGTGCGGCCTTTTTTGCCGCTCTGAAGTCCCTCCCCTTTCCGTCCGCAAAACTCCTGCACCCGGCAGCGAGTTAAGTTCATCCGGAATTTCCCGCATCGTTCAGCCCTTGCTTCGCTTTCCGCGAATCTCAGATACCCCTCCCCGTGCGCGCCGTCGAAACGGCTTCACGGCGGCAAATTTTCCAGCGGCTGTTCGTTCGAGGTCTTGACCATGTCGTCCACCAGTTGCCGGAAGACGTCCAGCCCGGAGGCCGGAACGATCAGGCTGTTGGTCTGGTGCCCCGGCTCCCCCTCCACCAAGCGCAGATAACGGCCCATCTGGTTTTCTTGAAGCAGGAACACGATGATCCGGTTTTGGACCTGCATCTGCCCCGAATCAATCGTCTGCTCAGTGGCCCAAGGCCGGTCCGGGTTGGGCGGACTGAAGGGATAGGGCACCTGGTTCGCGGTGGTTGTCATTTCATCCACCAGCTCTTTGAACTGCGCCAGCCCCTCGGCGGCAACAATGAAGCAGGCAAAACACTCCGTGCCCTTTTCCGTGATCCGCAGGTACCGGCCGCGGTGGTTTTCCCTCAGCGCCAGCATGAAGCTCTTGCGTTCAATCGGCACCACGACAGATTTGATGACATTTTCATTGGCCGCCAGCCGGGCTGGCACGGGCGGCGCCGGGGGGAAGATCAAGGGCGCTTCGTGCGCAACCCTCACCAGGCGAACCAGCACCTCTTGGAAGGCCGGGAGTCCACCCGCCGGGATGTTGAGTCCACCGGGGCGACCGGAGCTGGTTTCAACGATCCGCAAAAACCGGCCGTGGGCATATTCATCCACCATGAATCGAAAACTCCGGTTTTCAACCTGCAGTTCTTCTGCTTGGATGGTGGATTCCCCGGCCGCTGCCGCCGGGGTGACCGCCGATGACAACGGCTCATTGGCCACCCGGGCCAGGTCATCAAATACCTTTAGAAACGTCTCCAGCCCGCTGGCCGGGATGCTGATGCCGAAGGTGTATTCCCGCGTCTTCTCGGTGATGCGTAGAAATCGCCCGCGCGCGTTTTCCTTGAGCACAAGCAAAAAACTCCGGTGCAGATCCCTGACTTGCCCGTGCCCGAGGTTATATTCGGGTGACCGCATCTGGGGCGGGGAATAAGCCGGACGATTCAAGGGTGTACCCCATTCGTTGGAATCCATAACTCGTCTAAAATCTTGTCTGAAATTTCATTTTATCCCGTATTTTTACCATCGCCACGCTGATTGTTCAAAGCTGCACGCCAGAATGCAATCAAATATCGAAGCGAACCCGCCCGTTCACGCCTTCCAAACCTTCCCCGCCCCCGTCTTGAATCCCGCCATCACATTCCGCGTATCCACGATCACCCGCGCCCAATCCGCCAGTTCCTGGTAAGCCACCGCCGCGTGCGCCGTGGAAATCGGCTCAAGGATGCCACAGACGAAAAAATGCATTGCCCGCCGCCAACGAATTCGTCACTGCTTTCGTGGTGCCGTTGTCTCCGATGCCACCGCTGAAGCCGGTCCAGCCAGCGCCGTTCACGGTGGTGTTTTGCTGTAACGTCCAACCCGCCCACCCGGTCCACGACGAAGGCCAGGACACGATCAGGTTGTTGCCGGACCGTTTGAACACCAGTCGCGGCAGGAAATTCAACGAGTTCGTCAATACGGAAAGCGAATTGGTCCCGGTGTTCGCACTGATCAAATCCAGCCGCCCATCACCGCTCACATCCGCTGCCGCAACCGAAAACGGCCGGTTACCGGTGACCGGCGAGCCGGCCACGACAAAACCACCGCTCCCGTTGTTGGTCAGCACCGTCAATGTCCCGCCATTTTTATTGACGCTCACCAGATCAACCCAGCCATCCCCATTCACATCCGCAGCGATGACCGAATAGGGCGTGAAGCCCACACCCGGCGAGGAGGACAAGGTGAAAGTTCCGCTGCCATTATTGGTCAGGATTGAAAGCGTATCATCACCGGAATTGGCGCTGACCAGGTCCACCTTGCCGTCCCCGTTTACATCGGCAGCCAAGACCATCATGGGATAACTGCCAACGCCTGGCGAAGCGGCGAGGGTAAAACGGCCGGCACCATTGTTCAGCAACACCGAAAGCTTCCCATCATAAAAATTGGCGGTAATCAAATCCACCTTGCCGTCGCCATTGACATCCGCCGCAATGACGCACAGCGGCCCGCTGCCGACATTGATCGTAGCATTGGAAACGAAGTTGCCGTCGCCGTTGTTGGTCAAAATGGACACCGTATGATAGTTCGGCAATGCCCCGGCATTGGCCGTAACCAGATCCATCAGGCCGTCGCCATTGAGGTCGGCCGCCACCACCGAAACCGGGTTCGTGCCGACCGCCAGCATGGTGTTGGAAACAAAGATGCCGCCGCCGTCGTTCGTGAACACCAGCAGCCGGCCGATATAATTCGGATTGCCGGTGGACAGCGCACAAGTCAAATCAGGCTTGCCATCACCATTGACGTCCGCAGTTGTGAAGGCATTGGCGTAGAAGCCGGTGACGCCGGCCTTGATTGTGGTGTCGAAACCAAAACTGCCATTGCCACTGTTGGTCAGCACCGTTATCAGGTTGGTGATGCCGCTCACGCTGAGCAGGTCCATCTTCCCGTCCATGTTCACATCCGCCACCACGACCTGCACTGGATTGGTGCCCACCACGGGCAATGCGGAAAGGGAAAAACTCTGTGCGTGAAGCTGAAAATTTGGAGCCAGAAAAGCGATCCCAGCCAGCCATAACCCAAAAACATACCTCATAATATTTTCTAAAATATACAGAATACTTGATGAGAACAATATTTTTGCCGTTAAGCCTTCCAAACCTTCCCCGCCCCCGTCTTGAATCCCGCCATCACATTCCGCGTATCCACGATCACCCGCGCCCAATCCGCCAGTTCCTGGTAAGCCACCGCCGCGTGCGCCGTGGAAATCAGCACGGCGTCAAATTTAGCAATCACTCCCCGGCTCCACTTCACCGACTTCGTCCCCGCCCAATGCGGATGTTCCCGCGTCGGCTTGATGACCGGCACGTACGGATCGTGGTAAGCCACCTGCGCGCCGCGCGCCGCCAGCAGGTCCAGCAGCCGGTAGCTCGGCGATTCCCGGTCGTCTTCCACGTTCGCCTTGTACGCCAGGCCCAGCACCAGCACCCGCGCCCCCCGCAATTTTTTCTTTTGCGCCGCCAGCGCCCGGCCCACGCGCGCGACGACTTTCTCCGGCATCGACCGGTTGATCTCGCCGGCCAGTTCCACGAAGCGCGTCTCCTGCCCCACCTGCTTCGCCTTCCACGCCAGGTAAAAGGGATCAATCGGGATGCAATGTCCCCCGAGGCCGGGGCCGGGATAAAACGGCATGAACCCGAACGGCTTCGTCCGCGCCGCCGCAATCACGTCCCAAATATCAATGTCCATCGCCGCATAAACGCCCTTGAGTTCGTTGACCAGCGCGATGTTCACGCCGCGAAAAACATTCTCCAGCAGCTTCGCCGCCTCCGCCGTGCGGCAGTTCGCCACGGGAATCAAAATGCGGATGGCCTGCGAATACACCTTCACCGCCGCCGCCAGACACGCCGGCGTGTACCCGCCGATGACCTTGGGGATCTCCGCCACCTTGCTCCGGGGATTGCCCGGGTCTTCCCGCTCCGGCGAGAACGCCAGGTGGAAATCTGCCCCCGCCTTCAATCCCGAACCGCGTTCCAAAACTTCCCGCAACTCATTCTCCGTCGTGCCCGGATACGTCGTGGATTCCAGCACGACGAGCTGCCCGCGTTGCAGGTGTGGCGCGATGCTCCGTCCCGTCTCCAGCACAAAGGACAAATCCGGCACGCGATTTTTCTTCAGCGGCGTGGGGACACAGATGAGGATGGCCTGAACTCGTTCCCCGTAGCAGCCAACGTAAGGCGGCTTTGCAATTGTCCGGGTGTGTGACCCGACCGAAATCATGGAAAAATCCGAAGCCGCGCAAAACTTCCCCGCGCGAACGAGCCGTTTGATCTCCCCGGCATCAATGTGCTTGATGTAACTGCGCCCGGCATTGAGGGCGCGGACCTTTTTGGAATCGATGTCCAAACCCAGCACGTGCACGCCGCTGCGCGCGAATTGCAGGCACAGGGGCAGCCCGACGTAGCCGAGTCCGATGATGGCGATGTTCATGCCGTTAACGCCAGCTTGCCGAAGTCAGGCCCAAGGCAAAAGAAATTTCGTGCTGGCGAAGCGCCTGCCCGTACCGCCCCCCCACCGCCCCGCAAACGGTGAACCCAAAAAAGAACGGTGCCCCACCGCCGGCCCAACCAAGAACCAAACCACAAACCAAGCCCGGCGATGAGGCACCAAAATCCTGCTTGAACCACCGGCCGTTACTTCTTGAACGTCCGCAGGTAGGCGAGTGACGCCTTGATATCCTCATCCGAAAGTTCGGACGGCTTCATGAGCGTCTTCTCGTCCTTCTTCATGCCTTCCTTGATGGACTTGATGGCGTCGGCATCCTTCAGGTCATCCTGCACCTTGGCATCGGTATAATCACGTGCGCCGAGCTTCTGCCCCATCTTGGTCTGGCCCTTGCCATCGTCACCGTGGCACTTGGCGCAGTTGTCGGCATAAACCGCCTTGCCGTCGGCGGCGAACGCATTGGTGGTCAAGGCGAGCATAAATGCCGCCGGAATCGCGATACAGAGAAGCTTTTTCATATTGATGACTTACCTTCGGCCCAAAGTAAAATTTTAGCCAAACTACCATTGGCAAATCCTAGTCATGTTTTGCCACGACGATGGCTGCTTACGGCCATCGGACGCACTCGCCTCCATAAAAAAGGCGATGTCAGGAGCATGCATTGTTAGCCGCCCCAATTTCCCGCGAAAGGTGGTCAGGACGCGCGGCGACCCGGTTTACCTGCGGAGCAGGGTTTCGCTATTTTCGGTGGAATGATGTTGTTCACAGAACGTTTTGAGTGAGGTGGCAGCACTTGCTGCCTGCCTCCGAAGTATTTTTCCGAATGACGCAGTCGATATTGGGCTGGACAAGACGGGTGGAAGCTTTAAACTCACATACCGCATTGCGCGGCAACAATGCGGTATGTGCTATTTTCTGACTTAATTTATTTCAGCCGATCCACTGCTTGCGCCGGGGCAGGAACGTTGGGCAAGCCAATCCTTTGGCCCCTTCGCCCTGCCTCCCGTCATGCGCATCTTGATTGCAACCGTCACCGCCGGCGGCGGCCACATCGCCGCTGCGGCCGCGCTCGAGGAGGCTTGGCGCGCCCTGCGCCCGGACGACGTCATCGAACGCCTCGACCTCATCAAGTTTTTCTCCCCGATCCACAAAAAAGTGCACGCGGACGGCTACGTTAAATTGATCGAGCTCGCGCCGGAACTCTGGGGCATGATCTTCGGCAAGACGGACAACCCGAAGGTCGCCCGCGCGATGAGCAAGCTGCGCCGCGCCTTCCCCAGCAACTCGCGCCACAAGTTCCTCAAGCATCTCCAGCAGTTCCAACCCGACGTGGTGTTGTGCACGCATTATCTCCCGCTGGAAACCCTCGGCCTGTTGCGCCTGAAGGAAAAGACGCCGCCGCCGCTCATCGTCAGCATCGTCACCGATTTTGAAGCGCATGCGCTGTGGATGGATGACTGCGTGGACCTCTACTGCGTCGCCACCGAAGGCACCAAGGCCCGGCTCGTCGCGCGCGGGGCGCGGGCGGAAAACATCGTGCCCACGGGCATCCCCATCGCCGCAAAATTTTTATCCAAGCCCGATCCCAAGGCGGTCCGCAAACACTACGGCCTGCGCGATGACCAGCCCGTGCTCCTCGTGCTCGGCGGCGGTTTCGGCATGGGCCCGGTCGCGGAAATCCTGCACGAACTCGACAAGGTCGCCGGCCAGTTCCAGACCATCGTCGTCGCCGGCCGCAATGAAAAGCTCTGCCGCGAACTCGCCACGCATAACCGCCAGCACCCCACGCACGTCCTCGGCTTCGCCACGAACATGCATGAGCTGATGGCCGTCGCCGACCTCATCATCACCAAGCCCGGCGGCCTCACCTCCTCCGAGGCGCTCGCGATGGGCAGGCCGTTGTTCATCTTGAACCCGATTCCCGGACAGGAAGCCGCCAACAGCGATTTCCTCCTCGAACACGGCGCAGCCACCAAGGCCAACCGCATCGAAGACCTGCCCTTCCGCGTCGAACAACTGCTCGGCTCCAGGAAACTGGGGGAAATGGCCAAGGCCGCAAAATCGCTGGGCCGCCCACACTCCGCCGCCGCCGTGTGTAAGGAAGTCCTTGGCCGCACGACGAATAAATAATGAAGTGTTCCGCTCACCAGGCCGAAGCCGTCGCCATCTGCGCCTATTGCGGGCGCGCGCTATGCCCCGACTGCGCCAAACCGGCCGCGTCCCCGCGCCTGACCTGCTCCGCAGATTGCGCCGCCGCCCTCATGCGCAATGACCAGGCGCTGCAGATTTTGCTGCAAAAGCATGTCCAAGGCGCGCGCATCAACGCCATCTTTTATCTGCTGTGCGGGGCGTTGTCCGTGGCCGGTGCGGTGGGCGCATACTACTATCTGCCGTCGCCGTTTCTCATCTGGTTCTGCGCCGGCTGCGGTTTTGTTTTCCTCGCCTCCGGCCTCTGGCAATGGCTCGCCGCCCGGAAGAAAAATTCCGGCGGTTAGCACGGTCGTCCCGCTAGCCGGAAACCGGCGCGACCAATGGCTTCCCTTCCATGACCTCCATCTGCTCCAGCGCCTCGTCATGTCCCAAGGCCAGGGCGGCGGCGATCAGCTTCGGTTCCACGCTGAAGGAACCCACCGGCAATTTCCGGAGCGGCCGGAATACGCGGATCCGGACACCCGGCGGCGGTTCTTTCATCAGATCCAGGGCGGCGTTGTAGTGGACGTTTTGTTGCGCGGTCCATACCCGGGCCACGGCCGGAAAATCCGGGTAGGCAAATTTCCCCATCCAGCGGGGCACGGGCTTGAGCCGGAAAGCCGGATTGTGCGTGAGCACCACGGTGATGTCCGTGGCGCCATCCGCGATCGCCTTGCGGATGGGAATGGGATCCGACACCCCGCCGTCGGCATACGGCCGGCCGTCCACATGATGAAAGCCGCTCGTCGCCAGCGGCATGGAGGACGTCGCCTGCAGCGCGGCAAACACCCGGTCATCCACGACATGGAAATAGACCGGTTCCCCCGTTTGACAATCGGTCAGCACGATGAAGAATTTTGTGGGCGCCCGTTGCAGCGCCGCCACGGAAAGCGGCACCCGCGTCCGGATGATATGATCCACCAGATAGGCCAGGTCGATGATGGGTTTGCGCCGGAGAAAGTTGGTTTTACGCACCACCCGGCTGGCCATTTCACGCCAGATCGTCAATCCCGGCCCCCACATGTCCGCCACGAAATACGCCGCCGAACACGCACCTGAAGACGCCGCATAAACAAAATCATACTCGCGCCGTCCGCATTCCTGAAGATAAGCCAGCACCCCGGCCGCCCACGCACCGCGCATCGCTCCGCCTTCCACAATCAAAGCGGTCTTGCGGCGGCCAACTGATCCCGCATTTTCAGCCATCGGCGACATCCAATCCTTTCACCGGCGGATCCGGTTGCAATTCGTGAATCCTCCGGCAGGATTCCCTGATTCACCATAGCACAGTTCCGGCTGAATCATAGGAACGCGCCAAGCTACAATGCGGGATAATGTGGTTCACAAATAATTCAGGCCGGGCACGTTGCCTGTCCAGCCCCCACCGGTCATGGCACGGCGGCCAGTTTCAGAAAAGCTTCACGATCTTTGGCCGAGGGGATTTCCGGCGCCAGCGCCTGATACAGTTCCATGCGCGTTGAAACCTTGGCCGCGGCGCGGTTCACCAGCACCTTCGCCATCGGGCCGACATACAGCGCCAGATCCTTCCGCGCGCGCTCCAAGATGGCGGGTTCCAGTGGCGGCAACGGCTTTGGTTTGGGCACGGAGGTCTGCGCCGTATCAAACGATTCGGTGGACGTGGCCGGGAAAATATCGCCGCACGCCGTGAGAAATCTTTCCTGGTCAATCTTCTCCGGGATGAACGCCAGCAGGTTGTCCCGCAATTCCGTCGCCGAACCCGCGCGCTGGCCGGCGCTTTGCACGATCCGCCGGGCGATGGGCCCGACGATCAGCGCCAGGTGATGCTCCACTGTCTTGATGTTCGCCGCGAACTGCGGGGCGATCTTGCGGATGATCTGCGTGTTCGTCGCGGGTGCCGGGTGCGCCGCGTTCGGCAGGTGCAGTTCATAAACCCGGTGCTCGCGCTGATGCTTGTCCTTCCGCACGCCGTCCGCGCGAAATAACGCCGCGTAGCCATCCGTGAGCAGGCTCGCAACTTCGTAAAACGAGCGCGATACCAAAATTTGATTATCCCCCGCAAAGCTCATGATGCGCTGGCCCACGTTGATGCCGTCGCCCGCCGCCGCCAGGTTGCCGTTGATGTCGCGGACCAGCCTCACCGAGCCGAGGTTGATGCCGATGCGCACATGCAGCGGTTTTGGCAGCGGCCCTTTTTCGAGGACAATGTTGCCCAGCACGCTCAAGGCGCACGTCATCGCCGCCTCCGGTTCGCCAAGAAAAACGATCGCCGCGCCGTCGCCGCAATCCAGGATCACCCGGTCATGTTCCGTCAGGTCTTTGAGTCCCTCGTTGAGATATTGTTTGAACCGGGTGCGCCACTGCGCCTGGACCTCCTGCGACTGCGTGCTGTACCGGACCATGTCCACGAACAGCACGCTCACCAGCCAGGTGCGTTCGAGGTCGAAGCTTTCCGCCGTGCGTTCCGGGTTGCTCATTGCTTGTCCAGCATCTTCATCGCCGCCAGCAGGCTGCGGTGCATCCGGTTGAACGCCGCCACCAGCATGGAGATTTCACATTTGCCGCGGCACGGCAGTTCGGGGATGTCCATCCGGCCTTCGCTGATCTCTTCCGCGCTGTGGGCAAGCTGGCTCACCGGGCGGATCACCAGCACGACCAGCACCACGTTCAGAAACACCAGCGTCACCGCGCCAACCGACAGCAGCAACGTCATCAACTGGCGGAATTCACGATTCGCCATCTCTACCGGCAGCGACGCCGGCACCGAAACAATCTGGGCCGCGATGACCTCGTCCTCCTTCCAGCCAAAACCGTTGGCCGTCCCGTACCGCTCGATCATCTCCGCCGGGGCCGCCGCCGGCGTGGAATGACATTCCAGGCAGGACGCCCCCGCGCGCAACGGCCGCGCCAGGTACAACGACTTCCCCGTCGGGGTCATCCGCTCGCCCGCGAACATGTCCAGCTTAGGCTGGTTGCGGAAATTATTGATGATGTCCTCCTCCCAGTCGACCGCCCGGTCACGCGGGTTCGTGGGGTTGAGCGCCGCCTCCTTGTAGAAATAGTCCGGAAATTTTTCGTGCAGATAATTGAACATTTCCGTGGCCGCATACGCCGGCACCGTCTCCGGATGAAATGTCTCCTGCGTCATGTCCGACTTGCTGAAGACCGGCTTCCCGATCGCCGGCTTGACCTGTTCGATCGTGTAGCGCCGCATCGCCAGGGCCGTTTCCATCATGATCTTCGCGCGATCCTCCACCATCTCGCGCGCGTGGCTCTGCAACAGCGAGTAGGAAAAGTAACCCGCGGCCGACAGCCCCAGGCCGAAGACGACGACAAAGATTATGCTGAATTTCGCTAAAAGTTTCATTGTTACCGGCCAATTTACGCCTCCAGCCAGCGCGTCTTATACATACAATAACAGCCGCATGGTGGCGAATTTTCCACCGCATGTCCAACTCGGAGTCCGGCCTCACGTGCGGGGAGGCGCAGCTCAACACTGTCCTTAAACGCGGGGTGCCTGCCCGTTTGGAGTTCCGCCTTCAGGCGGTCAGGCGCGTCATTTTACCTGAACCGACTAAAGGCGGAACTCCGAACAAGGACAGTGTCAAGATACGCCCCGTGCGGGGGAGGCGCCACACCCCAACTCAACTCCGTTGCCGGGTTGCTTCGTACAGAAAGATGCCGGCCGCGACGGCGACGTTCAGGGAATTCATATGCGAGGGCATCGGAATCTCCACCATGTCATTGCACGCCGCCAGCGCGGCCGGCGTCAGCCCCGGCCCTTCCGCGCCGAAAACCAGGCAGCAATCACCCCGCAGATCCACCGCGAAGAGCTTTTTGGCATCCGCCCGCGGATGCGCCGCCAGACAGCGCACCCCCCGCACCCGCAACGCCGCCAGCGTGGTGACGAGATTTTCCACCTGCACCACCGGCTGTTCAAAAATCGTCCCCATCGAACCGGCCACCGCGCGACGTTGATACGGACTGCCGCACGTCTCCCCCACGATGAGAATATGCGCGCCAAACGCCGCGCAGCCCCGCACCACCGCCCCGAGATTTTCCGCGCTCGCAATCCCCTCCACCGCCGCCAGCAGCAGCGGACGCGGTGAAGCTTTCAGCAGCGATTCCAAATCCGGCGGCGGCGGAATCTTCGCCACCGCCAGCGCCCCCTGATGCATCTTGTAGCCCGTGATCGTTTCCAGCAATGATCGGCCAGCCACATAAACGCGGATCGCCTCCGGCCGGGCGCGCAACTGCGGTTCCAGTTTTTCCAGCCACTCCGGCGTCACCAGCGCGGATACCACCGTGAACCGGCTCGCAAGCAGGCGCTTCACCACCTTGATGTTCGCCGCCACCAGAATGCCCGCCTGTTCATGCTCCTCCACCCGCTTCAGCGTCAGGTAATATTTCAGCTCCGGCGCCTCCAGCGATTGGACCGGTTCGATGTGTGAAATTGGCACGCCCGAATTAAACCGTGATGGCACCAGAATGAAAAGCATGGAGTCCGCGCCTCGCGGAACGCCGGGCACCGCCCCGGCCAGTCGGTGTTGGAACTAATTTAGTCATTCGTCGGTGGCACCTGGTCATTTTGTTTGCCAACCCATTTGCCAACCCAAAAAACCGTGTTAAGTTCCCCCTCGTTCGCTTTTTTGAGGAACTAAAACCACAACCAAATTTATTTATGCCCAAAATGCGCGTTGCCCAAATCTCCAAACCCGGCGGTGCCTTTGAAATCGTTGAACGCGAAATCCCTTCACCCGGTCCCGGCTGGGTGCGCATCAAAGTCCAAGCCTGCGGCATCTGCCACAGCGATTCCCTCATCAAGGAAGGCCACTGGCCCGGCCTCCAATTCCCCCGCGTCCCCGGCCACGAGGTCGTCGGCATCGTGGATGCCCTCGGGGCGGGCGTCACGCAGTGGAAACCCGGCCAGCGCGTCGGCGTCGGCTGGCATGGCGGCCACTGCGGCCAGTGCGACCCGTGCCGCAACGGCGATTTCTTCGGCTGCACCACCAACCTGCAGATCACCGGCATTTCCTTCGATGGTGGCTACGGTGAATACATGATTGCACCGACTCTCGCCCTGGCGCATGTGCCCGATGATTTGTCGCCCGTGGAAGCCGCCCCGCTCATGTGCGCGGGCATCACCACCTACAACGCCCTTCGCAACAGCGGTGCGCGCGGCGGCGATGTCGTGGGCGTGCTCGGCCTCGGCGGCCTTGGCCATCTCGGCGTCCAATACGCGGTGAAAATGGGCTTTAAAACCATTGCCATTGCCCGCGGCGCGGACAAGGCCGCGCTCGCGCACAGGCTCGGTGCACACCAATACATCGACAGCCAGACGCAAGACCCTTCGGCGGAACTCCAAAAGCTCGGCGGCGCCAAGGTCATCATCGCCACCGTTACCAATGGCGATGCCATGTCTGCCGTCACCGGCGGACTGGCCATCAATGGCACCTTCCTGGTCATCGGCGCGGCGCAATCCATGACCGTATCGCCCCTGTTCTTGCTCTCCGGACGGCGCTCCGTGAAAGGCTGGTATTCCGGCACCGCCGCCGACTCGCAGGACACCCTCAAATTCAGCGTCCTCACCGGCGTCCGTTCCATGAACGAGGTCTATCCGCTCGACCAAGTCGCCGAAGCCTACGAACGCATGGAAAGCGGCAAGGCGCGGTTTCGCGTCGTGCTGACCACGGGGCACTGACAAAACACCTATGAACAAACAAATCGCCCGGTCCATGATTGCCCTTTCCGGGCTCGCCTGGCTGGGCGCCGGCTGCGCTTCCACCAGCCCTCTCGCCGCGCAACCGGCCGCATTGCCGAAGGACAAGGTGGACGCCCCGGCGTTGTTCGTGGAAAACTGCGCCACCTGCCATGGCAAAGACGGACGCGCCCGGACGTTTCATGGCCGGATTTTGTTCGCCCAAAATTTGACCGATCCCCGCTGGCACGCCACGGATATAGAAATAATCGACGCCATCAAAACCGGACCCTGGGCGATGCCCGCTTTCGAGAAAAAATTATCCGTTGCCGAGATCGAGTCGCTGGGGGCGTATGTGCGCACCTTTAAAAGCCCGCATTGAGATCCGCGTTTTCAGTGCGGCAAAATGTGCGCGTCCCGCTGCTCCACAAACCTCACCGCCGGAATGCGCCGCTTGCCCACGCTTAAAATTCCCAGCCCGATCCAGAAGGTCGCGCCAGCATCAGCGCCACGGGCGGCAGGCTGTGCAATGCGATCAAACAAAATTTCAAATGATTTGAGCAAGCGTAATTAGATATGCCTTCTTTCGATCCGGTTTACCGTGGGCCAAAGCTTATTCGACAACTGTGTATTTCTTGCGCTTCCGGCGGTGGGCATTATGCTTTAAAAACAGGTTTCGACCCCGCATCCAACCTGCTAAAAAGACGCCATGAGATTTAGCATCAACACCGTTTTGTTTGTTTCTCCCTTCACGAATAAGGACACCCGCCTGTTCCGGCGCTTCAAACGATGGGGGTTCGAGGCGGTGGAATTGCTCATTGAGGATCCTTCACACATTGATCCCGCCTATGTGAAGTCCGAGTTGGACAAATATGGACTCGCCTGTGGCTCGATTTGCGCGGCGATGAACCGAGACCGTGACCTGCGTGGCTCCCGTAAAAGCCAAATAACCGGGGTGAAATATCTCAGCGCTCTTTTGGATCAAATGCAGACACTCGATTGTCCGGTGCTCGGCGGTCCAGTCTATTCTTACGTTGGCCGGGCGGATTCCGTTGCTCCGGCGGAATACCAGCGGCAATGGAAAGCCGTGGTAAAAAACCTCAAAACCGTCACCCGGTACGCCGAATCCCTCGGCAAGGTGGTTTGCCTGGAACCGCTCAACCGTTTTGAAACCGACTTCATCAACACTTTTGATCAGGGGCTCAAGCTGATCCGCGATGTGCATTCCCCGGCCCTGAAGCTGCACCTGGATACGTTCCACGCGAACATCGAGGAGAAATATCAGGACGCAGCCATCCGCCGGGCCGGCAAGCATCTGGGGCATATTCATGCCTGTGGTGCCGATCGCGGCACTCCCGGCAACGACCATATCGACTGGAAAAAGATCGCCGCCGCCCTCAAGGCCATCGGATACCAAGGTGATGTGGCGATCGAAGCGGTGACGCTCGATGTCCCCCGGATCGCCCGCAGCGCCGCCATCTGGCGGCGCATGGAAAAAACCCAGGACGAAATCGCCGTCGAGGGATTAAAGTTTTTAAGGAAAACGCTGAAATAAACCGTCGGCCCACCCGCGGCCCGTAACAACTCAGGCCGACCGCCCTTTGCCGGCCTTTTTCTTGGCGGCCTTCTTCTTTACCGGTTCAACGTCCGGCCGCTCCAAATAAGCCCCGCAGGATTCGCGCACCACGAGATTGGGTGTCAGCATGATGGTTCGCGGCGTATTGGTGGGATCGGAAATGCGGCTCAGCATGGATTTGAAAGCCAGCGTCGCGATTTCCCGGCAGGGCTGATGCATGGTCGTCAGCGGCGGAGAAACCAGGGTGGCATAATGCACATCATCAAAGCCCACGACGCGCAGCCCCCGCGGAACATTGACGCCGATGTTATGCAACGACCGGATCAACACGGCCGCGGTGTAGTCATTGCCGCAAATGATGGCGTCCTTCATGCGACCCGCCGCAACCATCCGCACAAATTTCGGGTCCTCGGGATTTCCCACCTGAAAAAAGTCATGCGACAGTTCCATGCCGGCTTCCAGTATGGCTTCCCGGGCTCCCGCCAGGCGCGATTTGATGGTCGGGGCCGAAAACGGAACCGCCACGAATCCAATCCGCCGGCAGCCCAGCTTGATCAGGTGTTTTGCCAGAATATAACCTGTTAAGTGCCGCAGTGCCGTCATAAAAAGTGCCGTGTTCTGGCCGAATTGGCGTCCTAAAGTTGGGTGAGATTATGATCTCAGTGTGGCTGAAGTGCCGTCAGCGCCGTCCTGCCTTTTCTCTCAATCCTCTTGAAC
>JARLJW010000033.1 GCA_031290985.1 Verrucomicrobiia bacterium | reverse complement strand
GTCGCTCCTTCAGGCTTTCGCCCATTGAGAAAAATTCTCGACTGCTGCCACCCGTAGGTGTCTGGACCGTGTCTCAGTTCCAGTGTGGCTGGTCGTCCTCTCAGACCAGCTACCCGTCTTAGCCTTGGTAAGCCGTTACCTTACCAACTAGCTGATAGGCCGCGGGCTCATCATGAAGCGCCAGGCCTTGCGGTCCCCAGCTTTGAAAACCAAGAGATGCCTCCCAGCTTTCACATCCGGCATTAGCTCGCCTTTCAGCGAGTTATTCCAGACTTCACGGCAGATTACTCACGTGTTACACACCCTTGCGCCACTCCGACATTCAAATATTGCTACCTAAATGTCAGCGTTCGACTTGCATGTCTTATCCACGCCGCCAGCGTTCGTTCTGAGCCAGAATCAAACTCTCCGTATAAAAATACGTTAGATGATTCATATGTCTGATCGTAAAATCAGACGCATTACTAATTATTTGGTTAAAACCCTCAGAATCAGCCATCTAACTGGCTTTTTCTGAAGGGGCTCTTACTAATCGCACAATTCAATTTTCAAAGAGCAGCGGATGGTTTAACCCATCCAAAACTCGTTCAGACTCAATTTGTTAACCCCTCATTTGGGGACAAAAAAACCGCGTGCCGAATCACTTCTTTTTAGCCGGCAATCAGATTTTAGTCTGGTGGATACTTTCGCATCCGATGTCAACCGGCTTTCGCCGCCCGCTTCGGCTTAGTAGCGCGAAGGGACGTAGAATCTATCAAAGATCAGAAACCTTGCAACACTTTTTTTGAAAATTTTTGAAGACATTCAAAACCGCATAATCCCCTGTGTTTATAAGGCTATTCTAGTCCTCGCTCCTCCAAATCGTCCTCATCGAGCCCTAAAAAATGTCCCAGCTCATGCAAAAAAGTGGTCCGAACTTCGTCGCAAAACGTGTTTTCATCCCCTTCGGTCATGTCCCAGATGTTTTCTAGGAACAAAATAATCTGCGAAGGCATGGGCACGGCGTCGGCTTCGGCCATTTCCGGCCCGATAAACAGGCCTAAAACGTCGGGATCAATGCCATCAGCTTGCAAACCGGCATTGGGGGCGGGTTCAAAGGTGACGGGTAGCTTCGCGGCGCGTTCCCGCAATTCACGGGGCAATTCTATCAACGTCGCTTCGACTTCGGTCGTGGCCATCTCGCACAATTCTTTCCAGTCCGGATTCATCTCACACAAATTTGGCGCGAACTTCGCGTTCATGCAATCGCAACCGATGCATTAAACGAAAATTTTGAACAACCAAGGCGCAAAGACACAAAGTTTTTAACCACGGATGGACACGGATGAACACAGATAAAAAGCCGAAAACATTGGGAATCCAAGTAAGTCCGAAAAAATCGCCACAGGTCGATGATCGATAACAATGGGCAGAGATGAAACACCGATAAAGACCAAAAAACTGAAACTGAAATTCGAGAAAAGGCCAATGAAGTGCGAGCCGCACGGGCGATCAAATCAGGGTAATCAACCTCATGAATTTGCGATACCGGATTTACGATTCACGATTTACGGGCGCAGGGTGCGACCGATGGCTGCGGGTCATGCGAATGGTCCGGTGCGGGCGAAAGCGGCGGTGAACCGCACGCAGTCAGAACTCTTCACGCGAGCTGGACAAGTACTGGCGCATGGCCACCGCGGCGCGGCGCGACCGGGTCCGATTTTCATCACCGGATGGGGCGGCGATGATAAAATTGATTTCGCGAAACCTTTTTTGCGCGTTATTGTTACATCAACAGTATCCGAACAAATCGGAACGAACCGCAGCGAAGCCGACTCATGACCTCCGCCCATCCGACCGCCAACCTGGACGCCGCGCGCGCGACGTACCGCAACATCGCCGGCAACATCTCGAAAATCATCCGCGGCCAGGAGGGCGCGACGCGGCATCTGCTGGCGGCGCTGGCGGCGGGCGGGCATGTGCTGCTGGAGGATTATCCGGGCACGGGGAAGACGACGCTGGCGAAGGCGCTGGCGAAATCGATCGCGGCGGATTTCAAGCGGCTGCAGTTCACGCCGGATCTGCTGCCGTCGGACATTTTGGGGGTGTCGGTCTTCAACCAGCGGGATGAGCAGTTTCATTTTCACGAGGGACCGGTGTTCACGAACATCCTGCTGGCGGATGAGATCAACCGGGCTTCGCCGCGGACGCAGTCGGCGCTGCTGGAGGCGATGGGCGAGGCGCAGGTGAGCGTGGAGGGGGTGCGGCGGAATTTGCCGGAGCTGTTCTTTGTAATTGCGACGGAAAACCCGGTGGAGTTTCGCGGGACATATCCGCTGCCGGAGGCGCAGATGGACCGGTTTGCGATGCAGTTCACGCTGGGTTACGTGGCGGCGGCGGAGGAGGTGGCGATTTTGACGGCGCAGGAGCACAATCATCCGCTGGATGAATTGCAGCCGGCGGCGACGCTGGCGGAGGTGCTGGCGCTGAAGCGGGCGGTGGAGAGCATCCGCATCAGCGGCGAACTGAAGCGGTACGTGGTGGATCTGGTGGCGGCGACGCGCACGGCGCAGGGGGTGCAACTGGGCGCGAGCCCGCGGGCGTCGATCGCGCTGATGAAGACGGCGCAGGCGATGGCGCTGTTTGCGGGGCTGGATTTTGTGACGCCGGAGCAGATCCAGAAGCTGGCGGTGCCGGTGATTGCGCACCGGCTGGTGCTGGAGCCGCAGGCGCGATTCTCGGGGATCACGACGCGCGGGGTGGTGGAGGATGCGTTGAAGAAGTTAAAAGTGCCGGCGTGAGGGGAGAATGAAGAAAACATTCAACATGGAACATTCAACGCTGAAGGCTGAAGGCTTTGAGGTGGCGCGGGTGCGGAGTTGGACGTTGAAGGTTGAGCGTTGAGGGTTGCCCTTTGAACTTTCTCTACAAACCGATTTACTGGAGCTTCCGGATGTCCGGGGGGTTGTGGTATTGGGTGCGGCGGCGGCTGACGCCGACGGGCTGGGCGGTGGTGACGGCGCTGGTGGTGACGGGGGCCGTGGGGACGGACATCGACAACACGGTGACGTACCAGACGTTTGCGCTGATGTTCGCGGTGCTGGTGTTTGCCTTCCCATGCAGCTTCTGGTTTCGGGGCAAATTTTCGGCCACGCGCGAGCTGCCGCGCGTGGGCACGGTGGGGCAGCCGCTGCCGTATCATATCCGGGTGAAAAACCTGACGGCCAAACCGCAGACCGGTCTGACGTTGCTGGAAAATCTGGAGGATCCGCGGCCGGGGTACCGGGACTGGATCGGGTTTCACCGGGCGGAGGGCCGGCGGGTGCGGCCGTTCCGGATCGCGGAGCGGCGGGTGCGGAATCCGTTCCGGCTGGCGACGGTGAAGGAGGCGGCGATCCCGCCGATGCTGCCGCAGGGCGAGGCGGAGGCGCGCGGGGAAATCCTGCCGTTGCGGCGGGGCATCCTGAGGTTTCACGGGGTGACGGTGGCGCGGCCGGATGCGCTGGGGTTGTTCCGGTCGTTCATCCGGGTGCCCGCGCCGCAGAAGGTTTTGATTTTGCCGAAGCGTTACGCGCTGCCGCCGGTGGCGCTGCCGGGGTCGCTGCGCTACCAGGAGGGCGGGGTGGCGCTGGCGGCGCACGTGGGGAGCAGCGAGGAGTTCGTGGCGCTGCGGGATTACCGGCACGGGGATCCGCTGCGGCACATTCACTGGCGGAGCTGGGCGAAGACGGGCAAGCCGATCGTGAAGGAGTATGAGGACGAATTTTTTGTGCGGCACGCGCTGGTGCTGGACACGTTTGACGAGGAGCCGAACAGCGAGGTGCTGGAGGAGGCGGTCTCGGTGGCGGCGTCGTTCGCGTGCACGATTTTGACGCAGGAATCGCTGCTGGACCTGCTGTTTGTGGGGAACCAGTCGTATTGTTTCACGGCGGGGCGCGGGGTGGGTTCGAGCGACCAGATGCTGGAGGTGCTGGCGTCGGTGCAGCATTGCCCGGACAAAAAATTTGAGGTGCTGGCGCAGATGGTGATGAACCACGTTGCGGTGGTGAGCGGATGCATCTGTGTGCTGCAACGGTGGGATGAGGTGCGGCGGAAATTTATCGAGAAGCTGAAGGCGCTGGAGGTGCCGCTGCTGGTGCTGATCATCGTGCCGCCGGGCGGGGGCATTTCCGGGGCGGGCGGGCCGCTGCTGGAGTCGGCGGGGGCAATGCATGTGCTGGAGGTGAGGAAAGTGGAGGAGGGCCTGCGCAAGCTATGAAAACGCCGCCGTTCCTGCTGCTGGCCGCGCTGCTGTTCTGGGGCTGGTTTGCGGATTTTCTGTGGACCGGCGCAATCATGGGCGCGGTGCTGGAGTCGGCGCGTTTCCTGAAGTTCCGCTGGGACCTGGATGATGCGGATTTCAACCGGATCTGGAGTTTTTGCGTGTTGTTGATCGTGGTGCTGGCGGCGTATGTCTTCACCAACAACAACCAGAGCAGCCTGGGCGGGATGCTGCATGGCAACACCACCGCCGAGATGGCCCGGGCCGGGGCGCTGACGACGACGCGGTTCTGGCGCTGGCTGCCGATGACGACGTTTGCGTTCATCCTGGCGCAGACATTCAACGAACGGCCGTCGGTGCCGCTGACGGCGGTGTCGATTGTGCTGCGCTGGCGGCGGCGCAAGGGCGAGCGGGCGCTGGCGGGGCATTACCTGAACATCTCGTATCCATTTTTCATGGTGTGCCTGCTGGCTGCGGGGATCCATGTGAACCGCCCCGCGACGAATGATGGGAAGATATATTTTATCGGCCAGGTGATATTGATCGCCTGGGCGATGTGGGCCGTGCGGCCCCGGCGGTACGGGGTTTGGGCGTGGGTGGCGGCGCTGGCGATGGTGGCGGGGGTGGGCGGGGCGGGCGTCGTGGGCATCATCAAGGGCGAACATGCGCTCCAGCTATACGGCACGCAATGGATGCAACGGTTTTTCCACGGCGGTTCGCAGAATCCGCTGGAATCGGCGACGAGCATGGGGCGGATCGGGCAGATGAAATTATCGGCGCAGATCATCATCCGGCTGGAGCCGGCGGTGGTGGGGAAAGTGCCGGAGTATCTGCGCGAGGCGAGTTACCGCGTTTATTCTTCCCAGCACCTGACGTGGCATGCGAACGGGGGGCGGGCAAATAAGACAACTGATTTTGAAGCGGTGCACCCGGAAACGAACAACACGACCTGGGTGCTGGTGCCGGGCAAGACGAACACGGCGGTGGTGAACATCGCCTGCTTTCTGGACGGGCAGTCGGACGACGGCTATCGGGAGGGCGTGCTGCCGCTGCCATCGGGTTGCAGCCGGCTGGAAAATCTGGCGGCGGACACGGCGGTCATCGCGCTCCAAAAAAGCCCGAACGGGACGGTGGTGGCCTCCGGCCTGGGACTGATGATTTTTGACGCGCGGTTTGGCCCGGGGGCGACGCTGGATGCGCCGCCGGACCTGGAGACCACCAATCAATTTGACCTGAAGGTGCCCACGAATGAAATACCGGCGCTGGACCGGGTGATCGCGGAAATGAACCTGACGACGACCAATGATTTTGAAAAGCGGCTGGCCGTGGAAAAATTTTTCCGGGATAAATTCACCTACAGCACCTGGCAAGGCTTCGACAAGCTGGCGGACGCGAGCGGCACGCCGATGACGAAGTTCCTGCTGACGAGCCGGAGCGGGCATTGCGAATATTTTGCGAGCGCGACGGTCTTGTTGCTGCGGGAACTGGGCATCCCGGCGCGCTATGCGGTGGGTTATTATGTGCACGAGGCGCGCGGCACCGGGTACGTGGTGCGGGAACGGGACGGCCACGCGTGGTGCCTGGCGTGGAACCGCGCGACGCGGACGTGGGAGGATTTTGACACGACGCCGCCTGCGTGGGTGGCGGTGGAGGGCCGGCGGACGGAATTTGGCGAATGGTTCACGGATTTGCGTTCGTGGCTGGGGTTCCAGTTCGCCAAGTTCCGGTGGCACCAGGCCAACCTGCAGCAGTACATCATCTGGGCGCTGGTGCCGGTGATGCTGGTGCTGCTGTATCACATCATTTTCAAACGGCGGAAAAAACGACGGGGCGCAGAGGACGAGGGGACGGCGGCGGCGGTGGCGTGGCCGGGGCTGGACTCGGAATTTTACCAGCTCGAAAAACTGCTGGCGGCGCGGGGCGTGCCGCGGCAGGCGAGCGAGGCGTTGTCCGACTGGCTGGAGCGGGCGCTGGCGGAGCCGGCGCTGGCGGAATTGCGCGGGCCGTTGCAGGAGCTGCTGGGGCTGCATTACCGGCACCGGTTTGACCCGCAAGGTTTGAGCGCGGCGGAACGGGAGCGGTTGCGGCGGGAGGCGAAGGCGTGCCTGGAGCGGTTGCTGCGGGCGAAGGCGGGGTGATTTCGGCATTTGACCGGGCGGAGAAAATGGTGGATGATAACGGTGCCGATTGCTGGGGGCGTACTGGTTTCGACCAGGTGAACACGCCAGAGGCGGCATGCCGAGGACGATGCGTTGGCCTCGTAAATCATCCGCATCAAAACCAAAAAGCTAACGAAGAACTAGCCCTCGCGGCCTAAGGCCACGACGTCCGCCACTGGACACCTGCTACGGTGGATGGACGCAACAGCAGGCATGGCTGACGACGGAGACCGCGCGTTGTCAGCCGAGATCTTATCATGCGGACTAGGCAGTGCGACTCGGGTCCAGGCGCCATCGCATAGCAGAAAATCTTACCTGGACTAAGCATGTAGTCGCGGCTGGTTGGTTGACTTGGGACGCGGGTTCAATTCCCGCCGCCTCCACCATTTTCATGGGGAGTTTGAAGAGTGTTGAAGCGCGGTTTTGCGTAAAAAACAAGAGCCGGACGCGCGTCCGGCTCGGTTGATGATAAGGTTTAAACGCCTTCATCCAGGCGCTCAGAAGGGCGGCGCAGCCTATTTGGGGATGCTGTCCAGACCACGCCGCAAGCAAAACCTCTCTGCCAACCCTAAACGGACAGCAAATTCAAAAATCTCCAGGCAAATGAATGAACCGGTCTTTTTCATATGGCATGTTCGAGCTGGCCGGTTACCGGGGCAAATGATTGACCGACCGGGTTTTCAAGCGGTGAATCGAGCGTGGCCGCCATTGGTTGGGCATTGAAAAAAACCGCGGCTTTGACGGCCATTTCAGCGGAACTGACCGGTTGTTTTTCAAAGACCGCCACGAACCGCCGGTTTGGATCCCATTTATCCAGCCACCAAGCATAACATATTTTCGCCGCGGGATAACCGTTGAGTTCGAACACTTCGACTTCGCCCTTCCAGACGGCTTGTCCGTCAAGCATTTCATGAACCGGAAAGGTTTGAAGGTGCACGGCATCGCAGTCGTACTCGAGCCGGATTGCGAATTGCAGTAATTTTAAATGGATCAGGTTCCTCGCCATTTGCCTGAATTGTCCAGCACGATGAATGCCAGCGCGAGAATTCTTGATTTTACAGGGGAATTGCGTTTTTCCGTGGAACAGGTTCACACAATTTGCACCTTTTTACCTGGTGAAAGGCTGCATTTTGCCGGGCGTGGCGCCGGCGGGATGGCGGGTCAAACGGGCCGGGGGCGCAGGCGGCTGCGGGCGCGGAGATGGTCGGCGAGGGTGAGGAGCGGGCCGGTCAGGCAGGTGGTGGCGAGGGCCATGATGACGAGCATGGCGAAGATGCGCGGGGACAGGATGCCGAGGTCGTAGCCGATGTTCAGGGCGATGAGTTCGACGAGGCCGCGGGTGTTCATGAGGGCACCGAGGGAAAAGGAATCGAGCCAGTTCACGCCGGTGGCGCGGGCGGCGAACAGGGTGCCGCCGAGTTTGCCGACGGTGGCGAGCAGGATGATGCCGAGGCAGATGAGCCAGCCGGTGGAGTCGTTGAGGAGGGCGACCTGGGTGCGCAGGCCGGTGAAGGCGAAGAAGAGGGGCAGGAGGAAGACGGCGCTGAAATGTTCGAGGCGCAGCCTGAGAAATTCCCGGAGTTCGCCGCGCGCGGGCATGACCAGCCCGGCGAGGAAGGAACCAAACAGGGCGTGGATGCCCATGGCATCGGTCGCGAGGGCGGAGGCAAACAGGAAGACGAGGACGCCGGCGATGACGCCTTTGCCGGCGGTGCCGCTGCGGTGCGAGACGTAATCGATCCAGCGCGGGAGGCGGGGGCGGATGCCAAAGAGCATGAGGCAGACGAAGAGCGCGACGAGGCCGAGGGTGAAGGCGGTGGCGAGGAGGCCCTGGGCCTTGGCGATGGCGACAACGAGGGCGAGGATGCACCACGCGGCGACATCGCCGGTGGCGGCGCAGGCGATGGCGGTGGTGCCCAGGGCGGTCTGGGTGAGGCCGCGTTCCTGCAAAATCCGCGCGAGCACGGGGAAGGCGGTCAGGCTGAGCGAAATGCCGATGAACAGCGCGAACACGGGAAAGGAGATGCCGGGGCCGGCCAGGGAGGAATAGAGAAAGAGGGCCGCGATGACGCCGAGCAGGTAGGGAAAGAGGATGTTGACCTGGCTGACGAGCATGGCGGTCCGGGCTTGTTGTTTGAGCTCCACCAGGTCCAGCTCCATGCCGACGACGAACATGAACAGGCAGACGCCCATCTGGCTGAACAACCGGAGGGAGCCAAGCGAGGAGGCGGGGAAAATAAAATGAAAGGCAGCGGGCGACCACCAGCCGAGCAGGGAGGGTCCGAGCAGGATGCCAGCGATCATTTCGCCAATGACGGCGGGTTGATGGAACTTGACCGCGAGCGCTCCGGCCAACCGGGCGGCGAGGATGATGACGATCAATTGCAGGAACAGGCGCGGGAGGGGGTCTTGGAGATTGTCGCGCAGATTGTCGAGCAAAGAGAAGGAGGGTTCGACGCCGGGGAGGTCGCCGGGGGCGGTGACGTGTGCCGGGGCGGCCGTGGCCGAGGGCGGGGTCGCGAGCTGGCGGCCTTGCTGGAGGGTCAGGGCAACGCCCAGGCCGAAGACGATCAGGATCAGGAGGCAGATCGAGACGGTTTTCATGGTTCGCATGTGCGCCAGTAAAACCGGAGGCAGGGGGAATTGTCACGCCTGAATGAAATGATGAACGCTGATGGGGCAAAGCTTGAAGCGTCCAACATCCAAGCTCCGGAGAGGCGCCAGGCTCCGACCTGCGGGGCGGTACACTGGCCGATAAACGCGGAGGCGCAGAGGGACGTGGAGGGGCGCGCAGACCGGTCAAGGTGGCCTTGAACCCGGGTTAAGCGAAGTCACGCGGTTTGTGGCAAAAGGACTGATGCCGGTCCGGCTGGCCCTGCTTGAACCCGTCATTTCGTCTCGTCGATTCCATCCTCCGCCCTCGCTTTGCCGCCGCACCAGGCCCGGCTTCCAAGGGGCGTCCGCATCGAAATCGTATAATTGTCAAGCTGCACCGGGTTCCGCTGCATCACTGCTTTCACCACCCCTGTCGCCAGATGCAACTGGGTCTGCTATTGGTTATTCTCCGGACCTTCATCTCTGCGTCTGCTGGCCATGATGCAGTCACCTGCCCCAAAGTCCTCAACAATTTCCTTAAGTCAAAAGCTGGCCTGCCGATTAGTACTTGAATTGTTGTCGCCCCTCAACGGGCGGGAAAATAGCAGCATGTCCAATAGACATGCCTAAACGCATGTGTATGAAGCCTGTAAAGAGCCATAGTCAAAGCCCAACCAACCGGAATCATCGCCAGACCATGACCGCCGTGGCGTTTTTCGTTCTGATAATGGCGCAGGGGGTTTGGGCGCAGTCCACCAACAGGTTTACGCAATCTGGCGGGCTCACAACCACCACCAACGGCATCATCCGCATCAAGCCCGTCATCGTCAGCCTGCCGGATCACCCCCCGACCGACACCACCACCGCAAGCATTGCCTACCCGCTCTCCGCCACGGGAAATGCCCAGGCCGGTTCACCTGCCGCCGATATCGGCCCGGCAACCCCGCCGGCCTGGACTCGTGGCATTGCCGCCAGCATCAACGACGGCGATACGGCAGAACATCAAGCTCGGTTGAAATGGGCGAAATCCCACTGATACGCGGTTCGCGGAAATATCCTTCCTGGTTTCATCCTGTCCGGCGGGACCGTATGCCATTTTCTGCTGGGGTGAACACCCCATAGGCACCCGGCCACGGCGTGTTATCATCCGGGTATGAATCTATTACTCATCTTGGTGGTGCTCATGCTCCTGTTCGGCGGCGGCGGCTTTTACTACGGCGGCCCGGTTTACGGCGGCAGCGGCCTGGGACTGATCTTGGCGGTCTGTCTGGTGGTCTATTTGATGGGCGGCTTCCGCGGCACGAAAGCCTGACGGCCACTGCCCGTTGCCCCTCCGATTTTTTATCCCTGCGGATGGCCTGTCGCACCCGATGGCCATCCGCAAGGATTTCCAGAGATCGAATATCGCGTATTGAACCCATGAACCAAGACGCCATCTTTTGCCAGGACGCGGCAACCGTTTCTCCCTCTCCCCGGGGAAGAGGCCGGGGTGAGGGCGAGTATAAAACAAATCTTTCCAAGCGCTTCCGCCCGCATTGAGGCTCATTATTACCTCCGTTTGACTCAACTGGTTCCTGGGGCATTTCCTGTTCCTCCGCGTCCGGGCAATTACCCTTTCCGCCCGCATACGCGTACGCCCGCTTGCTTTCGTTGGCCCGATGGTTATTGTGGTTCCCGTCGGTTGGAACGTAATTTTTTAAAACCAAACCATGCCGCTCATTGCTGAAAAAGTCCGGCTCGACAAGGAAAAGAACAGCCTCCAGCCGTGGAAATTGTTCGGTCCCTACCTGTCCGAACGTCAATGGGGCACAGTGCGCGAGGATTATTCTCCCGGCGGCACGGCCTGGGAATATTTTCCGCATGACCATGCCCGCAGCCGCGCGTATCGCTGGGGCGAGGATGGCATCGCCGGATTCAGCGACGGCCTCCAACTGCTCTGCCTCTCGCTCGGGCTCTGGAACGGCCGCGATCCGATCATCAAGGAACGTTTTTTCGGCCTGACGAACGCGGAGGGCAATCACGGCGAGGATGTAAAGGAGCTGTACTATTATCTCGATGCCACACCGACCCATTCGTACTTGAAGATGCTTTACAAGTATCCGCAGCGGGAATTTCCCTATGCGCAACTGGTGGCGGCGAACGCCAAGCGCGGACGCAATGAAACGGAGTTTGAGATTTTGGACACGGGCATTTTTGATGACGACCGGTATTTCGATGTCTTCGTGGAATACGCCAAGTCGTCGCCGGATGACATCCTGATGCGGGTGACGGTGCATAATCGCGGGCCGGAGGCGGCGGTGATCCATGTGCTGCCGCATCTGTGGTTCCGCAACACCTGGTCGTGGGACAAGGAGCATCACCAACCGGGCCTGCGCGCGGTGCGCGGGGGGTCAGCGGTGAAGGTGGAGCATGAGGAACTGGGGAGTTTTGAATTTTACCCGGGGGCGCTCGACGGCGGGCAGACTTTGCCCGAACTGCTGTTCACGGAGAACGAGACAAATTCGCACCGGCTTTACGGCGGGCCGGAAGCGCACGGTTTTTTCAAGGACGCCTTTCACGATTACCTGGTGCACGGCAAGCAGCATGTCGTGAACCCCAAGCGCGCGGGCACCAAGATGTGCGCACATTACGAACTCACGATCCCCGCGGGCGGGTCGCAGGAGATCAAGCTGCGCCTGCAAAGCTCCGCCGCCTCGCACGCCACCGCGCACAAGGCCCCGGAAACCCACCGCAAGCTCCAGCCATTCGATGATTTCGACGCGATCTTTTCCCGGCGCATCGCGGAGGCGGATGAATTTTACGCGGAATTGCAGCACGGCCTGGAGGATGACGACCTGCGCTCGATCCAGCGGCAGGCGCTGGCGGGCATGATCTGGTCCAAGCAGTTTTATCATTTCAACGTGCGGACGTGGTTGAACGGCGACCCGGCCCAGCCGTCGCCGCCGAAGGAACGCAAGAGGGGCCGCAACGCGGAATGGGTGCACTTGAACAACTCGGACATCATCTCCATGCCGGACAAGTGGGAGTATCCGTGGTACGCGGCGTGGGATCTGGCGTTTCACTGCATCCCCCTGGCGCTGGTGGATGCGGAGTTCGCCAAGCGGCAGCTCGACCTCCTGACGCGGGAATGGTTCATGCATCCGAACGGCCAGTTGCCCGCGTACGAGTGGGCGTTCAGCGATGTGAATCCGCCGGTGCATGCCTGGGCCACGTGGCGCGTATTCCAGATGGACCGCCAGCAACGGCGGGACCTGGATGAATCGGACCAGGGCGACCTGGCTTTCCTCGAGCGGGTTTTCCACAAGCTGTTGTTGAATTTCACCTGGTGGGTGAACCGCAAGGACGCACAGGGGCGCAACATCTTTCAGGGCGGCTTCCTCGGCCTGGACAACATCGGGGTGTTTGACCGCAGCTCGGCACTGCCCACGGGCGGATTCATCAACCAGGCGGATGGCACGAGCTGGATGGCGATGTATTGCCTGAACCTGCTGCGCATCTCGCTGGAGCTGGCGCGGCATAACAAGGTGTATGAGGACATCGCCACGAAATTTTTCGAGCATTTCCTGAGCATCGCGGGGGCGATCAACGGCGTGACGGACGGCCACGGCGAAATGCCCGAGGAAGGCCTGGCGCTCTGGGATGAGACGGATGAATTTTATTACGACGAACTCTGTCTGCCGGACGGGCGGAAGATTCCCCTCAAGGTGCGCTCGATGGTGGGCCTCGTGCCGCTGTTCGCGGTGGAAACGCTGGATCCGGCGCTGCTGAAACGCCTGCCGGATTTCGCGGCGCGGATGAAGTGGTTCCTCGCGCACCGGCCGGACCTCGCGAACCTCGTTTCGCGCTGGGAGGAGACGGGCGTCGGCGAACGGCATCTGCTCTCCCTCCTGCGCGGGCACCGCATGAAATGCATCCTGCGCCGCGCGCTGGACGAGACGGAATTTTTAAGCGATCACGGCATCCGCGCGCTGTCCAAGGTGCACGAGGAGAAGCCGTACCGCCTCGATTGCGGCGGCACCGTGCACGAGGTGCGCTACTGGCCGGCGGAGTCCGAGGGCGGGCTGTTCGGCGGCAACTCCAACTGGCGCGGGCCGGTGTGGCTGCCGATGAATTACCTGCTCATCGAGTCGCTCCAGAAGTTCCACCATTACTACGGCGACGATTTCAAGATCGAGTGCCCGACCGGTTCCGGAAAATTTTTAACGATCAACGAGGTGGCGCACGAATTGTCCGACCGGCTCGTGAAACTGTTCCAACCCGGCGCGGACGGCCAGCGGCCGGCCTTGAAAAGCCATCCCAAGCTCGCGACCGATCCGCATTTCAAAAACTACATCCTGTTCCATGAATATTTCCACGGCGACACCGGCCGCGGCGTGGGCGCCTCGCATCAGACCGGCTGGACCGGCATCATCGCCAAGCTCATCCGCCCCCGCCGCAACGCCACGCACACGCTGGACATCGACAATCTGCCGAAGAAGAAAAAGGCGGCGTAGGGGAAAAGGCCATCAAAACGGCAACGAGGTGGGGCGCGTCGCTCCGCGCGCGCCGCGCCTGACACCAAATTATTTAACCGCTCTGGGGCCGCCCTGCCCCTATTTGGTCTGGCTGAACAGCATGAACACGCGCGGCCCGCGCGGCGTCTCCAGCGCGTATTGCTTTTCCTCGGCGGTTTGGGGGATGGCCATGCCGTCGGAATTCTTGTCGTTCGCCGGCTTGCCGTTCACCAACAGCATGTAGTTGTGCGTGCAGTTTCCCGGGATGCCCTCGAGGGTGAGCTGCCAGATGCCGTTGGTCCGGTCGAAGCGCAACGGCGTCTTCTGCCAGGCATTAAACGTGCCGGTGACGGCGACGGACACGGGCTGCGGCCCGGCCGGGTCGGCCGCCTGCCAGCGAAAGATTTTGGAGAAGATTACCGGCCGCTTGGCGATGCCGGGACCGGCCGGACGATGAGCAGTGTGTGAGTTGGACATTCTTTAAGACAATCGGGATGAAATCAATTAATGGATCGTGAATGCACAGGGTCTTATACCTCAAACTTCGCGTCAAGCGTGACCCTGGCATTGAGCACGCGGGAGATGGGGCAGCCGGCCTTCGCCGCGTTGGCAATGGCGAGAACCTTTTCCTTGTCCGCGCCGGGGATTTTCGCCGTCATGTCCAGGTGCGATTCCGTGACGGTAAAACCCGCCTCGGTCTTGTCCAGCGTGATGGTCGCGGTGGTGTGGATGGCTTCCGGCGTGATGCCCGCCTTGCCCAGTTCCGCCGCAAAAGCCATGGAGAAACAGCCGGCGTGCGCCGCGCCGATGAGTTCCTCGGGATTCGTCCCGACGCCGTTCTCGAAGCGCGTGCCGAACGAGTACTGCGTCTCCTTGAGCACGCCGCTCTCGGTGGAGATGCTGCCCTTGCCGTCCTTCAAACCGCCGCGCCAGACTGCCGATGCTTTTCGTTTCATATGATAAATTTTCCTGGTTGACGGAAACGTTGATTCGTTTCCGCGCCCGAGACACTAACGCGGGTTTGTCGAAATCTCAAGTTCCACAGCCCTGAAATATTTCAGGCCCGGCACGTTTCATTTTTTGAATCACCACGGACAGACAACCAGATGCCCCGGCGAGTTCCCAGCCGTCTTAATTAAAACTTAATCAAATGCATTATATTCCTTCATCTTTCTTTAAGGTTGCCTGTGCAAACGTTGCGCATGAAAGCGACCTTACCCAAAACTCTCGCCTCTTGTGTCGCGATCATCACGATCGCATCCGCCATCGCCACCGCCACCGCCACTGCCGCCACGGTGATCGTTCCCGCCCCCGGTGCCAGCCTGAACCTCACCCGGACCAATGCCGCCGTCAGCCTGAGCCTCAGCAACTCTGGCGACCAGGTCTGGATCATCTCCAGTTCCACCAATCTGGTGAACTGGACGGAAGCCGGCAGTTGGAAAGTCTACAACGGCACTTATCACGGCAGCTTCACCAACCCGCCCGCGATGCCCAATGTCTTTTACCGTGCCTTCTACGACCCCGCGCGGCAAAACATCGCCAGCACCACGGCCAACGCCTTGCTGCTGCCCGGAACGTTGTATAATTATTCCGCGCTGACTCTGCCCGCCAGTTTTTCGCAGCCACCGATCCTCGCCCAGGACAACATGCCCGCCACGAACACCACCACCGACACCGGTGCGACCCTTGGGCGCGTTCTCTTCTACGACAAGCGGCTCTCGACGAACCAGACCATCTCCTGCGCCTCATGCCATCAGCAGGCGCACGGTTTTTCCGACCCGCGCCAGTTCAGCGTCGGCTACGATGGCAGCCTGGGCACCCGCAACGCCATGGGCTTGAGCAACGCGCGCTGGTATCAGCGCAAACATTTCTTCTGGGATGAACGCGCCGCCACATTGGAAGATCAGGTGCTGCTGCCCATCCAAAATCCCGTTGAGATGGGCATGACGCTCGATGCGCTCACCAACCGCCTCGCCCTCGAGCCGTTCTACACGAACCTGTTCGCCGCCACCTTCGGCACCCCGGACGTCACCGCCGAAGGCATCTCCCTGGCGCTCGCCCAATTCGTCCGCTCCATCGTCTCCACGCGTTCGAAGTACGACATCGGGGTGAGCAACAACTTTGCGAATTTCACCGCGCAGGAAAACCTCGGCCGCCAGATCTTCAACGGCACGGTCGGCAACGCCACCTGTGCCGCGTGCCACGGCACGGATAATTTCACCCCCGGCCCCGCGCTCAACAACAACGGCCTGGAATTTCCCTACGTGGACAAGGGCGTGGGCGCCATCACCGGCCTCACCACCGACAACGGCAAGTTCAAGGTGCCTTCGTTGCGCAACATCGAACTCACCGCGCCGTACATGCACGATGGCCGCTTCACCAACCTGGATCAGGTCGTGGAATTCTATAACTCCGGCGTCGTCTTCAACGCCAACCTCTCGCCGCCGTTGCGTGCGCCCGGCGGCAACAGCGCCCTGCGCCTGAACCTCACCACCGACCAAAAAGCCGCGCTCGTCGCCTTCCTCAAGACGCTCACCGACACGAACCTGGTGGCCGACGTGAAATTTTCCGACCCGTTCAATTATGGAAATTAGCTCGGTTAAATTTCGCCATGCCGCTGTCTGCTTGCCGCCGGCGAGGCGGGACGGCAGATTGGCGGCATGGCATCCGTGATTTTTTTCCGCGCCGCCAATGTCGGCGGCCACCAGGTGTTTCAACCCGGCGTGCTCGCCAAGGAACTGGCGGCGTTTGGCGTCTCGAACATCGGCGCGGCCGGAACATTTGTCGTACGGGAAAATGTGACCGCCACAAAACTGCGCGCGGAGATCCACCGCCGCCTGCCGTTCCAGCCGGAGCTGATGATCTATCCCGTGCGTGTCATCCGTCAGCTTGTCGATAGCAACCCGTTTCACGATGCGCCCGCCGGCAAGGACATGACGTACTACGTCAGTATTCTGCCCAAGGCGTTGCGCACCCTGCCGACGTTGCCGCTCGATTTTCCCACGCCGGATACATGGGAGGTAAAAATTCACCGTATCACCGGCCAGCTTGTGCTCTGCGTCCAAAGGCCGGGCAAAAAGAAGCTCTATCCCAATGCCGTGATCGAAAAACACTCCGGCCTCTCCGCCACCACGCGCAACTGGAACACCTTCGTAAAAATTGCCGCCGTCTTGCAGCAATGACGCGCTGAAAATGACTGAAACGGATTCCTTCTCCCCTCGTTGAGGCCAGAAGGTTATGGCGTGTTTTCAAAATCGACTCCGCTGGCTCCGGAGTGCGCCCGTCCCCTGGCGCAGCAACTTTCGTCGACCAGGCCGCGTGAAATTTGCGGAAGCCCTCCGCACTTTGGACATCGCTGCGGCCGGGACGGCCGCACTCCGTATTTTGAATGCACCGCTAGGATGAGGGGTGGTGGCTACTTCCCCGCCGGCACTTCCTTCGCCAGCCACGCGCCCACCATGCCTGCCCACAATTCACCATGCCGTTGCAGCCCGCGCGCATTCATATGCACGCCCTGGCCGTTATTCTGGCGGAATTCCGGCCCGAGCGCATCCGTGTTGGGCCCCGCCAGCGCGATGCCATCGGTCGCCAATGATTTTTGCGCCGCACGCAATTCTGGCAAACCCTTGTCATTCGGCGAATGGTAGCTCGCCTGCGCCACAAACCACGGCACGCGCCAGCCCGCCTCCGCGCGCGCAGCCTCGATCACCCGCTGTAGATACTGGCGGTATTGCGCCGGTGTGATCTGGCGGTCCGCCGGCTCATGGCTGTCCGATTCACCCTGATGCCAGAGCACCGCGCGAAAACCTTCCGGTCCAAACTGCTTTTCCACGCCCGTGATACGGTCAAACAGTTCGCCGGTGCAGGCCCAAGAATTCGAGCCCACCATCACTATATTTTTGCCGGTGTCCGAAGGCGCGGCCACGGCCTCACCCTTGGGCAGCCACTCGCGCACACTCGTGGAGCCCACCCCGATCGCCACCAGGCCAATGGGCACGTCAAATCTCTTGGCCATCGCATCGCCAAACGCCGGCATGAAACTGCCGCCCTTGCCGCTCGCGCCCGGCTCCGGGTCCGCGGCGGGCTGCCAGCGTCCGTTGCCGAACGCCACCACGTGCGAATTGGTCGCGCTCTGCTTTTCCTCGCCATGATTCGCCGAGTTGGACTGGCCCGCGATGACAAACACTTCGCCCACGCCCACATGTTCGACCGCCGCTTCGGCAACCACCTGTCCGCCGCCGCTCAGCCGCACCTCCAGCCGGTACCAGCCGCCCGCCGGTGCCGGCAGCTCCGCGCGGAAACGTCGCACGCGATTATCGAACGGCAGCGCCTGCCACTCATCGAATCCCGTCAGCCGCGCCTCCAATTTGTCGAGATTCGTCAGCACGCCGCGCGCCGTCGTATCCAAAACGGCATCAACTACGATTTTGCCGCCATCATGCGTCTGCCGCTGGCAGACTTGATAATCCAGCGGGGCGAGCAGATTGAGCTTCACCGTTTCATTCGTCTGCGCGTGCAGCCGGCCGGCCAGCGCGAGGAATAACCAGAACAATGGAATTTTTCTCATAAGCCAGTACCCGATCACGCCGCCGGTTTGCGTTGATGGAAATGCCGCATCGTGGCCGCGTGCGCAAACAACACATCCGGGTCACGCTGCAACGCGTCGTAATAATGCCGCGAAAATCCCTCGCCCGTTTCCGTGGCGACGAGCAATGTCCGGACCTGCTTCAGCAACACCTCCGCGTCCGGACGGGTCAACGGCTGCTTGGCATCCAGCGCCTCGTCGATCGCCACGATGAGTTCCGAAACCGGATGCAGCCACGCAAACCACGGATCCGTGGTCAGCAGTTGCAAAAAATGGCCCGGCGAAGTGATGTTGCCCAGGTTCTGCTCGTAGCTGTGGCGCTCGGACTCCACCAGCGCCTTGTGCAGTTGCAGCAGCGCCTCGCGCAATTGCGCGAGGTGCTCCCGGAAATTTTCCGGCGCCGAAAGTTGTTCGCTCATTTAGTTTTGATTATCCTGCTCCAGCACACGTTCGATCCGGCGATCCGGCACCAGCCACAGCAACGCCACGATCACATACAATATAGTCGCGATCCAAACATTCACAAATGCCAGGGGAATCGCGGCCAGATAGCACAGCGGTGACACGACACCTTTCCAATCGCCGCCCACCGCCTTGGCCACCAGGGAATCCGGCCCCTGATGTTTGATGATCACGTGCTGCAACAGCTTGTAAGCCACCGCCGCCATGAACAGCACGACGCCATAGACCGCCACCGGGGTGGCCGCGAGATGATTCTCCCCGATCCACCCCGTCGCCAACGGAAACAGCGAGAGCCAGAAGAGCAGATGCAGGTTTGCCCACAGGATGCCGCCATTTATCCGTTCCACCGCCTGGAACAGGTGATGATGGTTGTTCCAATAGATGCCCACATAGATAAAGCTCAAAACGTAGCTCAGAAAGACCGGACACAGCTCCTTGAGCGCCGAAAGGTCCGTGACATGCGGCACATGCAGCTCGAGCACCATGATGGTGATGATGATGGCGATCACCCCGTCGCTGAACGCCTCCAGCCGGTTCTTTTCCATGCGCGGAAAGATAAGCAGAACTGGCGACGGATGGCGAACGAGAATTAGCCGACGGGTTCAGCTCCCCGGCTTGACCGCTGGCAGCTTCGCCAGGTCAGGCGGCAGGTTGTTCGGGTCAAACGTCTCCACCTGCAAGGCGATCAGGCTGAAGGTCGGCACGCCGAACTGCCCCGGCACCACGCCGTTCGAGCGGTCCACCACCATCGCGATGCCCACCACGTTGCCGCCGTGTGCGCGCACGATGTCCAGCGTCTCCTGCACCCGGCCGCCCTTGGTCACGACGTCCTCCACGACGAGAATCTTTTCACCCGCGCCGATCTTGAATCCGCGCCGCAACACCAGCCTGCCCTCCTCTTTTTCCACAAAGATGAACCGCAGGCCGAGCTGCCGCGCCACTTCCTGGCCGATCACCAAGCCGCCCATCGCCGGTGCCACCACGGTGACCGCGCCGAGCGGTTTCAATTTGGCCGCGAGGGCCGCGCCCAGCTTTTCCACCGCCGGCATCTGTTGCAACGCCAGCGCACACTGGAAGAACTGCCGGCTGCGCAAACCGCTGCGCAAAATAAAATGGCCTTCGAGCAGGGCACCGCTGTCACGAAAAACTTGGAGGACTTGATCTTGTGTCATCGCGAGCATTTTCAAGTTTCAGGTTTCAAGTTTCAAACTTTTTTGCAAACTTTGCGCGTGCCCCCGGAGTGCGCCCGTCCCCGGGCGCAGCAACTTTCGCCAGCCATGTCGCAGGGAATTTACGAGCGCTTTCTTGCCTTTGGACATGGCTGCGGCCGGGGATGGCCGCACTCCGTATTTCGAACTTCACACCCTAAAATCACCCTCGCTTTAACTTTTTTCCTGCGTCACTGAGCATCTACGGCTAGCATTTCCCCGTGCCGAAGTGGATCAAGTTCATCATCGCCCTGCTGTTGCTGCCGGTTTGCGCCGGCGCCGTGCGGGCGTTGTGGCCCGTGCTGCAGGCCGGCACGGGCGCGGACACCGTCTGGGTGCCGCTGCTCGCCGGCGCGGCGTGCTGGGTCGTCATCTTCTTCCTGCTGCCTAAGCCCATGTGGATCTACGTCTTCGGCCACGAATTGACCCACGCCCTGTGGACCTGGCTCTTCGGCGGGCAGGTCAAAAAAATGAAAGTCACCTCCAAAGGCGGCCATGTCGTCATCTCCAAGACCAACTTCGTCATCGCCCTCGCCCCGTATTTCTTCCCGCTGTACGCCGTCATCGTCATCGCCCTGTTCGCGTTCGGCAACCTGTTCTGGAACTGGCACGGCTACCTGGTCTGGTTCCACCTGCTGCTCGGCGCGGCCTACGCTTTTCATCTTACGCTCACGTTTCATGTTTTGCAGACGCAACAATCCGACATCACCAGCCAGGGCTACCTGTTTTCAGGCGTGGTCATTTTTCTCGGCAATGTCTGCGTATTATTATTTGGCATCCCCCTGCTGACCCGCCACCCGGAAATCTTCAAAATCTTCAGCCTGTGGTGCACGGAGACCGGAAAAGTTTTCCTCTGGCTGCACCATCTCTTCTGACCCGGCAAAATTGTTGCTAATTCAGCCTTGAAATCAGACCGCCTTTGGATTCATCCTGCTGCCATGGATTTGGCCGACATCTTGGGACGAGATCAAATCGTCCCCGAACTCAAAGCATCGAACCGTTGGGAAGCGATTGACGAACTCATTGGGAACCTCGTCGCCACTGGCAAAATTCAAGCGGCCGACCGCGACGCCGTCACCGCCGCCGTCAAGAAGCGCGAGACCTCCATGTCCACCGGCATCGGCTTCGGCATCGGCATCCCGCACGCCTCCACCGATCTGATCTTCGAAGTCGTCGGCGCGCTGGGCCGTTCCCGCGGCGGCGTCAACTTCGACGCCCTCGACAACCAGCCCGTCAAGCTCGTCATGCTCTTTCTCGTTCCCCAAGGCCAGTTTCAGAAACACCTCCACACCCTCGCCAACATCGCCAAGCTCCTCCACAAGGCCGATTTCCGCGAAGCCCTCGAAAAATCCCCCGACGCCGACGCCATGCTCGCCGTCATCCGCGAACACGGGAAGAAATAATTTTTTCACTTCCCCCCCTGGCGTCATCCCCGCCAGCTTCGCCCGCTCGAACTCCAGCCGTTGCGCGAGTTGGTCACTCCGCTGTAACGCCAGCACATCGTGACAACACTCCCGCAACTGGTTCCAAGCCGCCGCCCGGTCGCCGCCCCGGCCCTTGAGTTGTTTCATCCCCACCACATAACGCGCCGCCAGCCATTGCGCCGTGATATTCGCGACCGAACCGTCAGCCACTTTCGTCAGCTCATTGCCGTCCGCATGGAGTCGTTCCACGATTTGCCGCGCCTGCTGTTGCTGCCGCCACTCCGCATGACCGCCATGCCGCCATTCAAACAGATTATGTCGGCCGATGGCTTTGCCGCCGAACTCCTGCGCCATCACCGCCCGGACCTCCGGCAGCGCGTTCAACCATTTCAAGAGCGGCGTGCTCGATTCATGGTTGGCCAGCCGTTGATTCACTTCCTCCCGGATTGCGTTTGGCAACCGGGCGATTTTCCCACTCCGGATCGTGTT
>JARLJW010000032.1 GCA_031290985.1 Verrucomicrobiia bacterium | reverse complement strand
TTGATGTACCACTGCTGACTTTCCTTGCGTTGAATGAGCTGAACTTTAGTGGGAGAACCCATAGAAGACAATACTAGTTATATAACTAGATATGTCAATAAAAAAATAAGGGGTTTAGCTAGTTAAAGCCAAACTCCAGACCTTCTCCCCCTGGGAGAAGGAACGCGTTTTGGACGTTTTCGATTATCGAAGGCGACGGCCCCGGCCCCGCGATGGGTCGTCGGTCATCCGCCCGCCTGCGCGAAAGCCAGGGCGACGGGGCAACCGTATTGGACAGCACGAATTTTTCGGGAACCCGAAAACAGATGTAGCGGCTACATGGCGGGGTTGGGGGCAAAAGGGTAGTCTTTAGTTGAAAGTTGATGGTTGATGGAGGGAACGAATGACGAATGACGAATGGAGCCTTTCGCGGAAATTAGCAGGTAAAACGGGCGTCGAGCGGGCGGGGGCGATGCCGCACGGGCCATCGGGGCGCCCCCTCATCCGCCCTGCGGGCACCTTCTCCCCCGTGGGGGCGAAGGGCGGGCAGCGGTCGGTATGAAGTCGGAATGAAGTCGGTATAAATCGGAATCTATTCGGAATGAAGGATTTTTTGAGCGGTGGTAGAATGACGAATGACGAATGACGAATGACGAATGACGAATGACGAATGACGAATGACGAATGACGAATGACGAATGACGAATGATGAATGACGAATGATGAATGACGAATGATGAATGACGAAAACAGAAAACCGAAAACCGAATGCCGAATGCCGAACGGGGGCGGGCGGCGGGATGCCCGGTGGTCAATGCGACGGCCACACCACAAAGTGCCGGCTACGCAGGGTCCGGGCCGGACGGGCAACTTGGCCCCGAGCGAAGATGGCGAATCGAGGATGGCCGGGAACGGGCTATGCGAACGCTCAGGTGCGGACGACATTCCGGCAGGTCGCAGACCTGCGCTCCGGGGGCGGGCGGAGGTGCGAGCGGCACTGGCAGGGTTATCCGGCGAAATCCGGCGAAATCCGGCCATAGAATTTTTAGCTGTTTGCGTAGGGCCGCCCGCCGCACGGGGTGCTGGCGTACGGCGACCGTGCAAGGCCTTGGGTATCAAGGTCCGTTGGGCTTTGTTGGGCTTTGTTGGACCTTAGAATTTTTAAGTCCGAGGCCGGACTGGCCATGTGGGGGGCGGGGGAAAACAAGCGGGCAGGAGGATGACGATGAGGAAAAGGATGATGCCAATCCCGACCGGGGCAAAACTTAAAACTGAAATTTTGAAAATGACCAATGAAAATGAAAAACAAAATAACAGAAGATAACGGAGGAAACGAAGGCGAAGGACTTCACGGACTCAGGATGAGCCCCCTGCCCGCTCCGTTTCCTTTGTTTCCTTCTGTTCAATTTTTTGGCCCGGGGTACTTGCTGTACGGCCACCGGGGGATGGGCGGGCAAAGCTCCAAGGACCAAGCGCCAACATCCAGTGAAGCGCCAAATTCCAATGCGCAAAACTGATTGCTTAAAATTTGAGAAAAGGCCAATGAAGTGCGGGCCGCACGGGCCATCAAATTAAGGTAAATTAAAGCAAGTTAAAGCAGTACTTGCGTACGGCCACCAACCACTTTTCAAAATGCGATTGACGTTTTACAAGCGCTGGGTGCGACCGATGGCTGGAGGCCAGGCGAATGGTTTCGCGCGGGTGAAAGCGGCAGAGGGCTGCCGCATTCCAAGACGCTGGCGCGTTCGCGGCGGCGGCCGGGGAGACCGGTGTTGAGGAATGAGTGAGAAGCGTGAAAAGCCATCCACATGTTGGCCGCATCGTTTTCAGGCAAGAATGCTTTGGTGGCAGGCAAAAGCGGTGTCGCCGCTGCGCTCTGCCACCGCAGTCCAAAATACGCTGGCGGTACTGGCGTACGGGTGCGAGCCGTACGGGCAACCGGGGGACGGGGGAAATGTGTCGGTTTTGGGCGATTGGAATTTTGCGAAATAGCAATGAAAACGGAAACCAAAATAACAGAAGCTAACGGAGGGAACGGAGACGGAGGACTTCACAGACTCCGGATGAGCCGCCTGCCCGCTTCGTTTCCTTTGTTTTCTTCTGTTAAATGTCTTTGCCGGGGGGCGCGTTGGCGGGGGGCCGGCCGGGTGGCGGGCGTGGGTTTTGGGCCTGAAAATGTCACTTTGGTTTCGGCGGGGCAGCGGCTAGGATGTGCGCCCGTTGGACCAAACCACACCACTGACACCATGAAAGACAAGGCAGCAGCCACGGCGCATTTTTTCAACCGGGAACTGAGCTGGCTGGAGTTCAACCAGCGGGTGCTGGATGAGGCGCTGGATCCCACGAACCCGCTGCTGGAACGCCTGAAGTTCTTCACGATCGTCAGCTCGAACCTGGATGAATTTTTTGAGGTGCGCGTGGCGGGGTTGAAGCAGCAGATCGAGAGCGGCAGCGCAGCGCTCAGCGCGGACGGCTCGACGCCCCAAGAGGTTTTCCAGGCGATCACGCAGCGGGTGCGCCAGATGGTGACGGACAAGTACCGCTGCTGGCATGAGCAGCTCCAGCCGGCGCTGGCGCAGAAAAAGATCCGCATTCTCGAAATCAGCCAGCTCAAGGCGGACGATCTGAAGTGGCTGGATCAATTTTATCACAGCCAGGTGCGGCCGGTGCTGACGCCGCTGGCGATCGACCCGGCGCATCCGTTTCCGCAGTTGTTGAACAAGTCGCTGAACCTGATGATCCGGCTGGAGATGCCGAAAAACGGCGCGTTGCTGAAGCATCTGGCGGTGGTGCAATGCCCGTCGATCTTGCCGCGGCTGATCCAATTGCCGCGCGAGGATGACCGGCGCGATTATGTTTTTCTGGGGCAGTTGATCGCGCATTTCCTGGCGGACCTGTTTCCGGGCACGCAGATTTTGGGCTGCTGGCCGTTCCGATTGACGCGCAACAGCGAATTGTACGTGGACGAGGGCGACACGCCGAACCTGCTGAAGGCGGTCGAGGAGGAATTGCACAAGCGCCGGCGCGGCCACGCAGTGCGGCTGGAGATTGCATCCGAATGCCCGGAACAGGTCCGCGCGGCGCTGCTGAAGACGCTGCATCTGACGGAGCAGGACCTGTATCTGGTGGACGGGCCGATGAATCCGTCCCGGCTGATGGCGCTGTATCAGGGCAGCCATTCGCCGGAATTGCGCGATGCGCCGTTCGTGGCGCCGGTCGCCCCGGTATTGCGGAACAAAAAGGATTTGTTCGCGGTGATCCGCGAGCGCGATGTGCTGCTGCATCATCCGTATGAAAATTATTCGAGCGTGGTGGAATTTCTGGAGCACGCGGCGGAGGACCATGACACGCTGGCGATCAAGATGACGTTGTACCGCACGGGCGGCGATCCGCGGATCGTCGGGGCGCTGATGAACGCGGTGAACAACGGCAAGCAGGTGACGGCGGTGGTGGAGCTGCGCGCGCGGTTTGACGAGGCGAACAACATCGAGTGGGCGCGCAAGCTGGAGGAGAACGGGGTGCACGTGGTGTACGGGCTGGTGGGCTACAAGATCCACGCGAAGTGCGCGCTGGTGGTGCGCCGCGAGGGCAACGAGATCCGCCGTTATGTGCACCTGGCGACGGGCAATTACAACCCGACGACGGCGAAGCTGTACACGGACCTGAGCCTGCTGACGTGCCGGCCGGAGTTCGGCGAGGATGCGACAAATTTGTTCAACCTGCTGACGGGCATCTGCCAGTTCCAGGGGATGAGCAAGCTGATCGTGGCGCCGTTCGACCTGCACGCGAAGATGCTGCAGCTCATCGCGCGCGAGGCGGCGAATGCGAAGCGCGGGTTGCCGGCGCGGATCATTGCGAAGTTCAATTCGCTGGTGGAGCCGGAGCTGATCGAGGCGCTGTATGTGGCTTCGCAGGCGGGCGTGAAGATCGAGCTGATCATCCGCGGCATCTGCTGCCTGCGGCCGGGCGTGCCGGGCTTGAGCGAGAACATCACGGTGCGCAGCATCATCGACCGTTTCCTGGAACACAGCCGGATTTATTATTTTGAGAACGCCTGCCAGGCGGAGATTTATGTGGGCAGCGCGGACTGGATGCCGCGGAATCTGTTCCGCCGCATCGAGGTGGTGTTCCCGATTGAGGACGGCATTTTGTGCGACCGGGTGATCCGGGAAATTCTCGGCGTGGCGCTGGCGGACAATGTGAAGGCGCGGTTCCTCGGGCCGGACGGGGTTTATACGCGCGCAAAAATCGTCAACGGCGACAAGCCGCACCGCAGCCAGACGGAATTCATCGCGCTGGCGTCACCGAAGGCCCCGGCGAAGGTGAAGGAAAAGATTCCGCGCGTGGAGCTGGCGGCCTCGCCGTTTCCGAAAAAGAAAAGAGCATGAACTTGTATATCCTGCGGCACGGCAGCGCGAGCGACCCCGGCGAGAATGGCCTGCCGAAAAATCTGCCGGATGCGGACCGGCCGTTGTCCACGAAGGGCAAGCAGCGGCTGGGGGATGTGACGTGGGCGATGCGGAAGATGGAGCTGGATTTTGACGCGGTGCTGGCGAGCCCATTGTTGCGCACGCGGCAGACGGCGCACATGGTCACCGAGGCGATGGGGGCGCGGCGCAAGATCGTCCTCAGCGATCACCTCGCGCCGGAAGGCAGCCCGAAGGCGCTCATCGAGCAGGTGAACGGGCTGCATTCGCCGAAGAATGTATTGCTGGTCGGACACGAGCCTTACTTGAGCCGGCTCATCGCGGTGCTGACGACGGGCGGCACGACGGCGTTGATCGACCTGCGCAAGGGCGGGCTGGCGCGGCTGGAGGTGGAGGATTTGCACCATGCGCGCTGCGCGACGTTCCGGTGGCTGCTGACGCCGAAGCAGATGAGCCTGATGAAGTGAGCGGGGTGAAACCTGGCAGCCCGCGGGTCAAAGTTGCAGGGCGTTGGCCCGGCAGATTTTTTCGTAGACGCCGGCGAGGGGTTTGGGCCGGCGCGGAAGTTTGGCATCGGCGAAATCGACGGCGAGCAGGCCGAATTTTTTGGTGTAGCCGAACTGCCACTCGAAATTGTCCAGCAGCGACCAGTAATAAAAGCCGCGCACATCCACGCCGGCGGCGATGGCGCGGTGCAGCGAGGCAAGGTTTTCGCGCAGGTCGCGTTCGCGGAACGCCTCGTCGCTGGACGCGGCGCCATGTTCCGTGATGTAGATGGGCAGACGCAGTTTACGTTGCAGGTAGGTCAGGATTTTTTCCAGGCCTTCCGGGTAACGCTCGACCATGTCATCGCAGACGAAGCCGAAATCCCGGAGGCGTTTCACCGGCGCGCCGCTGGCGGGGATCATGGCGTTGAAATGGTGGAAGCGGACGCGGCCGTAGTAATTCAGGCCGATGAAGGTGGAGGCGCGCCGCCGCCAGCCGCCGAGAAAGGCATCGAGCACAAATTTGTTGAAGGTGTAATGGCAGCCGAAGGCCGTCAGGCGGTCCCACGGCGAGAAGCGCTGGTAGGCGTGGAAGAAGGTCCAGTTCTTGGCGATGCCCACCTCGGGTTTGCGGCCGGCGTATCCGTCGCGGCGGATGATGCGGCTGACCTGCGCGTGGGCGCGGGCCATGTGGCCGATCACGCGGCGGAACTGGCCGAGCTGCCATTTACGTTGCGGCGGAAAGCCGCCGAGCAGATACGCCACGCAGGCATAGGTGTCCGGCTCGTTGAAGGTGTTCCAGAGATAAACGCGGTCCTTCAGCGCCGCGACGAGCTGGCGGACGTAATCCACAAACGCCGGCACCGTCGCCGGATTGGTCCAGCCGCCCGCGGAGTTGATCCACGGCGGATTGGAGAAATGATGGAGCACCACCATCGGCGTGATGCCCGCGGCCTGCATCCGGTCGAGCATGTCGAGGTAGCGCGCCAGCTCGGGCTGGTTCAACGGTGCAAACGGCGCGGATTGCAGGCGCGACCACTCGATGCCGAAACGGTGGGCGTTCGTGCCGAGTTTGGCCATCCAGTCGATGTCCTCGGGATAGCGATGGTAGTTGTCGCACGCGACGCGGCAGTTGCTCCCGTCCTGCGCGGTGAAGTTCGTCCATTCGTTATCGATGTGGCCTTCCACCTGCGTCGGCGCGGTGGCCGTGCCCCAGAGAAACCGGTCGGGAAATTGCAAGACAGGTTCGCGGCTCATCGGGTGGATTGGACGGCTTGTTCGATGGCCTGGAAAAGTTTTGACGCGGCACAATTCATCCACGCGTGGAATTTTTCCACCGGCAGGCGGTCCGGCAATTCGGCGAGGCGGTCGAGGTTGAAGCTTTTTTCCGCCACGCCCAGGCCGAACTGTTGCGCGTCGATGGCGTTGACCTGCTGCTCCACGTGGTTTTCCACCGGCACGAGGAACAGCGGCTTGCCGAGCCAGGCCGCTTCGCTCACGGATTCAAAGCCGGCGGTGCAAACCACGTGGCGGCATTCCGCCATCATGTTCAAAAATTTTTCGCCATCCAGTTTATGAAATGTCAGCGAGGGCGAGTGTTGAAATTCCGCCGGCGCACCGGGCTGGTCGTAAAAACAATGCAGCCGGGTTTTCGGATTCGCATCGCTCCACTGGATGATCTGCCCGGCGTAACCGTGATTGAGCAGATAGACGAGCGTGAAGTCGCCGTGAGGATTGGACCGCAAACCGAAAAGCTGCTTCCGCAAGATCGGCGGGCCGACGATGATGCGCTTATCAGGCAGATCCGGCGCCTCGTACAACGAGAGCGCCAGCTTGGTCGCCCGCGCGCCCAGCAGCAACGTGTAGAGCTTCATGCTCAGCAGTTGTTTCCACAAATCAGGCGTCTTGACGTAGCCCGGATGCTGGAACATGAACTGGTGCCCGATGGCCACCACCGGCGGACGCTGCCGCCGGGTCAGCGCGTAAAAAGCCGCGATCGGTTCAAAGAAATTGATGATGACGTCCGGTTTGGTCTCACGCACGACGTCGTCAAGCTGTCGGACCATGCGGCGATATTTTGGAAGATTGCCCAGAACGCCGAGCAGGGTGGCGGCGTTGCTGACCGCGCGGCTGTCCTTATACTTGAACTCCAACGTCGGCAGCCGTCGAACAGGCGTCTTCATCGCCGATTCGAAGTATTCCGGCACCTGCCGGTGTGCGCTCACGCCCAGCGTGACCGCGACGACCTCGTGCCCCGCCGCCGCGGTCATCTCCTTCACCGCCATCGCCTGCGTCATGTGCCCGCGTCCCTCGCCCAGCACGCAAAACATCAGTTTCATGGAAATTCAGTAATTGGATGTTGCCCGCGAAATCCTCCACTAACGCGGTGCAACTTTCAACCCAATCCCCGCAGTTCAGATACTCCACATTGCCGATCTTCTTCATCTCGGCGCGATGAATATGCCCGCAGATGACGCCACACGCATTCTGTTTGCGCGCCATCTGCACAATGGTCTCCTCGTATTCGGTGACATATTTCACGGCGGACTTCGCCTTGGATTTGAGATAGGCCGCCACGGACCAGTAGCCGAAACCCAGCCGGCGCCGCACCCGGTTGAAATACAGGTTGAAATCCAGAATCCAGTCATACAGCCGCGTGCCGATCTTTTCCAGCACCCGGTTGAACTGCGTCAAGCCGTCGAACTGATGCCCGTGCAGCACCAGGTACCGCTTCCCGTTCGCCGTGGTGTGGATGACTTCGCGCGCAATGGTGACGCTGCCAAAATTCATGCCCACGAACTGTTCCAAAAATTCGTCGTGGTTGCCCGTGATGTAAATGATGCGCGTCTCCTTGCGGCTTTTGCGCAGCAATTTTTGGATGAGCACATTATAATTATCCTGCCAGTGCCACTTGGACTGCAACTGCCAGCCGTCAAAAAAATCGCCGACGAGGTAAAGGTATTTGCAATCCACGTCCCGCAAAAAATCCAGCAGCGCATCCACCTGCGCGTGCTTGGTGCCCAGGTGAATGTCGGAAATCCAGACCGAGCGATATTGTTTTCGCTCGGCGGCAAGGTGTTCGGGATGAGCGACCATAAAATTATCTTCTGACCACTGCATCTTTCACCGGTGACGACAATCGGGCAATCGAAAAACGTCGTCGTAACCATATTGTAACCCGGCCGTGACGCTCCCGTTTGATTTCAGGTGCCTTAGCCGGAACGATTCAGCTTGAAAAGCGGGGCACCGTCTGGCGGGCTTGTGGTGATGAAACCAAAACAAGTTCCTGAGCCTCGACGGGAGGCGGACCAAACGGTGCGCCTGCCAATTGACACCAAAGACAGCCCTTCG
>JARLJW010000031.1 GCA_031290985.1 Verrucomicrobiia bacterium | reverse complement strand
CAAACCTCACCCGCTGCTGAACAAACCGCGCCGCCAATTCGTGGAAATCTCGCATCGCAGCAGATATTGGAAAGGCAGACCACGCAATTATCATGGCCTTAACTAAGGGCCATTCGTGTCAGTCCTCACTATTGACACAAAGCGGATAATTTGAGGGTAAAAATGGCCGCGCATCAGGGCGCGGGTTAACGGATATTTTGATCCTTTTACCAGCGCCTGGTTATTTTGCCGGCGAGCCAGAGGAGGAGCTGAGGATTGGCCGATGTCATCCGGAAATTATGAAGGATGAACCGCGAATGAAGAAACAAAATTTGTACTGACCGCGCCCGCCATTCGTCATTCGTTCCCTCCTCATCCTCGCTGGTTTCCGCCCATCCAGCGGGCTCTCTTCGCTCGTCTCACCGGACGGCGGCTGTGTCCTGGAACAGCCGCCGCACGTCGCCAATCTGCCTCACCCGGAAACTTCGTTGCCATCCCCAACGCGGAGTGTTCTGGAGCAGTGAGGTCGGTTCACCGAAGAGCTGAAAGCCCGCCATGTGACAGCCTGAAATGAGGGCGGGCGTAAGACAAATTGGCCATGCGCTTACGCCCCATTGAGGCTCATTATTCCCTGCGTTTGCCTCAAACGGTTCAGGGCGAGCCCGCCGGACCGCACATCAATAATACGTGCCCGCCGGACCGACTTTTTGCGAAGACACGTGCTGGTCGAAATAGACATAATTGCGCACGTTGCCATGGATCGGCCGGACCGGCGTTTGGGGCCGCCAGATGTTTTGCGTGTCGGTGATGACCACCTGATCCACATCCGCGAGGATCCAAACGTCCGACGGGTTGCTGATCTCCGTGATCTTATGCACCGGCAATCCGTTGGGGTGACTGGTTGATATGGGATACCCAAACGGATTGAAGTTCGGCGGCAGCGTGGGATTGGCACCGCCGGTCGTTTGCGTCACCACATAGCAGACGTTCGTTCCGATGTCCCCGCCCGACGTGTTGTCGGCGGCAAACGCCGTGCAGAAAAACACCTTCGCCGTCCGCAGCGTGCCGTCCGGGGCGGGATAACCAAGGTAGGAGGCGATGTAGAAAGGCAGGAATTTTTTATAGCTGGAAGTGGGATTTCCATCTTCCTTGTAATTGGCTTCTTGGCCCCCTTGCAATCCCACGATGGGGGCGCTCGCGCCCGGCGGCAGCCATTCGGCGTTGTCATCCACCCACATGTGCAAGGCCGTGGCCGACTGCCGCATGTTGGACAGGCACCCGGTCTGCAGGGCCTTGCGTTTGGCCTTGGCCAGCGCCGGCAGCAGCATCGCCGCCAAGATCGCAATGATGGCGATCACCACCAGCAGTTCAATGAGGGTGAATCCGCGGCCGCCCGGCGGGTTCTGCGGCGGACGTTTATTGGCGCCGGAAACATTCCTCGGTGCCTTCCCAGTGGTTGACAGGTTGCTTTTCATTCGCTTATGAGATGCCCATACTATATCGCACGGATCCGCTGCGTGCCCATCGTCCGAAAGGACGATTTTATGCAGGTTTCAGGCCTGTTTTCACGCCCCGCACCGGCTGTAAATTGGAAAATATCCTCGCCACGTCGCCATGGCACTTAAACTAAATCTTTGCACAGCGGCAGGTAGGGCGGGCAGTCCCCTGCCCGCCGCGATTGCTAACCAACGCGTGCTGCTTCACCGCGACGACGCGCAAAAATGACACACCTGCCGTGCCAATCTTGCCAAGAACTGCTCTGCAAAAATCCCGCTGCATGGAAACTCGCCGGCGCACACGAAGCTCAACAATTGCCTTACTGCCTCCCAAAAATTTGCGACCCGACATCCACGCCATTCACCTCCAGCACGCCGCGCGCTGGCGCCGGCGGCGGAGTCACGCTTGCCTCCCCGGCCGGCAGCAGATCCACCTCCACCGGACCGGCCTCGCCGGCAACTTGAATCTTCACACTTCCCGCCTGCGCTTCCGCTTCAGCGCGCGCACTCGTGAACTTGTCCAGCCACGCCGCAAACCGGTCATCGTCCGCCAGGCCCGTGCCGATGCGCACCCAGAACGCGGCACCCGGCCGGCTTTTTACTTCCGCATGTCCGGGTGTACCCTGCTCAACCGTGAGGCGGACGGCGCCGGAACGGTTGCCATCATAGATCAGCACCACCTCAGCCGGCGAACCGTGCACCTCGCGGGACCACGGAACGCGCAGCGCCAGCGCCGCCCCGCCTTTCCGCAGCGCAACCGCTTCCCCGGGCTTGACCACCTCGCGGACGGATTTGCCGGCGGTAAAGTGGATCAGCCGGTTGCCGATGCGGAATGAATCCACCTCCATGGGCAGCACGAAACTCGATTCCAGCGCCACCGTGTTGGTTGGGATGTCCTTGTCCCGGTAAATCACCAACCCCAGGGCATCACCTTCCCGCTGCCCGGCGATCCACAGCGGATTCAGATGCAGCGTCTTCTGGTGCGGACCGGCGGAAATTTTTTTCTGGCCATACGGATCATCCCGGCCATCGGCGATAAAATAACCGCGCACGGATTGCCGGTCGCCCGGCAGGTCCACGGTCAGCGGCATGTCCATCCGGCCGCCGTAGCTGGACGCGCTGCAACTGAGCGTAATGTCCGGCAGCAGATAATGCGTCCGGAATTGCAAAGGTTCACGGCCCCACGTTTGGCGCACCCGGCGGGGAAACTCCCGCGCCATGAGCTGGAGTTTTTCCGGCGGCTGCCATTGCGATTGCGCGCCGTAGATGGTGTCGATGTCCCGCGGCAACGGCCCGCCCAGCCACCCGTGCAGCGTCAGCTCCACGTCGAGATAGCCCCGGCCATGGAGAAAATCGTAGTTCCGGCTATGGGCGCCGGCCAGCCGCTGCGCCGGTTCAAACCAGTTCGCCGCGATGTCCGTCCACAGGAATTCGAGCAACGCCCGCGCTTGGGCGCGCCCGGCCTCCTGCCGGCAATACGCCTCGACCAGGCCCAGCCCGTCCAGGTCCACGCCCGTATAAGTCGGGCTGTCAAACTCATGGACTCCCGCCGCCTGCGCATATTTATAAACCCGATCCAGCCGCGCATATCCTTCCGCCGCTGCCGTCGGGTTGTCCAAGGTCTCGCCGAGCAAGATCAAATCGCCGGCGTTCATGATGGCGATGTTGGAATAACTTTCGGCCACTTTATGCTTCAGGCAGCCGGTGGTCGCCAGTTCCAGCATCTCCCGCAGCCGCGTCCGCGCCTTTTCCGGGATGAACTCCCGGTGCTTGCGCCACAGCAGCGCGCCGCCGCGCATGCAAAAATCCACCGCGTTATAATCCAGCACCGCCGTATCGCGGTGATACCAGTGGAAGTTCCCATAACCGCGGCTCTGCGGGTCGCGATCCTGCATTGCGGCGGCCAGTTCAAACAGCCGGTCGAGCCGTTCGGGATGCTGCTTGCTTTCGCACAAGGCCAGGGCATACGCGAACAGCGTGCGCGAATCCAAGTTGTCCGGCGGCTGCGCGCAGCTCCGCCAGAATTTTTCATCCGCCGCCGCGCAGTTGCTCGCAATGCCGGACAAGGCCGGCGTGGCGGCATATAGACGGGGCTGCAGGAAGTTCAGCAGAAATAAAACCGCCACAGCAAAACCAGCGGTTCGCCGCCAGTTCGTCCATCGAACACGTTTGAAAAAGTGCAAGTTCACGGCTGGGTTATTTTCAACCGGAGAAAATGGCGGGCACGGTTGGTGACCGGATCGGTGAAAATCACATTTTGACCAACGGTGCCCAAGTTGGTGTTTAAATCAACCCAGCTTTGGAGGTTGGTGGAACCTTGGACCACATACGTGACATCCGCGCGGGCGCGGGGAAAGGTGAACGTCAGGTTGCCACCGGCATCGCGGCCGGCGACCACCACGTTGGTGTTCGCGACGAGCGGATTGGAGCCCAGCGCATATTCGAGCAGGTTCACCAAGCCGTCGCCATCAAGGTCAGCCGTGTCGGCGGCGGAGCCGCTGTTGCTGATGGTGCCAAAGTATGACTGACGCCAGCCCTGCAACCATGTCCAGGTCGAGGCGTTGGTGTAAGCATAGGCGGACAAGCCTGCGGCGTTGATCGCGGCCAGCCGGTAATAGTAGGCGGTGCCCGCCAGCAGCCCCGAGTTGGTGAAGCTGGTCACGCCAGCGGCCGTGGTGGTGACCGGATTCCAGGCCATGCCGGCGTTGGTGCTGGCTTCGAGGCTGAAGCCGGTTTCATTCGTGGCATTGTCCGTCCAGTTCAAGGCCAGCGCGTTGGTGGCGTTGGCGGTCGCAGAAAAACCAGTGGGCGCGGCCGGCGTTGGCGAAAAGACGGAATTGCCGACCACATTGGAAAAAACGGTTGTGGCTGGCGCAATGGTCGTGCCCCCGGCCGCCGCCAGGCCGCCGTAAGCCGTGGCGTTCATGACGATGGTTTGATCGGTGCCCACCGGTTGCCAGGCACCGCTGTCGCTGCGATAGGCGGCGGAAAAAACATTGCCGGTGCGGCGGAGCCGCAGCCAGCCCGGACCGGTGAACCCGGCATTGGTGATGGCGGAGACCGGCCCGGAAGTCGTCGCGCGCCAGAGCAGGCGCACGCCCGTCGGACCGCTGAATCCGGCAACCACGCCGCTGGCTCCCGCATTCAAGGTTTCCCGCAACGCCACGCCCGCCAGGCTGGTCGGCGATGTGTCACTCTGCTGGTTCACGCGCGCCACGATTTCTGCGTCCCCGGTAAATGTCCGGTAAACCAGCCCGCCAGCATCCGGGGTGGCCGTCAAAGGTTCGCCGCTGGTCAACGTGCTGCTGGTGCCGGTGGCGTTGGTAAAATAGGTGGCCGTGGTGACCGCGACGCCGCTCAACGGCGTCCAAATCCAGCCCGAGCCCAGCATCCGCGCAAACCGTTCGGTGAACAGGTCGCGGTTCGAGGCGGCACCGTCCGTGAGCAGATACATCTGCGGCACATAATTGGCGCCGTTGACCTTCCGGGCGATCACCGTTCCGGAACCGGTGTCCATCGTGCTGGCGAGCGCGGTGCCGCCGATGGTCGCGCTCGCGCCGGATTGCGTGCCGTTGGTGGTCAGCGTGACGGCCGCATTTTTCACCTCTGCCAGAAAGTTGCTCACCGCCGCCGCATTGGTGCAGACGCGCGCCGCGAGGATCACGCCGGCGACCGGCCGGTCCGTCGCGTTGTTGAAGGACGTCGCCGCTCCAGCATACTGGTAGGCCACAAACCGCGCCGCGTTGCCGCCGTCAAACTTGACCGCATACGTTGGCGTCTGGCCGGCCAGGCCGTCCACACGGTAAAAACGCGCCGCCATCACCGTGTTTCCCTCCTGAATGCCGGCCACGGAGCCGTTCGTGGCCGCATAGCTGCCGCCGCTGCTGGTGGCCACGGCCGCGCCATCGAGATAAACCGCATCCGCCTGCGCGGGAAAGACCACCGCCGTGGAAATATTGGTGTACGGCCCGAGGAAATTTCCGGCGGCGGGAAAGCTGGCGGCCAACGAGGCCAGGCTCAGGATGTAACCCTTGTCCTGCACGTTCGCCGCATCAAACTTGAGATGGTTCTGCTTCAGATGACCGCTGCTGTCCGGCGTCATGACGTCACCATAAGGCGAGTCATACGGGTCATAGACGAGCGTGACTTGCGCCAGCGGGTTCGTGGCGGTGAAGTCGGCGGCGATCGCCTTGTCCTGCGTGCTGCCGTAGAAATCGCCCGAGCTGCCGATGCAAAAATCCGGCGTCAGGTAGTTGTAACGATCCTGCCCCGGCGTGTTCGTCCCGCCCCAGATCGATTTCACCACGCGGTTGGTCCAGGAATTTCCGAACGTCAGCACGTCCGCCGGCGGCCGGTTGCCGTTTTCCACCACGTTCAGGTACGCATAGACGCCCTCGCTCAGGGATCCGAAGGCGGGCAGCTTCGCCTGCAACTGCTCGAGATAGTAGAAGTGATCGACCGCGCCGTTGCCATTCACAAAATCATAGTCGCGGCTTTTCGAACCGCCCAGCCGGCACTGGCCGTTGAAATAGTTCACCGCCAGGTCGGTCGCGAGAAAATTCGCCAGCGAGCGCAGCTTGTCCGCGGCCATCGTGTTGGTGGCATTGTTGGCCCCGATCAGCAGGTTGCAATAGGTCACCATGGAATAGGTGTCCGAGTCATATTCATGGATGGTTTCGCCGCTGACTTCGGTGCTCCAGGCGGCCAGCGCGTTCAAGCCCGCGTTGTAACTCGTCGCATCCGGCAGCGCTTCCCCGAGCAGCAGCCAGTTGACGATGCGCATCGTGTAGATGTTTGAATAATTGGTCGCCACGCTGCGGGCGCGCGAAGCCGCCAGGCCGTTGAGGATCATCGGCCGGATGCTGTTGAGGTAATTGGTGCCCAACCGCGCGCCGTAGCGCTTGAGGATCACGCTCAACGGCTTGAAACAGAACTCGGTGGAATTCAGGTCGGTCACGGACGTATCCGTATAATCCCAGACGAAGTGCCCGTACGTGCTGCTCGCAGGATTCGTGTCCTGCTTCGCGAACATGAGGTCGAGGTACGCCTCGGCCTTGGTCACCGCGTTGGATGGATCCGGATAGTTGAGGGCCAGCGCGATATAGGCCGTCTGCGGCAGGTTGCGCACGGAGAGGGAACTGCCGCCCGCCACCAGTTGATCGTCGGTGTAATGGATCGACCCGATGGCCTCGGCATAAAAATTGGACAGCACATTGGTGTAGCCGTCCACCACATTGGTGCTGGCGGAAAAATTGAAGTTATCCAGCGCCAGGCCCTGGTTGCCCGGCGATTGATTCACGCTCGTGAACCGGATCCACAGGTCCGTGCCCGGCGCCCACGTGATGCCGCCCACCGTGCCCGTGATGCCGGCATCGCGGTTGGTTGCGACGTTGCCATCCAACGCCACGCCGTTGCTGTTCAACACCGGCGAGTAAAAGGCCAGGTAGCCGTTGCCCACCCAGTTCACGCTGGCGTCGTTCAGGTTCGCCGGCGTGCCCGCCGTGCAGGCAAAACCCATTGAGTGCGTGCTGGCGCTCGCGGAACGCCACTGCTCGCCGTCGTAAGTAACCGTGAATGAATGGTAGGTCGCTGTGCCGTTGTTGTGCAACCGCAGCCCGACCATCACATTTCCCGGCGTCGCCCCCGGCAGCAGCCCGAGCGCCCGGTCGGTGGACCCGGTTGCGCCATAATTATGCAGCACCGACGTGCTGGTGCTGGTGCCGGTGTCCAGGGTGAGCGTGCTGGGCGGTGAACCCGGCGTCGTGCGCCAGGCATACCAGCCGGGCAGCGTCAAGTTGTCCACCCAGGAAATCGAAGTGCCGCTGGCCGGCAGCGAGTCGAACGTTTGTTGGTACATGCCGCCACTATAGTTTACCTGCGCCGAAGTTTCCGTCACCACGCCCGCCAGTACACAGGCGACCGCCAAAAAAAACCTGACCTGGCGATCTATGAACGGAAAACGACGCATGGTTCAAAAAGCATCAGCGCGGCCGGATTCGACGGTGTTGCATGTTCACTAAAATACACCATCGGGAATATAACGCGCCACTGTATCTATATTCGGACTGATCCTGTCCGTTGTGCCGGGTGAAATCGCGGTGGAAATTCTTCACGCTCATTCCTTGGGGTTCACGCGCAACAGGTTGACCGCGCAATTTTCACTCAGTTGCACCTTCCGGTCGGCGTCGCCGCAGCGCGTGCCGTTGATCGCCAGATGATTCGCGCCCTGCAATACCAGGCTGGCGTCACCCGGCTGGATGCTCAGGTTGTCCAAGTCCACCTGGTTGACATCATCCAGCACCACGGCCGCGCGCGCATCGCCGGTCTTGGTGCGCATCCGCACATTGTTAAACCGGATGTTTTCGGCATGGCGCAGATAAAATCCCCACGCCGGCAGTTCGCCGAACATTGAAATTTCGGGATATTTTTCGGGCTGTTCCGGAACTTTCCCAATCGCAGCATCGACCAGCAGCCGGCTGGCGCCACCGGGATAAATGATTTCGATGTCGTCCAAGGTGATGTTCGACACCGGAAAGCCCGGCAGGCCGGCTAGGGAGGCCGGAAAAATATTATGCGCCGCCTTGGCCGGCGGGCCTTCGGTCTCGTAACCCGCATCCGGTTTGCCGGCCGGCACTTCCACTTTCACGTCGCGGATGACCACGTTGGACAGCCGGCCGACGGGCGCGTTCGTCGCCCGGTGACCGAGGCGCATGAAAATCGCATTGCCGGTGTTCGTGGCGCGCACATGCTCCACCACCACATCGTCCAGCACGCCGCCATCCACCGATTCCAGCGCGATCGCGGAACGGAACGTGTCATACACCGTCAGGTTTTTCACCCGGATTTTGCGGAACCCGCCAAACGATGCCGTGCCGAGTTTCAAGGCGCTGGCGCTGGACCGCACACGGCAATCCTCAATGCTCACATCATAACAGCCTTTCCCGCCGCGCTCGGACTTCAAGCAGATGCCGTCGTCGGCGGCGTTGATGTCGCAGTGCACGATGCTCACCCGGCGGCAGTCCGAAATGTCCATGCCGTCGTTGTTCCAATACGCGGTGTTTCGCACCTGGATGTCCTTGAGCGAAACATCTTCGCAATTGATGTAATTTTCCAGCCAGCACGCCGAGTCGCGCAAGGTGACGCCGCTGACGGTCACCCCGTGGCAATTTCTGAATTCGATGACTTGCGGCCGGTCATTTTCATCCGGCCGGCCCGTGGGATGATGGTGGCCGATGCCCTCGCCCGCGTTCATCCGGCGGATGACGTCCTTGACCAGTTCGCGGCCCCGGCCGTCAATCGTGCCGCCGCCGGTGATGGCAATATCCTGCTGCCCTTCCGCCAGCAACAAGGCGGCCCAGCGGTTGCGCTGGTAATCCGCCAGCGACGTGCTCCCCAACAACCGCGCGTCCGGGGCGATCCGCAGCTCAACATGGCTCTTGAGCCACAAGCTGCCGGTCAAAAAATCACCATTGGTCAACGCCACCACGCCGCCGCCCGCCGCCGCCGCGGCATTGATCGCCGATTGCAGCGCCACCGTGTCCATCGTCCGGCCGTCGCCCCGGGCGCCGAATCCACGGACGTCAAACACCCGGCTCGCACCTGCCGCCGGCCCGGGGCCGGGCGCGGCGTTGACGGCGGCGGCCACCAGCACCGCCAGCATAATTTCGATTGTCATCACGGCTCGCATCATGAATTTTAAAAATGTCACCGGGCAAAAAGCGGGGCACCACTCATCGTGATGTCCCGCCTGTCGTGCAACTACCAACTCCAAAGGTCTGTCTCTCCCTCAAGGATGGCGCAGCCGGTAGAACACGTTCGGCTGGGCCGGATTGATGGTAATGATCAGGCTCGTGCCGTTCTGTGAATTCGGCACGTCAAACCAGAAGTTGGAGTTGACCAGGTCCACGGAATTGGACTGGGCATACCAGCCGAGGTGCGTGGCCGGCCAGCTCAAGTTCAGCGTGTTCCCGCTGACATTGAAACTGATGTTGGTCGGATAATTCGCGATCGACGACGACACCAGCAAACTGCCCGTGCCGGCAAGGTAGACCGGATCCGTCGTGCTGTTATAGACGCCCGAGGCTTTGCTGACGCCGTTCAGCACCAGTCCGCCCACCTGGTTGGTCACCGCGAAACCCAGTTGCAACACCGCGCCGCCGGCCACGGTCACCGTGGAATTTGTGCCCAGGGTGGCCGCCTGGATGACCAGCCGGCCGCCGTTCACCGTCGTGTTGCCGCTGTAAGCGTTCGTGCCGGACAGCGTGTTCGTGCCGCCCGCCGATGTCAGCGCGATCTTATGCGTGGCTCCATCCCGGATCACTCCCGCAAACGTGTAGGCGTTGGTCCCGGCATTGAGCGTCAGCAGCGCATCGCTCGTGGCGCTGCTGTTGGTCACCGTCGGCGTGTCGGTGGTGGTGGCGCAATCCAGACCGCCGATGGTCTGGCTGAAGCCCGCCAGGTCCAGCACGTTGCTCGAGTTCACCGCCCAGCTCACCTTGGCGCCCGCCGGCAAACAATTGGCCGCGCCGCAAACCAGGGTTCCCAGGTTGTTCGCCGCGCCGGCCGAGAAGCTGAAGGCGCTCCACGCATTTCCCGTCGAGGCAATCGTCCATGTCGCATTGCCATTCAGGTTCAGTTGCATGTTCGGCGCCGTCACCGTGCCGGCAAGCAGGCCGAAATTTCCCGCGCTGCCCCGCAGCGAAAAAGTGTTCGCGAAATTCGTGCCGGTGATGGAACCGCTGACGGTCAGCAGCGTGCCCGCGTTGATCGTGTCGCTGTTTTGAACGACCAGCGTGCTGGAAGTCGCCCCGGTGATGACCAGGGGTCCGCTCAAGGTGTTGTTGCCATTGGTGGCAAAAATCATCTCGCGGCCCGTGGAAGCGTCGATGTTGATGGCATTGGTGATATTGATGCCGCCACCGATTTGGAGCGTGGGAACCGCGGTGGCTTGTGCGGATTGCAAATTCAACGCACCGGTGCCCAGCGCAAAGGCATTGGTGATGCTAAGCTCGCCGGTGCCCGCCAAGATCGTCCCGCCCGAGTAGGTATTGACGCCGGACAAGCTCAAGACTCCGCCGCCGCTCTGCGTGACATTGCCCGTGCCGGTGATCGGGTTCGTGACATTCACGCTGTCGGAACGGTTCACCGTCAGGACGCTGTTATTTGTGACACGTCCGCCGCCCAGCGCACCGGACGCCGCGCCGGCACCGATTTGCAATGTGCCGGCGGCGATGGTCGTCCCGCCGGAGTAGGCGTTGTTGTTGGCCAGGATCAAGGTGCCGGTGCCGGTCTTGGCCAGACCGGAGGTGCCGGCCACGACTGCGCTGACCGTCGCCGCCCGGCCCGCCGCCAGCGCATTGACCGTGATGCCCGGCGCGGTGCCGGCCAGGGTGAGCGTGTTGGCCGGGATGCCGTTGTTATCCAAAACCCAGCCTGCCGCGGTGCTCGTGTCGGTGTCGCCCAGGACCAGCGTTTGCACTGTGCGCGGAGAATCCAGATGCACCACCGTGGGGTCGGCGGTGATGTTGACCGCATTAAAGTTCGCGGTCGTGCCGGCTCCGTCGCCGATCACGTTTTCCACCCAGTCGGCCGCCGTGCTCCAGGCTTCGCCGCTGGCCACCGTGTTCCAGACCGCCGCGGTCACGATGTCCGCCGCCAGGCCCGTGGGCTGGGTCAGCGAATAGTTCGCCGCCTTGCCGCCGCCCAGCGTCGCCGCGCTGGTCACCGTAATGTTGGTGCCGGGACCGGCATTCGCGAAGGTGCCGGTGCCGACCAGATAAACATCAATCCCCAGCGTGTCGCCGCTGATGACGCCGTTCACCGTGCCGGTGATGGTCGCGCTGGTGGTCCCGTTGTACGGCCGGTTGCTGGCCGCCGGACCGGACAAGGTCAGATTTTTATGAGCCACGGTCTGCGTGGACAGGGCGGTGGAGATGCTGCCCGCGTAACTGTCATCGCCGTAATAGACCGCCACGATGTTCGGATGGCTGCCTGCGGTCAGCACGTTCAGCGGCAGCGCCACCGTGCAGGTGCCACCCGCCAGCATGCCGTATCCCAGCGTGGCCCCGGCCGCGCCGCCGTCCTTGATGGCCACAATGTCGCCGTCGTTCGGGGCCGGTGAAACGGTCAGGTCAAACGAAACGGCATCCCCATACGTGGTGCTGCTGCCGACGCCGGCGGACCGCGCGATGGTGGTCGTCGTTGCCGTTCCGCTCCCGGTGAACGTTCCCACCACCAGGTTCACCGCGCCGCCCGCGACCTGCAGCGCCGCAAAGTTGTCCGGGCCGGCCACCATGCCATTGCCGCCGATCGTCGCCCGCAGCGTGGGATTGCCGGTCAGCGTGCCGCTCGCCGCGGAAATCAGTGTGTACAGCCCCGTGCCCAAGGGCGAACTGCCCGCGTTGTTGACGGTGATCTGGCCGTTCAGCGCCAGCGCGCCCTGCGAAATGTAAAGCGCCGGATGCGAGGCGTCGCCCGTGAACGTGGTCGGCGTGTATGTCAACGTGACCGGCTGTGATCCCAACGTGACGGTCGATCCGCCGTTGATGGTCGCGGCCGTGGAGCCAACACCCGTGTCCAAGCCGCTGGCCGCGAACGCCAGGCCGTTGTTCGTATAATCGGAGATGGCCGAAACATCAAAGGTTCCCCCGGCGCCGATCGCCAGGTTGGTCGAGTTGTTGATGGAACCGGTCGCCGCCAATGTCAGCGTCCCGGAACTGATGGTGGTGTTGCCGCTGTAGGTGTTTGCGGCCTTGAGCGTCTGTGCGCCGCCTGTCAACGTCAGGGCAATCTTGTGCGCCACCCCGTCCTTGATGGATCCGGCAAAAGTATAGGCATTCCCCCCGGTGTTGATGGTCAGCAGCGCGTCGTTGGCGGCGCTGCTGTTGGTCACCAGCGGTGCGCCCGTGGTGACCGTGGTGCAATCCAGGCCGCCGATGGTCTGGCTGAAGCCCGCCAGGTCCAGCACGTTGCTCGAAGTGGAAGCCCAGTTCACCCGGGCGATTGTCGGCAGGCAGAAGGCGGCGCCACAGGACACGCTCCCTCCATTGTTCGCCGCGCCGGTGGAAAAGCTGAGGTAACTCCAGGAATTCCCCGCGGCGGAGATTATCCAGTTGGCATTGCCGTTCACATTCAACTGCATGTTCGGCGCCGTCACCATGCCGGCCAATTGGCCAAAATTCCCCACATTGCCCCGCAGGGAAATTGAGCCAGAAAAATCCGGGGCCGTGATCGTATTGCTGAAGGCCAGCGTCGTGCCGGCATTGTTCGGGGCCACATTTTGGAACACAAAGGCGGGGTTGGCGGCGCCGGTGATGACCATCGGACCGCTCAACGTGTTGTTGCCATTGGTGGCCGAAATCATTTCCCGGCCGGTGGTCGCGTCGATGTTGATGGCATTGGTGAGGTTCATGCCATCGCTGACCTGGAAGGTGGCGTTGGCGCCCGTTTGGAGCGATTGCAAATTAACCGGACCGGAGCCCAAGGAATAGGCATTGCTGATGATCACCGCCCCGAAGCTGGCCACCGTGGTCCCGCCCGAATAAGTATTGGTTCCGACCACCGTCAACGCATTGGTGCAGGCTTGCACAAACCGGCCGGTGCCGGTCATGTAGTTCGTGATCAGCAGCCCGCCCACCCGGTTGAAGCTCAGCGTGCCGTTGTTCGTGATATTCCCGCTGCCCAGGTTGCCGATGGGCAGGGTCGTGTCCGCACCGATTTGCAGGGTGCCGGCGGCAATGGTTGTGCCGCCGGACCAGGTGTTGTTCGTGGCCAGGATCAGGGTGCCGTTGCCCGTCTTGGTCAAACCGCCGGTGCCCGTCACCACGGTTTCAATCGTCGCCCCGCTGCCCGCATTGACTGCGATTCCCGGCGTGTTTCCCGAAAGGGTCAGGCTGTTCCCCGCCACTCCATTATTGTCCAAAATCCAGGTCGCCGGGCTGCTGGTGTCCGTATCGCCAAAAATCAGCGTCCGCATCGTCCGGGGCGAATCCAGATGCACCAGCGTCGTGGAAGTGATGTCAACCTGGCTGAAATCCACAATGGCACCGGCCCCGTCGCCAATCGCATTGTCCACCCAGTCGCTGGCCGTGCTCCAGTTCTCGCCGTAAGCCGTGGTGTTCCAGACCGCCGCGCTGAGAATGTCGCCGGTGAGGCCGGCGGGCTGGGTCAAAGTGTAGTCCGCCGCCTTGCCGCCGCCCAGAGTTCCCGCGGGGGTGATGGCAATGCCGGTGCCCGGTCCGGCATTGGCAAACGTGCCGGCGCCGGCCAGGAACACATCGCTCGAAGTGTCGCCGCTCACCACGCCGTTCAAGTTGCCGGTGAAAGTCGCCGCCGTGGTTCCGTTGTAAGCCTTGTTGCCGCCGGTCGCGCCCGTCACCGTCAGATTTTTCGGCGCGACGGTTTGCACCGACAAGGCGACGGAGTTCGTGCCGCTATAGGTCGAATCGCCCCCGTAGACGGCGACAATGTTGGTATGCGCGCCTGCGGTGAGCACATTCAAAGCCGTCACCGTCACCGTCACCGTGTTCGGTGAACCGCCCGGCAATGTGCCCGTGCCCAGGTCGTTTCCGCCAAACCCGCCGTCCCGCACGGTCACCAGGCCGCTGGCGACAGCGGGTGAAACGGTCACGTCAAACTGCAAAGCATCCCCGTAGATGCTGCTGGTGCCGGTGCCGGCATGCCGGACAATGGTCGCCGTGGCCGGCTGTCCCGTCAGGGAAACCACCAGCTTGACCGCGCCGCTGCTGACCGCGAGCGAAGCCACGGTGCCGGCCGCCAGGCCGTTCCCGGCGATGTTCGGGTTGAGCGTCGGGTTGCCGGCAGCCAAGCCGCCCGCCGTTTGAATCAGCGTGTAAGTTCCCGCTCCCAGCGGCGAACCCAGGTTGGTGATGGTGATCTGCCCGCTCAAAGCCAGGCTGCCCTGCGAAATATACAAGGCCGGGCTCGTGAGGTCTCCCGCGGAACTGGCCGGGGTATAATTCAAGATGATGGGCTTCGCACCCAGGTTGACACTGGTTCCGCCGACAATGGTGGCCGCCGTGGAGCCGACCCCGGTGCCCGCGCCGCTGGCCGTCACCGTCGCGTTAAAATTAGTGTAGGCGCTGATGCCTGAAACATCAAAGACAGCGCCTGCGGCGATGGCCAGCTTCACCGAGTTGCTGATCGAGCCCGCCGCCACCAGCGCCAGCGTGCCGCCACTGATCGTGGTGCTGCCGCCGTAAGTGTTCGCGTTGGTCAACGTCTGCGTGCCGCCGGTCAGTGTCAGGTTCAGTTTGTGCACGCCATCGGCGATGATCCCGCCAAAACCAAACGCGGTCCCCGCGTTCCCGCTCGTCCCCAGGTTCGCCGCCGGGTTGAGCGTCAACGTCACATCGCTCGTCGCGCTGCCGTTGGTGATGAATAATGAATTGTTGGTGATGGAATCCAGGCCGGCCACGGTCTGGTCAAAGCCCGCCAGATCCAGGGTGTTGGTCGCCCCGCCATTGGCGCTCACCCGCGAGCCGGAATATAGGCAGTTCGCCGCCCCGCACTTGAGCGTCCCGAAACCGCCGTTCAGGTTCACGTTGCCCCAGTTGTTGCCCGTCGCTGAGATGATCAACGTCCCCGCCCCGTTGATGTTCAACGTCGCCGTGCTCGCAAGGTTCACCACGCCGGAGAGCTGGATGAAGTTCCCCAACGTCGGCCGCATGGAAAGGCTGTTGGGAAAATTCGCCGTGGTGGCAATGGAATTGTTGATGGTGAACGTCGTGCCCGCATTGGCTGTGTCGTTATTGGCCATGATCAGGGCGCTGCTGGTCGTTCCCAAAATGGTGATCGGTCCGCTCAAGGTGTTGTTGCCGCCGATGCTGTCGATGTTCTGGCGTCCGGTCGCGGTGTCGATGACGATGGTGTTCGCCACGGTGATGCCGCCCGCGAGCCGCAGGCCGGCCGTGGTCCCCCCGGCGTTCTGTTTCATCGTGAGCTGCCCGCTGCCGAGCGAGTTCGCGTTGGAGATGATCAATGTTCCGGTGGTGGTGATGTTGGTGAGCCCGCCGGAGAAGGCGCTGTTGTTACCGGCGATGATGAGCGATCCGGTCGTGGATTTCCTGGTCAACGGAACGCTCCCGCTGATCACGGCGGTGATGTTGGCGCCGACGGTGGTCTGGTTGATGGACGGCGCGGTGCCCGAAAAATTAAGCGTGGCGCTGCCGCTCGCCGGCGGGGCGATCACACAAGTGCCGGTTGTGTTGGTGAAAATCATGGAGTTGACGTTGATCGTGGTCGAACTGGAATTCAGCGTCACCGTGCCGGCCGTGTTCGTGAACACCGCCGCGTCCGTGTTCACCGCCGTGTTCGGCCACGCTGACAGGGTGCCGAGGGCGGTGGTGTTACGCCAGAGTGACGTGGTGGCATCCCAGGTCCCCGTGCCGCCGGTGCCGGAACCGGAACCATCCGCGTCCCAATAGAAGGGCGTTGCCGATGCCGCCGTCGCGAGCAGCAGGCAGATCAAAGCTGGAATGGTTTTTAACACAGATCGCGTCCAAAAACGTGATGAGCCGGTATGGGGGGATTTCATAGTCATGATGCGAGCAGTTTTTTTGATGGCTGAATTACTACAGGCTATTCCACCTTCTGAAAATTAGCTATCGTCCGAAAAGACGATTCTTGCCCCCTAAATTGCCACGCTGAGCATCAGATCTTAGGGGCGGACGCTTCCGGACCACCCTCAATGCCTGCATCCGGGCAAGGCGTTCTATGGGAGGCTGCTTTGCCTTTTTATCGCCAAATCTGGGTTAACCGGAGCCACGAGGTTTTTAACCGAATCTTCCGTGACATCATTAAAAACAACTATCGGGGCTTCCTTTTTGTCTCTTACTTCAACCTGACCCAAGGTGATTTTAGCGGCGTCATCAAATACAAAAGGCGGTCTAAAATCGCTTTTAAGAAAGGAAACTGATGCTTGGTTGAACACAATTCCATCGGCGTGCCTGACGTAAAAGGCGGACGCCGGCAATTCGCCAAACATCCCGATTTCTGGATAATCCCTGGCTTTTTCCGGAACGGTCGCCAGGGCGGCGGTGGAAACAAACGCCCGCGCTTCCGTACCGCCGCCAAAATATCTGATCTTCACCTGATCCAGCACAATGTTCCTGACCGGGTGGCCCGGCAAGCCGGTGATGGCGGATGGCAGCGGATTGATTGGCTGGCCGCGCTCGCTCTGTGGAGGCAAATCCAGCGTCATCACGTACGGCGACGTTTTTTTGCCGTCCGCCGGAACCTGGATGTCCACATTTTCAAAATGAATCCCGTCAATGGTCCCCGGCGGTGCCGCTTGATTCCGCTGCCCCAGCCTGATGAAGATCGAACCTGAGGTATTGATGGCCCGGACATCCCGGACGTCTATGTTTTCAATGGCGCCGCCATCAACGCTAAAAAACGACAGGGCCGACCGGCGCGTGTCATATATGGACAAGTTTTTGACCCGGATGTTTTTGAAGCCGCCAAAGGAAGCCGTGCCCAATTTGAACGCGCTGGAACCCGAACTCACCTTGCAGTTGATCACGCTGATGTTTTCGCAGCAAGTGGCGCGGTCATCCGACTTCAAACAGATGCCGTCGTCCTCGCTTCTTATGTCCAGATTGGTCAGGATCGCGCTTTTGCAATCAATCAGGTCGATCCCGTCATTTTCCCAGTAGGAAAATGCGCGGACCTTGATGCCATCCGCCAGCAGGTTGGTGCAGTTCTTATATACTTCGGTCCAGCCGGATCCGTTCGTGAGCGTGATGTCCCGGATACACACCCCGTCGCAGTCGGAAAAGAGGACCAATGGCGGCCGGACCTCATGATCCGGCCGGTTTCTATGAAAGGAATCTTTTATCAATCCGGCCTGGACCTTTTCCTTGATGTCTTGGATGAGCAGCAGCCCGCGGCCGTCGATGGTTCCTTTGCCGGAAAGCTGGATGTTTTGCGAATTTTCGGCCGACAACAAAGTTACCCAGCCGTGGCATCTTTTATTTCCCTCATAATCCGCCCAGTTCGTGCTTCCCAGCAATGTGCCGCCTGCTTCCAGATGCAAATCAACATTGCTTTTGAGCCGGAGCGTGCCGGTGACAAAATTGCCTTGGGGCACGATCACCCGGCCTCCGCCTTGCGCAAACGCGGCATCAATAGCGGCTTGAATCGCCTTCGTGGCCGGCGTTTCGCCGTCACCCATGGCACCAAATTCCGCGACGCTAAATTCCTTGGCGTTGATGACTTGAACCAACCACAGCGCCATCGGCACCAGCAGCGTGCGGATGAAGCGGTTGTGTTTCCGGGCGGGCATGGAGTTTGATTTGATAAGCTCGAAGCTATCCTGCTTTCCACCCGTTTCCAATCGTCCAAAAGGACGAATTATGCCACGCCACCAAGCGGTCCCGAACTCTCAATGCCGGAAGCGCACAATGGCCTCGGCCCGGGAGCGGACATGGAGTTTTTCATAGATGTGGCGCAGATGCGTGCGCACCGTCGAAAGGCTGATGCACATCCGTTCAGAAATCTCCTTGTTGGAATACCCCTTGGAAAGGTGGGCCAGAATTTCCGTCTCGCGCTCGGAGAGCGTGGCGTTCTCCGCGTCGGCCTTCGCGGCTACGCGGAACGAGGCGACCACTTTGCGGGCCACCTGGCTGCTCATCGGGGCGCCGCCCTCCTTCACATCCTGGATGGCCTGCAGAATTTCCGTGGCAACCGAGCGCTTGAGCAGATAGCCGCTGGCGCCGACGCGCAGCGCTTCAAAGATGCGTTCGCTGTCGTCATAGACCGTCAGCATGAGCACGCCGATTTCCGGATGGGCCAGTTTCAACTGCCGGGTGCAATCAATGCCGGACATTTTCGGCAGGTTGATGTCCATGACCACCACGTCCGGCCGCAGCCCGGGGACTTTTTCCAACGCCTCTTCCGCGGTCGTGAAGGTTCCCAGACAACGATAGCTCCGCGCCTCGCCAATCAGCCGCGCGAGCGACTGGCGCAGGAGCCGGTCATCTTCGACCACGATTACCGAAGTCATGCTGGTATCCGCATGTTTGCCGACCACCGGCAGAAAATCAACGACGTGTTCCATTTCACCTCCAGCATACATCGGTGCCCGGCATCGGGGCATCGTCCGAAAAGACGATTATCGCCGGCCGCTGGTGGTGGTTACTTCAAGCGCAGGGTGAACGTGATCGTGGTCCCGGCCTTCAATTCGCTGCGCACCTCGCAGGTGCCGCCGATTTGCGCCATGCGCTCGCGCATGTTTCTCAAACCATTGCCTTCACCTCCGGACATTTTTTCCGGGATGAAACCGCCCCCGTCATCTTGCACCACCAGTGTGGCTACGCTGCCGGAAACGCTGAACCGGAGCCAGACCTCCTTCGCGCCCGCATGGCGCACGACGTTGTTCAACGCTTCCTTGAAGGCCAGAAACAAGCCGTGCCGCACCTCGGACGTCAGCAGAAAATCCGGCATTTCATCCGCCATGTCCACGCGGCACTGGATGCCGGACTGCGGCAGGAAATCCTCCGCAAAATTGCAGAAGTAGGTGGTCAGCGCATTCAGTGAATCATTGCGGGGATTCACCGCCCACACGATCTCGTCCAGCGCCGTCACCATCTCGCGGGATTTGCTCTGGATCAATCCGACTTGTTCCAGCGTTTCCCCGGGCGACATTCCCGGGCGCGAAGCCAGCGCCCCCAAAAGATCAATCTGGGTCAGCGTGGTGCCCAGGTCATCATGCAGGTCTTTCGCAATGCGCGCCCGCTCGCGTTCAATCACTTGTTGTTGCTCCAGCGCCCGGACTTGCCGGCGCTGCCGCAGGGTCGCCCACCAGAAAACCACCCCCGCCACCAGCAGCAGGCTGGCGGCCGGCACCAGCAGGCTAAACCACCGCGCCTGCCAGAAATGCGGCGGCAAAACCAGTTCGACCGTCGATTCCCCGGACCACAAACCGTCGCTGCTGCAGGACTGCACCCGGAAGCGGTACTTTCCCGGCGGCACGCTGTTATACTGGGCAACGCGGTTGATTTGATTTTCAATCCACTCCTTGTCCAAACCTTCGAGGATGTATTTGAAGTGGATGCCTTCCGGCGCGGCAAAGCTGAACCCGGTATACTGAAATTCCAGGTGATGCAGGCCGGGTGTCAATTGTATCGGCGCGTTGGAACCGTCATCCAGCCGGCCTACGAACGTCCGCTCCACCTTGCCATCCACGAGCAGGTCTTCCAAGGCCACAAGGGGCGCGATTGCCTTGTGTTCTGAATCTTCCGGCTGGACGCTCGCCACGCCGCGCGCCGTGGCGAACCAAAGCCGCCCGTCATGTCCGCGCCACGCCGTCGGTTGGGATGACGAAGCGCAGCCGATCGAAGGCAGTCCGTCATTGCGCCCAAATACTCTGAAGACGGATTTCACACCCGGCGCATCCAGAGTGGATTTGCGGACGTTGATCACGCCCGCCGGCGAGCCCAGCCATAATCCGCCCCGGTCGTCATCCAGTACCTGGAAAATGATGTCGGTGGGCAAGCCGTCCCGCTTGGTAAAGGCGGTGAACTGCCCGTTGCGAAAGCGCAAAAGGCCGCCGCCCAGCGTGCCCACCCACACGGTGCCTTCCTCGTCCTCATGCACGGCGGAAAAGAGGCTTTGCATCCGCACATCGGCCGGTTGATAAACGGTCACCTGCCCGCTGGCGAGTTTGACCAGCTTGGCGGATTGCATCGTCACCCAGATGGTTCCATTTGCCCCTTCGGCGAGCGCGGTGGGGTAATCTTCCGGGAATTTGGGCTCGATGATGAGTTGCAATCGCCCGTCCTGAAATGAAAACAAACCCTTCAAGCTCGCGATCCACAGGCGGTCGTCGCGGCTTACAAAAACACCCCGGATGTTGTCCCCGACCGGCGCGGCTTGGAGCACCCGGTCAAAATGGTCATGCTCGCCAACCCAAAGTCCCGCCCCGCGTGTTCCGACCCAGACCCGGCCGGTCGAATCAGCACAAACCGTGGCCACTTGGCAGCCCTCTCCCGGGGCCAGCGGCAGGGCAAAATTGCTGCACACGCCGTGCTCCCACCGGCTCACCAGACCGTCCGCCGTGCCGATCCAGATGGCGCCCCGCGCGTCCTCACAAACGGAAGAGGTGACAATGTCCTTCAACCCGTCTCGGACCTCCACGGCTTGAAACCGGCGGGGCCGGATGCGTGACAGGCCGCCGCGCTCAAAGCTGGCCCAGATGTTCCCTTCGCGGTCTTGCGTCAGCGTCCGCACCCGGTTGTTCGGCAATCCTTCGGCGGTCGTGATCGTCGAGAGTTTGCCCGCCGCGCTGATGTGAAAAATGCCCGTGTCCGCATACGCAAACCAGAGCCCGCCCTCGGCATCCGCCTGGGGAAAACGGACATTTTGCCAGGACCGGTTTTGGCGGCTCCAGGCGGCGGCTTCCGCCACCCATTGGCGATCCCGGCAATGACGGAGCCGGCCATCTGCCTCCAGCCACCAGCCGCCCAGGCCATCCAAAATCAAACCACTCACCGCTGTCCACGCCTCGCCATTGGTCGGGGTCACGTCTTCGAACTTTTCATCCCGCCAGACAAACAACCCGTCCGCATTGGCGGCGGCGATCGTTTTCCAACGGTCACCCGCCAGCACCGCCCCGTGACCGCCGCCGCCCGGAGGCAGCGGCATGATCGTACTCTTGCCATCGGTCATCCGCGCCAGTTGCCGGTCCGTCCGCCGGTACCAAATAGCCCCCGTGGCATCGGGAAAAAGGCGGGGATAAGTCCCCGTGCCCGGAAGATGGATCACCCTGTAAACAAAGTTCGTTCCCCCGCCGGACCGGCGCTCCAGCATCCCTTCGCGCGCGCCAAAAACGATGTGGTTGCGGTCTTCCTGCAAGACTGAATCAATCCCGGTTGGGTCCGTCCGCTCCATGTAAAATTCTCCCGCCTGCAGACGCGCCAGATATTCACCAAAACCATTCAGCCACAGCGTCCCCTGTCCGCCAACGCACAACCGCCGGATGCCGCCGCTGAAATGCAGGGCCGCCGGCGGCAGATTAATGCTCACAAAACGGATGCCGTCGAACCGTGCCAGACCGCTGTTCAGCGTGCTCACCCATAGATAACCATCCTTCGACTGGACCACATCCGTGATGCTGCTTTCCGGCAGGCCTTCATCCACCCCCCAGGTTTTCACCATGTAATCCTGGCTGGCGGCATAGCCGGTGAGGCACCCGGAAAAGAGGAACCAAACGGCACACCAGCACCCGATGGCCTTCGGCAAGACTGGTCGTGCAGGTGACATTTTGTTTCAGGCTACATCCGGCACCGGAATTCAACCACTGGAAACTCTCCAACCAGCGGTAAAATCGTCCCTTCGGACGATAGGCGCAAGCCGGGTTTGGCCTTAAGTTGTCAGCATAACAACTGGTTCATGGCCCGGAACATCGCCATGCGCTGCCAACATAACTTAACGGGACCAAATCAAGTTGAACATTTCATCAAACGCCCGGTGCCGGCGGCAGCTTGGCCGGTGGCTGTCGTGCCTCGCCCTCCTGTCGTCGCCGTGGCTGGCGCACGCGGAAACCTCTCCCGCTGACTATGTCAATCCCTTGGTGGATACGCACAAGTCGCGGTGGTTTTTCTTTTCCTCCGCCTGCCGCCCCTTCGGCATGGTCAACTTGAGCCCCGATACCAGCCTCGGCCTCGACTGGCTCGGCGGCTACATTTACGGCGACACCAACATCCAATGTTTCAGCCATGTCCACTGCTGGCAGCTCTATGGCATCCCGGTGATGCCCGTGACCGGGGAATTTCGGTCGCCCCAAGGGCTTGCCGCCACCGCGTCGCCGTTTTCGCACGCCGATGAGGTTGTTCATCCGGGCTACCACAAAGTTTTTCTCCAGCGCTACGGCGTCACGGCGGAACTGACCTCCACCACGCGCGTCGGCTTTCATCGTTATACTTTCCCCGCCGGTGAAAAATCCTACCTCGCCTTCGACACCGGCGCCACGCTCATGGACAAAATGGATTCCAGCGCCGTGCGTCAGGTCAGCCCGACCGAAATCGCCGGCCGGTCAGTAATGGCCGCAACGCAACGCCGGCCCAAGCCGTTCACGATCTATTTCGTGGCAGAATTCAGCAAGCCCGTTGCCTTCGGAACCTGGCAGAACCAAAAATTATTGCCGGTGTCGGTGAAGGAAATTTCCGGCACCAACGCCGGCGGCTACGTCCAGTTTCCCACGAAAGCTGGCGAACAAATCCTGCTGAAGGTTGCCATCTCCTACACCAGCGAGGCCAACGCGCGGGAAAATCTCCAGGCCGAACTGCCTGGCTGGGATTTTGACGCCGTGGTGCGCGCTTCGCGGGACGAATGGAACGACTGGCTCGGCCGCATCACCGTGGCCGGCGGCACGGAGCCGCAGCGCATCAAATTTTACACCGACCTCTGGCACGCCCTGCTCGGGCGTCGCATCGTCAGCGACGTGGACGGCAGTTATGCCGACAATACCGGACCGCAAACCCTCGTCCGCCAAGTTCAACTGGATGCCGCCGGCCGGCCGCGGTTTCCACATTACAACTTCGATGCGCTCTGGGGCAGCCAGTGGTCCCTCAACCTCCTGTGGTCCTTCGCCTATCCCGAAGTCATGGACGGTTTCTGCAACACCATGGTGGACATGTACCGCGACGGCGGCCTGATTCCGCGCGGGCCGTCCGGCGGCAATTACACCTTCGTGATGATCGGCGATCCGGCCACGCCCTTCTTCGCCGCGGCTTACAACAAGGGCATCCGCGGTTACGACGTGGAAAAAGCCTACGCCGGCCTGCGCAAAAACGCCTTGCCCGGCGGCATCCGCGACCACGCCGGTTATGAATTCGGCACCAATGCCACCGCCGGCGGCATGAAATACTATGTCGAGCGCGGTTACGTGCCCGAGGACATCGAGGGCAAAGCCATGCACAAAGACGGCGCGGCGATGACGCTCGAATACGCCTATCAAGATTGGTGCCTCTCGGAATTCGCCCGGGCGCTGGGCAAGACCAATGACGCGGCGTGGCTCAAGCAACGCTCGTTCAACTACACGAACTTGTGGGACGCCTCCGTTCAGTTCATGCGCCCCAGAAACAAGGACGGCTCATGGCTCGCCGGCTTTGCGCCCGTCGGCCCCAAGGGTTCGTTCAACGGCAAAGGCTTCACCGAGGCCGACTCGGCGATCTACACACATGCCGTCCCGCAGGATATGCCGGGCTTGATCCGGCTTTTTGGCGGCCCGGAAAAATATGTCGCGGCCTTGAACCGGCAGTTCGAGCTGGCCGCGCCGGAAAATTTCGTCGTGCCGCATGGCGAGCATGGCGGCGCCTGGGTGGATTACGACAACGAGCCTTCCATGGAGATGGCCCACCTCTTCAATCTGGCTGGTGCGCCCTGGTTGAGCCAGAAATGGGTGCGCGCCGTCCAGCAGCAGGCGCTCGGCGACATCACGCCCTCTGGCGGTTACAACGGCGACGAAGACCAGGGCCAGCTCGGCGCGCTCGGCGCACTGATGGCCATCGGCCTGTTTGATGTCGAAGGCGGCGCGGCGTTGGATCCCACCTATCAGATCACCAGCCCGATTTTTGACCGCGTGACCATCCGGCTGGACCAAAATTATTTCCCCGGGAAAACGTTCACCATCACGACGCGGAACAATTCGGCGGCGAACGTCTACATCCAGTCCGCCCGACTCAACCGCGCGGCGCTGAACCAGTTTTGGTTCCCCCATGCCGATTTGGTCAACGGTGGCACGCTGGATCTCGAACTCGGCCCGCAGCCAGCCAAGTGGGGATCAGACTCTGCCACGCTCCATCCTTCGGTCGCTGAATCCGCCGCCGCGCACGTCCGGCCGGTCGGCGTCCGGGCTTCCGCAAAATTGAATTAAGCCCGGCACGATTTCGCTTCAAAAACTCACCGCCATGGCAACCTCCACCGGCACCGGCCTCACCGGAAAAGTTTCCCGCCGCACCGCCTTAAAAACGGGCCTCGTCGCTGCTTTCGGTCTGCCGTTTTTGCCGGTGCAGGCCGGAACCAATCAGGTCGCCGCCCTGCCCGCGGATTCCGCTTTCAAAACCATGCCCGATCTCCTGACGTTGATTCGCGATCCCGTTCTTGACCAGGCCCTGTATCACTCGCCCCGGTTGCGCGACCCGGAGATTGCCCCCGGCGGCGCCATCAGCGTGAATGCGCGCTGGGAAAAAGGCGAAGCCGCCGTCTGGTTCATCGAACTCCAACGCTATGCCGGCGACCTGATCCAGGCGGGCATCGGGGCCAATGATCTGTCGCTGGTTCAAAGCGCGCTTCCCGCCATCCGCTGGGGATTTGCCCGGCAGGGACCGGACGGCGATTTCCCGGGAACCGGCGCCGCCTTCCACAGCACCGAAATTTTTGTGGCCGACATTGCGCGCGGCCTGTCGCTGCTCAAACAAAGCGGGCTGGCCCAGTTTGCCGGTGTGGTAAAAGAGTTCACGCCCCGGCTGCAATCGGCGGCCCGCTGGCTGGCCCGCCCTGACATCAGCGAGATGGGCCGCACCCAAAACGCCCCCTTTACCCACCGTAATTACATTTTGGCAATGGCGTTGGGCACCACGGCCGGACTCGCAGGCGACGCGGAATTGAGTGCCGCCGCCGAAGCGTGTGCGCGACGTGGTTTGCAACTCCAAAGGGCCGATGGCGTGAATCCGGAAAAAGCAGGTTTTGATGTGAACTACCAATCCGCCGGCCTCTTATATGCCTCGCGGTATTATCCTTCCTGCCCCCACGGCGCCCTCCGGGGCGAACTCGCCGGCATGCTTCAGAAAGGTGCTGGCTGGCTCCGTGGCCGGGTGGGGAACGACGGCAATTTGGAGGTGGCCGGCAGCACGCGGGTCGGCGGACAAGAAAAGCAACGCTGGGGAAAAACCAAGTCCATCAACTATATGGAAGTGCTCCAGGCATTCTGCTTCGCCGGCACGATCACCGGCGACGACGCATTTCGCCAAACCGCCAAGCTGATCGCCCATGCCCACTCCCCCATCGGCCCCGATGAACTGGCCTGATTCCGCGCCATACTATAGAAACTAACCCGGGGCCTCTTCGTCGGCAGTTATGAACGTGATTGGTAATCTGAACGATTGAGCATTAAAAAGTGGCGGAAGGGGTGGGATTCGAACCCACGGTACGGTTACCCGTACTTCTGATTTCGAGTCAGATGCCTTTAACCACTCAGCCACCCTTCCAGCCGTTTATTTTCAACCACTTACAGACGCATTTCAAGGCTCAACTTTTTCATTGTACCCCGCCATTGTACCCCGTAAATTTTGGTTGTGCAGGCCTTACGGGATAAACAGCCTAGTTCTCGGAAACGCGAGGAGCACTTGTCCAAGGATGGCAAGTGGCGCTCGTTTCCGAAAGTGCCGCATCTGCTCCAATACGTTATCAGCGGAAATTACTTTGGGAAAGTTAAAATCGGCAGAAAAGCCGTCCGGCAAAGTCTACAGACAACGGTTTGGACCACCGCACAATTGAAGCTGAACGATTTCCTGAAGGAGAACAGGGAAAACCGCAACAAGGTGGACCCGCCGAAATTCACCGAGGCAGTGGAGTGGTTCAAGAAGGATCTTGAAAACGACACCACCATCAAACCGCGCAGCAAGGAATACCGGCGCACATGCCTTCAAAAGATTCAAACGACCTGGCCGGAGCTTTGGGGATTGCGGCTGGATGAGATTTCGTTGAGCGCCTGCAAGTCATGGGCGGCGGAACTCAACGACGAAATTGACAGCCATTATTTCAACAACACCATAGGGACACTGCGGCAGGTGATTGACGTCGGCTTGAGGACGCACAAGGCCAACGGCGGTGTGGTATTTGAGAATCCCGCTTCCGAACTTAAGCGGGTGAAGGCAAAGCAAAAGCACCTGCATCTGCCGGAACCGTCACAGTTCAAGGAGTTGGTTGTGAACATACGCACTAAAAGCGGGGCATGGAGTGACCGTGTCGGAGATTTGGTTGAATTCCTTGCCTACGGGGGAATGCGCATTTATTCAGAGGCCTTACGCGTCGAGTGGGAGGACGTGGATTGGAATCGGAAGGAGATTGTCGTTCACGGGGCAGGCGACAACCGGATGACGGCCTGACTTTGTTTCCTTGGTCGCCAGTTCGTAGAAACTATTCGGAAAGAGTTCGGCAAGGCTCTTGTCGGGACTGACGGCAATGAGCCCGTCTGTGCGGTTGGCGAAACTTTCTATCGAATGCCGGCGACGCTGCTGGTCGGCCACGGACGAATCTTCGACGCTCTCGGCAGTTTGGGAGAGGATTTGATTGAGGTTGTGGTAGCCGGTCGCGCTTTCAACAAAGAGTAGCAGCGGGTTTGCGTTCACGCAGATTTCCGCGCCGAAAATGGGTTTGATGCCGGCCTTCTTTGCAGACTGCGCGAATTCCACAGCGCCATGCAGGTTGCCAACGTCAGTCAGCGCGACGGATTTCATGCCATGCTGCTGGCTGCCAGCAACGTGTTTTTCCAATGCTCCGCGCCGACAAGGGCAAGTTCATCGGATTTGGCGACGAGAAAAAATTTGATGCGGATAAAATCACAGGGCGATTTGCAAATTTCATACCTCCAGTTTCACCCGACGAAAAAAGCCGCTCAATGGCCAAACTGGTTCTTAAAAAATTGGGGATTGATATCGAAACGGAACAGACAAAAGACCGCGGATTGGCCAGGTTCTGAAAAGGATTCCATTGTACCCCGCGCATCGATCAAGGGGGCCAAAATTGTCTAAACTGGGCCAGTCTGAAATTCTCGATGTCCGAGCTAGGTCATTGATTTACAAGGCAGTCCATCGGTGTCCAAGTCGCTAAATGTGATTTCGAGTCAGATGCCTTTAACCACTCAGCCACCCTTCCATTTGTAAATCAGCCACTTGCAAATCAAGTGGACGACTGAAATTGAATTGTACACCGGCATTGTACCCCGTAGCAACGAAAATACCCTTCCAGAAAGGCAAGCGACATCCGGAAAGGCTTTGTTTTGCGGGGCTTTTCAACTGTGAATGCAACAGGTATAGAGCAAAAGTCAGATGATTTTGTATAAACCATTCGCAAGAAAAACAACAAGGTTAGAATTGTTTTTACTCATCTACACAAGATTTCACTATCCACTTTGCTCCTACTCCCGATTTCCTGTGTTAATTACTCTGCGGTGCCCAATCTTGGCGATGTCGAACTGGGAGGGCGATGTGGACGCCGGACCGGGGCTCGATCCTGTCCCTCTTTGGACGGTTTGAACAAAACAAAGCAAAAAAACCCTGTGCTTTGGTTCGCAGCTCCGGCCAAAAATTGTTTTTTACTGAGCTTGGATGGCTACAAAGCAAACACTGTTCCAATTGGCGGAGGCAATGAATTGCTGACGAATTAAAGCACATCGCCGACCAGCCTTCATGAAGACCTCATTTTATTGGCACATGCCTTGCGGAAGTTTACGTGTGAAGAAGTTGCTGGATGAATGTCTGCCCGGGTGTCCGGGAGTTGATGCGCAAAAGAACCGCCCGGCGACAATGCCTGGCGGTTGCCGCGTCGTGGACGAGCTGAGCCTGCTCTTCGACATCTCCTACACCCTTGAAAGCAGCCTTGAACTGCGGGAGGTCATCCGACCGGTGCTTTTGAAAATGGCGGATGGACTGGGCATGAAGCGCGGCACCATCACCATCCTGAATCGCGAGGACGGCACGTCCAGCATCAGCGAAGCCGTGGGCCTGCCCAGCGTCCAGAACCAGCAAGATTACCTGCTGGCGTGCCAGGAACTGGTCAAGCAGGCCATGGAATCCGGCCAGGCCATCGTGGTGCCGGACATCTCCAAGGAGCCGGCCTTGAAAGCCCGCTGGCAGCAGGAACAGCAGGTGGATCCCGGCTCGCCTTCGGCGGCCTACATTTGCGTGCCCATCAAATTTGGCGCGGAAGTCATCGGTGCCTTGAGCGTGGAGCGGATTCATGATGGCCGGGTGCTGCTGTCCGCCGACCGCCGGCTGCTTTCGCTCATCGCCAATGTCATCGCCCACACGGTGCATTTCCACCGGCTGGCGCAGGAAAAACTGGAATCGCTCCAGCGCGAGAACGAGCGGCTGCAGCACCAAATCCAGACGAGCTTCCGCCCGCCGAACATGATCGGCAATTCAGATGCCATGCGTTCGGTTTACCGCCACATCGAGCAGGTCGCCGGCAGTGTGACGACCGTTTTGATTCGTGGCGAATCGGGCGTGGGCAAGGAACTCATCGCCCGCGCATTGCACGAGCAAAGCCCGCGCAAAGGCCGTGCGTTTGTGAAATTCAACTGCGCCGCGCTTCCGGAATCCATCATCGAAAGCGAACTGTTCGGCCATGAAAAAGGGGCGTTCACGGGTGCGATCGCCATGCGCAAAGGCCGGTTTGAAATCGCCGGCGGCGGCACGATTTTCCTCGATGAAATCGGCGACATCTCCCCCGCCACGCAGGTCAAGCTGCTCCGCGTTTTGCAAGAGCGGGAGTTTGAACGGGTCGGCGGGCATGCGCCCATCAAGGTGGATGTCCGCGTCCTCACCGCGACCAGCCGCAACCTGGAGGAGATGATCGGGCAGGAAAAATTTCGCGCCGACCTTTATTACCGGCTGAACGTGTTTCCGATTTACGCGCCGCCGTTGCGCAACCGCAAGTCGGACCTCCTGCTGCTCGCGGATTATTTTGTGGAAAAATATTCCAAGCTCAACCAGAAATCCGTGCGCCGGATTTCCACCGCCGCGATTGACCTGCTGATGAGCTACCACTGGCCCGGCAATGTGCGCGAACTGGAAAATTGCATGGAACGCGCCGTGCTCCTGTCGCCGGGCAATTCCATCGAGGCGCATCATCTCCCGCCGACCCTGCAAAAGAAGGCCGCGTCCGAAAAATCCGGCGGCGGCACGCTCGACACCGCCGTCGCCGCGCTGGAATACGAAATGATCGTGGCGGAACTCAAGGCTGGCGATGGCAACATGGCCGCCGCCGCGCGCAAGCTCGGGCTCACGGAACGGCAGATGGGTTTGCGGGTGAAACGGCTCGGCATTGATTTCAAACGCTTCCGGCACGGAGAGGCCGCCGCCGTCTGACCGCAGTTTGACCTGCCAAACCGGGCTGAACATGATTAGCTTCCCAAACCAGCCGGCAAGTTTTCAGGGAGGCTCTGTGCTGTTGGATCGGGCTCTGGGTTCTTTTCTCGGGGTGGCGATCGGCGACGCCCTGGGTGCGACCGTCGAGTTTATGACGGCGGGCGAAATCGCCGGGCGCTACCAGATTCACCAGGAAATCATCGGTGGCGGCTGGCTGAACCTGAAGCCGGGGGGCGTCACCGATGACACGGAAATGGCGCTCGCGCTGGGGTCCGCGTTGATCGCCAGCGGTGGTTGGAACCCGCGCGCCATAGCGGATGCGTTTGTCACCTGGGTGCGCGGCAACCCGGTGGACATCGGCAACGCCTGCCGCCGGGGCATCAGCCGTTATATTGCCGATGGCAGCTTATGTGCGCCGCCGGCGGATGAAAATGGCGGCAACGGCGCCGCCATGCGCAATCTCCCCACCGTGCTCGCCTCGCTGGCCAGCGAGGAACTGCTCATCGAACGCAGCCTCGAACAGGCGCACATCACGCACAACCATCCCAAATCCGACGCCGCCACCGCCGCGCTGGCCCGCATGACCCGGCGGCTCCTGCTCGCGGGTGAACAGGCCGCCTGCAATCAAATCGCCGATCACCTCATTGCCCGCCATCCCGCCTTTGGCTTTAAACCGTGGCCGGGAAAAACCAGCGGTTATGTGGTCGATACGGTGCAAACGGTCTTTGATGGTTTTTTCAACACCGGCAGCTTTGAAGCCTGCCTGGTGCGCGTGGTCAACCGGGGCGGCGACGCCGACACCACCGGCGCGCTCGCCGGCCAACTGGCTGGCGCGCTGTACGGCGTTCAGGGCATTCCCGTGCGCTGGTTGAAAAAACTCGACCCCGCGGTCACCACCGCGATTTACATCCAAACTCAAAAGCTGCTCAAGCTTTCCGGGCCGGATATCATGGCCACGATTTAATCACCCAGTTTTCGCATGCGCCCGCCCGAAAATTTATATCACCAGAACATCGCCGGGGACCCCTCGCGCTCGTCCTGCTCGCTCAACCGCTGCAATCTCTCGCCTTGGATCATCGGCTCCGAAGAATTTCAGGCCAACCCGCTGCCGGTTGAAATTGACGGCGCGCGGAACTCCGACGCCCGGCTGTTCCGCCGCCTGGATGAACTCCCCGATGCCGCGGAACGCAGCCGCCTGTTTCATGAATATGTTGGCGTCAAATTCGGCCTCAACGAAATGCACGAGCCGCCGGCCGGCCGGAAAACCAAACCTGTGTACAGCTACGTGCATTTGCTTCGCGCCTGGGGAGCGGACAGCAACCGTCAGGCGGGGGCCGTGCTCAAAGCGTGGGTGGAAAGCCGCTTTGGCATTCTGGCCACCTACCACAACGGGCGGCTCGCCGACAATCCCGCCGCGCGCGCAGCTTTCCTGCTCGACCGGACGCGCGGCTCGGCCCGGTCCATCGGCGCCCTGATGCAACTCGACCTGCTCTACACTTTTTGCCAGGACGAACTGCGCCGCCGCTTCCCGGGCGCACGCTGCAAAACGCTTTACCGCGGCACGCACGACCCCGAGGAGTATGTCATTCGTGATCGGTGCCCGCCGGTCGCCGGCCGGCGCCTCACCCTCGTGCAGCTCAACAACCTGAGTTCCTTCACCGCCGATCCGGAAGTGGCCTGGGAATTCGGTTCCAGCGCCTGGGAAGTGGAGGTGCCGCTGGCCAAGATCGTTTTCTTCAGCGGACTGCTGCCCAAATCCCTGCTCACCGGGGAATCCGAACATCTCGTCCTGGGCGGTTATTACAACGTGCGCCCCTTGCTTGGCTGAAACCTCCGGCCGCCGCCGGCCAAAGTCACATCCAGGTAGCTTCCCGGCGGCGTTCCTACCCAAATGTAGCCTCCACCATCCCCGCCGTTTTCGGCAGCGCCGGGGACCGAATCGTTTTCCCCCTTGTCAGGGCTGCGGTTATTGGCTTCGCGCGCGGTTCGCCGGACGCTTTTCCGGTTGGCATGGCGCTTGCAAAGGAATCAATCGCGCCGGCGAAAGTTTCCGCCGGATAAAAGATCAAACACGAAATTCCTTTATGAGAAAAATTGCAATCTACGGCAAGGGCGGCATCGGCAAATCCACCACCACCCAAAATACCGTCGCCGGCCTCGCCGAGATGGGGCACAAAGTCATGGTCGTCGGCTGCGATCCCAAGGCCGACTCGACACGCCTGCTCCTCGGCGGACTTTCCCAGCGCAGCGTGCTGGACACGCTCCGCGAGGAAGGCGAGGACGTGGAGCTGGCGGACATCCGCAACGGCGGATTTTGCAACACCTTGTGCGTGGAATCCGGCGGCCCGGAACCCGGCGTCGGCTGCGCGGGACGCGGCATCATCACTTCGATCAACATGCTCGAACAGCTCGGCGCCTATGACGCGAGCGAAAACCTCAATTACGTTTTTTACGACGTGCTGGGCGACGTGGTCTGCGGCGGCTTTGCGATGCCGATCCGCGATGGCAAGGCCGAGGAGATTTACATCGTTTGCTCCGGTGAAATGATGGCCATGTATGCGGCGAACAACATCTGCAAGGGCATCCTGAAGTTCGCCACGAACGGCAAGGTCCGGCTCGGCGGCCTGATCTGCAACAGCCGCAAGGTGGACAACGAAAGACAAATGATCGAGCAGTTCGCCAAATTGCTCGGAACCCAGATGATCCATTTCGTGCCGCGCGACAATGATGTGCAACGCGCCGAGATCAACCGCAAGACGGTCATCGAATGGAATCCGAAATGCGGCCAGGCCGATGAATACCGCGCGCTGGCGAAGGCGATTGATCAAAACACAAATTTTGTCATTCCAAGGCCGCTGCCCATGCCGGAACTCGAAAAGCTGCTGATGGAATTTGGCCTCTACAACTGAACCGCCCGCCACCGTGGCGAATTTGGCGCAACCGCTGACAACCAACCAGAAAGGAACATTTATGTCCGAACCTACTCATACTTTGACGGCGCCGGATTTGGCCGCGCCGGATCCGGCCGCGGTAAAAGCGGAGATGCTGAAGATTTATCCCGCCAAAACCGCGAAGAAACGCGCCAAGCAAATCATCCTCAACGACCCGGAAACGCCGCCGGAAATCGGGGCCAACTCGCGCACCATTCCCGGCATCATCACCCAGCGCGGCTGCACGTACGCCGGCTGTCGCGGGGTCGTGCTGGGGCCGATTTACGACATTTTGCAGATCACGCATGGCCCGGTCGGCTGCGGCTTTTACGCCTGGCTGTCGCGCCGCAACCTGGTGCGCCCGCCCGCCGGCTCGACGAATTACCTGCAATACTGCATGAACACGGACATGCAGGAAGACCAGATTGTTTTCGGCGGCGAAAAAAAATTGACGCAGGCGATCCGCGAGGCTTACGCCATCTTCAAACCCAAGGCGATTGCGATTCTGGCGACCTGCCCGGTCGGTCTCATCGGGGACGACATTCACACCGTCGCCAAGCTCATGAAGGCGGAGCTGGGCATCAACGTGATGGCCTTCAGTTGCGAAGGTTACAAAGGTGTCAGCCAGTCCGCCGGCCATCATATCGCCAACAACGGCGTGTTTAAAAACATCATCGGCCTGGACGACAAGCCCGATGAAGCCGAGTTCAACATGAACATCCTCGGGGAATATAACATCGGCGGCGATGCGTGGGAGATCGACACGCTGCTGCGCAAGTGCGGCATCCATGTCACCTCCACCTTGAGCGGCGACGTGAGCTACGATCAGGTGAAAAAGTCGCACACCGTCATGCTGAACGGCGTGATGTGCCATCGCTCGATCAATTACATCGCGGAGATGATGGAGAAGAAATTCGGCATCCCGTGGATCAAGGTGAATTTCATCGGCGCGGAAGCCACGGCGAAGACGCTGCGCAAGATCGCGAAATTCTTCGACAGCAAAAAGCTCACCGACCGCGTCGAGGAAGTCATCGCCCAGGAAATGATCGCGTTGCGGCCCGTGCGCGCGGAGATCAAGGCCCGGCATCAGGGCAAGAAAGCCGCGCTGTTTGTCGGCGGTTCCCGGGCCCATCATTACCAGGATTTGTTCCGCGACATCGGCATGGAAATCGTCTCCGCCGGTTACGAGTTTGCGCACCGTGACGACTACGAGGGCCGGAAAGTATTGCCGACGATCAAAGTGGACGCCGACTCCCGCAACATCGAGGAACTGCACGTCGAGGCCGATCCCGCCCGGTTCAAGCCCACCAAAACCCCGGAACAAATGGAAGCGCTCAAGGCCGGCGGATTCAGCTTCAAGGATTACGAGGGCATGATGGTCGAAATGAAGAAAAGCACGCTCGTCATCGACGACATCACCCATCATGAGATGGAAAAGCTCATCGAAATATACAAGCCGGACATCATCGGCTCCGGCATCAAGGACAAGTTCGTCATCGAAAAAATGGGCGTGCCGTGCAAGCAACTGCACAGCTATGACTACAGCGGACCATATGCCGCCTTCGCCGGGGCGGTGAATTTTTACCGCGAAGTGGACCGGATGCTCACCACGAAAGTCTGGAAATACATCACGCCGCCGTGGGAGAAGGCTCCGCTGGCTTCAGTGGAACTGGTTCACGCCTCCAAGCTGGGCGGCGCGAAGAAAAATGGTGAAGCCAAGGCCTGGCGCAAGGCGGCGGCGGGCGGCGAGGAAGCTTGAAACAACGAAAACTTTAACCAAATATTTTTATGCTCGACGGAACTACGGCTGAAATCAAACCACGCGAGGCGCTCCGCATCAATCCCGCCAAGACCTGCCAGCCCATCGGGGCGATGTACGCCGCGCTGGGCATCCACGGTTGCATGCCGCACAGCCACGGTTCGCAGGGCTGCTGCGCGTATCATCGCAGCCATCTCACGCGCCACTTCAAGGAGCCCGTGGTTGCCACCAGCAGTTCCTTCACCGAAGGCGCGTCGGTGTTCGGCGGCCTGGCCAACATGACCCAGGCGCTGTCCAACATTTTCACGATCTATGATCCCAAGATCGTCGCCGTCCACACGACCTGTTTGTCCGAGGTCATCGGTGACGACATCCCGATGATGATCAAGAAAGCCACCGAGGAAGGCATCATTCCCGCCGGCAAAGTGGTGATTCACGCCAACACCCCGAGCTTCGTCGGCTCGCACGTCACGGGCTTCGCCAGCATGGTCACGGCCATGGTGAAATACCTGTCCGAATCCAGCGGCAAAACCGAGGCGCAGTTGAAGGACGAGCCACAGTTGAACATCATCCCCGGCTACATTGATCCCGCCGACATGCGCGAATTGAAGCGCATCATCAAGGAGATGGGCGTTAAAACCGTCCTGTTCCCCGACACCAGCGGCGTGCTGGACCTGCCGCAGGATGGGCGTTACCGGATGTTTCCCAGCGGCGGCGCGACCATCGAGCAGATCAAATCTGCCGGCGACAGCGTGGGCACGATTGCCCTCGGCCATTTCGCCTCGCACCCGGCGGCGGAGAAGCTGGACGAAAAATGCAATGTCCCCTGCGCGCTCCTGGAACTGCCTTACGGCCTCACGAACACCGACCGGTTCATCCACGCACTCCGCAACCACGGCGGCGTGGACGTGCCGGGCACGCTCGGCGAGGAACGCGGCCGCCTGCTCGACGCCATGGGCGACATGCACCAATATTTCCACGGCAAGCGCGTGGCCATCGCCGGCGACCCGGATCATGTCATCGCCCTCACGCAGTTCCTCGTGGAACTGGACATGAAACCCGCCTATGTCATCACGGGATCGTCCGGAAACCATTTTGAGCAGCGCGTGACGGAGATTTTAAAGGACCAGGCGCCCGAGGCCATCGTCAAACAGAACTCCGATTTGTTTGCGCTTCATCAATGGATCAAGAACCAGCCGGTGGACCTGTTGATCGGCAACACCTACTGCAAATACATCGCCCATGTTGAGAAGATCCCGTTCGTGCGCTTTGGCTTCCCCGTGCTCGACCGCATGGGCCACCGCTATTTCCCGGGCGTCGGCTACATGGGCGCCCTCCGGCTCATGGAAAAAATCAACGACGCCCTGCTCGACCACAAAGACCGCGAATGCCCCGAGGAAACTTTTGAACTCATCCAATAAACAATGAAAATCAGCGCCCGCAACCAGCTCGCCGGCCAGGTCAAATCCATCACCAGCGGCGTGGTCAACGCCGAGGTCGTCATCGTCCTGCCGGGTGGCGGGGAAATCGTCTCGGTCATCACCAAGGCTTCCGCCAAAACGCTCAAGCTAAAAAAAGGTTCGCCGGTCATCGCGGTCATCAAGGCGTCGGACATCCTGCTGGCCGTACCTTGAGGAAACCCGGGTTGCAAAATGCGGCCAATGAAATGATGATTGAGCTTCTTCCAGGCCGTGAAAAGCAGGTCGTCCACAAGGGCGGCCAGGGTGTCGCCGCCACCGAAATGGCCTGCGGCAAGGCCAGCACCGCCGGTTCGGTGAGCCAGCGCGCCTGTGTCTTCTGCGGTTCGCGGGTGGTGCTGTATCCGATCGCCGATGCGCTGCACATCGTCCATGGTCCGGTGGGCTGTGCCGCTTACACCTGGGATATTCGCGGCGCCTTGTCCAGCGGGCCGCAACTGCACCGCCACAGCTTCACCACCGACCTCCAGGAGATGGACGTGATCTATGGCGGCGAGAAGAAGCTGGAAGCCGCGCTGACCGAACTGATCGCGCATCATTCACCCAAGGCCGCCTTTGTTTATTCCACCTGCATCGTGGGCCTCATCGGCGACGACGTGAGCGCCGTCTGCCAACGCGTTTCCAAAAAGACGGGCATCCCCGTGCTCGGGGTCCATTCCGAAGGTTTCAAAGGCACGAAGAAAGACGGCTACAAGGCCGCGTGCGACGCCCTTTACAAGCTCATCGGCACCGGTGACACCTCCAACATCAGCCCGCACAGCATCAACATTCTGGGCGAATTCAATCTGGCCGGCGAAACGTGGGTGCTGCGCGATTACTACAAGCGCCTGGGCATTGAGGTGGTTTCCTGCCTCACCGGTGATTCGCGCGTCGAAGAGATCCGCCGTGCCCACGGCGCGAAATTAAACCTGGTCCAATGCTCCGGCTCGATGACCAGTTTGGCGAAGATGATGGAGCGTGATTTCGGCATCCCCTTCAAGCGGGTTTCGTATTTTGGCATCGAGGACATGAGCGCCGCGCTGTACGAGGCCGCGAAATTTTTCCCGGACGCGCCGGAGATCATGGCGCGGGCGCAAAACCTCGTGCGCGAGGAAGTTGCCGCCATTTATCCCGAACTGCTGCGCTACAAGCAAAAGCTGCTGGGCAAAAAGGCGGCGATCTACGTCGGCGGCTCGTTCAAGGCGTTTTCGCTGATGCGTGCGTTGCGGCTCATCGGCATGGAGACGGCCATCGTGGGCTCGCAGACCGGCGACCAGGATGACTACAAACAGCTTCAGGAAATGGCTGATCCGGGCACGATCATCGTGGATGATGCCAATCCGCTCGAACTGGCAAAGTTTTGCCTCGAGAAGGATGTGGACTTGTTCATCGGCGGTGTAAAGGAGCGTCCCATCGCCTACAAGCTCGGCATCGGTTTCTGCGATCATAACCACGAGCGCAAGGAACCGCTCGCCGGCTACATTGGCATGTTGAACTTCGCGAAGGAAGTATATGCCAGCGTGGCCAGCCCCGTCTGGCAGTTCGCGCCGAGAAGGGCGAAACGCGCCGCCGTGCTGCCGCAGAACGCCGTCGTGTAAACCGTGTTTTTTTGCCGCCGGCCTTCGTCAGTGATTTCCCGAATACCCCGTCCGCTCCCGTCCGCCGCCACCCGGCAGAGCGCGCCTACGTTTAGGTGTCTTTAATTTTGAATCCTACGCAAATGTTGGCTTCGCCCGGACGGCAGAACCATTCCCGCCGCTGCCAGCATTTGAAATACGCATATTGGTTCTTCGAAGTTTTCGGTGGAATGATGTTGTTCACAGAACGTTTTGAGTGATGTGGCTGCACTTGCAGCCTGCGCTCCCGAAGTATTCTTCCGAATGAAGTCGATATTTGGCTGGACAAAACGGGTGGAAGATTTAAAATCACACACCGCATTGCGCGGCAACAATGCGGTGTGTGCTATTTTCTGCTTATAATTTATTTCTGCTGATCCAGTACTTGCGCCAGGGCAGGAATGTTGAGCCAGCCAATCCTTTGGCCCCTTCGACCTTCGACCGAGAACAGCGGGGAACCCGCATATTCCATGAGTATTCCAAGTTGTTTGACGATCCGCGATGAGTTGGCATCCGGCTTGCAATAAAGCCAGTTGCTGTGCTGAAAACTGACATTCAGGAACCGTTGGAGGACACCGCAAGCTGCCCTGGAACTTGCAGCAGTCCGGCGGACTGCCAGGGCCTGGCCAACTGCACCGCCGGCGCCGAATCTTGCAGCAGCCGGCGTACGGAGGCTCACGCTGAAAATTCCTTTGACCAGAGCCTCCTGACGTCGGCTACGGAGGAAGAAGAGCCGCAATCCAAGAATTTTACCTCCACCCGAAATGCCTGCAAGCTCTGCACGCCGCTGGGCGCGTGCCTGGCGTTTCGCGGCGTCGAGGGCTGCATCCCGTTTTTGCACGGCTCGCAGGGCTGCTCGACTTACATCCGGCGCTATCTCATCAGCCATTTCCGCGAGCCGATTGACATCGCCTCGTCGAACTTCCACGAGGAGAGCGCGATTTTCGGCGGCAGCAAGAATTTCTCGCAGGGCGCGCTGAACATCACCCGCCAATACCAGCCGCAGCTCATCGGCGCCGCCACGACATGCCTGGCCGAAACCATCGGCGAGGACATGGGGCAGTTGATCCGCGATCTCAAGGAGAAGCACGGTGAAAACGCCGCCGCCCCCATCGTCCATGTTTCGACGGCCAGCTATCGCGGCACGCACATGGACGGCTTCCACTCGGCGGTGCGGGAGCTGGTGGCGCAACTGGCGGTCGCCGGTGAAAAGAGCAAACATGTCACGCTGTTTCCCGGCATGGTCTCCACCGCCGACTTGCGGCACCTGAAGGAAATCTTCACCGACTTCAGCCTGCCGCTCACGCTGCTGCCGGATTATTCGGAGACCATGGACGGCGCGACCTGGTCGGAGTACGAAAAACTGCAATCCGGCGGCACGCCCATCGCCGCCATCAGGTTGCTGGGTTCGGCGCAGGCGACCGTTGAATTCGGCCGCACGCTGGTGGAAACCAAAACCGCCGGGACCGTCTTGGAAAACAAGTTTTCCATCCCCCGCCGGCTGCTGGGGCTGCCCATCGGCATTCGCGAAAGCGACGCCCTGTTCAACACGCTGGCGGAAATTGCCGGCGGCGAAATCCCGCTGAAATATCAGCGCGAGCGCGGCCGGCTGGTGGACAGCCTCATTGACGGCCACAAATATACGTTTGAAAAACGCGCCATCGTGTTCGGCGAGGAAGATTTGGTGGTCGGCCTGACGGCGCTGCTGTCAGAAATTGGCGTGACGCCGGTATTGTGCGCCAGCGGCGGCCGCAGCAAACAGCTCGAGAAATGCCTGCGCGCAGCCGTGCCGCTGCTGTCCTCCGAAACGCTGGTGAAGGAAGGGTTTGATTTTGCGGAGATCGCCGAGATCGCGCCGGACTTGAAGCCAGACTTTCTCATCGGCAGCAGCAAGGGCTATTCGATTGCGCGCAAGTTGAACGTGCCGCTCATCCGGGTCGGCTTTCCCATTCATGACCGCATCGGCGGCCAGCGGGTGCTGCACCTGGGCTATCGCGGGGCCCAGGAACTCTATGACCGCATCGTTAACGCGTTGCTCGAAGTGAAACAGGAGAAATCACCCATCGGCTACAGCTACCTATGATCTCAACCCTTGAACCAGCCTGCGGTGCGTCCCAGCTCGCGCCCGTTGATTTCAAAAACCATCCGTGCTTTGACAAGGAGGCGCACAAGAAGTTCGGCCGCGTACATCTGCCCGTCGCGCCGCGCTGCAACATCCAGTGCAATTTCTGCAACCGCAAATATGACTGCATGAACGAAAGCCGTCCCGGCGTGACGAGCACCGTGCTGACCCCGCAGCAGGCGCTGGCGTATCTCCGCGACGTGGTGGCGAAGCGCCCCGAAATTTCCGTCATGGGCATCGCCGGCCCCGGCGACCCGTTCGCCAATCCCGAGGAGACCATGGAGACGCTGCGGCTGACACGGAAACATTTTCCGAAAATGATTTTGTGCGTGGCCACGAACGGCCTGAATGTCGCGCCGTACGTTGACGAAATGGCCGGGCTGCAGGTCAGCCATGTCACGCTGACCATCAACGCGGTGGACCCGGTGATCGGCGGCGGGATTTACTCCTGGGTGCGCGATGGCCGGCGACCGTTGCGCGGCGAAGAGGCGGCGGCGGTATTGTGCGCGCGGCAGATGGACGCGCTCGTCAAACTCAAGGCGCGCGGCATCACGGTGAAGGTCAACACCATCATCATGCCCGGCGTGAATGACGATCACATCCCGGAAGTCGCCAAGAAAGTCTCCGCCCTCGGCGCGGACATCATGAACCTCATGGCGCTGGTGCCGGTGAAAGGCGCGGTCTTCGCGGATGTGCCGCCGCCCGACACGATGACCACGGCGCGCCTGCGCCTGCAATGCGGACAATTGCTGCCGCAGATGACGCATTGCGCCCGCTGCCGCGCGGATGCCGTCGGTTTCATTGGCGAAAACATGACCACGGACCAGCACGATGCGTTGAAACATTACGCGAATGCGACTTTGAACCCGGCGGAAAACGACCTGCGGCCCTACGTCGCCGTCGCCACGATGGAAGGCGTGCTGGTGAACCAGCATCTCGGCGAAGCCGGACGGTTTTTGGTTTATGAACAGGAGGCGGGCGCGCCCGGAAATTATCGCGTGAAAGAAACCCGCCCGGCGCCGCCCGAAGGTGGCGGCGACGAACGCTGGGCCGGGCTGGCCGTCGCTTTGAAAGACTGCCGCGCGCTGCTGGTCAACGCCGCCGGGCCGACGCCGATGAAAGTCCTTACGCAGCACGGGCTGAAAGTCATCGAAATGGAAGGCATGATCGACGAGGGCTTGCGCGCGGTGTTTGCCGGCCAGCCGGTTCCCGCCGGGATGAAACGGCGTTTCACCAGTTGCGGCGCGGGGGTGACGTGCAAAGGCACCGGCACCGGCTGCGGCTGAACCAGACCATGAACCGGCATAAACATAAATATTTTGTTGATTTGAAAGACGTGCGGCCGCCGCTTTGGCACTCCGTCTGGAAGCAAGACACCCTTCTGCTTCCCGGGTCGAGCCGCCGTCCCATGGGCGTGGCAGCCGGCGCGCGCAGCCACCGCGGTCCAGATTCCCGGCGCATTCATTCGTGTCCATCCGCGGTCAATTTTTTCGCCAACAACCAGCAACTAACAACCATCAGGTAATCATGAGCAAACCAAGTCATCATATATTTGTCTGCGGCAGTTTTCGTCCCACCGGCGCGGCGGGCGTCTGCCACAAAAAAGAGTCCTCGCATCTGCTGCAACACCTCACTTTGGAGGTGCAGGATCGCGGCCTGGACGACGTCATGGTCTCCAGCACCGGCTGCATGAACATCTGCGACAGCGGCCCGGTGATGGTCGTTTACCCCGAAAACGTCTGGTATAAACAAGCGACCCTCCAGACCGCCGAGGCCATCCTCGACAGCCTCGAAGAAAAAACCGCCCTGCCGCCGGCGACCTTGTTTGCATGAGCCCCGGCGGGATCCATCTCATTGACACAACGCTGCGCGATGGCGAGCAGGCGGCGGGCGTGGCGTTTTCCCGCGCCGAGAAAATCGGCATCGCCGCCGCGCTGGCCCGCGCCGGGGTGCCGGAACTCGAACTCGGCATCCCCGCGATGGGGCAGACGGAAATCGACGACATCAACGCCGTCAGCGACCGCATTGTCGGCGTGCGACTGACGACCTGGTGCCGCGGAACGCGCGCGGACCTGCACGCGGCCACGCGCTGCCGGGTCCATGGCGCGCACTTTTCATTGCCGGTTTCAGAAATCCATCTTCGCGCCTGGAAAAAAGACCGCGCCTGGGTGTTGCGCACACTGGAAGAACTCGCCGATGAATTCCGCGAGCCGTTTCAGTTCCTCTCCGTCGGCGCGCAGGACGCGTCGCGGGCGGACCGCGAATTTCTCATCGAATTTGCAGAGGCCGCGGAAGCCGCCGGGCTTTGCCGGCTGCGGATCGCCGATACGGTGGGCCTCCTCAACCCGCTGCAAACGGCGGAACTGTTTTCCGCCCTGCGCGCCGCCACGCCCAATTTAAGCCTGGAATTTCACGGGCACAACGACCTCGGCATGGCGACGGCGAACACCATCGCCGCGCTCGCCTCCGGCGCGGATGCCGCGAGCGTCACCGTCAACGGCCTGGGCGAACGCGCGGGCAACGCGCCGCTGGATGAAGTCGTCATGGCCGCACGGCTCACGCTGGGGATAAATTGCGGCGTGGATGCGCGCCGGCTTTCCGCCCTGGGCGATCTGGTTGCGCACGCGGCCCGACGCCCGCTCGCGCCGGACAAACCGGTCACGGGTCTGGCGGTTTTCCGTCACGAATCGGGCATTCACTGCGGCGGCCTGCTGGAAGACCGCGCGACCTACGAGCCGTTCGCCGCCGAGGACGTCGGGCACGCGCCGACGGAAATGGTCATGGGCCGTCACTCCGGCACGCGGCTGCTCCGGGAAAAACTGGAGCGGATGAACACAGATTTCCCGCCGGCGCTGCTGCCGGCCCTGCTGGCGGCGGTCAGACAGTTGTCCGCCAGCCACAAACGCAACCTTTCCGACGCCGAATTAAAATCACTCGCCGACCAACTCAAAAACAACCATGGCCTTCCTGATCTATAAAAAATACGCCAACGCCGAAACCGTCCGCTATGAAAAAGTCCGGCCGCTCAAACTGGGCGGGCGCGACGGACTCATCGCGCAGCACGTCAATAAATTGCCCGCCGCCGGGACGCGCAGCTGGAAGTTGGGCGCGGCCACGTTGCTGAAGCTGGCCGGGTTCGCCGGCGCGGTGGACGAACTGGCGGTGCTGTTCGATGTTGCGGGCAAAGACGCCCCAAACGTCTGCCTCTACGAACTCACCCGGATACACGGGAGTTGTCTCGACACTTCGACGCAACTGGCGCTGGATTTTGCCGTGGTCGTGGACCAGGAAATTGACGGTGACGCGGCGGCCTATGTGAACAGCTTTGAAATACCCGTCCCGGAAAAACCGCGTCTGCTCGGGGAAACCCTGGCGCTCACCGGCGGCCCGGGCGGCGGCGACTGGAAGTGGGCCGCCACCTCGCTGCAAATCGGCGCCACGGTGGTGCAGGCGCAGCCAGGCCATGGGCACGGCACCGGCGAACCCTGCCCCAGTTGCACCTGCGGCCGCCGCGAGGCCATGAAGAAATAGATGTCATGTGCCTTGAAGCTGCGCCAAAATCCGGGTGTAAAAAAAGTTCCTGCGGCTGCGGTGGTCACGGTCGTCATACGCCGGTCGTGAATCAACCTGACCCGCGCATCATTCTTGCTTTAAAGTTTGACGGGGAGGAGGCGCATAAATGCGCTTGCGGCGGTCGCACCTGCCCGCGCCATTATCTCGCGCTCACCGGTTTTTTGCTGGGCGGATTTCTCGTGCTGCATCTCGCCATCAACGCGCTGGGCCTGTGGCCGGATGCATTTCAAGCGGCGGTCAACCGCAACCACGCGCTCGGAGCGCTGCTGCCGGTGCTGGAAGTTGGCTTGATTTTCCTGCCGCTGACCATCCATGTGGCGTTTGGGCTAAGAACGTTGCGGCGGGAAAAGTTAAAGTTCGGCGTGGAAAAGCATCATCACGGCAGTGATCTGCGCCAGTGGCTGCAACGCGTCACCGCCCTGATCATGCTGGCCTTCATCTTGTTCCATGTCGTCACGATGCACCGCTGGTTCGGTGGCCGGTTTGATCCCGGCCACGCCTTCAGCTCGGCGTCGAACGCGATCTGGCGGTTCTGGCACGGGCTGCCCGCCGGTCATCCGGGCAACCTGCTGTTTGCACAGTTTTACCTGCTGGGCATCGTGGCGGCGATCTATCACCTGACGAACGGAATCGCCACCGGGGCGGAAGTGCTGGGCTTCGTCAGCACGCCGGCTGCCGGGCAACGGCTCTGGCGCGTCTGCCTCATCGCCGCGCCCATGTTGCTGCTCGCGGGACTCGCCGCTTGGCATGCATTTGCGGTGAGATGAATCAGTCGGTGCCGATCATCACGCTTGAGGATTTGATGATGGCGTAGGCTTTCTGACCTTTCTTAAGCTTCAGACCGCTGGCCGACCCGGCGGTGATGCTCGAAACAATTTCGATTCCAGGTGCAATTTCCAGTGTGACCAAGGCGCTGATCGGACCTTTCTTGATGGTTTTGATTTTTCCGGGAATGACGTTCCGTGCGCTAATTTTCATAATAGAATGTATTGATGGATTGTTCGGGTTTAACTTTCCTTCCGTATCCAGAGGCTACGCCAGAACAGGAACTCCTGCAACTCGCCTTGGCATGCCTGAAACATTTCTCCAATAGCACCCCGGCACCAAGACCGTGTTTGCTTTGCAATTTGGCCTTATTCCAAGTGTATCCGCCAAGTTTCGCATCAGATGATCACAGATCCATGCTGGGGATTACACTGAATGTATGCTTCTTCCATTGTACCCCATATTGTACCCCGTGCGCTTAACAAGGAGGCCAAAACGGTCCATACGAGGTCAATTTGAAAATTTTGGTGTCCGAGCTAGGTCATTGAATTCCAAGGCTGTCCAAAGAAGTCCAAGGTGCATTCTATGATTTCGAGTCAGATGCCTTTAACCACTCAGCCACCCTTCCAACCGCGCATTTATAACTACTGACAGACGCACTTTAGGTTCTGCTTTTGCATTGCACCCCACTCTTGTAACCCGCAAGAGCCGTTCGCCCAGGTCTTATGGGATAAACAGCTCGAGTTCTCGAAAATGCGAGGAACACTTGTCAAAGGATGGCAAGTGGCGCTCGTTTCCGAAAGTGCCGTATCTGCTCTAATACGTTATCAGTGGAAACTACTTTGGGAAAGTTAAAATAAACGGTAAAACGATACCAATACGCCGAATTACGGGTTGTCCATTTTCTTTTGTTCCCGCTTGCCGCTGGCGCAAGCCGGAGGCATCCTGACCACGGTCTCGGCTTTATGATGATCAAAATATCGCACTTGCTCCGGACGTGGAATTCATTCACCCCGGGGCAGTAATAGCCCCCGGCAAGCCCGCGCAAGAACAAAGTATCAAAACCAGCTTTGCGAACGTATTTTGACCATGAGTTCATCGTCCCCCAATCCATCGGCACCGGCGCTCAAATTGTTTTCCGTCGTTATCCCGGCACGCGATGAAGAAGAATCCCTGCCCGCAATGCTGGAGCATCTGCACCTGGAGCTCTCCTTAAATAACATACCGCATGAGATTTTGGTGGTGGATGATGGCAGCCAGGACAAGACCTGGGAGGTGCTGCTCAATTTGCGGCAGAAAATTCCCACGCTGTATCCCGTCCAGAACACCGGCCAGCACGGCTTTGGCCGCGCCATCACCTGCGGTTTGCGCCGCTGCACCGGCGATGCGGTCGTCATTATGATGGCCGACGAGTCGGACGACGCTCAGGATGCGGTGCGTTATTGGAAATTATTGAACGAGGGCTGGGATTGTGTGTTCGGCAGCCGCTTTATCAAGGGCGGCGGCACGGTCGACTATCCCCGGGTTAAGTTATTGGTGAACCGGCTGGCCAATTTTTTCATCCGGGTCGTCTTTGGCATTTCCCTGAACGACACCACAAACGCCTTCAAGGCGTATCGCCGGACGGTCATCACGGGCTGTGAACCGCTCATCGCGCCGCATTTCAACCTGACCGTGGAACTCCCGCTCAAGGCCATCGTGCGCGGCTTTTCGTGGACGGTGGTGCCGATTACCTGGCGCAACCGCCGGTTCGGCGAAGCCAAGCTGAAAATCAAGGAGATGGGCAGCCGTTATTTTTTCATCTGCGCCTATGTCTGGCTGGAGAAATACTTCAGCCGGGGTGACTACCGTAAAGCCGGGAAATGAAGCCCCTCCGGCCCGGGCATCCTGGTTTCCGCCCAGTTAAGCGCATATTAATGCCCGGATGCCAGCCAGAGAACCCCCAAGACCAGCACCCCAATGACATAACTTGCTCCATCCTTCACCGCGAAGAGAACCGGATCCTCATGCAATTGCCGGCGATGCGCGAGCAACCAGATGCGGCTGATCCAATAAAGCAAGAGCGGGCACGCCAGCAACAATAGCTTGGGACGCGCGTAAAGCACCACCACTTGCTGGCCGTCCACATAAAGTGCCATCACCAGCGCGGCGATAAAACCGCTGCCGGTCCCCAGTGACGTGACCAGTTCCAGATCTCGCTGGTCATAGCCTCTGCCGGCGACGCGGATTTTATCCGGACTCATTTCTTTGGCCGCGGCCAGCTCCACATAACGCTTTACCAACGCCAAGCTCAGGAAAATGAACATGGAAAACATCAGCAACCACGCGGAATAGACGATGCCGGTGGCCGCATGACCGGCCACCAGCCGGATCGTGTAGAGACCGGCTAAAAAAAACACGTCCAGCAAGACCACGCGCTTGATCCGCCAGGAATAGGCCATCGTCAAAACCAGATACAAGGCCACCACGCCGGTGAAAAGCCATGATAGCGCCAACGCCGCAAGCAGGCCGACCGCAAGCAAAAGCGGACCGGTGATCAGTCCGACCGCCAACGGCAGATCGCCGGCGGCCAGCGGACGCTGCCTTTTAGTTGCATGGAGCCGGTCATCCTCCAGATCCATCAGGTCATTCATCACGTAAACGCCCGAGGCACAAAGGCAGAATACCACAAAGGCAAAAAAACCAGGCAACAACATGGAAAGATCCGTAATTTTGTGACCGGCGATTATCGGCACAAAAATGATCAGGTTTTTGGCCCATTGATGTGGCCGCAGGCAGCGGATAAACGGACGAAAGCGCGGGCTGGCTGGTTCAAAAACCCGGTCAATCCTGGTACAATCCGCAGCGGCCCTTTCCACCCGGGAGCTGGCATTTACCACCACGGCGGCACCCGCCCCCCGCCATATGGCCGTGTCCGCCGCGGAGCTTCCAGCGTAATCAAAGCCGCGCTCGCCAAATCTTTGCGTCAGTATCCGGAGCTTGTTCTGGCCACGCCGGTTCGTTTTGCCGTCGCTGGCCAGCACTTCATCGAACAAGCCGGTGTGATCCGCGATCGCCTGCGCCAGTTTCAAGTCGGCCGCAGAAGCGAGGATGAGCTTGCGCCCGCTTTGCTTTTCACCCCGCAGCCAAGCGAGAAATTCTTGGTTGTAGGGGAGGCTGGCCGCATTGATCCGGGTGGCCGCAGCCAATTTTTGTTTCAGGAACACACGTCCCCGCATGCACCAAAACACGGCTTGAAAAAAAAACAGCGGCTCACGCCGCAGTAGGCTTGCCATTGATTCCCACAGCATCTCCGTGCGGAGCAATGTGCCTTCGAGGTCAACGACGAGCGGGATTTTTCGGATGTCGGCCACGCGCCATGCTGGCAGATTAAACCGGCTGTTTGCAAGACTGCAACCGGCTGCGGCACCTTAATTCAGGCGATTGACCTCCCAAGTTCTTGCCCAGGGAATGTTTTTGCGGCATCAAGGCCGGCGCTCGAACGAGTACCAGGCAAAACGATCGGCTGGCGCCGCCGCGGGGCCGGCGCATGCTTGGAGGTTTTGAAAATATCTGCTGAGAAAATTCGTCGCAACCGTGACATATTCAACCGGCAGGCCGATGGTGGACGCGTTTGGCGGCAGATATCGATAGAACTGGTCCGGGGTGATAGGCCGGCCGGCAAGACCGCGCAGCTCGGCGATGTATTGCCAGTTATACAATTTCCGCTCACCGGCATAGACTGCCGCCGGATTCCAGGGAAAATAATATTTGCCCGGTGATTGCCGGCACACAGCTGCAATGGTCGCCTCGTCATTATCAAAGGCATGAGCTATAGTCCTAAGATTCTTGGGCAAATGGGCAGTGGCCACGGCCAAGTACAGCAGCGCGATGGTGGCAAAAATCGCGTAAACCGCCCGGTTCGCCTGCCAACCGATCGGAGGAGATGTGTTCTGCTTCTTTTCAACGATCAAACAAAAAATACCCAGAATCAAAAACCAGGCGAAAGGTGTGTCATCATTGGCCGCCGCCCCTATTTTGGTGGCGGAGTCCGCCGCCAACGGCAAGTTCAACAACGCCGCCAAGAAGAAAAATCCGGATATGCGGGGCACTAGCAAGGCCAAACTGCCGGCGGTGGCGGTCCCGCCATTCTTGATCCTGAAAAAAAGATAAAACAAAAAACACAGCAGATACGGCGCCAGATATTTTCCGAACATGATATGGATGGAGACGATCAGGGATCTAAGATGACCGATAACGCCGCCGGCGGCGTGCGGATCGGGCGCGTAAAGAAAGAGGACCTGGCCGGATGGAATGGCGCCGGGAATTTTCAGCAGGTTTTCCTCCACGGCACCAAACCCGCACCAGAGTGAAAAGATCCACAGCAGAATGGCATTTAAGGAGGCGATCCAACCCAGCAAAGCCAGCCGTTGTTTCCAGCTGTGCTTTTCCATCAGCATCACGGCCAACGGCATTAATAACACGGCCGCATAGGTCTGCTTGGACCATATGGCCAGGACCCCGCAGGCGGCGCTGATCCACAGTGCACGGCGACTGGTGATACCGGCTTCGCCCCAGCCTAGTGCCAAAACGCACAAGCTGGCGAACAAGACTGCCGGAGCATCAGCATGGATGATAAAGGCGGCGGATGACAACCCTCCATAGGCGAGAACTTGCAGCAGGCAAAGCGCCCCCAGCCAGAACATTTCCCGGCCACCAAACCGATCCCGCTGACGGAGCAGGATGATTCCCAGCGGGATGACAAATGCCAGCAACGAAAGCACGGAGCCCGCCATGATCGCCAGTGAAATATTTTGGATGAAACAGCCGCACGGAAAGTAGTAGACATAACTCAGCGGGCCATAAACAGTATTCAACATCGGACCGGTGCCGGGCGCGTAAAAAGGCGGATTACCGTGCAACATCGAAAATACGGGGGCCAGCCTTCCGTCATTGAAAATAAACTGGGGTGCGGCGGCTATCTTCCCGCCAATGGCAATTGCGCAAACCGCGATGGCCAGAAGCTTGAAAACCTCGATAAAAATCCCAGGCCCAGTTCCAGCCGGCCCGTCTGATTTCATTGTGCGCGCAAGTGCCATGATTAATTTTTTGTCGTCGGTGACTTAGGCCGAGACCCGGGCTCGCCCGCTGTTTTAAGGGCCTCCGAATCCAGGACGGATTCCACAACATAGAGCGGACGCCCCTTGGTCTCGCGATAGATGCGGGCCACGTACTGGCCGATGATACCCAGCGCCAGCAGGTTCAATCCGCCGAAGAAAAATATGGCCGCCGCCAGCGTGGTGAAACCCAGCACACGGAGCGACGGGAAAAAGCCGAACACCTGCAGGATCTTTTCCGCCACAAGCACGCCCGCGTAACCCAGGCTCAGGAGGCAGAGGATGGCGCCGGTCATGCCAATCCATTGCAGGGGCAGATCGGAAAAACTGAAGAGCCCGTCCAGCGCATAACGCAGCAGCTTGATGAACGACTGCTTGGGCTCGCCCACGGCGCGTTCCTTGCGCGCGTAGCTGATGGTCGCCTGCGGATACCCATACCAGCATTTCAACGCGGGCAGAAAAAGATTCGTCTCGCGCGTGGCGAGCAGATGCTCGATGACAACGCGGTCAACGAGGGAGAACATCCCGCTGTTGGCGGGCATCACGCCGCCGGTCATGCGGTGAAAGGCCTGGTGGAACAGGTCGAAGAAAAACCGGCGCAGCCCGCGCTCTTCGCGGCTGGTGCGGCAGCCGGTAACCACCTTGAAGCCCTCCAGCCATTTCGCGAGCAATTGCGGTATTAGCTCGGGCGGATCCTGCAGGTCGGCGTCGGAAAAGATCACGGCATCGCCGGTGGCGTGCTGCAGGCCGGCGCGATAGGCCGGCTGCTGGCCGAAGTTCCGGCTCAGGCCGACGAGGCGCCAGCGGGGAAACCGCTTCAATTCCTGCCGGGCGGACTCCCGGGTGCCATCGGTGCTGCCGTCATCCACGATGATCAATTCCCAGTCCACCGGCGTGTTTTGCACCGCCTTTTCCACCCGGTCGAACAGCGTGGCCAGGCCCTCGCGCTCATTCAACATGGGGATGATGATGGAGACCAATGGCCGCTTGCCGCCGGGGATGGAAGTGGTTTCCGGGTTCATGAATGCTTCGAATTCCTATCCATGAAATACCAGAGGTCACCGGCTGCTTCGAGCGGAAATATTTTCATGGTGCCGGACGATACAGGTAGTATTGCGAGGCAAATTCCGGGCGGTCGCCCGGTTTGCGGCGCGAGATGGTGCGGTTGAACCAGTCGGCGGCCTTCGGCAGCACAGCGTCCAAGCCCGAACCCGAACCAACCCGTTCCTGCGCGATGAGCTGTCCGCCGTTCATGGGAACAGCTGTCAGGATGGCCAAACTCTGGCCAGCCGGGAGGTCCTTCAAGTCATCCACAACCACGACATGCCGGTCCAAGGTGCCATCCAGCCGGTCGGATTGTTGCGCCGTGACCGGGTCGACATTTTTGACCAGCACGATCCAGTCGGTACGGGCGGTTTCGTGGCGCACCATGCGGGTCAACGAACGGCCTTCACTGCCATTGGCGCGGTAGAACGACACCACGGCCAAACCATAGACCAGGCAAACGGCCGCGATGAACACCAGACGTTTCAAGCCGCCGCCGGTCGCGGGCCGGGATTCCGTCGCGGTTGCCGACAGCAAGTTGATGGAAAATATCAGGCCCACGATCACCACCGGCGGCGCCATCCACGGGTGATGGCCAAAGTAATTTCGCATGGCGGCGATCTCCAGCAGTGCCACGCCCAGTGGCAGGAGGGCGATGAAACCATTCGCCGGTGCCACGCGGAACTTGTGAAAAGCCGTCATGGCCCAGAGCAACAATACCGGCAGCAGGCCGATGGTGGTGATGAAAAAAATGCGTATGAACGCGCGGCTCGTTGTCAGCCCTTCGCCATAACCGTAGTTGCCCCAAGTATAGCCGCCGAGAAAATGCTGGCCGGCCCCGCCGCCGCCGACCGCCGCGCCGCCAGATTTGGCAAGCATGGAGGAGAACACAAACAGGATTGAGCCAGCCGCCGCCACGGTGAGGAATTTAACCGCGCGTGCGCGGCGCACTTGGGATGTGGCCAGCAGAAAGATTCCAAAAGGTGTGAGCACCCAGGCTGTCGTCCAGTTCAAGATCACGAACGCGCCGGTGAGCAAAAAAATGAGCAGGCTATCGGCGGCCCGCAGCCGGGGTTTTTTAAGCAATTCCGTGACGGCCGCCGCGTAAGGGATGCCCAGCAGCACCGAGATGGCGTTCGGGTCGATGCCAACCAGCCAGCGCCCGTAACCGGGGCTCAAGATGACCGCCACCGCCGCCAATTGGGCAAAATTGCCCCTGCCCAGCAATGACCATGTTCCCCACAGCACCAAGACGCCGAGAACGAGGAAGAACGAAAAGGTTCCCAGCCCCGTCCAGCCGAGAAGTTTGGTACAGATCAAGACTGTGTAGAGACAGAATGGGCTCATGCCGTGGTAGATTTGCGGCGCGGTGACGGCCTCGAAGCCGCCGGGGTTGAAGACCAGCGCGCCATGCAGGGTGGTCACGCCGCACTGCTGCCAGTTCCGCAAGGTATCGGACGGCCAACCCATGCCGAGGCCGTCGTCAAACAACCAGAGCAGCCACAAAGAGGCGACCAGGACGGTTGCCAGAAAAATGGATTTCCGCTGCAAGATGGACGTCATGTGCCCGCACGGTTGATAATTGGCCGGGGCTTGGCAAGCGCAAAATCGGCCGCCACCACGGAGTTCCTCAACGGGATTGGGCCGCCAGCACTTCGCGGTAGATTTCGAGATGGCGCTGGGCCACGATTTTGGGGTGATAGCGTGCCCGCATCAGTCCGGCGGCATCGGACGGCGGGGGGCAGCCGGCCGCGAGCCAGCGCGCGAGGGCATTTTCCAGGCCGGCAAAATCCGCGGCGGCGAACGACTCCGTGTCCGCGACGCCGGCGATGATATCCACCACACCACCGGTGGCGGCGGCAAACAATTTCAAGTTGCGCGCCAGCGCCTCGGCCACCACCAGTCCGAACGCCTCCTCGGAGGGAAAATGCACGAGCGCATCCGCCGCATCCATCGCCGCGATCAACTGGGGCGTGGGCAACAGTCCGCGGTGCCGCGCATAGCCGGCCTTTTCCGCCGCCGCCAGTTCCCGGGTGAACCGCCGGCCGTAATCACTGTGCGTCACGCGGTCGCCGGCGAATTGCAACTGGAACTTGAGCCCGCGCCCATGCAACCGGCGGGCGACGTGGAGCAGCTCCAACTGCTGCTTGCGCGGCTCGATGACACCAATGTTAAGCAATATGGGCGTACTGCCGGATTTCCTTTCGGGCAGCGGCTCAAAAAATTCCGCGCGCAACGCGTTGGGGACGCGCCAGATTTTTTCAGTGCGCGGGGCCACCAATTTTTCCGTATAGGCGGAATTACAAAAAACCCCGGCGGTGCGCCCAAGGGCAAACGTCTCCAGCCGGGCAGTGAGCCAGTGGAAGCTGCCGATGCGGGCGCGGTAAACTTCGGCGATGGCCTTCATGTTTCCATGGATGGTCAACACGTTGGGAAAACCGGAGCATACCGCGCTGATGCCGCAATCACGTTCCGTACCCTGGCCGTGGACGATGTCCGGCCGGATTTCGCGGAGTTTTTTGCGCGTGGCGCGAACGCAGCCCAGGTAGCCGGTGCGCAGCCAGCCGATTTTTGGAACCAGCAGGCTGTGGTAATAGATGTTGGGCGCGATTTTTTTCGGTGAATTCACCGGCTGGCGCAGGCAGGAGACCATGTGGATCTCCGCTTCCGGCACCAGGGCGAAGCCCTGGAGCAGGGCCGCCGGCGCATAGCCGGGCAGCGGTTCCGGGCGGGCGTAATCGCGATGGGCTTCCCGGTTGTCCGTGGTGAGGATGGCGATGCGCATTGGCTCAATTTCAAGCCGCACTGAAGGCCATCATTCTTTTCTCCAATAAACTGCCGCGTCGTTTTTATTTATGGCTATTAATTCAGCGCGAATCCCATTTTCAGCCCGAAAATCCTCCACCGCCTTTTTACATCCGGCGATGTGATAGTCATCAATGATGCAGAAGCCGCCTTTGGAGAGCTTGGGATAAAGATTTTTCAACGCATCCATCGTGGAACCATACATGTCTCCGTCCAGCCGGAGCACGGCTAATTTGGTCATGGGGGCCTTGGGAAGAGTGTCGCTAAACCAACCCTTTAAAAAAACCACCTGATCATCCAGCAAGCCAAAACTCCGGAAGTTGTTTTCCACCTCTGCTTGAGACACCTTTAAAAAATTATGAATATGATGCGTGTCACCCTTGTCCGCGGGAAATCTTTCCGCGTTCGGCCTGGGCAAGCCTTCAAAAGAATCTGCCAGATAGACTTTGCGATTCTCAACCCCGTGAGCCGCCAGGATGGCGCGCATAAAAATGCAGGCGCCGCCACGCCACACACCCGTTTCAATCAGGTCGCCTTCGATCCCATCTCGGATAACCGTTTCAACGCAATACCGGATATTATCGAAACGTTTAAGACCGATCATCGAATGCGCATATCCCGGCCAGCCCCATCCTTCATCCCTTTGTTCTTTGGTAAAAGTCCTTTGTTTGACCAGCTGAATTGGAGTTGGCCGTAAAATTCTGGAGATGTGTGATAAAAACCACAAGATCAGCCGTTTGATGGGGGATCCGCCGTATTTGAAGGTATCAATGGGAACGGGAGGTTCGGGCCATAAACTGAAGGTCAAAGCCTTCTTCATCAAATCTAAATAGGCATCTTCGGGTTTGATTTTCATATAAAATTCACGGCTGCAACCAACGCAAAATTATGAACTTAAACCAAACTGATTCAATAATAAAACAAAGGCTCAGCGGACGTATAAAAGCCGGCGCTCATCCACGAGATGATTCACCCGCCGCAGGCATTGCTTGGCGAACCACTGCAGTGAGCCGCTGGGCAAAACATTTCCGGTCGAACCGAGCCGGGCGAGAAAATCCGGCTGGGTTTTAAAAATCCGCACCTGCCCGGGAGAAATTTTTCCCAAAGCGCGGAACAAAACGTGTTCAATAAACTCACCCCGGTCGTCATTGCACTGCTGGTAAAGATTTTTCATCCGCTCCTGATAAAACGCCGTGGTGACGTAAAACAGGTGTGTCCGCGCGAAACGCTGCTTCGCAAGCTGGTCAATCAACAGCGCATATTTTTTTTCGCGCCGGCACTCGGCAAGCAGCGCATCAAGATTCAGCAACTGGTAGCGCCCGGTCAGCTTCAACCAGCGTGCCGGCGGATGCGGTTCGCGAGCCAGCCAGGCATCGATCATCTCAAATTCTTGAAACCCCTTGCCGCGCTCCGGACTGGTCGAAGGCGCAAAACGATGGACGCGTAAGCGGATTGAATCAGCAAATTCCGGGTGGCGCTCCAGCGGGTAGCCGGAATTTTCCAGAAAGATCACCGGCGCGAACTGCTGGCAGAATTGCAACACGTGCCGGTACTCGCCCAGCCGGATGGCCGGGTCGGTCGATGCGGCCCCTGTCACGTTCGGAATGATCGTGGCCGTCAGAACGATCGGCAGTTCGTCGGGGCTCATCGTTTCATGGCTGGTGATTCAAGGCAGCGTTGGGCCTCCGGGCTCAATAGCACGCCCCGCACGCGTCGCCAGCCGGCGGGCGCACGCCGGCCGCGCCAAAAGCCGGCCACCCAGCCGGTGGCGCTGGCGGCATTTTTACGGTAGCGGAATCCAAAGTGTTTGAACCGGTGATGGGAAAGCAGCAGCAACGGCGGGCACAGCGTCAACAGGAGCCGCCACCGAAAATATGGCGCGTAAAGCCGGGCCTCGGCCGCGCCAAATCCATAACCTTTGAGCATCTTGTAATAGCCGGCGGCATCCCGGGCAGCCCATTTGACCAGAGCCTGCGGATTGCTGAAGAATTTCTTCCCGATCCAGTGCAGTTCATGATTGAACAGCGCATCCTCCGCCGCCAAGGTGAGCCATTCAGGGTAGCCACCCACGTCCGCCCAGGCCTGCCGCCGGAAAGCAATGCTACGTGAAGACGGATAGCAATCTTTCCCGTACGGCGGCGCCAACGGTTCCGGATCGATCCCCGCCACATACCGTTGAAAATCATTTTCCAACACCCGCCCGGAGGCGCCGCCACAGACATCCACGGTTGCATCCGCCTGCAGCGGCCGGATGATTTCCGCCAGCCAGTCCGGACTGGCCACGGAGCCCGCATCCGTCGCCGCAATGATTTCCGCCGTGGTATTCTGGATGGCAAGGTTTCGTCCCCGCGCTATGTTACACCGTTCGACAATGATCCGCGGCTCGGGAAAGGTTCCGCCGGCAAAGGCGTGCCGCAGCTGCTCGGGCGTGCCATCGGTCGAACCGCCATCAACGATCACAAACTCATCCGGCCGGAGAGTCTGTGCGCCCAGCGCTTTGGCCCAGGCAAGAATGTTATCGCCTTCGTTGTAGACGGTCGAGATAAGGGCGATCTTCATTTCGGACGGAGTGGCAAGCGGTCATAGGTCATCCTTAAAAAATCAGCCAACGGCAAACCACCGTCAAGCCTGCTTTCACCGCGCGGCCTTATTTTTCCACCTTGCTTTTGCAGGCGGGGTGATTCCATTCATCAGCTTTCCCAGGGAACCAGGCCCAGGCGTTTGCCGATGGCCAGCCCGAGCCGGCGCATGAGTTGTTCCCGGGGACGCCAGCGCCCCCGGTTGTAACGGGCAAAATCCTGGTCCGACAGCGGTTCACGGTTGTAGGGGAAAAATCCATCCGGGGTGACGAGGAAGCCGTTTACGGCAAATGGGTCAAAAGCCGGCGCGGGGAGCGGTCTTTTTTGAAAATGAATATAAGCATATTCGTCATCGTTGATGCCCCGGTCGGCATTGTAATAGGCGTGGAACACCCGGCCCTGATGCCAGTAAAAAACCTGTTCCGGGTGATCGGGGATGGCCACGCCCCTAAACCGGGTGAACCGCCAGCGTGTGGGCTGCACAATGTCGGCGATGAACTCATCGTGGAACTGGGGGATGTTGTGGTGGCGCAAGATCAGATAGATGCCGCGCCATTCATCAAATCCGTACGCTTCCGTGGAACCGGATTGGAACGCGTCGCGATAGGTTGGCACACCCGGGGTGGAAAGCATGAAATAACGGTTCACCTCCCCAGTATTGCGATACAGGCAAAAATGTCCCCGGCATAGAATCTTCGGATAGGCCGTCAGGATGTCTTCCCGGAGGAACTTGCGGAGATCGCCAAAAATCATGTCCAAATCGCAATGTCCCCAAAAGTCGAACTGGGTCAGAAACTCTTCGAAAAGAAATCCGTAAGCCGGCTTGAAATGGCAAAGCAAACGGGCATGGGAGAGATTTGCTTCAAATCCAATTTTTTGTGAAAACTGCTTTTGCAAGCCCGCCAGCGTGGCTGGCTCCAACCGGACATTGGGCGGCAATTGGCGCGGCGTGTTGTCATCGGTGAAGATCAGCCAGTTGATGTCCGGATTTGACGCACAAGACCGGAAAACGCAATCAATATAGGGTGGCAATTTGCCAATATAGCAAACCACCATGCAAATGGAACTGCGCGGCGGACGGGTGTTCAGTTCGGGCATAAAGACAACGCGGCCGTCACACGCTAGCGTCCGGTTGCCGGTCTTTCAACCGGAATCTCCACATGTTTGGCTGGTTTTTGCCGGGCTATCCAGGCCTGGGTTTCCGGACTCAGATAAACCTTGTTTATCCGCCGCCAACCGGGCGGCGGGCGGTGCCCTTGGAAGCGCCCAGCCAGCCAGCCGCGCACGCTCGCGGCATTTCGCCGGTAGCGGAATTTCAGGAAAGCAAGACGGTGGCGAGACAGCAACAATAGCGGGGGAAACAGCACGATGACCAGACGGCGCAAAAAATAGGGGCTTTCCTGCCCGGCCTCGCCCGCCCCGTAGCCATAGTGATACAGCATCTTGAAATAAGCCGCTGCGGTTTCGCGCACGGGCCAGTGCACCACGGCGGTTCGCTGGTAAAAAAATTTCTTGCCGGCGCAGTACCACTGGTAATTAAACAGCAAATCTTCCGCCGTCAGGGTCAGCCATTCCGGGTAACCGCCGACATCCGCCCACAGTGTCCGGCGATAAGCCGTGTTGCGTCCGGAGCCATGCGGGCCATCCGTAAGCGGCTCAGCCGGATCGCCGTCCAGATGCTTTAGAAATTTTTGGAAATCATTTTGAAACAGGGGCACATTGTTGCCACCGATAATGTCCACCGTCGCGTTCTCCAGCAGCGGCCGGGTAATTTCGCCGAACCAGCCGGCCGCCGGCGTACAACCGGCGTCGGTCGAGGCAATGATTTCCGCATCGGTCAAACGGATGGCATGGTTACGGCCCTCGGCGATGTTGCAGCGGCGCTGCGCCAGTTTCACCGGTACCAGTGACCGCCGTGCCAGTTCCTGCAATTCTTCCCAGGTGCCGTCGGTGGAGCCGCCGTCCACGATGATGATCTCATCCGGCTTCACTGTCTGCTGCATAAGGCAATCCCACCAGCGAACAATATTGTCCGCCTCGTTGAACACGGTGGCGATAAGCGCGCGTTTCATCTGATGGTGGTAAAAGCTTGCCTGAATGCGGATTGCGAACTCAATTCATTTGTGAATGCGATGCTGCTCACGGGCTTCGGAATAAAACTTCCGCATCTGCGCATTGACCTGGCGCATGGTGTAATTCTTTTGCACATGCGTGCGTGCGGCGGCGGACATCCGGGCAAGCAGAGCGCGGTCACGGTCGATCCGCTCCAGAAAACCCGCCAGCGCGGCCACGGCCTCGGCGGGATTCGTGGCGGGGGCGGCAAAGCCGGTTTCCGGCGTGATCTGCGAGGCGGGGCCGCCGATGTCCAGGCAGCCGACGGGACGGCCGGCGGCCATCGCCTCCAGGCATACATTGCCGAAACCTTCATGCAACGCGGGATGCAACAGGACGTGCGACTGGCCGAGCCGCGCCAGTACATCGGAGTATTTCGGGAGCGTGCCGAGAAATTTTACGCGCGCGGCGACGCCGGTTTGCGCCGCGGTCTTTTCCAGTTCGCCGCGGAACGGGCCGTCGTTCACGATCCATAATTCGGCCTCCAGGTTGTTTTTGGCGAATTGCGCGAAAGCCCGGATGGCGAGGTAAAAGCCCTTCCAGTGCACATGCCGCCCCACGCAGATGGCGCGCAGCGGCCCGGGCGGCGGCCCGGGCAGCGCGGCGAATTGCGCCAGGTCTTCATCCGTCAGCGCCAGTTGCGGCATCCGCTCGACGCGCTTCGCCCCCAGCCGTTGGAGCGCGGCGCAGCTTTCACGGGTGACGCCGATGGCGATGGTCGCCGCCGCCGCGGTGTCGCGCAGGGCGGAGCCGCGTTCGCAAAAACTTCTCACGCCGTCGCGCACGGCCTCGTTCAGCCGGTAGCGCAGCGGCAGTTCACGGACAAATTCCGCCGGCGGCGTCTCCGCCGCGCCCACCGGCCCCCAGATGAACGGCAGGTCCAGCACCCGCAACCCGCTCGGCGACCAATAACGTCCGTAGGTGACATGATGAACCAGGTCGAACTTGACCTGCCGGTGCAGTTCCCGGACGACGCCCCGCAGATGTTCCTGCCAGAGGTGATAATAGACGGCCGTGGTGGCGGGACGCGACGACAACCATTGCAACGCCGGATTAAGTTTGACGAAGACGGGATGAAAATTCGGCAGCGGATTTTTCGCCAGCACCGGTTCGGTGAGCTCGCGATATCGATGGGCGTCGGCAATGACGGCCCAGACCTCGTGTTCCTTCAGCGCCTCATTGATGGCGCGCCAGGCGTTGCCCGGCTCGGAGGTCTTGCACGGAAAGCAGGAGTAGGTCGAAAGCAGGACTTTCATGCCGCGTCAGATGCGGTTCCACCAGACGGCGGTGGGCTTGGGCACCTCCACGGTGACCCGGCGATCCGGACTGGCCTTGGTGTAGATCGCATAGCTGGTCGCGTGCAGCATGAAATGACCGTGCCAGAGGCGGCGGAGGCGATGTTTCAGGATCCACAACAATCGCGTCGCCTTCAGCCAGGACGGGATCATCTTGGTGGTCTCGTTCTTTTCGCGGATGGCGTTGGGCTTGAGATTCATGTTGTCGCCGGTGTCCGCAAACACCGAGGTGAAGGTGTCGCAGACGGCCATGGGCACCTGATTTTTCATCAGGGACAGGATCCAGTGAAAATCACCGAGGTCGCGCCATTTGGTGTCGAAGAAAAGCCCGCGCTCATGGATGACCCGCCGCCGGATGAAGATGCTGCTCGTGAGGATCGGGAACCGGAACCAGATCTGCCGCATGGTGGGAATCATGGAATGCCGGTGGCAGAGGTACCGGCCATCGCCATCGGTCACGATGCTGCCGGCCAGCACGACTTCCACCTGCGGATTTTTCTCAAAAAATTCCTGCACGGCCTTGAGCGCGCCCGGGAGATATTGTTCATCGCAGTTCAGGTACGAAAGAATGTCGCCGGTGGCGCGGCGGTAGCCGCGGTTCACGGCGTCATACATGCCCGCGTCCTTCTCGATGAAGGCGGACACGCGTTTATCCTGCGGCAACCAGTCCTGCGTGCCGTCATCCGAGCAGGAATCCTGCACGATGTGCTCGAATTCCACGCCCTGCTGGTCGGCCACCGAGGCGATGCACAGTTTAAGCCACGCAGAATTCCGAAAACTCGGCGTGATGATCGAAAATTTCATCCGGGTACGGTCTTAAGTTCTTGGTGTTGGTCCTTATCATCTGATTGATAACCCAGCAAGACTGTTCAAACTGTCTTGCGCTGTCAAACTTTCGTCCGAAACTTTTGGGCGACCGGAATCCGCCGGCCCATGCCAAAGGCGCGGGGTGAAACTTTCAAACCCGGCGCGGCCTGGCGCCGTTTATATTCGCTGAAATTGATCTTGTTCACCACGTCATTGACCACCGCCGCGTCGAACCCCCGCGAAATAATCTCCGGCTTGCCCAGATTCTTGACAATATACAGGTCGAGGATCGCATCCAGCACATCGTACGGCGGCAGGGAATCCTGGTCCTTCTGGCCCGGCCGCAGTTCGGCGCTCGGCGGCTTCGTGAGGGAGTCCGCCGGGATGATCTCGCGGTCCCGGTTCACCCAGCGGGCGAGCTTGTAAACATCCGTTTTCAACACATCGGCAATGGGCGCCAGCGCGCCGTTCATGTCGCCATAAAGCGTGCAATAGCCCACGGCCATCTCCGATTTGTTGCCGGTGGTCAGCACCAGGCCGCCGAACTTGTTCGACAACGCCATCAAGGTGACCCCGCGCAGACGCGACTGGATGTTCTCCTCCGCCTCGTTGGGCTGGGTGCCTGCAAAAACTTTTTTCAACTGCGCCTCAACCGCCTTGAACACCGGTTCGATCGGCAAAACCTCGTGGCAGATGCCCAGGGTTTTGGCCAGCTTTTCCGCATCCGTCAAACTGCCCTCGCTCGAATACCGCGCCGGCATGGCCACGCCAAAAACATTCTCCGGCCCCAGCGCATCCGCCGCCAGCACCGCGATCAGCGCGGAATCGATCCCCCCGGAAAGACCGAGCAGCACGGACTTGAACCCGCACTTCCGGACATAATCGCGTATGCCCAGCGACAACGCCGCAAACAAAAGCTGCTCGCGCGACGGAAAGTCAAAATTGAATTCCCCCTCGGCCTTGCCGCCCGCGTCGCGTCGGGACCCGGCGGGACGCCGGCCGTTTTTGGTTTCCAATTCCACCACCAGGATGTCCTCGATGAAGCCCTGGCCCAGCGCGAGCACTTCCCCCGTGGCGTCCAGGACCACGCTGTGGCCGTCGAAGATCAATTCGTCATTGGCCCCGATGGCGTTGACCTGGGCAAGGGGGATTTTTTCATCGCGCGCCACGCGGCGCAGCATGTCCAGCCGCGTGCGCTCCTTGCCGTCGCACCACGGCGAGGCCGAGAGGTTCAGGATGATCTCCGCGCCCTGCAGCACCAGTTCCTTCACCGGATCATGGCGGTACAGGCGGTCCGGCCAGAAATCCTCGTCATTCCAGATGTCCTCGCAGATCGTGATGCCGAGCTTGCGGCCCTCGAAGACGAACGGCTCAACCTTTTTCGCCGGCTCGAAATAACGGTCCTCGTCAAACACGTCATAGGTGGGCAGCAGGCTTTTGGTGGTGCGCCAGATGACCTGGCCGTTGCGCAGGACGGCGGCGGAGTTGCGCAGCGCGCGGCCCGGCCGGTCCGGGCTGCGGTCCACGAACCCGACGCAGAGCGGCACCGCGCCGGTCTTCGCCGCCGTTTCCACCAGGGCGGAAAGGTTGGCCTCGATGAAATCATCCCGTTGCAACAAGTCGCGCGGCGGGTAGCCGCACAGGAACAATTCCGGCGCGAGGATGAATTCCGCCCCGCGCGCCACGGCCTGCGCGTAGGCCGCCAGAAGTTTTTCACGATTGGCCGCGAAGTCACCGACCGTCGAATTAAGCTGGAGCAGTCCGATTTTCAATCCGGCAAGGTTAGCGGGCCAGACGGGTTTGCGAAACCACGAAATAAAACTGGTCGACCAGACGCACTATCGTCATACATGCGGATGCCCCGAGCCCCTTGCTCGCCACCTGCCACCCGTCACTCGTCACTTTGATGGGCCATACGCCAGTACCCATTGGCTTCGTTTTCCCCGCCCATCAATCTTCCTCGTCCCGGGCCCCCTCCATCGTCTATCCGCTATCTTCGCTTGGCTGCGCCCGCGCCCGGCCATCCTCAATTCTCCATCCTCCATCCTCGCAAAACACCCAGCAGCCCGCCACCCTGCCACCCAGCCGGTCACATTAAATTAACCTGTCAAAGATCAATCCTAAAATCTCATCCCCCATCGCTCACGCCCAGCCGCCCGTAAAAGGCACTTTAACTTAGTTTAATCTGGTTTAATTTATCGTTAAAACATTGCCAAAACAGCCACGGCTCGAATGCCGTCTGGAGCGACCTTTGCTCCCTTATCTTTTGTTCTTAGACGGGTTCATTGCCCGCCAGAAAGAACCTTGATTCACCTTGATTCACCTTGATTCGCCTTGAATCGCCTTGATCCATCACGCCTGCGCCACCGCCGTAGCGCAGGCAACTTGCTGCTCTGAAAAGATCAAATATCGATGCGCAACTCATGGCCGTGCGTTACCGTCTACCCAACGCGGTTCCCTCGCCCCTCGGAGAGGGTTAGGGTGAGTGCCGGGTCCCAACCCATGGTTTCTACCGAGCAGCATCTTGCCTGCGAGTTCAGGCGGCATCCCGCCGCCAGATCTTCAATTTCAAACCAACTCCGCCATCGGGCTCCGAGGGCCAACAGCCCGCGCCCATCCCAGCCTGGGGCAACGCCCTAAGAAACGCCCCCAACCGGAGCGAGGGCTGAAAGCCCGTCCTATGATCCAGGCCCGTTTCAAGATGGCCCGTGCGGTGGTGGCCGTATGCAAATACCAATTTTAAAAATTCTATGGTCGGATTAGGTCGGATTTGGCCGGATAAAGCTGCCCCGCCAAGGTGGAGTTTGTCGCGCTGCGACAAACTTTGTCCGCGCAGCGGACACTTTGTGGTGCGGCTGACGCCTTGACCACCGGGCATCGCGCATCCCATCCCCATTCGTGTCGGTTAGTGTCCATTCGTGGTTAAAATTGATTGGACGCTACATCCTTGAAGCTTCTCTTCATTTTGTGGTGCCGATCATCGGCTTTTTAATTGGTAATTCTTATTCTGCTTTCCCAATTCACCAACTCATCAATTCTCAAACTCATTGATTATATCACCCCACGCCCTCCCGGCAACCCCCGCACCGCAAATAAATCCAGGTATTTTATTGAACGTTTTTCCCAAAAAACTGTCGTATACTTAGCCGCCGGAAAGAAGAAAAATTGGATACGTGGCAACCATCCAGTCGAACCACCGGCCCTTTTGTCCCTGCTGTCCAAAATTTCCCTGTCAGCCTGAGCCCAGCAAACCCGCCCTGCCCCAAGTGTCCACCGCCCGGCACACGCGCAGCGCCTGGAGATGGCATGTAGTTGTTGGCGGGCGAGCACCGAAGTGCTACACCCGCCAATGTATGAACCAACGTAAGACAAATAACTCCGAAGTTCGCGCGGAGCAAGCCGCGAGCAAGAAGTATCAAACCATCAAGCTGGGACT
>JARLJW010000030.1 GCA_031290985.1 Verrucomicrobiia bacterium | reverse complement strand
CGGCCGGAATTAAGGTAAATTAAAGCAAATTAAGCCAAATTAAAGTACTGGCGTACGGCCAATATGAAACACGAATTTTCACGCATGGGGCGGAGGTTAGAGTCTCCTCACGTCGTCTCCTACAAATCAGGGGGCGGGGCGAGGAGGCCGGTGGGCAGGATGCCTGACGCTACACGACCGGCGGGCGGTTTCTGCGCTTGTTTTCCGGCTCGGTTTTGTGTCCATTCGTGTTTATTCGTGGTTGAAAATATTATTTTATGATCCGTAAAGCTGTCATCCCGATCGCCGGGCTCGGTACGCGTCACTTTCCCGCTTCGCATGCGGTGAAGAAGGAGTTGTTTCCGGTGGTGGGGCCGGATGGCATCGCGCGCGCGCTGTTTCATTATCATTTGCTGGAGCTGGAGGCGGCGGGGATCGAGGAGATTTGCATCATCACGCAGCCGGGCGAGGAGGCGCTGGTGCGGCAGTATCTGCGCGGGCCGGATGAGGCGTATCTGCGGCGGTTGGCGAAGTATCCGGCGCTGCTCCGGGAGGCGGAGGCGATGCGCGGGTTTGCCCGGCGGGTGAGTTTCGCGGTGCAGGCGCAGCAGGAGGGTTATGGTCACGCGGTGTATCAGTCGAGGGATTTTGCGGGGGGTGAGATGGTGTTGCTGGGTTTGGGGGATCATCTGTTCCGGGCCCGGGCGGGCGGCGCGGGCGGCGGGGTTTCGCCGTATCGGGAGTTGGCGGATATGGCGAAGGTGGCGGGGGGCAAAAGTGTTTCGGCGGTGAACCGGATTTCGGCCGGGGAGCTGAAGGGGTACGGGACGATCGCGGGGCGGCGGCGGGCGGAGAACGCGCGGTTGATCGATGTTTCGTTGATCATTGAGAAGCCGGCGGTGGCGGTGGCGCAGGCGCAGTTGCTGGTGGACGGTCTGCCGGAGGGGTCGTGGCTGGGCTGGTTCGGGATGCATCTGCTGGCGCCGTCGATCTATGACATATTGGGCGAGATGATCCGGGATGGGGTGCGGGATAATGGGGAGTTTCAGTTGACGCGGGCGCAGGAATTGCAGCGGCAGCGGGAGGGTTATCTGGCGTTGGAGATGACGGGGGCGCAGCGTTTTGACTTCGGGGTGCCGGATGATTTTGTGGCGAGTGTGCAGGCTTTCCGGCATTTGTCATAAATTTGTTGCCATTATTTGCTTGCAGCGGTCCGCCGGATGACTTAATACAGTACATCGTAAGCACTAGTATTTGATGCAATATATCACCGTTAAGCTCCAACCAGAGAGGGTCGCTTGAGTCGCCCTTTTACTCCTCGTGGTAATAACTCCGCGGCGTCGTTCATCCGGGTCAACGGCAAGATTCGCGCCCGTGAAGTCCGCGTGATCGGCCCGGACAAGAAGCAATTGGGAGTGATCCAGTTGACCGAGGCCCTGAACCTGGCCCGCCAGTATGGCGTGGACTTGGTGGAAATTTCGCCCAACGCGGTGCCGCCGGTGTGTCAGTTGGTGGATTTCGGCAAGTTCCGCTACGAGCTGGCCAAGCGGGAGAAAGAGTCCAAAAAGCATCAGCACGCTTCGACGGTGAAGGAGGTGCAGCTCAGCCCGCGCATCGATCCGCATGATCTGGGCATCAAGCTGCAGCACTCGATTGATTTTCTGTGCGAGGACATGAAGGTGAAGGTGGCGCTGAAATTCCGCGGCCGTGAGATGGCGCACACCGAGGTGGGGTTTGAGGTGATCAAGAAGTTCATCGCGGACATCGAGCCGTATGGACATCCGGATTTTCAGCCGAAGCTCATCGGCAAGGCGATCAATCTGATGATCAGCCCGCTGCCCCGGAACAAGCGCGCCAAAAACCCGCGTTTGACGGAGGAAGAGCACAAGGCGAGCGGCGCGGCGGCGGAAGCCAAAGCGCGCGCGGCGAAGCAGTCGTCGCAGCCGGCGGCTTCCGACCAGCCTTCGACCAAGGTGCCCGTGGGGGAAGCCCCGGCCACCGACGGCCTGAACAGCGCCTTCGCCAATCTGGACATCAATCCGGCGGCGTGAGTCCAGTTAAAGAGCTGGTGAAGTGATGAGTGGGTGGATTTTTAGGGGCGCGCCAGTTCAGGCGCGCGCTCGCTGGTGAGCGCCATTCGCTAAAGCTCACTTGAGATTGCCGGGCGTCTTAACGGGTGCCGATCCGGGGATGGTCTGGGTGAACTTTTTCAATTCGAGCGTTCCCACCTCGACAGGGGAATCATCGTTTTGATCTTTGGCATCCGGCACGACGAAGTCTTGCACGGAGCTGAAACTGGTCAGGGTGCGGGTTTTTTCATCGAAGGATATGCCCGGCTGCAGGTCAAATTCGTATTTTCCCGGCAGCACATCCTCCGCGCGGAAGGAGCCGTCCGCCGCGAGGGTGACGGGAAAGCTCCGGTGATTTTCGAGCATCGCCTGGAGTTCCGGCGAACTGTAAAAGGCCTTTCGTTCCGCATCCGTTTTCAATTGCCGGCCTTTTTCCTGTAATTTAAAGATGGGCGTGTTGATGGCCCCACCACCTTTTTTGAGATCGGGTGGCGCGTCGCCGGTGAAGGTTATTTTGCCGGTGACGGTGCGCCCGGTGCCGCCAAAATTCGTCACGGTGGTTTCCCCGGGCTTGACCAGCACGCTCCCGAGCCGGCTATGCGTCCAGGAGTGTTCGCCCGTGGGAATCATCCGTGCGATGGATCGCTCACCCGGCGGCACATAGGCGATGGCAAACCGTCCCTGGTCATCGGTTTTGGCCTCGAACGCCCGGGAGTCATACAGCGGCGGCGGGAGCGGAGCCACGGGGCTGGTGTTGGTGAAATCAATGGTGTTCGTCGAGCCCGCCGGGCGGATGGAGCGCTTCGACCACCGCGGCGGCGGGCCGGACAAGCTCACGAGCTCGTTCGTGCCGGGATGATGGCCGATGCGCAGGGTGCCCTCGATGCGCCCCCATTTTTGCAACGTGATCGTGGGCTGCGTTTTCAACTGCTCGAGCGACACCTGGGCATAGCCCGCCTCGTTCAGGGCGATGACCGATTGCGCGTTGGTGTACAGCGGCAGGGTGAAACTGCCATCGGCTCCCGCGCTCACCTGCGTTCCGTCATTGCGGCCGTTGCCGCTGAAGGCAGCCCGGCCCAGGCCGAGATACATCCCCTCGACTTGCAGGGCGACATCGGCATCCACCGCCGGCTGGCCATCCGGCAACAAGACGACGCCTTTGATCTGTTCACCCGGAACCGGCTTGGGCGACGGCGGGCGATAGGAATAGTCCGTCTGGTCTGTCTCACGGGGGGCGGCGGTGATGTTTACTGCCAGCGATTGTCCCGGCAGCACATCGACTTCCTGAACCGGATCACTGGTCGTGGCCCCCGAGCCTCCCAGCGGCCCCGCCAGCGGATGGCTGCTGTAGATCTGCAGATGCCCGGGCGGCACCCGGTCAAAACTGAAACGTCCATCCTTGCCGGTATCGATCTTTCCAAACGAATACAAATTCACCCGGAGCGCATCCGGACCGGCAAACATCACACCCAGGCTTTCATTCGTGCCCGGCCGGGCCCCGCGCTGCAAGGTGCCGCTGATCTTGCCGTACGGCTGCAGCACCAGGGTCGCATTGGTCGCGAAGGCTGCCACGCTGGCTTGCGCGAAGCCGTTGGCTGACGCGGCCACCAGTGTTCTCATTCCCCAGACCGGCTTGAAGGCGAAATCGCCGTTGGTATCGGCGATGTGCAACGCCGCCCGGTTCGCATATCCGGTGAGTTCGCCATCGGGACTGAGCCCGGCCTGACTCGATCCGTTGTCCAGCAGGACGACGCCTGCGCCCGCGGCGGGTTTGCCATCGGGCATTACGACCCGGCCGGCCGGGCCGGAACCTTTCTGCAACGAAATATCCACGTTGGTGGAGTCCAGCGGATAAAGCGGCCGGACCGTGGGCAGATAACCTTCCGCCTCCACTTTGAGCAGCGGCTGCGTCACGCGTTTGCTGACATAGGTGACATACCAGCCGTTCGTTCCCGCCACCGCCCGCAGCGTGCTCCAGGAAGTCTGGTCATTATCATCCTTCTGCCCCGGGGTCGCTTGAAAATTTTGGATCGGCTGCTTCGTTTCGCGGTCGAGGACCTGCCCCGCGACCAGCCAGTCGCGGGAATGATCCGGCGCGCTTTCAGCACCGCGCAAAGTGCGGGTGCGCAGTTGCGCGTACTCCGGGTCAATATGACTGTAATCGGGCCGCGGGTCCGGTCCGGGCTCCAGCTTGATGACCAAATTGGTGAGGTCGCGATCCACGCGCCCGATGAGCCGGAAGGGGTTCATCAGGTCCACACTCAGATTCTGGGCCGACAGATGATAGCCTTTGACGCGGACGCTCACGGTGACCGTTTCGTCGGGTATGCCCGCCGCGTCAAAAGTGCCATCGCTGGGCAGCATCACCGGCGTTGAATCCCAGACATCATCACGGGCAATGAGCAGGCGCGTCTTCGGTGGCACCGGCTGGCCATCGGCCAGCACCACGCGCCCGGCCAGGCGATGCGCCGGGGCCACGGCCAGGTCCCCGGCATCGGTCGTCTCGCCATCCCGGGCGGTGTGAATCCGTTGCTCGGGGACGGCCCCGGATTGTTTCATCGTGCGCATGACCGTGTAGAGCTGGAAATCGCCGTCCGGCGGCAGGTTTAAGAAAAGAAATTCACCCTGTTCCGTGGTGCCGACCTCGAAGTGGCCCAGAAACACGCCCGACTGGCGCTCTGTTCCGGAGACGCCAGCGGAGACGCCGCCCACTGGTTTGCCATCCAATAGCACCCGGCCCTTGAGCGCCGCGCCTTCGGTCAACACCAGATCATGCCGCTCCGCGCCGCTGGAGAGGCGATTGAAATTCTTTTCCGCATAGGTCCGCGCCGAGACCCGCACGGTCAGCAATTCGAAAGGTTTTTTTGAAGTGATCAAAAAATCCCCGTTCTCATCGGTCACCGCCCGCGGATCAATGCCCGGCAACGTTCCCCACATGCCGCCGCCGTTCCGGGTTTCCCAGCCCTGCACATCAACCACCGCGCCCGCGACGGGTCTGCCGCCTTGGTTTACGACCCGGCCCCGGAGGCTTTGGCCCGGCGCGGCGTCAGCGGCTTCGATGGGATCAAGCTCGATCTTCACCGGCGTGCCATCCAGCGGATCGACTTTGGAAACGTATTTCGGCTGGCAGCCCTTGGCGACGGCGAGCAGTTGGAAGGTCAGTTGGGAATCCAGCGATGTGATCGCGAAACCGCCCGCCGCATCCGTCTGCGCATGCTTGCTGCAATCCGCATAGCAGGACGGGCAAAAGGTGCTCGAACCGGTTTTGGGCGCGGCCGTGGCGATGAACACCGTGGCGGGCGCGGGCAGCGGCGCGCCGCCCTCGGCCGAAACGGTGCCGGTCAAATCCGCCCGCGATAGTGAGTTGGTGAAGCCGGGCGCGGACAGCTTGGGATACGGCAGCGTAGCGGGCGGCGTGGCGGCCGGTGCATTGGTGGACAGAGTTCCCGGTTCTTCCGCCGCCTTGGGCGGCTGCTTGCCGGACTGCGCGTCGGTCAAGGCCGCGGCCGCCATGGCGGTGAGCAAAAACACCGCCAGCACGGACCAGCGGCCCGGCTTGCGGAAATTGGCAATCATCGAAATGCGCCGCCGCATCTGCTTTTTGTCCTCCAAAATCCCGACCAGTCCCGGGATGGTGGCGGGCCGGCTCAAATTTTCCAGCAGCTTGACGACGGTTTCGCCGTAGGCGGTGCCGGCCTGGTCGCCGGCCCGCAGCAGCGCGAGTTCATCGCACGCCAGTTCCCGGTCGGCCCGCAGCCGCGCAAACCCCAGCCAGAGGAGCGGGTTGAACCAGTGCATGATCTGCAGCGCGGTCACGAGCCAGTTCAGCCAGAGGTCGCCGCGTTTTACATGCGCGAGCTCATGGAGGAAGATGTAGCGCAGTTCGCGTTCCGAAAATTGTCCGCCCATGCCGCGCGGGAGCAGCAATCGAGGCCGGACCAGGCCGAACAGGGCCGGGCTTTGCACGGCTTCGGTTTCCAGCAGCTCGATGCGCCGCGCCAGCCCGAACTCGCGCCGGCAATCGTCCAGCAGTTCCTGGAGCCTGGGGTCTGCCGGTGCGGATGCCCGGGCCAGCCGGCGGTTAAATTTGACCAACTGCCGGGCAACCATCCCGACCAGCACCAGCACGCCGGCAAGCCACAACCCGGCCAGACCGGGGATCAAATAGTCATCGAGGCTGAGCGTGGGCGGACGCACCACCAGACGGCTGACCGCCGGAATCGGAATGGCAGCCGGCGGAATCGGAGCTGTTTCGGGCATTTGCGGCGGCGCGTTCATCGCCACTACCGACGGTGCGGGTGCCACATCGCCTTTGACTTGGGCCGGTTCGTTTTGCACCGGTGGCAGACCGGCGGGAGCGGCCGGGATGGAGCCGGTTTTTGCCAAAGGAATGATTGGGGCGGGCGCGGAATATCGCGGGCCTTCCACTTTCACATACGGCGAGAAGAAATTGAACACGCTCAACGAGCTTTGCGGGCCGAACGGGAGCAGCAGCCGGATGAGCACGATCCACCACAGCGCAAAGCGCCAGCGGCTGGTGAGCTGGCGCCGGAAAACTCGTTGCCCGAGCAACACCAACAGCACCAACACCCCCGCCTGCAGCGAATGGTTGAGCAACCAGTTGAGATCGTTTTCCAAAACGGGATGCGGGTTCATGGGTTATCCTTTTGCTTGAGCAGGGTTTTGAGTTCGGCCACCTCCTTGGGCGAAAGCTTCCGGCTCGCGACAAAGTGCGCGAGCATCGGCTGCAGCGCGCCGTCAAAGACGCGGTCGAGAAAGGACTGGCTCTCGGCCGTGATGCAGTCCTGTTCGGCCACCAGCGGCTCGTAAAGATAGGCGCGGCCTTCTTTTTTGAAGCCCAGCGCCCGCTTTTTGACGAGCCGGTTCAGCAGGGTCTTCACGGTTTTGGGGTGCCAGTCGTCCTGGGCGGCGAGCGTCTCGATGATCTCCTGGGCCGTGACGGGCGACCGGGCCCAGCAGATTTTCATCACTTCCCATTCCGTTTCCGATATGCGCGGGGTCTGGCTCATAAACAGTATAAGATTACAATTGTAATTTGTTTGAGATTACAACGGTAATTCTTAAAGACAACAACTTTTTGAAAGAATCTGCTCTCTGGCGGCGAGCAGTAGGTATATGAACTCAATTCGCATTCAAATCTGGCTGCTGACGGTCTTTGTCCTCAGCGTTCAACGCTCAACCATCCGGGCGCAATCCGTGACCCGGATCATTTGCCCGCGTGGTTGACAGGGTCAAATTTGCCTATGTGGCACAAGCGCGCCTTTACCTTGATTGAACTTCTGGTGGTGATCGCCATCATCGCCATTCTGGCGGCCCTGTTGTTGCCGGTGTTGAGCAAGGCCAAAGAGCGCGCCTGGCGGGTGAATTGCATGAGCAACCTCCGCCAAATCGGTTTGGCCACGATTACTTATGCCGACGACTACAACGCCATGTTGCCGATGGGCTATTGGACCACTCACTGGCCGGGGGAAAAAACTCTCACCACGGCCAACATGATGGCCTACGGCCAGCCGGTGGATATCGGCGTCTTGATGGCGCAAGGTTTTCTGCCGATTGCGCCGGGAATCCCCTATTGTCCCTCCCGCCGCTCGGACCGGTTTTCGGTTGCCGGCCCGGCGAATGCCAGTTTCGGCTGGTCCGCTTGGAACCCCGCCGATGGTTCGGCGACCGTGGAATGTTCCTATACCTATCTGGCTCCCCGCAAGCTGACCTGGACCAACGTGACGTTTTGCGTGGCCGCGGACGTTTTCTTTTGGGACTCGGGGGATGACAACGTTTATCTTGGAACTTTTTTTGGCGCGCCGAAATGCCATCAAAATGGCTACTACAACACGCTATTCTCCGACAACAGCATCCGGAAATACGTGGACCGCACGGACCAGTTGAAGCAGTTCGATCATTTCCGGCAAGATCAGGGGCTGCTGCTGTTCACCGATTTACTCCACTGAACCGGGTCACCACGCCCTCAAGGTTTTCCTCCTGGGATTCGGGAGATCAAACTCGTGCTGCTCGCAGCACCACCAACCCAGCGGAGTGGCCGGAGCATTCTGTTGCGCCCAGTTTTTGATTGATCGGAAATGATGCAACCGCCTTCAGGGTTGGTGCATTTGTTGGGTGGTTAACCCAACGCAGCCATGCCGATGTCGTGGCAATCCCGCGGTTGCGGAGCTGAATGACTGAATCCCTTCAGGCTGCCGGAAGCGACGCCGGGGATGAGGAATCCCAGAGGGCGGGCGCGGGCGGCTTTCGGGTTTGAGTGACGCGTTTGCGGGCGAAAGCGGCGTGGCGCTGCGCTTCCCGCCGCAGTCCATGACGCGTTGGGACAAACTGGGCGGTTGGTGACATCCGGGTGTCAAAGTGGATTCCATGCCTCAAAGTGCCTGCGGCGCGGGCGGACAACGTCGCCGCGCGACATTGTCCACCTACAGTTTTTGATTTGCCGGCGCTCCGGTGGATAATCAAAGCTTCTTGATCTTGGGCCAGAGCGGTTTGAGGTCGGGGTCGGCCAGGGCGAGGGAGCGGATTTCTTTTTTGCCGGCGAGGGCGACGGCCTTCGCCAGCCAGATAACGGCTTCGTCGAGCCGGCCCAACTGGCAGGCGTAGCAGGCGAGGTTGTAGCGCATGAGCCAGTGTTGGGGGAACTGCGACAGCACGGGCAGCAAGGTGTCGTGGGCGGCCTGGGTGCGCTTGAGTTCGTGCAGGGCGTAGGCGAGGTAGAAATGGCCCCATTGGTTGTCCGGCAGGGCGGCGCGGAGGCTTTCGGCGGCGGCCACGGCCTGGTCCCATTGCCCGGATTGCTCACAGATCTTGTAACGCAGTTCGAGGACGAAGGGATGCAGCCGGTACCGGGGATCGAGGTTGGCGAGTTCGGCCTCGGCTTCCCGCCAGTTGCCCAGGCCGAGCCAGCCTTCGACGGCTTCGAGTTGCCGGTTGTGGGGGTGGGGCAGGTTTTGCATGATGGGCGCGGGGAAACAGTGTGCGCCAATGGGGGGAGCGCAATCAATGAGTGAGTTAATGAATTAGTGGGTTGATGAGTTGGGGGCGCGGGCGGGTGCGATGCCGCACGGGCAATCGGGGCCTCCCCCTCATCCGCCCTGCGGGCACCTTCTCCCCCTGTGGCGAAGGGCGGGCGGCGGACGGAATGAAGTCGGAATGAAGTCGGTATAAATCGGAATCTATTCGGAATGAAGGTTTTTTGCGGGCGGGGTATACTGGGGGCGAAAGGCAGTTTTTAGTGTTTAATTTTTAGTTTTTAGTTGAGGTGGGGGTTGGACAGCCTTTGTCTAACTGGGTGTGGCAGGATGGCGGTCAAAGTTGAATGACGAATGACGAAACCATTGAATGACGAATGACGAAACCATAATGGTACTGGCGTACGGGTGCGAGCCGCACGGGCCATCGGGTGTAGCTGGTTGCTCGTTGCTGGTGGCGGGGCGAGGTGTCCAGTGGTCAGTGGTCCGTTTCAAGTGTTCAGGTCCGGGCGGCTGGACGAGCCGGCAAATCGGCTTGCGCAAGGGCTTGGATATCAAGGGCCGTTAGCCTTGGTTAGCCCTTATTAGCCTTAGAAGTTTTTGTGCGATGCCGCACAGGCCACCGGGGGCACGGGGTACTGGCGTACGGCTATCGGGGGACAGGCAAAACAAAATGACGAATGACGAATGCGCACCCTGGCGTACGGCCACCGTGAGACACGAATTTCACCAAGCCGATGATCGGCGCCAAATAAGAATGGGGAGGAGGTTAGAGCCTCCTTACGTCGGCTGCTACAAATTAGGAGGCGGGCGACGGGGTGAGCCGTGCCGAATCAGAGTTTGGCGTTCCGGGGTACTGGCGTACGGCCACCGGGGCGGCGGAGGGCGGGTTTGGTTTGCGCGCGGGCGGAGAAAGGTTTTATGCTTCGCGAATTGATGGCCGATGAATTTAATGACCTGCTGAAGGCGACGTCGCGTTCGTTTTACCTGACGTTGCGGGTGCTGCCGGCGCAGGTGCGCCGGCAGATCGGCCTGGCGTATCTGCTGGCGCGGACGTCGGACACGATTGCGGACACGGAGATCGTGCCGCTGACGCAACGGCTGGCGGCGTTGCAGAAGTTGCGGGAGCGGATTCTGGGCCTGGGCGGCGCGCCGTTGAATTTTGGCGAACTGGCGCAGCAGCAGGGTTCGGCGGCGGAACGGGTGCTGTTGGAAAAGGTGGAGGCGGGCCTGGCGCTGTTGGCGGCATTGTCGCCGGCGGATTTGAAACTGGTGCGCGAGGTGTTGACGACGATCATCAGCGGTCAGGAGCTGGACCTGCTGCTGTTCGGGAGCCTGGGCGCGGCGTCGTCGCGGTCGCTGGATCAAAAGATCATCGCGCTGGAGACGGCGGCGGAGCTGGATGATTACACGTACCGGGTGGCGGGGTGCGTGGGGGAGTTTTGGACGAAGATCTGCCGGGCGCACCTGTTCCCGGACGCGCGGCTGGAGGAGCAGCGGCTGATCGCGGAAGGCATCCGTTTTGGGAAGGGGCTGCAACTGGTGAACATTTTGCGGGACCTGCCGGCGGATTTGAAAAACGGGCGGTGTTATCTGCCGACGCAGCGGCTGGAGGAGGCGAAGCTGCTGCCGGGGGTGCTGTTTTCGCCGGTGAACGCGGAGAAGTTTCAGTCGTTGTTCCAGGAATATCTGGACCAGGCGGAGGCGCATCTGGCGGCGGGGTGGCATTACACGAACACGCTGCCGTACGGACAATTCCGGGTGCGGCTGGCGTGCGCGTGGCCGATCTTGTTCGGGCTGCGGACGATTGCGAAGCTGCGGCGGGCGGACGCGGGGGAATTGCGGGCGCGGGTGAAGATTTCGCGCGGGGAGGTGTGGAGGATATTATTGAAGTCGCTGGTGGCGTGTCCGGTGCCGTTCGTGTGGCGGCGGTTGTTCGCACCGACCGGAAAAGCAGTTGCTTCCGGTGGCAAATTGGCGTAAGAAATCGTCATGCAAGTTTCCAAATTTTCCCTTGTTCTGTGTGTGCTGGCCATGGGCACGGCCCTGACCGTCCGCGCCCAGGACAATCCGGCGCAGGCGAAGGCGCGTGAAGCGCTGACGGCGAAGTTGTTTGAAATCAGCGCGCAGGAACCGGTCACCAACCCGCCTGCCGCGCCGGTGAAGCCGACGATGGATAAGCCCGTACCGGCGGCCCCGGCAGTGAAGCCGGCGGATGAGCCCAAGATGTCGCCGGTCGCCGACGATGCCAAAGCGAAGGCGAAAGCCGACAAGGCGGCGAAAGCAGCCGCGGTGAAGGCGCAGAAGGAAGCGGCGAAACAACAAAAAGCAGCGGATGAAGCCAAGGCCAAGGCGGAGGCGGACAAGGCCGCCGCCGATGCCAAGGCGCAGAAAGCGGCCGCCAAGAAGGCCGCCGATCAAAAGGCCGCAGAGGTGGCCGCCGCCAAAAAGCAGGTCAAGGCCAACCTGGAATCTCCCAAGCCGGTGGCCGCGCCCCAGCCCGTCGCGGTGGAGAGCGCCCCGAGCCTGCCGGCGGCGAATGGCGACACGCCGGCGCAAGCCAAGGCGCGCGAAGCCCTGGCGCATTCTTTGTTTGAGGAGTCGGCGGCCACGCCGGTCACGCCGGTGAGCCCCGCCGCACCGGCGGCAACGCCGGCACCCATGGCGAAACCAGCCCCGGTGGCGCCGGTGGCCGTGGCGGCCCCGGCGGCTCCGGCCGCGCAGACGGTGATCGCGCCCGCGCCGATCGGGATGGCGCCGCCACTGCCGATCAGCATGGACAAGCAGCAGAAGCTTCAGGAATTGCTGGCCAAGTACAAGGCGGACCAGGTTACGCCGGAAGAGTACCAGAAACAGCGCGCGGCGATTTTGGCCGAGCCGTAAACGGAAGATTTTACCACTGTCCTGGTTCGGAGTTCCGCCTTTAGGCGGTGCGGGTGAAATGACCCGCTTGGCCGCCTAAAGGCGGAACTCCAAACGGGCCGACGCCCCGCTTTTAATAACCGTGTCGAGCTGCACCGCCCCGTAAACGAAACATTTTTTTGATCTAACCTTTCGGCGCGTCGGGAATTATCTGTTCGAAGGTGTGGATGGGATGGAGGAGATATTTGGAGAACGGGAAATAGATCGGCGTCACGGTGGGTTCCGAAATCTGGCCGGTCACCTGGCATTCAAATATCTTGCTGAACGGGAAGAGCACCAGGCTGATCACCGAGCCGATGACCGGGGTGTTGCGCATGAACTGCGCGGTCACGCGGGCGTTGGCGTTCTGCTCCAGGTCCATGGTGCCGGCGTATTGCAGCCGCATGGTGAGCGTGTGGATCTCCAGGAGGTCGGAGCGGATGACGCCGTTGGTCATGACAAATTTCATCGCGGCGTCGGTGGCGCGGCTGTTGCCGAGTCCGGGCGTGACGGTGTTCAACACCGGTGACGCAAAGCCGAAGATGGGGATGCTCCAGAGGAGGCCGTCGTGCAGGTTGGCATCGCCGTAGCCGTTCCAGGAGCGCCAGGTCCGGGTGTCGGCGTCGGTGACGGCGAGATGCCCGGCGAGCCGGCCATCGATGAGCTTGGACTGGTTGGTGGACAGTGCCTCGCCGAGGAGATGAACGTCCACGTTGGTCATGAACACCTCGAATTTAAAATCGCAGTCGTAGCCGACCGGGCGGAAGTCGAAGCTGGCGTTGCCATGGGTGGTGCCGCCGTAAAAGTCCGCGGCGACATTGGTCAGATAAAGCTGCTGGCCCGTCCAGTGGACGATGCCGGTGATGTTGGGGGTCGAAAGTTTTGACCATTGGAACGGTCCGCCATGGAGGATCTCAAAGGTCATGTCCGTGCCGTCGAGGTCGCGGCCGCGGTTGAGGTCGCGCAGCGGCAACTGCCCGTTCACCCGCGCGGTGGGCGGCGAGGAGAAATGGTAGGGCGCGATAATGGCCGCGGTCTTGGGGCCGATGGCGCGCACCACGGCCATGGGGTCGGTGGTGCTGAAGCCGTTCTTGAAGAAATACATGCCCGCATTCCAGTCCAGCACGACGGAATCGGCGGTCATGATCTGGGTGCCGTGGTCGCGGCGCGATTCCGGGTGCAGCAATTGCAGGACGCGGTTGGAATAGACGACGTCCGCCACCACGCTTTCGTAGGCTTGTTCGCGGATCGAAACGTTGGTGACGGCGACATGCCCCGTGGCGGAGATGGAAGGGAGGTTCAGCAGATTGCCGGCGCTGGCGAAGTCGAGGGCCACCGGTTCGTCCAGCCTGACCAGGCGGAAAAGCGGGGCGGAAAGGTTCGTGGGCAGGAAAGGCCGCACGGTCCCGGCGTCCAGATATCCGCGCAGGGCGGCGCGGAAGTTTTCCGTGGCGGCACTGGCCTCGGCGCTGATCGCCAGGTGGGTGCGACCGAGCGCCAGCTGCAGGTCAGGCGCGCTCCAGATGAGATTGGCGTAGTTGAAATGTGTCCGGGCAAGCTCCACGGTCAGCCCGCGGACGACGGCGTTGGTGCTGGCGACGACACCGTGCAGCACGCACGCCGGCCCGATCAGTTCGGACAGGTCCACCGTGCGATTGGTCCAGGCGGGACAGGTGAGCTGGCCATCGAGGGTGAGCGACGGTGGCCGGGTCCATAAGATGTCAGCCAACCGGTCGCGGGCGGCTGCCGGCAGGAACGGTTTGAGGAGATGCGGGTCGAAGATGGAGGCATTGGTGAACGCCAGTTCACGCGTGGTGACGTCCAGGGCGGCGGAGAGGTTGATCTCGCCGCCACCGGGGTGGGCGGACAACCGGGAGAGGGCGAGTTGCGGCGCGCTCCAGATGCCGTCGCATTCGACCGTGCCGGCGTCGAGGTTCGTCAGGGCGAGCTGGGTTGCGCGCACGGTCCAGGCAACGCGAAACGGCAGGGCATTGGTCCAGAAATCGAGGGATGCATCTGAATTGGCCGGGGCATCGGCGGGCGCGGCGAGGCTGGCGGCGAGCTGGAGTCCGCGCGCGGAAAACCACGGGGTGGTGACCGCCGGCGTGTTGGCATTGGCGAACAAGAGGAAGGAATGAACATCGCGGGCGTCGCCATGCAGCGTGACGTTGATCTGCGGCGGCTGGTCGAACCGGATTTTCGCCAGCGTGGTGGACAGGTCCTGAAGCGGGTGCGCCAGGGCGCTCCGGCTGCTGGTTTTTTGGCCGGCAAAGACCTGCCATTTCAATAATTCGGGGGCATGGGCCACCTGCCCGGCAAGCCGGATTTTCACCCCGGAAAAATCCGCACGCAACTCGTCCAGCGACCAGGTCTCATCCGGCCGGAAGCTTACCTCGGCCTGCAGGTTCAACACCACAAGCCGGTTGGTGGGGTTCACGGGCAGGGTGAAGATGCCGTCGCGCACGACCACGCCGGTGAGCTGGAATTTTCGATGTGCCAGCGCGCCGTAGTCGAGGCGGAGCTGAATCTGCCCGGCGGTGAACACGGGCTTGTCCGAGCGGACCTGCCGGTCTCCGATGATGACGTTTTCGGCGACGATGCCATGGATGAACCGCCAGCGCATCCGGGAGAATTCCAAAGTTACGCCATGATCCTGCAGGGCGGCCTGCACGCGTTGCTTCACAAAACCGGGGAAGCCAACGACATTGATCCAAGCCAGCGCGAGCAGCGCCAGCACCAGGAGCAGCCAGAGGCAATAACGCGCCCACCGAAATGCGATACGACATTTACGCCAAAAGCCGGGCATAAGTCAGGGCGTACCAGGCGGGATTTTAAGGAACAGATCGACGAGTTGGTACACCGCCGGCGGAAGCACAAAGACCCAGCGTTCATCATCCAACGTCACTGCGGCGAGCGCGGTTGGACTGACCTCCCGGCCGAGATCCACCGAGAGCTTGTCGCCGGACTTCAGTTCAAAGGTGATCTGGGGGCTGTTGGTGCCGAGCCCGTATTGGCCGGGGGTGGTGACGGTAAAGTTCCGGTCGAGCCAGAGGGCGGTGGTCAACGTGCTGAACTGATTGACGGATTCCTCCAGGCCGACCGGGTCCGCGATGCCCTGTGAGCCGGGCGCGAACGTCCATTTTTGGAAGCCGTTGTGGATGACCTGACGCGTCTTGCCGTCCTGGTGCAGCGTGATCTGCGCGACGTTGGTCGGGGAAAAATTCCAGATGTGACGGTCGCGAAACTGCCAGCCGGCATGCGGGAGCTGGTCCACATCCGCCTGCGCCAGCGCGTAAACGAAGGCTTCATCGTCACGTTTGACGAAGACCTTGTTGGTCTCGGTTGCCCCAAAAATGATGCTGGCAATGTCCGTGTTGGTGTCGCCGGCCACGGTGCGCAGGGTGATGCGGCTTGAATTCGTCGGTGCCAGGCCAAAGCCCTGCAGATCCGGCCCGGTGACAACATCCTTCACGAACTCCGTGATGCGCAGGCTGGCCAGCAGACGGGCGAACAACTGCAGGTTTTCCATGTCCACCGGAAATTTTTCACCGGCGACGGCCCACTGGTTCGAACCCTGGCGTTGCAGGGTGAAATTATTTGGGCCGCGCACCTCGATCTCGGCGACGGACCCCGTGATGGGCAGCAGGTGCGGGTCACGAAAGGCATTTACATCACCGCGCCACGGGGCGACGACCTCGTTGGCGGCGGTCACGACGGAGTTCCAGCCGTCGCGCCGCACGAACAGCTGGCCGGGATTGTCCGGCGAATCTTTCCCGGCGTGGAGGCCGTCGATAAGATTGGTGCCATGCCCAAGCCAGACATCAAGTTCAACCGGCGACAGGCCGAAGGCGGTCAAGTCAGCCTTCGGGTCATCCGTGACAAACCGCGTGGCCGCGGCGGAGCGCAACTGCTGGAGGGCGGCGGTGATGTAGGCGCTGTCCGCCCGGGCCTGCAAGGGGCGGAGCATGCGCCAGAGCCGGTTGGTGGGATCGCGCCGGAGCTCGATGGCCTTGGCCCCGTTGGTGATGACGAGCCAGTCCACCGCGCTGACATCGGCGACGAGGGCGGTGTCGCGCCAGGCGTTGGCATCGCGGGGCAATAATTGCAGCCAGTTCACATCCGTCACATACAAGCCGGCACCGCCGATGAGGCGGACATACACCCCGTCGCCGGGCGCGGTATATTTGCCGATCTTGAGATGCCAGCTTTGTTCGCCGACGTTGATATCGAGCGTGAACTGCGGGTTTTCAAAACCGTATTCGGCGTCTGCATTCTTGTGCAGCGAGGTCTCGGCGGCGGAGAGGCGCAGGGCGGGCGTAAGTTTTTCCAGCGCCGCCAGGAGGGGTTCGATGGCGGTGGCCTGGGCGGGATATGCGACCGGTCTTTCCAAAAACCAGTTGTTATTGGTGCGGCTGACACTGATTTCACGCCCGCCGGGAGGGGTGATCTGGATGGAGGTGACGTCCGCCGCGCGCAGGCCGGCGAGGAGGGCGTTGGCCGGCTGGGTGGCTGGCTGGAGATGCTTTTCCACAAACCAGACCGCGGCCGCGAGAATCGCTGCCAGCACGAGCCAGATGGTGGTGGTGTTGGATTTCATTTGCGGCGGACGAGCCAGACCAGCCAGCCCAGGACGAGCACGCCGCCGGGCAGCGCACCCAGCAGCAGCCAGCGGAGCTGTTTCAGCTGGTGCGCGGAAAGGGCGAGGCGGAATTCGGTGACCGGGCGGGGGCCGATGCCATTGAGCAGTTGTTCATGGTCGCACAGCCAGTTGACGGCGTAGTTGAGAAAATCACGGTTGGCACCGGCCTCGATCAATTCATTGTCCAAGAAAAATGAGTCGCCCGCCACGACGATGCGCGTGTTGCCGCGCGGGGCGGTCACGCCGGCGACCGGCTTCTGTTCGATGGCCGCGATCAACGGATAGTTCCGGGGCCCGGTGGATTGGTCGTCGGCCAGCGCCGAGGTATCGCTTGAACTCACCAGCGCATCCACCTGCGGTCCCCCGGTTGGCGCGGTGGCCGGTCCGCTTTTCACCAGGGCCCGGGGCAGGGCCATTTCCAACCAGAGTTCGGTGAGCGGATTGACGAAAGTCTTCTCATTGAAATTGCGCACAATGACCACCTGGTCGTTGCCGGAGCTTGCCTGATCATTCACATAGTCCGGCAGGACATTGACGCCCCAGCGCTGCATAATGGGTTCCAAGCCGGTCGGCTGCCGCCGGGAGTAGTAATTGAAAAGCAACATCAGCTTGCCGCCTTCCGTCAGATAGCGGTCGATCTTTTGCAGATCGGGTTCATACAGTTTGGTCATCGGCCCCGCGATGACCAGCAGGCTGCAGTCCACGGGGACGTCCGTGTCGCCGGACAATTCAAGATTGTTGAGCAGGATGTCATTTTGCGCGAGCTGGAGCGCAAATTTTCGATAACCACCGTTCTCGGTGCTGTCGAGTGATGGCTCGCTGTGGCCCTTTAAATAATAGGCCTTCAGCGGCTGGGCGTGGGAGAGGGCGAGCAGCTTGGAGGTGAACATCACCTCGCCATTGAACAACACGGGCCGCTTCATGAATTGGATCCGCTTTTCCTTCGGGTCAAAATTCGAATCATTCGGGGTGAGGGGCACCCGCTTGAACTGGACGATCGCCTCGCCGGGGACGACATCATGCCGGTCGCCGCAGGCAAAGATGATTAAATCCTTGGCCGGCGGCGCATTGGGGGTGGCTATGGAGCCAGGCAGATTGAACTTTTCCTTCACCTTCATGGCGGTGACGGCATCGCGGACATAGTCCACGGTGCGCAAGGATATGTTGTTATTTACGTCATGGTAGGCGTTGACCAGGTCGACGATGTCCGGGTAGAAGTTTTCCGGGTCATGGGTGTCATAATACAGCGTGACCTCGACGTGGTTGGTGAGCGAATGCAGCAGCGCGAGCGTGCGCGTGGACAATTCCACACGCGTCTGTTCATTGAGATAGAACCGGTGGTAGAACCGGGCGCCGAGAAAATTCACCATGCCGGCCACGGCGACCACCAGGACGGTGCGCAGCACCACGTCGAAGCCGATCTTCCAGCGGCTGGCCGGCGAGAAACTGGGCCTGGATTTCAGGGCGGTGTTCATTTATTTCCAGCGGCGGCTTTCCACCACCCGCAGGGTCAGGAACAAAAACAGAAACGTGGTGGTCACATAAAAAATGACCGACCGGGTGTCCACCACGCCGCGGGCGAAATCATGCATCTGGTTGAACAGGTTGAAATAGGCGATCACCTGGGTCGACGTTTCGGAACTGGCCGGCAGTGCGAGCGCCAGAAAACCCAGGGAGAAGAGGCCCACGCCGAGGACAAAGCTGATCATCGCCGCCGCCATCTGGCTGCGCGTGAGGGAGGAGGCAAAGCAGCCGAGCGAGAGAAACAGGCAGCCGATCAGGAAAATTCCGAGGTACATCCCGCCAACGGTATGAACATCCAGCGCGGCCACCTGCCGGGTGAAATGGCGCACGATGAACAGGCAGCCCAGCAACGGCAGCCAGGCGACCATGTAAAAGAACAGCGCGGCCAGGAACTTCGCCAGCACCACCTGCGCATCGCCCACGGAAGTGGTCATGAGCGTTTCAAAGGTGCCGGCGGCCTTTTCCAGGGCGAACAGGCGCATGGTGATCAGCGGCGTGGAGAGCAGGATGATCAGCCAGAAATAATATGTGCCGTAAAACATTTCCGTCACCGGGACCGTCGTGGGGTCGTTGCCGAGATTTTGCAGGAGGACCACAAAACTCATGCCGGTGAGCGCCGTGACGGCCGCAATGATGATGTAGCCGGTGATGGAAAAGAAAAAGGTGCCGAGTTCGCGGCGGAACAGTGTCAGGAAGATGCTCATTCGGCCTCCTCCGTGGCGGGTTTGGTGACCTGGACGTAAATGTCCTCGAGGGAATGGCGGCTGCGGGTGAGTTCGCGCAAGGCCCAGCCGTTCTGCCGCGCGAGGGCGAACACGAGCGGGCGCAGGTCTTTGCCGTCCCGCGGCGTGAGGGCGCAGCGGAAAAATTCACCTTCGCACGGCGTCAAGTCGTACTGCAGCACCTCCGCCAGGTTTTCCCAAGCGGCGCGCAAATCCGCCTCCGGGGCGGCGATCTCGGCGATGACCTGGCTGCCGCCGGCCATGCGGCGCTGCAGGTTCTCCGGGGTGTCCGAGGCAACCACGCGGCCGTCGAGCATGATGAGCACCCGTCCGCACATCATCTCCACTTCCGGCAGGATGTGAGTGGAGATTAAAACGGTGTGCTTGCCGGCGAGGCTTTTAATCAGGGCGCGGACGGTGCGGATCTGGTGCGGATCAAGGCCGATGGTGGGCTCATCCAGGATGATGAGCTCCGGATCGTGGACGAGCGCGTCGGCGAGGCCGACGCGCTGCTTGTAGCCCTTGGAAAGCTGGCCGATGACGCGGCGGCCCACATCGGTGAGACCACACTGCTCCATGACGGTCTGCACGCGGTCGCGGGATTTTTTCCAGCCGAGGCCCTTGAGCCGGGCGCGATATTTCAGGTATTCGCGGACGCGCATGTCGGGATAGAGCGGATTGTTCTCCGGCATATAGCCGATGCGCCGCCGGACCTCGTCGGAATCATGAAAAACATCCAAGCCACCGACGCGCACGGTGCCGCTGGTCGCGGGCATGAAGCCGGACAGCACGCGCATGGTCGTGCTCTTGCCCGCGCCATTGGGGCCGAGCAGGCCGACGATTTCGCCGCGCGCGACCGTGAACGAAATATCGTTCACGGCCGTGCGCCCGGCGTAGCGCTTGGTCAAATTGGAGACTTCAATCATCAAACTGGGCAGCCCTTTAAAATCTCCGGTATTGTAGCCGGAAAAATCCCGCTGCGGCGAACAAAAAGTTCAACGTACTTGTTCATTTAACAGGCAAAATTCCAATCCGTTGCGTTCAAAATTAGTTTTTCCCGGGCGATCGCCGTCTGGCGCCATCCGTCGGGGCTTGACTTTGGGGGGCGTCCGGGAATAAATCCGCGCATGGATTTCCGCGCCGACAACTTCTACGCCGCCTGGCGGGAGCGCAGCCGGGCCGTGCTGGCGCTGCATGAAGCTGGCCCGATGCCGCCGGAAAAATTGCTGCAAGCCGTCTGGCAGCACCAGCGGGTCCACCGCGGCGGCCTGAAGACCTTGGATGGAAAACCGGTGCGGGTGCTGCACCCGGGCTTTGCCAGTGTTGAAGGCGGGCCGGATTTTCGCGGGGCGGTTTTGCAGTTTGGCGAGGCGGCGCCGGTGGCGGGCGATGTGGAGATTGATCTGCAACCGGGCGGCTGGCGGGCGCATGGCCACGACCAGAACCCGGCTTTCAAGAACGTCATCCTGCATGTCATCTGGAACGGAAGTCCGGGCGCCAGATCGAAGGCCCAGGGGCCGGAGACGGTCCTGGCGCTGGAAAATGTCCTGGACGCGCCCATCGGGGAGCTCGCGCGCGCATTGGAAAATGAATCCGGCCTGCCGGAGGCCTTGCGCGGCAAGTGCTGTGCGCCGTTGCGTGAACTGGCACCGGAACAACTGGCCGGGCTTTTGCGGTCCGCGGCGAAGGTCCGTTTTCAAAACAAGGCGGCGGCGATCCTGGCCCGGGCCAAACATTGCGGCTGGGAGCAGGCGCTCTGGGAAAACCTGTTCCGGGCCCTCGGCTACAAGCACAACGTCTGGCCCATGCTCGGCGTGGCGGAAACCAAATCGCGCTGGGCGCCCGGCGCGGATTCCGCGTTCGCCTTGCAGGCGCGCATGCTGGGGGTCAGCGGCCTGCTGCCGGTGGAGCTGACGCGTTCGCAAAAGAACACCGACACCTTCCTGCGGCGCGCGTGGGATTGCTGGTGGCGCGACCGCGATGCGTTGGCCGACTGCACCCTGCCGCGCACGGTTTGGAAATTTCACGGCCTGCGCCCGGCGAACCATCCGCAGCGGCGGCTGGCGCTGGCCGCGCACTGGCTCGCGGCCGGGAATCTCGCCGGAAAAATCGAAGGCTGGATCGCCGCGGAAATTCCAGACCAGGCACTGCTGGATTCATTGCAGCAAATTTTCCAGGTGAAGCAGGATGAATTTTGGTCGTGGCACTGGACGTTTCAGTCCGCCTCCATGACCAAACCGCAGCCGTTGCTGGGCGAAGCGCGCATCACCGATCTCGCGGTGAACGTCGTTTTGCCATGGCTGTGGACACGCGCGAACGAGGGCGGCAGCGACAGGATTCGGCGGGAAGTGGAGCGACGATTTCTGGCCTGGCCGTCGGCGGAGGACAACTCGGTTTTAAAGCTCGCGCGACAACGCTTGCTGGGCGCGGCCAACGCGCGCAGCTTGAAAGGCGCGGCGCAGCAGCAGGGCTTGATGCAGATCGTCCGGGATTTCTGCGAGCACTCAAATGCGGTCTGTGCAGACTGCCAGTTTCCGGAACTAGTCCGTGGCTGTGTAGGAGGGGAATTCAAACCTGAACCAGTCAGAGTCAAACTTGAACCGGGGAAATCTAAATCTGAACGAGTTTTAAATGATATAATCTCGGCCGTTGTCTGATCAGAGATCAGTCTTTTCTCAGTCCAGAGGCTCTCTCGGGCCCCAAGTACCGCTTAAACGTCTCCGTTCAGAAGTGTGCAGGCACAAGCCACTTTCAAATACCAAGATAATCACGAACACCTTGGTCGATTGGCAGATCCGAAGAAATGAGGTCTATCAATTTGGTGGCATTTTCGAGGCGGAAGGTATTTTTTGCATCCATTGTGGCGGTAATCTTTTCAAGCGCGGTTTCCGTCAAGGGTTTGCGGCGTTTTACAAAAACCATTTTGATGGGGCTGGTGGAAAATTTTAAAACACCGGACGAATACCAAGAATATAACTGTTCGGTCAGGGCCGACAATGAGGTGCCAGATTTTTTACTGATGATGGGCAATAGCCCATTTCTGCTCAAAGATCGGAGCTGGTCGAAAGCTGGTATAATGGCGGCCTTGGGCGCAAAGGCGGTGATTTGGGAGATGCCCCGGCAGGCCACGGTGAAAATGTCTGCTGATTTAAGGAACCGCCGTTGCCGTAGACTGCTCCGGTCTGCCGTGTGACCACTGTCGTGGGCCTGTAGGGCTGCTGGACGTGACGGTGCGGCTGTGGGACCTGGAGCGGGGCGAATTAGCAGAATGCGTTGGAAGGCCACCCAAACGTTGTTAAAAGCGTGGCGTGGAGTCCGGATGCCCAATGTGCCTTTGATTCCTCAGCTTTCAAATCTGAACCAGATCCAGATTTCTAAGGTTTCATTACCTGCATGATTTCCGTTCAATTTTAAATTTCAACGTGGTTATTTTTGACCATGCGAAATCCATGAAATTCATGGCACATCCGTTCAGGTTTGAATTCCACGACTACAGGCTGGTGTAGTCGGGGAATCCAAACCTGAACCAGCCGCCATCAAACTTGAACCGGGGAAATGTAAATCTGAACCAGACGAATGCTTTGCCATTGGACCGGACTTGAAGTTCAGCCGGCAGCCCCCTATAGTGTCTGTTAATACTCTCATTAGGGCATGAAATCGAATGTCATTCACCGTTGGGTGGCCGGATTTATCTTCTGCGCGACGGTGCACCTGCTTCCGACCGCCGTGTTCGCCGGCAGTGCGCCCAGCATCACCACCCAACCCGTCGACCAAACCATTCTGCTCAACAGCAACGCCAGCTTTACGGTGCAGGCCACCGGCACCGCGCCGTTGGGCTATCAATGGTATTTCAACGCCTCGCCACTGGTGGATGGCGGGCGCGTGAGCGGCTCGACCACGACGAATCTGAACCTTGCCAATGTCCAGACCACCGACGCTGGTTCGTACCAACTGATCGTGACCAACAATTACGGTGCGGACACCAGCGCCGTCGTCACCTTGACCCTGCTGTTGCCCCCCACCATCGTCTTCTCACCTGCTGACCAATGGGTTGCGGTGGGAAATACCGCCTATTTCCAAGCGGTGGCTTCGGGAACATCCCCGTTCCATTTTCAGTGGCGGAGGAATGGAACCAACCTCGCTGACGGCGGGCGTTATACCGGAGCCAATGACACCGCCTGGACCGGTCTGACGTTTACGATCGCCAATGTTGATACCAGTGATTCGGACCGCTACCAGGTGGTGATTACCAACCAATATGGCCAGGCGACCAGCCCGCCGGCCATGCTCTGGGTTGGCTATCCGCCGTATTCCCTCTCCATTGACCCCATCAACGAAACTGCCTGCGTCGGCGACTCAGCCACCTTTACCGCCTTCGTGGGTGGCACCGCGCCAATCTCGTTTCACTGGCAAAGAAACGGGGTTGATATTCCCGACGATGGTCATATCAATCCCACCAACAATCCGCTGGTCATCTCGCCCGTGTTGGCGGGTGATGCGGGTTCCTATACGGTGACGGCCATCACCAACCAATATGGGAAGCTCATTACCTCAGGGTTCTACGGTAATTTGACCGTCCTGTTGCCGCCCAACCTGACCACGCAGCCGCAAAGCCAGTCGGTGGTCGCCGGGACCAATGTGGTTTTCTCGGTTTCCGCCACCAGTGCCAACGGCTCGTTGTCCTACCAATGGCGCTGCAATGGCACCAATCTTTCATGGGCTCAAGCCGCTTCCCTGACGCTCACCAATGCCCAGTCCACCAACGCCGGGAATTACGATGTGGTCGTGAACAACTCCGGTGGATCCGTTACGAGTTCAATTGCCTTGCTGACGGTCACCTCATCAATTCCTTGGTTCATCGCTCCGCTGCCATCACTGGGAGTTCCCATCGGGCAGACGGTCACCTTCAATCCCGGCGCCCGCGGCAGTGACCCGCTGGCGTTTCAATGGCAGTTCAACGGCTCGAACCTGGTGGGCGCCACCGCGTCGACGTTGAGCCTCACCAACGTGCAAACAACCAACAGCGGCACATATCAGGTGATGGTCACCAATGATTACGGCTCCATCACCAGCGTGGTGGCCAGCCTGTCCGTGCAGAATCCGGTGCAGCTCACCGGCCAGCCGGCGAGCCAGGCTGCGTTGCTCGGCGGCACCGCCAGCTTTGGCGTGCTGGTAACCGGCACGGCCCCGTTCTTCCAATGGTATTTTAACGGCACCCCGCTGGCCGATGCTGGCCGCATCAGCGGCAGGGCCACAGCGACGCTGACCATCGCCAATGTTCAACCCGGTGATGCCGGCGGCTACGTCGTGGTGGTGACCAACCTGTTGAGTTCCGCCCTCAGCCGGACCGCCGCCTTGACGCCCCAAGCCAGTCTTTCCCCCTCGGTGCGTTATGTCGCGCTGACCAGTACCAATCCGGTATCGCCCTATCTGGACTGGAGCACCGCCGCGACCAACATCCAGGATGCCGTTGACGCGGCCGTGGCCGGCGACCAAATTCTGGTGTCGAACGGCGTATATCAGGTCGGCGGCCGTGTAGTGTATGGTGCCGCGACGAATCGCCTGACGGTGGACAAAGCTGTCACCGTGCAAAGTGTGAACGGGCCCGGCTCAACTTTGATTCAAGGTTTCCACAGCCAGTCCACCCTCACCGCCATTCGTTGCGTGTATCTGACCAACGGCGCAGCCTTGGTCGGCCTCACGGTGACCAACGGCAGCACGCCGTTCCGGACCGGCGACGCCTTGCGGGAGCTGAGCGGGGGCGGCGTGTGGTGTGAAGGCGCCGGCGCCATCGTCTCCAATTGCGTCATTGCCAATTGTTTCGCCTATCAGAATGGCGGCGGCGCCTTTCAAGGCACGTTGCTCAATTGCTTCCTCACCAACAACACGGCCGCCCAGGGGGGCGGCGCATTTTCTAACACCCTCATCAATTGCACCCTCATCAAGAATTCGGTTTCCGGCCAGCAAATCGCGGGCTCGGGCGGCGGCGGCGGCGCCGGGTTTTGCTCGCTGAGCAATTGCCTGATGGCGGGTAACTTCGCAGGCAATGGCGGCGGTGCCTATTTCAGCACGCTGGCCGTTTGTGTGCTCAGCAATAATGTCGCCAACAATGGTGGCGGCGCTTGTGCGGGCGTGTTGAATAATTGCCTCATGTCCAGCAACCGGGCCTCTGGTTTTGGCGGCGGCGCGTATTCCAACTTGGTGAGCAACTGCACTTTCACGAATAACCTTGGGGAATTCGGCGGGGCCGCCGCCTATTCCACGCTGGACAAATGCGCCATCACTGGCAACCGGGCATCGAACTCCGGCGGCGGCGCCTATCTGGCCACCGTGGATAACTGCCTGTTGACCGGCAATTACGCCTCGCTCAACGGCCCCGCCGCCATGGGCGGTACCTTGAGAAGCTGCACGGTCGTCGGCAACTTGACGCCGGTCGGAGCTTCGCTCTTTGCCGTGAACGGCAGCGCGGTCACGAACTGCATCGTGTATGACAACGCCGGCGGAAACATCATCAGCTCCAAGAATGTCGTCTACTCCTGTAATATCCCGACCGTTTCCGGCTCGGGCAATTTCACCAACCCGCCGTTGTTTGTGAACGAAGCCAGCGGCGATTTTCATCTGCAACCCAACTCTCCCTGCATCAACGCCGGCAATAATTCTTACGTCACGAACCCGACCGACTTCGACGGCAACCCGCGCATCGTCGGCGGCACGGTGGACGTGGGCGCTTACGAATATCAAACGCCCGGCTCCGTCCTGTCTTACGCCTGGGCGCAGCAATACGGCCTGCCCACGGACGGCACCGCTGATTTCACGGACACCGACGGCACCGGCATGAACAACCGGCAGAAATGGATCGCCGGCCTGAATCCCACCAACCCCGCCTCCATTCTGGCCATGTTCACACCGCCAACCACCAACATCATGGCCGGGGTGACTGTGAGTTGGCAAAGCGTGAATACCCGCACCTATTATCTCCTGCGCGCCACCAACTTTGCCGCGCAACCGGCCTTCTCAGCCATTCATAGCAACCTCGTGGGCCAGGCCGGCACGACCAGCTATACCGACCCAACCGCCACGAACGGCGGACCGTATTATTATCGGGTCGGTGTCCAGTGAAGCTGTCTGCGGTTACCGGGCCTTCGCTGAGCCATATTGATTTGACGAGTGTAATAATCAAGGTTACTTAAAAGCTGCAAGTTAAGTGAACCTATGAGAACCAGCTGCCGCTTCGCCATGGCCGTCCACGTCCTCGCCGTCTTGGCCTATCAGGAGGGCGACCGCGTCACGTCCGCCGCCCTCGCCGGCAGTATCAACACCAATCCCGTCATCATCCGCCGCCTGCTGCTGGCGTTGCAGAAGGCCGGGCTGGTGGACACCTGCCGCGGCGCGGGCGCCGGTTCCCGCCTCAGCCGTTCACCCAAGCGCATCAATCTGGCGGAAATCTACCGGTCCGTCGAAGCTTGTGAATCCTTTGCCACCCCGTCCAAGAAACCCAACAACGCCTGCCCCGTCGGCCACTGCATCCTGGAGGCCTTGGATGTCATCTTCACCTCCGCCCAAAGCGCCATGGAACGTGACCTCGCCAAAACCACCCTGGCCGACGTCATCGCCCGCGTAAAGGCCTCCGGCGCCTGCAAGTAGCGTCAGGCCTCCCGGCCTGACGTAGAGGGCGGCATCCTGCCGCCCGGGAAGAACCTTTCGCCAACCCGCGACGTGTCTTTCCAAAGAAGCGGTGAACGTTTCCCCCTCTCCTTGGAGGAGAGTAGCTCTGTTGGGTATTGCACACCGCTCGATTCTGGTGAAATACGCCAAAAAGTCAAAGGTTGAAACACAGCATAAACCGTTGATGGAGAGCATGAAGACCATTGGCGACTGGATTAAGGCACAACGGGAACAGAGAAATCTTACGTCCGGCCATGTGGCGTTGAAAATGGGAATTGCACATGCTTTGGTACTCTCGTGGGAAACCAATGCGAGCAAGCCGGTCAGTCAACAAATGCAAATGTTGGCAAAGCTTTTTGGTGCGATGTCGAACTCATTGCAGCCAACTAACCACGGAGGGTAGCGGTGCGGGTTGCCACTTGTTCCCATCATAAAACTCCGCCTGCCCTTGTGTATCCAAATGCGCCGGCACTCCGACCGACCGCAGCGCCGCCACAGTGATGATTTGAAACCCCGCGTCATCCGTGATCTGTTTCAACCAAATGTCCGGCACATCGTGCGGAAGATTCGGCACCCTGGCGATCGTCACCCGCTCCCGCAGATGCCGCACCACGATCTTTGCCGCATCCTCTGGCGATGATTCATGCCGGATGCGCGGATAAAACTCCTCCCATAAGGGGCGCCGCCAGTTCAGGCTAGGGTTGAGGTCTGGGTGGATGACTGGAGATAGGACGAAGTCGCGGTAAATTTTGTCCTCCAACAGCCAGTTGATGAGTTCGCGGTTGTAGTTGGCGAGTTCGACGTGATCCAAAAGCGTCTTTAATTTTTGACCGTGCCAGATGGGTTGCGCGGCCAAAAACTCAAAATCAGCCTTCTCCTTCGGCTGCACCAAGACCTTCTGCGCAATGGCCAGCGTCCTTTCACTGACCACAAAGTGCGGCGGAAGCAAATGAACGGCTGTTTCTGTCAAAGCCCATACGACCAGCACCCCTGCCACCCATCGCAATATCATTTGACTGCGCGCGATCGGCCTCGCTGGCAGGGCAGCGCTGCCACGCCGCCCTAACTTCCACCACCAAATCAACCAACCAACTGCCCACCCTGCCGTCGGGAGACAAAACATCCAAAACGGCGACGCTTCCGCCTGCCACTGCGCGATAGAATGATAAGTCACCCACGCGTCCTTGCCCATCAATTGCATCCGGCAGTATTCACCGATATTACGAAAAACCACGCTTCGTTCGGGCTCCATGCCATGTAACAGGCCGGAAATTATTTCCGAAGCAACCGGCACACCTTTGGTTTGAAGCATCGCAGCCAGTCGCTTTGTGTCAGCTACGGGAAAAATTTCGTCCTGGTCACCATGAATCAGCAAAACCGGGCATTGCAACGAATTCAGATTGTCGCCAGTTTCCTGTTCTGATAAACCTGCGCCACTCAATTGGACCAGCAAACGGGGTTGGCCGGCCGGGTACTGGAGCGCGTAACTCAAAGTGTTGATGGCCCCATGACTGAAACCAACCCATGCCACCGCATTAGTATTCGCCCACCTTTGCCGGGCCAGATAATTTTGGACCGCCATCATCTCCGCCGGAAAAGCCGCCTCGTTGGTCTGATCATATTCCAGACTGATTACCGCCAGCCCCAGCTCCGCCATCTGCCGCAGATCAGACCCATCATTCATCAAGTTGCCACGCCAACCATGCGCATAAACTACCACGGGGCGCCGGCAGACTGGCTTAGGTAGCACGACAACGCATTTAATGGAATTGCCATCCGAAGTTTTAAGGGTGAACCACTTGCGCGAAAATGGATCCTGTTCCTTGGCCCAAAGCAATGCGCCGAGAAATATCAAAACCACCAAAACCGGAATAAAGTCCGTAATTGGCCGCAAAAAAGTGCAGAGAGCACAATAGTAATTTGAATTCTTTGTGGTCTCTGTGATCTTTTGCGGCTCAATCATTCGTGTCCATTCTTCGTGGTTGCACGCTCCCCAATTCCAGCAAAATCCAAAATGTCACCGCTGTGGGCAGCTTGAACAGCCCGCCATCAAACCAAAAACCGACGAGTAAGACAATGGTCCCCGCTCGACAAACGATTTTTAACCATTCTGCCTCCGTCCTTTCAAGTTCCAGATTTCCGTGCCCAGGTTTTCCGGCGAACGACAGCCACAGATACATTCCAAAACAAAACAGTGCTGGCATGCCGAGCGTGGCACCGAGCATGAGATAATCATTCATTTCAATGGCTGCGCCCTCGGTTAGTCGTGCACTGAGATAGTAATTCTCATATATTGGTTCGACTTGATACCAGCCCGCGCCGAACCAAGGATGTTCAGCAGCGATTTGCATGGCGCCTTCCCATCCGGCGGCGCGGTTGCGCCACGAAAAATCCTCGGTCTTGGTGACCGAAAAAATCCGGCGCGCCGGCTGCCACGCCGTCCCCCGAAAGTGCCAAAAACCAAGCACGAACACCGACGCCAGAATGACCGAAACTTGAAGCCACCATGAACCCGCGTAGTGGCGTCCGAGCGAAGCGCCACTGACTAAATTGGCCTTGATCCCCGCACTCCCGGCTTCCCCCTCCTTACTTCTTGCACGCCAAACCAAAAAAACAAATCCGAGAAACGTGCCGATCCATGCCCCGCGGCTATAACTGTGCAAAAGCCCTAGCCCCAAAAGCCCCACCGCGCCCAAGCACGAAATAACGATCACAAATTTCCCCGCCCCCAGTCTCCAAAATACAGCCTTCTTTCTTTTTCTCATTTCCACTTTCTCACTTTCCCAGCACCTTCTACCTTCTCTCCTCTTCCACACCGAGAGTCCCACCACTAGCACCGACCCTGTGCCCATTAAAATCCCATAGATATTGGGGTTCACCCACAGGCCGGTCCAGCGGATTTGACCTTGGTATCCATAAACATGAGACAAATGTAATTGCATCAGGGAAGCAGCGCAAAAAAATAGCACGAAAAAGACGAGGGTTCTCCCGCAGAAGTTGGAAAACCGCGCGGGCGGGGAGGAGGCAACAATTTCAAAGACCTGGCTGAAAACGAGCCCAACAAGCAAAACTAAAATATTCGTGCTTTGGTCGATGCCCAACATGAAGAAATGGCGGTCGAATGTGATAGGCGATTCGTGCCAATAAAACGCGTAAGTGAAAAGAGAACAAATCGCCAGCAGCGCCTTCCAAGGATGGGCGGAGGCAAATGCCTTGGAAATGCGTGGGCCTAGGGTGGGCTCAGGTTGTTGCCGACTAATATGCAACAAGGCCATCAACCACAAAGTAAAGCCGGTCACCAGCATCAATTGTCCGGATTTTAAAAGGACAACACCAAGCAGATCCTCCCGTAACCCTGCTAGGCTGGGCTGGGCCAGCGGCAAGTGACAAAAACATTCCAACAGGACGAACAATCCCACACAACCCAACAGGCCATAAAGAAGCAGATTATTTCGGGTTGATTTCATCGGGCATCATATGAACCCACGGCGGTTCCGGCACCGGGCGAGAAATGCTTTATAAAAAGCTTTCAAGTTTTTTGCCAGAACGGCAATCAGACACAATGAAGCGAGGCAAAAGGCCATGACCAGCGATTGCCCTAGGAGCGAAAGCGGAGCGGCTCCCGCTAGGCCCAGCGTGACCAGCCATTGCCCCGGAAGCGAATACGTCGCAGCTCCCGAAAGGGCAAGCGCGGTTAGATAAATGGGAAATAAGTGAAAAGCAAATACTTGGAGCGAGTGTTTGCTCAAAAATGTCAATACCGGCCAGGTAATGAATTTTTGCAGCGGATCACGAAGCGAGGAGACCAAAAAGGCGACACAGGTAAAATCCAAAAATCGCAAGGGGCCCAATGACGACCGGTCCACCAACGGCTGCCAAACGGTGACCGGAAGAACCTGATGGCGCAACGAAAAAAGCAAAAGGAAAAGAATATAAGCGTAAGTTGTCCATTTCCAGTTAGCGGGCAGCCACGCGACAGGGCAGGCAAAAGTTTTATGTCCGCAGAGAAGGCCTAGGACAAACACTATCTGCCAGCCAAAGGCATTGAAATATCCGGTTTGCAATGTCACCCAAGGGGACAGGATCCCGACCAAAGCGCTGCGAATGCCCAGTTGAGCCGCCAACCAGATCAAAATACTGATGCGAGCGATTGTTAAATACCGCCCCTTTTCGAGTTCGCGAATGGCCACAGGCACGCTGAGAAGAAACAAACAATACATCGGTAAAATTTCCAGAAAGTTGGGCTGATAAACTAGCAGGGCGACCTTAAGGGCGGCAACCATAAGGGGCATATCGAGCAAGTTCTGCCAGGCCCCCCACTGAATGGAGCACGGACCGCAAGACTTAGCCACGGCAACCAAAAGAACTACGGCCGAAACATAGCAGGCATAAATGGTAAGGATCCGTTTGAAAACTTTGCGCCAGACCGCCTGGCAACCGTGCCCGCGCAAGACGCGGGTGTAGACAAGCCCAGAGACAAAACCAGACAAAAATACAAATCCTTCGGCAACAGATACATATCCCAGCGGCTCGAACCACTGGCTGAAAGCCATGGAAGCAGCAGGTAGCAGGAAGGGCAGGTGATCCACCATCAGGATCAGGTGAAATAATCCGCGCCAGCCGTCGACAAACTGGTCCCGCCGATCGCCGTCATGGCTGGTTAACCCAGCCGAGTTTGGCCTGTGGACAGGGATTTCTCTGATGCGAAATTCGAACAAATGCATCGCAATAATTGCCAGCGGCCATGTAAAGTTTTATCAGTCATCTAATGCCGGTCCAAAAACTTCCTCAATAGGTTCTAAAACCGAGCGCAGATTGCCTGGGTTACCGCTTATGAAGGCTTTTCCACTCCAATCATAAGATTAGCGGCAGGGATAAATTTTTGCCTTTCCGACTACGATAGCAATACTATATCCCTTCTCCATTAACCGTCAACTCATATCACACAAGTTGTGTGGCTGGCAGCTTTACCCTGCCGCCAGATCCACAGTAATGTAGCATAGCTGCAAATGAGCAGATACGCGAGAATGATTTTCATAGCCGTGTCGGCGGTTTGGGCAGGAATGTGCAGCGCGTCCGTCAGATTGCCCAGGCAACTGCATGGTTTTTCATAGCCGACCCACAACAAGCCCAGGCGATACGCAGCAAATGCAGTCGCAAGCCATGCCACCAGACATGCTTGTAAGGCAATCCTTCTACCAAATAAACAAACCACAGCGATAGCTAATTCAACGGTCCCAACTAACCAAAACATCTGGCGAAACGGGATTTGGAAAATTGGATCCGGGTATTGGAGTACATGTGCGCTTCCCATTGAACTAGCAAGCTTGCCAAGAGCGGCAACACAAATCAAGGAACCCGCAAAAAAAATACAATAATGAAAATATCTAGGATGCATGGGGGCAGCCCTTCATTTAATTGAACCAATCTCAATTCCGGCCACCAGGCAAATCTCACATTCATTTACGTCTAACTGGTTGCCCAATGATATAAAAAATCCAGCGGGACACCTAGCCAACCGCAAGCTCGTGCCCCGCTGTATTCGGAAATTAACCATGCTCATTCAAATCAATTAACAGCCGTCGTAATGAGTTGGCTCGTATACCGAGTATGTGCTAGTGGTAGACGATACAGTAGGTGCCTCGCATGTAAACTGTGGATCGGCGAAAAAACCGGAGCAGGTTGTTACGACCGTGGTTTTAGTAACTGTTATAGTTCCGGGGCCGCAACCTGTATATTTTAATCCCGTGGGAGTTTTGGATGTATACTCCAGATCATAGGAAGGAGAAACAGTGATTTGGGTGCAACCATTGTCAGTCCCCCCATTTTGAGCATAAGCACCACATCCTGGATCCTGTACGCCCGGGCCATATTGTTTATGATTGTCATAACATTTGGCCATCACATTGAGTGCGGTTGTGATCAAGATGACAAACGTTGTTGCGGTGATTGCTATTTGTTTTTTAGTTTTCATGATTTAATTGTATTGTGTTTACATTACGTTTTCCCGCCGGCTTTCCATGTCCGTTTAATAAAATAACCGAGCGGGAAAATAGATAGAATGAGAAATAGTAAAACCATCAGTCTTTTGGATTTGCTACCGGGACCAGTCCCATCGAGCAGTGTATCAACATGGTTCGTAGTGTATGCCTCTTGCCTGCGGGCTTCTTCGGCATATAGGTTCTGCAGCACGGGAGAATCAAACTGCGGCCAGACGCGGTTTGTCACCATATAAGATAGCGATATAACCGGGTGAGGCAACCTGGCAAAACGCGCATCATCAACGTAACTGGCATCCGTCAGTGATGGGAGAAACACAGTTCTTTCACAAACTGGCTCTGCGGCGGTCAAATATCCCTCTACAACCCGATACAGTACAAGATGAGAATCGGCTTTTGCAGTTTGGATAACGGCATATTCTTTGAAGGAAAATTTCCTTGGCAGGACCAGGCCACCGACATTTGTGGTGGAAGAAGATTCATATTCGGCCCTATCGTATCCGTTTTCGAAAGGATGCGGCGCAGGACGCTTTACAGTTTTTCCCTTATAAAATCCCTCTATTTGGTTGTTAGTATAAACAACGCGTTGCGGCAATTTCGGGGAAGATTCAAATCGCTGCCACCTGGACTTGACAACTTCATACCTGCCTCTCATGGAGGGGTCCATTTCGTCATAGACCGGTTTCATCATATTATTTGTGAGTCCATCAAAATAACACCCGGAGGCGAAAGCCAGCCACAATTCAGAAACTTGGTTGCCGGCAACATTATCAGGAACCACACCTCTTTCCACGAAACCAACACTATTATTAAATGAATCGGCCCTGAGCGTTTGTTGATTGAACTTTGCCACTTGACATATTTCATTGTCCCCTTTACTTCCAATTTCCCAACCAATGATATCAGCTTTGGCAGCAAGCGGGTAAGGCGTCGTCACGATGAACCATTGACAACCCTTAACATCAACCTTAAAAGTTTCGCTCTGTTGCTGGGTCACATTACCACGCTCATCCATATGTTTTATATTTACCACCCCTTCCGCTTGGAATTCTTCCGAATAAGATGGCACTTCGAATAATACAATTATAGCCGCAATAATCATCGATTCATAAATACACTTAAGTGCAACTATGATTTGCACTAAAAGCAAACCCATTACCCGATATATCACAGGTTTATATTTTACTAAGCCCATACGGTTGGACAAAATTGAGATCCCGCCAGCACCGGAGTGATTCATCATTATTGATACAAATGGATTTGTAAGGCTTTCAACGCAATCCTTCTCCCCAGCACACTCGCGCCGTGGCAGCCCTGACCTAAACTGGCCGATTTCGAGATTCATTAATTTACTATTGCAATTTCAACAGGTTGCGAGAAATTAGGAAGGGAAATGGTTAATCATTTGCGGACATTATTAATCATTTGCGGACAATTGGGCGCTCCGAGGGACAAGTGCCCGTCTGGCATTTAAACTGACGGGTGAAGTTTGTCTGCTGCTTATACCCTAAGCAGGCAGCGGTTTCCTTGATGGAGGAGCCGTCCCTCAATAATTCAATGGCAGTTTGCTGGCGCTGTTCTGCGAGCCAGGTCTTAATATTTTTGCCTATTTGCTTCAGAAAATGTCGGTGGAGGGAACGTACCGATACGCCGCACATGTTTGCCAAGACCGAGGCTGACCATTTGGCATCGCACGCGAGTTGCGGCCAGTTTTGGATTTCTTTAAGTCGTGAGTTATTCATGCTACTTCCTTCAAGGTAATATCCATTTTGCAGTGTGGGCAGGGTATTTTGGTTCCGAGGGCGTGGGATGGAAACTCGATATGACCTTCGCAAAAGAAGCAATTCACCTTCAAGGATTCGGGCCGGCGCAGTTTTATAGACTTGGCGCAATGCGGACAGTCAATCTGTTCCCCCTCTCTCTCTTGAATGAATTTGACGTGGCCACCGCAATCTGGACAAAATATTTTCAGAAATTGCTTTTCTTGCTTTTGGCTTCGCCACTGCCAAAACAACAACACAACACTGGCCATCAGTAGATAAGCCGCCACGCCCAGACTCAACTCATTGGCTGTCTTTGCTGAAACGCCAAAGGCGTGGGACAAACCATCCAGGCATCCGGTCAATCCGCCTCCACCTTGACCATACAGCAAGCATTGATAAACCAGAAAGGTTGCCGCAATCCAGGCTGATAAAGCCAACGGTAAAGGCGAACGAAAATCAATCAACACCAGCAGCGAAGCCACCAATGTGGCGCTCCCTCCGATCCAACACAAATATCGGATGGAAATGCCGAAGATCAGATCATGGGGCAAAATGAAATCCACCTCAGCCTTGCTGCCAATGAACAATACCGTAGCCATGGCTAATAGCAGTCCGGCGATGGAATTTTCTGCAAACTTCGCTTTTTTCGCTTGCATATGGAAAATGGGTAAAGGTTGTTCAGTCGGCGGCCAAAAACTTGAGTATCGCCAGTATTCTTCCCTTTTCAGCAATTTTTGATCGGTAAACATGGCTGGCGTCTTCATGGAAAGCGAGGGTGACTGGCATACCCACCAATGCCCCCTCGTCTTGAAATTTGGTTAGCGTGCCTAAACCACCATGTGCCTTGAGGTAAGCATCGTTGCCGCCTGAATCAATCAAGAGCCTGGCTACTTTCAACTGTGCGGGCGGAGGAAAAACGACCGGGCTTAACAATACAGCTCCCCGCCATAGTTTTGGACTGCTTTGTAAGAGTTGTTCTGAATAGTGAGCTCCTGCACTGACGCCCATGGCATAAACTCTATTCACATCAATGTTCGGATTTTGTGTGGCTGATCGATATACCGCCAAAGTATCCTCTTCAGGCGGTATCCCGCTACAGGTTGCAAGAAAGCATCCTGCGTTGACAACGGCGGCTTCTTGAGGCCGCCAGTGGTGGCCGGAAAAACTAATGACCAGCGGATATTTCCTGCCGGCAACGAAATTGGCGGGCGGGAACAAGTGATAATTGATTTTCGTCCCGTTTGCTTCGGCAGCCACCATCTCGGTGGGATCAGTAACTTTAGAGTATTTGAAGGGAATTTCATTGCCCGGAACGGCACAAGTCAAAGAACCAGCGTTAAAATCATAATTCCAAATGCTGACCGGGCCATTGGAGGGTGCGCCAATCACAAAGATATTATGGTCGCTTGCCGAAAGCGCGTCCACTCCGCCGCTCCATGGCAGTTGAACCGGCATCGAATTGGTGTCGGCCTGGATGACAATATGACTCGCTGTCGCATAAGCATACCCCTGGCCATGTGGGAAAAATGTCCAAGCTTTGATCATGCCATCGCTGGCCACTTTCATCATCCCGGCTGTGCCGGCAGGTTCGTCATCCCAAATGTTTCCGGCCAACACTTCATAAATGAACCGGCCGTCCACATTCGTGCAACTCATCCGGAACACATTTCTGTCCGCTGAAAAACTGAAGTTCAACAAGGTGTTTGCGCCGGCCTCCCACACTTTTACCGGAGCCTCACTGCCGATGGCATATTTCCAAATTGTCCCGCCCTGTTGCCAGGCCACTGAATTGCCGGATAACGCCGTCAGGTATTTTACTGCTTCGCTGTGGGCGCTCCGGCTGGCCTTTTTTTTCTGTTTCACCGGCTTGGGACTGGCTGATTCGTCAGGCTTGTCCGGAGCACTGGCCGGCGGCTTGGGAAACAGCCCTGATTTGTGCCATTCTTCGCCTGACTTCCGCAACAAGGAGAAGTCTTGATTGTTGTTCACATAAACCAGCGCCTCCGGTGACAGCCAAACACCATCCAATATGATTTTGGATTCAGGTACGGTCGCCACCGGCGTGGCTGAATTAGCACCGCAGATAACAACTGACCCATGCGGGGAACGGACGGAATAAGCAAGCAAGCTGTCATCAGTTGACCAGCCCAGCAGACCGACGCCTTGCAAATGTGATTGGTCGTGGCTAAAAAGAAGGAGTTTTAGCTCGGTGGCTGGCTCGACCAAATACGCATTGATCCCCTGATCACCAGTTTGGGCGTAAAACAATTTTGTCCCGGCGTGATTGGGGTGCGGCGCACCGTAGAAATCCGCCGTCGAGCACAATTCATCCGCAATTTTGTCCAAACGCCTGTCGTCCCAAGTGGCCAGCATATGCCAGCCAACAATCAACAGTGGTGAACCGATGGCAATAGCCGCGTTGATCGGGGTTAATCGTTTCAGGAAGGTTCGCATAGAATTGGTTTGCCCGGTCTCATTCCGGCTTGGTCGCATGTTCCATTAACCAGAGCACATCATGGTTGTTGGGCGCGGACTGTCCTTGTTTTGAGAATTTCAATTTGAAGGTGCGGCCATCCAGCCAGCGATGAGATTCCGCATGGCCGTCGGCAAAGGTGAGGGTCGTCGCGCGATTATGATATATGGCCGGTAAATCACGGATTTTCAGGCCGGCCAGATTATTGAGATTGTAAGTTTCCATCGCCACCATGAACCAGCCGTCGTTGATGCTCTCCGGACGTTCATCCAAGAAAACAAATCCATCCGAAGTGGACAGCCGGACATAGTCAGTTATCTTCCGATATTTTTCAAAATGGAGCCCCCAGAATCGTTTGCTCACCACGCTGTTCACCCCCGGGTTGATCCAGCCATTCATGGAAATGGAGCGGACACGCAGTATCCTGCTTTTGGAATCCTGACTAGCATCCGAGGGACAATGATAAATAGCCGGATTTTTGGCATAGCCACCGAGTGAACCCCACTTTTGATATACTTGCCCTATCAGTAAAGTAGCGTTGGTATTATCCGGAGTTGAACTCGTGGCCAGATAACCGGCCACCCATGACGGCTCATCGGAACTTTGCCCCGCCTGCCAGCCGCTGGAATTGGGAGGAAGTTTTTCGCTAACGTCGCTGGCATAGAGGTTCCACGCCAATTGCATCTGCTTCAAATTGCTCAAGCACTGAATTCCTTTGGCCCGTTCCTTTGCCCGGGCCAATACTGGCAATAACAACCCCGCAAGAATTCCAATAATGGCAATGACGACCAAAAGTTCAATCAACGTGAACGCGTTCCGCGTTCCGCGTTCCGCTTTTAAAATAGTTCCTCCGGCGATAACATAACGCAATTCAGCGAGCCAGATGCCGGGAGTTTTTACAAGGTGCGGAGGTAACTGACGGCGTAATGTGTGGAATGGTATTCCGCAAAGTTTGACGATTTCAGGGGTTGACCAGCTTGCCTGCCGGACAAGCTCAACCCAAACCGTTCTCTGATAAAATCGTGTATTCATGATATCCCAACCACGTCTGATTTAATGCCTTGCCCGAAATACCGACCACCACAATTTTAGCTGCAAATCTTTGGACTTAGGTGCAAGTATATTTTAGTTTTCATATAAGAACATCACCAGTTCTGGTGACATAGTCAAACAGGTAATGCTCCATCCCACTGATGGAGCAATGCAGTCTAATTTGCGTCCTAACGATGATCGGTTGGCCAACACCGTCACCCCGCAAGGTCTCCCAACTCCGCTGGCATTCATTGCCTTTGACATGCGGCACATCCCCGCCTCCCCGTAGGTGCCATTTTCCTGATGCGTTCGTAAATATGAAGACTGAAGTCCCGTCAATGTGATTCGCGTTTGCCAGCATCCAATTGCAACAACCGGTTCTCAAGTTCCCCCACCTTTCGGTTGGCTCTCACGACTTCTTCAAAAAAGCCCTGGCGCTCATTTTGGAGCTGTTCAATAAAGAAATCTTTGCCCTTGTTTAAAATCCTCAAATCCATCACTTCTTTTTCCAATTCCAAGACCTTGGCTTGATTGCCTTCCGAGGCAGGCTCGGTTTTCTTCGTGGTTTCCGCATCTTGCGGAACCGTGCGGAAAGGTTCGGAATCCTGCGAAAGCTTTCCGAACGGTTCCGAAGGCTCGTTGATCTTTGCTGCCTTGGCCTTTTCTTCCGCTATCGCCAGTTCCACGCTTTGCGGTGACACAAAATACTTCCGTTCATTTGGATCAAAATACGCATCCAGTCTGGCCACCCCAGTCCGGTTCGGTTGACACCAATTTGTGATGCTCCGTTCCGTCCGGGCGACCCCGGCCACTTCAAACATCCGGGCCACTTCGCGCACCGTCAGCGTGTGGTTTTGCTTGCGTTCCGAAGGATGCGGAACGCTTCGGAACCGTTCGGAATCATTCGGAACCTTTCCGAACGATGCGGAAGCATGCGGAACCGTGCGGAAGCTTTCCGAACCGTTCTGAACATTGCCGGACGCTTCCGCAGGGTGCGGAGTGTTTCCAGGATGATTGTTTTGAGGTAGCTCCATGAAGTTTATGAAAATTGACCGGCAGGAAACGGGATGATCCACGTTCAGCGAATGCCATTTCCTTGTGGCATAATCATACCACACATGTCAGACATCAAGGAACAGGCCAAGGGCTGGGGAGTGACAGGATCGCAGCTTTCCACATTGCCGGATTAGGTGAATCATTCGCCTCCGGTGTATAATTGGACACATGCCACGACTGGAAAGGGATTTTAAAGGGGTATGGATTCCGAAAGAGATTTGGCTCTCGGAACAGCTTTCGCTCATGGAAAAAGTTTTGTTCGTCGAAATTTCCAGCCTGGACAACGAACGCGGATGTTTTGCTTCCAACAAATATTTCAGCGAATTCTTCGGCATTAGCGAGCGCCAAATCCGTACCTATGTCGGCACGCTAAAGGAAAAGGGGTTCGTCAGCGTCACCATCAAGAACCGGAATGAGCGCGTGATCCGGGTAGTCGGGAAGTACGCCCGTGTCCGGGGTGAAGACCTCCAAAAGTTGAAAAACACCCGGCACGAACTTATCCACAAAATGACCATGACGAGCATGCGGGGGTAGGCAGAAAACTTCCACGGGGGTAGGAAGTTAAGTGTCCACCACCCCGGAAGAAAACTTCCACATAGTAATACATGTAGTAATACAATGAATAATAGGGATCAGCCTTTAAGGAAAAGGATGCGAACTGGGGATAACTCAAATTTTATGAACTTCAAATCAAAGAGGATGACAATCGAAAAAATCAGCCACAAAAAAATAATGGATCTCGCCGCGATGCGGTTCAAAACCATCGTCGCCGAGGCCGATGAGGAGATCAGGTTGAAGTTGCCGGCAGATGTCGGCGTTCATGGGTTCATCGTCCTATTGCAGCCGGCGCTGCCCTCAATCCACTGACATGGCAGGAAATTATGCTTACATTGACGGCGCAAATTTACACAAGGGCATCCAGGAACTGGGCTGGAGGCTGGATTACAGGCGGTTCCGCATTTTTTTGAAGGATCGGTACGCGGTTGAAACTGCCTATCTGTTTTTAGGCTTCATCTCTCAAAACACCACGATGTATCGTAATTTGCAGGATGCAGGCTTTGTCATCGTGTTCAAACCAACGATTTCCAACGCGGCGGGTGAAGTGAAAGGGAATTGCGATGCCGAACTGGTTTTGCAAGCGACCAGTGATTTTTACGAGAAAAAGTTCCGTCAGGCCGTGATCGTGACCGGCGATGGCGATTTTGCCTGCTTGGTTTCATTTTTGAAGGCCAAACAGGGTTTACAGGTGGTGTTAAGTCCCAATCATAAAAAATGTTCGCGGTTGCTGACGCGGGCCAAGGTTAGGCTTACATTCCTTGAGGAATTCAGGGAGATATTGAAAAATGAGTAAAAATGAAAAAGCCCCGCATGGCACGAAACCATGAAGGGTCTTTTTCTTGGTGATGAACCCATTATACGCCACCGGCTCTAATTTCGTCAAGGCAGCCAAACTCAACCAATAAAGACAGGTCAAATTGCGAAACAAATTTAGTAATGTGTCAAGAGTGCCACGACTTAATAGGAATTGTATTTTAATGCGGAGCAACAGATCGCGCCGAGAAATATGAACACGGAAAATTTGGCACAAAATATTTTTTAAAAACGACGGCTTCATTGAGCCACTTTTTGCATCCGTGTCGCAAAAGTATTATTGTGCGACACGCTTAAACGGCTCAGTAGAGCCGTATTTCCCTATCTCAATTTTGCCGTACCAACGACTTTCAAAGTATCTTGATGAATAATTCTGCCGCAACGATGGCAGATATACAAAGGTTCGGTCCATGACTTGTCCGGCTCGATTTCTTTGCCTTGCTTGTCGCAGGGATAAAACCCAGCTGCGTTAGGCCGATTCCCGCAAATGCAAATCCACGCCTCTTGATTATCGGGTTCGTGTTTAATCTGTTCCATAAGGCAGATATTAGCATGAGTCAGATACCGGTGGAGTTGCGTCCTTTATGAAATTGTGTTGTGGTTAAACCACAACCGGCCTACATACGGGGCTACATACATGGTATGTAGGGGCGCGAACCGCGCCGGCCACGATCCGTGGCTTCACTGACAAACGAGTTCCCCCAACGTGTCGTCGGCTACCGCGCGACTTCGCGCTTTTTCCTACGGCTATCGGGATTCGTTCCACCTAACCGGCGGGCCTCACCAAACAGCGCGAAGTCGCCCGGCGTCGGCTTATCAGCCTAGCCGACGACACGTTGGGGGGGACGGGGTCAATGTCCTATCGGACAATACGAGCCGGACGACTTCGCATTGCGAAGCCACAGGTGCTTCCATCGAGGAAAAAGCGCCGCGCTGTTAAAACCTTTGCGATATGAATTCCCGGCCTCCGTCAACATGCGTGGCTGATTCAATAACCCTCTGCAAAAACACGTCGTTTTTGACACAAATGGCTAATTTGACAATCGGCCACTTGAATTGAACAAACGCTCCGACTAGTCCCCTCCGAAGGCGTTCACATTTATCCCAATCTCGATGCCACCAGAGATGAGGGACGATGGGATGAAGAATAAACCAAGCATCCTCCGACAGCGCATCGTCCCATGCCCTTTGATGAATATGCTCAAAACATTCTTCTATAAGTAATAAAGCATCTGGCAGTGCATTTTGAAAACCTAGCGCAAGAAGCATACACCCGAAGAAATCCGCTTCGTGCCGGTTGTTTTCCACGACAAGCTGCTTGTAGCAGTCCAGCCAAACACCGGTGTGAAGTTGGCGAAATTGGTATGTATATGGTGCGATGATATGAGCGGTCGAAATGACGACATGTTGAGGACGGTCTGGATGCTCTGTCACCCAACGCGCGATGCTTTCAACATGGTAAGTCAGAGCGGTAGTTGAACGGCTTGAGAGTAGAACATCAGCCGTCGACATCCACGAAAGCATTCCAAAAACGGCAGGCTGATTCCATGCCTCCAAGGCGCGCGGAATCAAAAATTCAGAGTCACTCTCCATCAATGCTTTGACTACCTCGCCTACTAGCGAATCATCCAACTTGCCAAAAGAAACCAGCGATTCCAAAAGATCGCGTTTGCGATTTCCTGCGGCAGCCCACAGCGCAGTGGACTTACCCAATTCAGGTTTAGCCCGAAAAAGAGTCGGCAAGAATTGTGGCCGTTCGCTGGTGACATGCCGGGCGATGTCGGGCGTCATGGCTTCAACCATTCCTGCCAAAATATCTTCGCCAAGCGTATTTATTTGCGAACGAAAAATATTTGAAATTGCCTCTCTTGCTGCAACTGGATTTTGATTACACAAGTCACACCCGCGTTTCTTGAGCAAAAGAGCCGCAGAATCATATGCCTCAAAATGCGGAGAAGAAGCTAAGGCGAACAGAATTTCACCTTCCTCAAATGGTTTGAAACCGGGAATTGTCCGACCCACACCAAACAACGCTGACTTCAAGTCAAGGCCTGCCTCTTTTGATGGATATTGCTCTGCTACAATTGAAATAAATTCCTGGGCGCAACGCTTCGAAGATCCTAAAAGCTTTGCGATTATCAATGCAAATTGTCGATATTGTTTGCGATCCGCTGCACCCGCAAACCCCCACAACATTTCTCTGAATGTGCCGCCTTGTGGCTTTTGTGCGTCCTCAATAGCCATCGCAAACCAAGCAGACTGAACTTGATCGCTCTTGATTAGCAATGTGATTTCTTGTGATAGCTTTGCCGTCGTCGTCGAAATTATTTCGCGAACCAATGCAGGCGGAGCGCATTGAACGTCGAAAGGTTTACCCGCAAATCCCCGCGCAGACAAAGCGCCGGTGCAAAACGAGAACGCTTTGCGAGCACACGGCCATTGCTGAGACCAAACCCGAAGCAATGAAGACTCGAATGAGCGAGCCGTTTGCGCCCCGATCAAAATATTGTCTTTGCACTGCGTATAAAGTGTTTCAATCAAATCAGCAATTTGAATAGACGAACCATCACCGGCGGCGGAGTTCGCAAAAGAGTGGTTGTCTGTATCAAACAAAATTGATTCAGAGTAGCTTGCGAACAATTTTACAGCATTCGCAGGTGAAACCATTGATGGTCGCTGAAAATGGGTGGTCAACACTTGCAAATCGCAAATATCGGTAAGCGCTTCGCTGGGGATGAATAGTGTATGCGTCCAGACGGACCCAGGCCTCGGCATTTCCGTTGCATACCAAGTTTTTGCAAGCGCATACATGTTCAAGCCATCCAAGGGATAGCCTGTTAAATATTCCTCGAAACCAGGAACAACATTGCCCCCCGAAAGATCACTCATCCTTAACACCAGTCGGGCGAATTCGTCAGTAAGTTTGATGGAACCGCCTAAAAGTCGATGACCCTCCGAATACCCGTGCAATGTTTGTTGGATGGCGATGCGCTTCATGATTTAAACAACCAAAGCTGGTTCATCGCATCAACCATTGAAGCGGTTCCGTAATATCATGTTTATTTTTCACTCCATTCCCAACGATTTCAATTCGACGTGCGGGTTGCTTGTTTTCCATCGCTTTGATGTCTTCGCCCTCGTATTTGCCGCCTTGGGCGCTTATACCATAAAAGCCCACTTCAAACGACTTTCGGTGGGCAACCAGAAATTGTTTCAGGAGCGGCAATTGTCCGGTCACCCAATCTTCGGGAGAAATTTTTGATGGGGCCACCAAATCCCAAGCCGATACGGCTATTGCGAGGCGAAATGGTGGGCGGAAAGAAGGGCGCTTCATCATGAATTGCAGCAATTCGACCAACTGAACTTGCGTGGGGGCTTTTTCAATATCCCATGGAACAGGCGCTGCTTGGGGCGTCGGTGTCGCAGGAGAAGACATTTCCTCAGCAACACCATCATCAATCATCGCCGCCAAGTCATCCACCTCCTGAATGCGTAGCGGTAGTTTGATAGAGTCCGGGTGGATAAACAGGATGCCACCATTCGCCTCCGTCAGGCACTTATCGTAGCTGATCGTCAATTGCCGGGTTGTCCATTGCTGCTTAAACGATTCGCCCGAAACATCCGGGAAGGTCAGATGAACTTCCTCATCCCCATCCTTGCGTTTGAGCCACATGGAAACAAAAGTTTCACTGTCGGTCGGATTGCGCCCTACGGCCTTGAACGCAAGCCAGGCATCGCGAATCCGGTTTAGGTAAGCGCTGTCCCCGTCCAATTTCTTCAGCACTAACGCGGTCTGCGAAGCCGTCTGCTGAATTGCATACCAAAGGGCTGCAAGGAAACTCGTCTTGCCGGTGCTTGGCAGTCCGATCAGTAAGAAATTGTGCGTGTTTGGCCCCTTCATGGATTTACTTGTTGAGCATTATGTCGTTTGGCAAATTGCTCAATTTCGCGGGTTCCACCATTGTCCGTTGGCGGTTCCAATTGCAATGGTTTTCCCTGCGGCGACTTCTTGATCCAGTCCGAAAGTAATTCACGCACACCAAATCCCATTTTCATATTTGGAAACCGTGTCGGCCTTGCAGCACAGCGATGAAACTTGAAATTCGGAATTCTGTTTCCGAAAGTGGTCTGGAAATCTTCTTGGACACCGGTGACAAAAGCCTCCACCGCTGGCTTGTCTTTGGCAGCTTCAAAAAAATCGCATTTCGCCCACACCACTGTGACGAAACATGCAGGCGACAACATCTCACTGTCCAAGCAGGATTGGAGCAACGACTTTGCGTCTTGAACCATGCCCCAGCGTTTACCTGGCTGCATGGCCTTTTCGCAATCAAGGAAAACGACCAAATGTGCTGCCCGGAGCAAGAATGTCAGTCTCTTGCACTCGTCTGTGGAATTGCGAGCGTACTCGAACATCTCGCCCGATACATCAGTGAACAGGAAATCCGTGTGAACATCAGAATCAACACCATCCTGAATTTTAAGGTGGATGTATTCGGGGTGAGGGCCGTCGTAAGGCGTCCGGGAAGTTTGCGCTTCATCGTTTTCCGAATCCGCCCGCGACAGGTGACACCTCTGTTCAAACGCAGGGAAAGTGTCACACCCTGCAAAAAGAATCGGACTCACCGGGCCGGTTTGAAAAAGTTCGTAAACGATGGATAACAAGGTGGTCTTGCCGCAATCCACGGCCCCGGCAGTTACCACCAATCGAACGGGACGATCCATTGCCATGGACTGTGCTTGCATCTCGCTTAAAACTGCCCCACCAGGAAGCCCGATGAGTTCAGGCAACGCCGGGGCAACCGGAGGATTGGCCGGGGGAGGATGCGGCGCAGGATTTGGGATAGTGCCAGCCATAAACTACTCCACCTTTTCCCAAAACAAGGTGAACAACCGCTCCAAAAAAACTTGGTAAGCAAGCAACTGCGGCGCAATTTTACCGCCACGCTGGATTTTGGTTGTGCCGGGGAGTGCCTGAATCCAAGCATCCCCTGCGGCTAGATCGAGTGACAATTTAATAGCATTGGACACCGGACAAATGTGCAGCAGCGTTTGCGGAATTGTTTTCACAAAAGATTCACGCCAATGAGCGGGCAGCCCAGCAATGGCATTTTTGAGGATGACCTGTGCGGGCGGCTTAGGCTTTGCCAGTTTTACCACTTTGTCGAGCAATGCTCCACTGGCGGCCGGGCCGGGCGCTGTCCGGGTGAGGTCGGCAAGTTCTTTCCCCGCCATAATGGCGGCCTGTTCGACGAGGCAATCAGACCACCGCTTGCCGGTATCTCGGCTGCACTCACCAAAAACCCACCAGAGCACGTTTGATTCCTCTGTCACAGCCGCCAAGTCGCGCTGCAATTGCTCCACTAAAGCCATCGTGGCATCATCATTCTCTTCCGCATTTGGATCAGGCTGCGTTCGACTTAGCGTCCTTACGTTCAAATGTTTAGCGGCTCGTTCGGCAATGTCTCCCACGATGGGTGCCGCACGGAGGTTTTGTGCCGAACAGGACATAATTGCCAACGCAGCCAGATCGCCAATCGCAACCTCGCCGTCTTCAATGACCGCCATCAGTGTCGCGCCAGCCAAGACAGACAATTCCTGATTATTGTCCTTCATCCGAAATGCGCCATCGGCTTTTTTGAATGGATCGCGAAAGGTTTGTAAAAACGTATCCTTGCCGTCGAAGCTGCCAAAAAACATCTCAACTAACGGCACGATTCCGTCCTTTTCGACCACGAAAGCTTCTACGCCGACCCAGCGCTTTTGCAGCACATCGTCTTGAAGCTCGATCCCGGCAGATAAAAACCACTCAGAAAAATGGCTGTGCATGGTTAATTACTTAGTTGTTTAGCTGTTTCAAACGGATTCTTCTCGACGGGGCCATCGCCATATTCTTTTTCAACCTGTACCCAAAGCGCCGCAAGCTGGCCCTTCTCCCTCGCGCCTTTAAACACCATGTGCGCCAATTCATCCCGTGGGATGGCGGCAGCATTAGCTTTAACAAATTGGAGTGCTTTTGCAATCTCCATCTGTTTGTGATACGCCAGTTTCAGAAACCGGAACGCCAATCTTTTTGACGGATTAAACACGGCAGTTTTACTCCCTACAAAGGGTGGATTTTCAACTTCAAGCGCATAAATCTCGTTTAACGGTTGCTGCGGGGCGGCGATTACCTCGCTGTCCGTCGCCCATTCATGTTCGCACTTCTCTAAAAAATCAATCACGTTTTGCCGGGGGGCAAAAATCAAATCTTCAACGTCTTTCAGCTTAAAGATTTTATTGTAATACGCGGCAGACGAACTTGTCGCCTCGCCCCAAAGTGCAGGGCAATTCTCCTTTTTCAGCACCTGTGCTACAAAGTATACCAGTGCGGCACCGGCACCGCGAACTATTACAGCTGCTCCGTCCTTCGGACGTACGATGAACGGGTGCGCTCCAAGGTAGTCGAGGATGACTTTGTTACACCATGATCGGCGAAAATGAGCAAAGCCGATAATCTCTGATCCGGGAAACCAATCGCACCGCATGACGATGAACCCACCCACTTCAACTTTGAAGTCGGTGGCGATATGGTCGGTAAAATCAGTTAGGCTATTGGCATAAATTCCCAAACTGAATGATGCTTCATAACGCTTCACAGCAAGTTCCGCGTAATCCACCGTATCATTTCGATACGGATTTTGATCTGTCCCAATCGCCGCTCGCCAATTGGCCGCAAAAGTAAAATCAGAAGGTTGGGCAAAAGAAATTTTTGCCCGCTTCTTTTTACCGTTCAGTTCAAGCGTGACATCCATAAGGGTCGGGTATAAATGGTGGCCTGCCAATAGGTTTTAAACGGCATACGATAGCATGATTGGTCACGAACCCCAACAAAATTTAATGGCATTGATAGCCAACGGTGATTCAAAAATCAGCCGACAAATTTTCCGACACACCAGTTGCTATGCTTACAATTCCCCTCTATGAGACGAATGCTTCACAAATTCCCACGGATAGTGATAAAATAAATGTCTTCGGGTTTCAGACTCAGCCGCTATTACCCCGTTGGCTCGCACCCAACAGCGTTTGCCAATGGTCCTGTACAGCCATTGAAACGCCCTGGCACCGGTGCGGCGTTTCTCCTGTCAAAGTTCCTACCACAACCGGGGAACTTTTTACTTGGCCGGGAGTGGCGGCTGAATCAGCAACCATGAAAGACGATTTCATCCAGATCGGAATGCGTGAGGAATGGGGACAACAAACTCCCTTCGGGGTTTCGCTGCCCGATCTCCGGCAGCACATTTACGTCATCGGCAAAACCGGTTCGGGCAAGACGACTTTGCTGCAGAATATGATAATCCAGCACATTGCCATGGGGCACGGTGTCGGACTGATTGACCCGCACGGCGACTTAGCCGAGGATTTGTTGAACCACATCCCCCGTTGGCGCACCGACCATTTGGTATATTTCAATCCGTCCGACCTGGAATTTCCCATTGCCCTCAATTTGCTGGCGAACGTCCCGAAGGACGAGAGGCATCTGGTGGCATCCGGCATCGTTGGCGCGTTCAAAAGCATCTGGCCGGATTCGTGGGGGCCGAGGATGGAATATATCCTCTACAACGCGATTGCCGCCCTGCTCGATTGTCAGAACACTTCCCTGTTGGGCGTGAACCGGATGCTGACGGATGAGAATTATCGCGCTTGGGTGATACGCCAAATAAAAGACCCGTTCATCAAAGAATTTTGGGAGGACGAATTTGCCAGTTATGACGAGCGGTTTCGGCGCGAGGCCATCGCGCCGATTCAAAATAAATTAGGGCAGTTTCTTTTGAACCCGGTAATCCGGAACATTCTCGGCCAAGTTCAATGCAGGGTGAGCTTCCCTTTCATCATGGACAACCAGCGGTTGTTCATCGCCAATCTGTCGAAGGGCAAAATCGGCCATGACAAAGCAAACCTGCTCGGCTCGCTGCTCACCACGCAGTTCCAACTGGCGGCGATGCGCCGGGCCGGCCAACCGGAGGACGAGCGCCGGGACTTTTACCTGTTCATTGACGAGTTCCAGAATTTCACGACGGACAGTTTTGCGGCGATTCTGGCCGAAGCCAGAAAATATCGGTTGTGCCTGACGCTTTCGCATCAATACGTTGACCAGATTCCCCTGCCGATCCGGCAGGCCGTGTTCGGCAACGTCGGCACTTTGTTTTCATTCCGCGTCGGCAACACGGACGCCGAGGCATTGCAGAAAGAGTTTGGCAACACCTTCATCGCGCAGCAGTTTGTTGACTTGGAGCGGTTCAATGTGTTCACCAAAATTTTGGAAAACGGCACGAACAAAGAGCCGTTCAAAGGCGTGACCATGCAGCCAGTGGAAAATAGTGTTGGCCGAGCGATTGCCCATGTTGGCAAATCGCGTCAGAAATATGCCGAAGCGCGCAAAGATGTTGAGGCAAGATTGCAACTGCTCGCGGACAAAAGTGGGAAGACCGCATTTTAGGCGTGCATTACTTCCAGCTCCGGCATGATTCCATAAAAGCAACAAATTCATCATTCTGAAAAACTTTGATTTTCTCCCAAACCTCGCGGGGAACCGGCAGTGAAAGGAATTGCGCGATGTCCCGACGCAAGCCTTCTAACTTTACGACGAGTTGATCACGCATCGCATAATATGCGCTATTCATTTGCTGAAACACCATATTAACAAACACCCTTTCTGCGTCAGTGATCGGTTGTTTGGCGGTATCTGCCGAGGCATTGCGTACTCGTGCCAGTTCTTTCTGATTATTAAGAAAAACTGCCCAAACCTCCCGGTGATTTGAAGTTATGGCAAGTAAGTTGGCTACTCGTCGCGCTTTTGTTTCGTCTTTTCTGGCTTCCGCTTCCTTATAGATCGTAAATGCCGTGCAGAATAATCCGCTGCCGACAAACGTGCCAATAATATTCAGCCCATTTTCTGTAAGCCATTGTTCCATGTCCCTCATTTTATCATGAGGGGGCCAAGTGGCGCTATAGGCGGTCGGGGATGTCACGCCTCGCGTTCACTAGGAGCTTGCCAAGCACCATGAGCCGCAGCAAGGCAACCTTCATGGGTCGCCTTTTAAAATGTTCCGTGTTACTATTTCAAAATCGGGCATTCTCTCGAATACGCATGGAAAAACTCTTTATTCAATCTATCCGTATTATTTCATACATTTTGCTCCCGATAGGATCAAATGTGACCACAGGAGCAATCGGGCCACCTGTTTTGGTCAATATTCTTAAACCAATTATACCGACCAATCTAGCCGGTGAAATTGCAACCATCATTGTGCTTATTGTTCTTCCAATTTTGGTAATTATTTTCACTCACCCCAAAATGAATGACCAATCCATGGGTGCCAGGCTGGTTGTGCAGAGGAAGCTGCCCGGCAAGATGCAAAAGCCGACGGTCAAGAGTGTTATTGTGGATTTTATAGCCATTGTCGTGTTACTTGTCATTGGGATTCTTCCGCTCATTTTCGGTGCGATTATTCTCCTTATGATCATCCACGCCGCCGACCAGCTACAAATGGTTCACTAAAATTTCGGGAAAGCTTTATTGTATTTTAAGACGGTAATAGCGGCTCGCTCCAGAAATTTCGTCGGTGACGGTGTTCTGGAAATTCACTATAGTGGCAATATTAGTGACAATCACCCACGAATTTGTTGTTAAATTAACCGTCGCTTCGAGCTGCCAGTCACTTGTCGAAAGCGGCCATGTTAAGACGTAACTCCTGCCGGAAAGTTGTGCCAGCAAAAATGGCGGTTCAGGACTGTAAAAACTAATATTTTGCAGCACCAATTGTGCGTTTGTAGATGAGCTGCCGATGATGCCAATAAAAAGTTCGTTCGTATGACCGCCAAAAGCTGAGACATCAATCGCACCACTATTAAACAACACATTTGTTTCAATCTGACTTCCGGGTAGTGACAACACATTCGTTCCGTTAAACGCCGCCGCCAGCGTATCACCTCGCCAGTCGCCTTGGATCTTGTAGTCGAACGACATCGAAACAGCACTTGTTGGAACGACCAGTGGAATCCATGCACACGCCGGTGTGGTCGTGCCTGTGTTCTCGTCGTTTGCACTTATACCAAATGAATGTTGCCGGATTTGTGGCGCTGGCGAACTATTCGCTGGTCCAGCAAATAAAAACATGACAAAAATATCAAAAGCGCTTTCACCTAACCCATTGCCATTGACAGCGACAGAATTTGGCGTTTCACCTGTAAGCGCATACGCCAGAGAATTGCGATATGCCTGGAATCGTGCAGCCAAAAAATTTGTTCCGTAATTCCAGTCTGTCGCTGACAAATTCCATTCCGAACTGCCTTGGACATAAACCGAGCCTGCGCCCGGTGCTTGCGAAAACCAGCCGCCACGTTCAAACGACCACAGAAACCCCATGGTAGAGATGTCCGTTTGGATTGTTTCATCATACCAATTTATCGGATAACCATGAAAGGCGGCCAACTCACTGACCAATGCCGTTAAATTTGCCGCATCAGTTGGAAAGCCGTTTGTCAGAATTACATTTACAGATTCGGGGTGTAACAAACCAAAAGCAGACACGAAATTGTCCGACCACGCAAATTGCTTTGGCAGCGGGTGATAATATGATGTCTTCCGAGAAAGTGGATTTCCATTCATGTCAAGAATCGTGGCAATTGCTTGAAAAAAACCTGACTTTCCTGTTGCTGCTTCAGCCTCATCAAACAATGTCATTTGCGTATTGGTTCCAGCCCATGGAGCCGGTGAGACGTCCTCTTGCGCCCACCGATCACCGTGCAAATAATTAGCGGCAGATGCGTTGACAAGAGTTCCAAGACTGTGACCAATAAAATGAATAGGCTTGGAATAATTTGCCCCAAGAGTGCGTAATAACATTGCTCCTAAAGATCGTCCCTGATCGCCAGTCTGCGCTGCTGGTATGCCAGGATCATACACGGCTGATTTTGCGACCAGTGACCAGTCCCACGCCACAATGTTTGGCTTCGGGTTTGAAAGATAGGCGGAAAGCACAGCGGCCAGATTTGTTCCCCATGCGTTTGGATCACTTCCCCAGCCGTGTGTTAGCACAATTGTCATTTTACTTGGATCAATGGAGGTAAGGTTCGTTGTAAAAACTCCGCCATGATACGCCAAAAGTTGCAGTGAAGTTGGTAGCGCGGCTAAAACAAGCGTCGTCTCAGCCGCCGTCGGCGTGCGATTTGTAGGAATTATTTTCAGCGGCGGAGTGTCAAGAAGCGGATAATAGTAACTGACCAACGGGCTGCTTTTGGAATTTAGCACGTCATTGCCAGGCCAATCGAAGTATTGATAGCTGACGCCGAAACTGATTATTTGCGAATTTGTGTCCTCACCGAGCGAATCGTAATATTGGTAACTCACCACCGGCGACATGATGTTGGTGATAACGTTGTCAGCAAAAGTCGGCAACAATTGCAAAATCAAAGCTGCAATTGCTACCGCAAGTTGCCTTGAAGACATCATTCAACTTTTCAGTTGGATGTTGCTGCCGTCGCGTAAATGATTCCGCCGCCGCGCGGCATAGTCAATGATACGGTGGCCGTGCTGGCCGCCAGCGTGCCGGTAGTGTTGTGGCCGACCGCGCTGATGGAAGCGCCGCTCGCTGGTTTCACCGTAACGGTGATCAGCGTGTTCAACGGTAGATTCGCGCAATTCACCATGATCGGAATGGGATTGGCCTGCTGGCCGGAAATGATGGCATCCGGCGAAACGATTTGACCGTTAGGCGCGGCCGAAACCGTTGTGCCCGCCACACTCGCAATGGACAATTGAACGCCTTGCCCCGCGACTGGTATGATAATTGGTTGAAAACCTTGAGATAATGATCCATATGGATAGCCGCCAAACGTATTTTGAAATGCATCAATTCTAATCCGGCCGAGACCACCATTTGCGCCACCACCACCGCCGCCACCACTGCTGCCAGCCCTTGCCAACAGATTGCCAGTTCCTGAGAAATTCAGAGCGACTAACCGTATTCCACCACCGCTTCCTCCTGTGCCCCCATTGCCCGCGTCTGCAGAAATTTGACCATTCAGGACAAAAGAACCAGACACAGCGACAAGAATTGCTCCGCCACCACCACCGCCACCAGCATTACCCAGAACGCCACTACCGCCACTGCCACCGGATCCACCTAGCAGAGGAAGTAGAAAGGGATTACCATATATTTCTCCAGGTGTCCCGTATGTAGATTGTGCTAGAGTCCCGTAAGAACCTCCTGTGTTGAAGTAGCCCGCACCGGGACCTTGCCCAAGAGTTTGATTGCCTCCGCCATTTCCACCTGCCCATCCGCCAGGGCCGCCTGCACCGCCAATTGAACTCATCGCAGTTTTCCCCGACACATCCACCGTTCCGTCAATTTCACAATTACTTTGCACGAGCCATGTCACCGGCGAGTTGTTCGCGTTGGGAATGAACATCACCGTGACGCCGTTGGGAATGGTGACGGAAGTATATTGGTAGATGCCATTCGGGTGATCGGCCATGTTGATGACAGTGTTTGCCGCGGGATTGAACGCTCCATCACTGCCATTGCTACCGGTATTTACCTGTGCCATCCCAATTGCGGCCACCCCAAATGTTGCCGAAGCGGTGAACAAAGCGGCCCAATATCGTTTGAAGGGAGTATTCATAATAATAGCTTTAATTTCCGAAACTTTCCCCCTCAAAACCGGATTGCTACTTTTTCAAAAATTAGTGCCAAAAGATAGCAAAATATAACCGCTTAAATTTTGTCTGGAATGTCCCGCTTGGCGTTCACCAAAAGATTGCGTGGCAGGCGGACAATCCGCTCATCCCGGCCGCAGCCGGCAGTCGGCGGCAATTGTGAGATCGCCGCATCGGTGATGTCTATGCCGATGATGGCGAAGTCGCCGTTTTCAAGCTCCCAAATATCAGGGCACCCATCGCCGCCGGCGCTTTTCGCGCCGTTGGCATGGGGGTCTGGGCCGATGCGTTTTGTGAACATAAATGATAATTAAATGTTTCGCCCTGACTGTGCCTATAGGCACATACCAAGTCAAGCCAATTTTGCGTATTTTGAAGGCTGTGGTGAAATCCAAAGCCGACATTGTTGCCCCAATAGTTGTTCGTCTGCTCCGTGAGAAGCGTGAGGCTCTCGGCCTGTCCATGAATGCCGTCGCGCAACGCGCCCGGCTGTCGCACACCATGATCAGCCGTGTGGAGCGTGAATTGAGAAGGCCCACACTCGACACCTTGTTGCGAATCACCGAGGCGATGGACGTTGACCTTTGGCCTTTGATTAAGAAGGCGGAAAAAACACTTGAGAAAATTCAGGACAGCAAGGGCTGATATTTTTTCGTGATAAAATGGGCGGATGCCCCGCCTTCCCCGATTCAAACGCTCGCCGGATATTCCGGCATTTCAATTGACCGACCGTGACCGGGAGATTCTTCAACATGTCCACCGCCACCGTTTTCTGCGTTCCGATCATCTGGTGGCATTGACCACCGGCAGCCCGCAGCAAGTCTTGCGACGGTTGCAGCGGCTTTATCATCACGGCTACCTGGAGCGACCACGCAGCCAGATTGATTACTACCACAAAAGTGGCTCGCGCCGCATTGCCTACGGTCTCGGAAATAAAGGAGCGGCATGGCTGAAACGCAAACTGTCACTTCCCTTTCACCAACTCGATTGGAAGCGGAAAAATCACGTTGGCCGGGTGTTCCTTGAACACGCGCTTTTAGTTTCCGACATCATGGTTGCCGTTGAATTGGCGTGCCGGAACCGAAACGACGTTCGCTTGCTGACAACGGATGATCTACACCTGTCAAAAAGGCGGGAGCCGTTTCAGTGGAATGTGAACATCGGCCAGCGTCACCGGTGCGGCGTCATCCCAGACAAGATCTTCGGGTTTGAAATTCAGGGTGAGCGCTGCTGGTATTTTCTTGAGGCCGACCGCGCCACCATGCCCATCACACGCAGCGATTTGATCCAAACCAGTTTTTACCGGAAGCTGCTGGCGTATGAAGCGACCTGGACACAAAATATCCCTCGGCGTGTTTTTGCCATTCATCGTTTCCGCGTCCTGACGGTGACGACGAATTCAGAGCGGGTGCAGGGCATGATTGCCGCCTGTCAGAAATTAAAACAAGGCCGCGGACTTTTTCTTTTCACCAACACTAAAACCTTGCAGGAACAGCCGGATTTCTTTGCGTTGCACTGGCAAACGCATCGGCAAAATGAGCCGGTTGATTTGCTGGCTTGAGTTTTCCACAGCCAGGGATTTTTGCGCTGGCATGGTATCATCGTCCATTGGATGCGGTTCGATTCCCGAACCGCGCAGAGAACCTTCAAAGGAGAAAATTCCCATGTCTAAAAAACCCTTCGTTGATTTCCGGGACATTCGTTCCCGGATCACCATGGAACAGGTGTTGGAGCATTACCAATTGCTCGACACCTTCAAACGCACCGGCCACAGCCTGTCCGGTCCTTGCCCGATCCACAAGGGCACCAACAAAACGCAGTTCCGCGTGGATACCGAAAAGAACATCTGGAACTGTTTTAGCGAATGCAAGCACGGCGGTAACACCCTTGATTTCATCTGCCGGATGGATAACCTCTCCATTCACGATGCAGCCATCAAGGCGTGTGAATGGTTTGAAATTCCGCTCGATGAAGTCAAAGGTGCAGACACCGAGCCGGAGGAAAAGACCCCGGCACCAAAAGCCGCCGTCAAATCCAAACCGGCACCGCCGCCGGCACCCGACGATAACAAGCCCAACCCACCATTGAAATTCAAGTTGGACAAGTTGCAGCGGGATCACCCGTATCTCATCCAGGATCGCAGATTGACACAGGAAACCATCATTGATTTTGGACTCGGTTATTTCACCGGGGACAGGGGCATGATGGTTGGCCACGTCGTCATTCCGATTCATAACATCAAAGGCGAATTGGTTGCCTACGCTGGCCGTTGGCCGGGTGAACCACCGGACGCCGACACGCCGAAATACAAAATTCCGGCGGGTTTCAAAAAATCGCAGGAGGTGTTCAACCTCGACCGGGCCAGCAAAGAAACGGGGCCGCTGGTGATCGTTGAAGGCTTCTTCGATGTCATCAAACTTCATCAGCATGGCTGCCGCAAGGTGGTGGCCGTTATGGGTGACAGCATGTCCACCGTGCAGGAGGAATTGATCCGCCAGCACACAGACAAAAGCAGTCACATCATCGTCATGCTCGACGAGAACGAGGCTGGCAGGGTTGGCCGCAAAGATATTGCAGGCCGGTTGTCGGAGCATTGTCTGGTCAAAACCCATGTGTTCGACAAACCTGACGCCGAGCCGGAACATCTGACCCCGGAGGAAGTGGAGCAGTTGTTAGGAGGTACAGCATGAGCCGGCGAAAACGAGAAAAACCGCCGCCGCTCCGGCTTCCCGCCGAAACAAACTCCACTGTCTTTCAGTTGGTGAACGCCACTGGCTGGTCAAGAAATGAATCCCTGGCTTTCATCGTCAATGCAGGATGGAACGCCCTAAATGGGGGCGGTGATAAAATTCCGGCGTTGCGTCAGGTGATGACCGCCGCGATTGCTCATTATGAGACGCAGAAGACCACGCAAAAACGGCTGGCCATTACGGCCAGAAAACTCCGCGATGCCAGAAGCGCACTCGTTGATAAAACGGGAGGCGCAACGTGAGTGCGCGGAAGTCGTCACCGGGCGACTTCCGCAAAATCCTTGAGCGCCTTTCCCATCGTCACGACACCCGGCGTGTCTTTGACGCCTTCACCCACTTCGCGGCCTGTGCGCTTGCCGTGCAGACCCGCGAGGCGGAATACCTTGAAGAAGTCAAAAATTGGGAACGGCCAGACTTGGATTTGTTCGCGGAAGCTCTCGGCACTCTCGTCAACGAAATGGAATCAAAGCCGTTTGAGGATGTTTTAGGCGGACACTACATGGAATTCGCCTTGTCCTCAAAAGGCCAGCAGTGGAATGGCGAGTTCCACACGCCCAAAACCATCTGTCAACTGATGGCGAGTATGACGCTTGGCGACATGGAATCATTCCCCGCCGAAGGGCCGATCACCATCTGTGAGCCGGCCTGCGGTGCCGGAGCAATGATCCTGTCGTTGGGTGAGGCGTGTTCGCCGGAAATCCGCCGCCGCCTGCGTGTGACGGCCATAGACATCAGCCGTACCGCCTGCGACATGGCGTTCATCAATACGACGCTCTGGGGCATCCCCACCCGGATCATCCACGGCAATGCGCTGTCCAATGAATATTGGGCGGCGTGGTCGAACATTCATTACATCGCGCCATGGTTGCCGCTGGCGTTACGGCCACAGGCACCCGAGGCGACGGAGCAAGGCCAGCCGCCGAAGCCAGCCGAGGTGGAGCGGATCAAAGTTTCGCTCGGCCAGCAGGAATTCACGCTCGAATGAGCGACAACCCCCTCGATCTATTCGCGGGGGCTTTTATTTTCCACAGCCTGGTTGCACAATTCACCTGTTATACTATTCGCTGGGATTCTGTTCTTTCAGAACACGGACATCACTTCCCCACTTCTCGCTGCCTAAATAGAAGTGCCGTCCGCGCTTCCAGTTGAGAATAACCAAAACCAGAAGCAGCCCGTTAGAGCGGGTGGACGGCGGAACCGAGAATAACAAACCATGACCGCACAAAACAAGCGCAGCCTAAAAATTGAAGCCGTCGGTGATTTTGCCGCCGGTACAGCAAAGCCCATGATCCGATTGACCGGACGCTGGTTGGAACGAGCCGGATTCAAGTCCGGGCACCGGGCGACAATTGAGATGCCACAGCCTGGTGAATTGAAACTGCGGTTTGAAGAACGCTTGCAAATCAGTTCATAAGAAACCGAAAGCCTGGGTTATGGCATCGGTAATCAAATAAAAACAACCCCGACCAGTTTGGTCGGGGCTTTTTTGATTGACGTGCGTGCGTTCATTTCCTAAATACGAATGTTAAAGGTATGTGGAAATGTAAAAAGTGCGGGGAGCAACTTGAGGATTCTTTTGACCGTTGCTGGCAATGTGGCACATCGGCTGGCGGTACAACCACAAGTCTCTCCGACATGATTCAGCCAGAACCGGAACAAAGGTCGGCTTCAAACCCTCTGCCTTCGCATCCCAAAGGTGTTGTTTTAAGTCACTGGTATTCACTTGTTCCCGGTCTCAGCACATCCACCAAGGAATTTTATGCCGCCATCGAAAACGAGTTGAAGGAACGACAAATTCCCGGACTCAACATTTCCCATGTTGAACTTTCCGAGGGCGGATTACTTTCCGGCAAACGCGAATATCTTCGCATGTCACGCGAGCGGTTGGTGTTCGATATATGTGCCGCGCCATTCGGGAAGGCATACTTTTTCAGTTGCCGGTTTGTGGAGATTCCTTCGCTGGTCAAACTCTGGCAACTGGCATTCCTGCTCGTGGCGTTTTTCATCTTGGCATATTTGCTATGCCTGAAAGCAGGGCTTTGGCTTGGGATATTGATTTTGGCCGCCGTTTCCGCACTGATTTTTTACGCGCTGCGCAATGCCGTTGCAATGGGATTGAAAGACCTTGATGCCTCACTCGTCAAGTCACCTGTGTTTGGCCCGATCTATGAAAAATGGTTTCGCAAGGAAACGTATTATCGTCACGACACCCGCCTCATGTATCTCGAAACGGTGAACGCCGTGGTGAAAGAGTTGGTGGAAAAAACAACCGGTGCCAAGGGCATTCAGTTAATCCAGTTCAAGGAGCATAGTCCCATGCTCGGCGAACTATACAAACCAACCGTCGTGTCATTGCCGAAACAACCAACCTGATTCCGCCATGCCGTCGGTTCACGAACAACTAACCGAGCAATTCAGACTATGGGAAATTCGCGGGCGCGGCTGGCAAGTTTTCCCTCAATCAGTTTTTCCCGAACCACCATTTGTTCCCTTCCACGGCCATTATCTTCCTGCCACCCCGTTCATTGACGACGGGGCAATGCCGACCTTCTTGAGTTCACTGGTGCAGGGGTTGAGTAAAAAGTTAAGCACCGCTCCGCCGCCCACAGCAGTTGAACCAGAATCCGAAGAAGCACCGGAGCCGGTTTCCCTCGACCGTGCTGCTCTTGTTGAATATCAGGCTTCCCTACCTGACAAGCTCGATGTGTCGCGGGACGCGTTCGAACAATTTCTTTCAAACCTGTCCCTCTGCCGTGAGCCGATTGCCTTTGAACTGCTTGGCACTCACAAAAAAATCACGGCGCAATTTGCCACCGCTGAAAGCGATGCCCCATTGCTTCACCGCCAGTTGCAGGCATATTTCCCCGAAGCCGTGTTTGTGCCGCGTGAAGGCATGTTGGAAAAAGCCTGGGATGCCAGTGAGGGCGATGAAATATTGGCGAAGGAATTTGGCTTGGCGGATGAATTCATGCTGCCGCTGGCCAGCGGCAAACTCGATCCTTTTATCGGGATTGTCGGCGCACTGGCCGGGTTGCGTCCCGGCGAGCTTGGCTTGTTTCAGGTGTTATTCCAAACCGCACATGAGCCGTGGCCGGAGAGCATCATGCGCTCCGTCACCCACGCGGACGGCAAACCATTTTTCGTCAACTCCCCGGAACTGGCTGGTGCAGCGGAAAAGAAAACCGCCCGCCCCTTGTACGCTGCTGTCGTTCGCATCCTCATTCGTGTCGGTGAGCGTGACCGAATGCTGCAATTGGCGCGTGACCTTGCTGGATCATTGCGTGTGTTTGCCCACCCTAACGGCAACGAACTCATCCCCCTCCCAAACGACGACTACCCATTTGAAGAACACGTCGTGGACGTATTACGCCGCCAGACGAGGCGGACGGGGATGTTGCTCAATAGCGACGAGCTGATCGGCTTTGTGCATCTGCCGGCGAGCGCCGTCCGCTCGCCTGCCTTCCAGCGGCAGTCCGTTAAATCCAAGACGGCACCGGCCATTGTCCGACAACCGCACGGTTTGTTGCTGGGAAATAATGAACACGCGGGCGAAACCGTTGAAGTCCGCTTGTCGCCCGAACAGCGGGTGCATCACACCCATATCATCGGCGCATCCGGCACGGGCAAGTCCACGCTGCTTTTCAACCTCATCCAGCAATCCATTCAAAACGGTGAAGGCATCGCCGTGTTTGACCCACACGGCGATTTGATTGACCGAATCCTTGGCATCATTCCGTCAGAAAGAATTTCTGATGTGGTATTTGTTGACCCGGCAGATGAACAATTTTCAATCGGGTTCAACATCCTGTCGGCTCACAGCGACCTTGAAAAAAATCTCCTGGCCTCTGACTTGATTGCTGTGTTCCAACGCCTTTCCACGAGTTGGGGGGATCAGATGAACAGCGTGCTGCAAAATGCCATCCTCGCCTTCTTGGAGAGCGATCGGCGCGGCACCATCGCCGACTTGCGCCGATTCCTCATTGAACCGGCCTTCCGCAATGACTTCCTCAAATCTGTCAGGGATTCCGAGGTGGTGTATTTCTGGCAGAAAAGCTTTCCCCATCTACCCGGCAACAAATCTATCGGCTCGATTCTCACCCGGTTGGATATGTTCCTGGCACAGAAGCCCATCCGTCACATGGTATCGCAGCCGGAGAACAAACTGGACTTCGCGCAAATCATGGACAGCGGCAAAATCTTTCTGGCAAAACTGCCGGAGGGATTGCTTGGGCGCGAAAACTCACAACTGCTTGGCACGCTCATGGTGTCCAAGTTCCAGCAGATCGCCATGAGCCGGCAGGCGCAGCAGATCGAATCACGCCGTCTGTTCAATATCTTCATTGATGAATTCGCCAACTTCATCACGCCAAGCATGGCGGAGATTTTGTGGGGGGCGCGAAAATATCGCATTGGCCTGACGCTCGCCCACCACGAGTTGCAACAGTTGCATCGCAGTCCCGAAGTGGCAAGCGCGGTGATGACGCATCCATATACCCGCATTGTGTTCCGTGTCGGCGACGATGACGCCAAGAAGCTGGCCGAAGGTTTTTCGTTTTTTGAATCAAAAGATTTACGGAACTTGGAAACCGGACAGGCCGTGTGCCGCGTTGAACGCAGTGATTTCGATTTCAATTTGTCCGTTCCGTTGTTGCCTTTGCCTGATACCGCCGCAGTTGCGGCACGACGGAAGGAAGTCATAACGTGTTCGAGAGAGAAATATGGCACGGCACGGGCGGACGTGGAGGTGATGCTGGCCAAGTCGCGTGGGATTGTACCACCGCGTGTGGTGCCGGTTGAAAGCCCTGCACCAGCAGTACCACCTGAAATCCAAGCCCCCGAGGCGACGGAGGTTGCCCCACTTCCGCCACCCATCCACATTCCGCAGCCTTCGGAACCGCCGAAGATTGCGGAAATTCCGAAAGCGGCAACGTCACCGCCCGCCATCAAACACGACCCGCCGCGCGATTTAGGCCGGGGAGGAGCACAGCATCAAGCCATTCAGAAACGCATTCAAGAGGCAGCGGAAGCACTCGGATTCCGCAGCGTGATCGAAATGCCAGTCTTGGACGGGCAAGGCAGCGTGGACTTATGGCTGGAACGCACCGGCCAGACCATTGCCTGTGAGATTTCCTTTTCAACCACCGTTGACCACGAAGTTGGCAATGTCGTTAAGTGCCTGAAGGCAGGCGTTCCAAAGGTGGCGGTGATCTGTCTGGACGACGAACGGTTGCGGAAGATCAGAATCGCCGTTTTCGGCAGCCTGGGTGCGGAATCGGCCGCACGGGTGGAATATTTCCAGCCCGACCCGTTCATTGCCTATTTGAAAGGGTTGAAGCTGCCCACGCCGCAGCCAACCGAGACGGAATTCGCCGGCATCAAAATCAAACGCTCGCTTCCGAAGCTTTCTCCGCAGGAGCAGAAGCAGAAAGAGGACATCGCCAACCAGGCGATGAGGGAAACAATGCGACAGAAGAAAAAACCTCAGTGAACATCATTTCTTTTCCAAATAATATACCGGCCCAATCACTTTGAATTCCGAATACGCTTCAATCATCTTGGCTCGGAGTTTCGCCAGACTTTGTTCCGGGCTTTCTTCCGCGTGGAAAATGGAAGTCTGTGACACATCCATGTCGCGGGCGGCTTGCGCCCGCTTTTTCCCGGTCTTCTCCCGGAGTTTTTTGGCGAGGGCGGCCAATTCAGCTTCGGACAAAAAATCTTTTTTCGACATGTGAAAGATTTAGCTATTTATATGCAAAATAGCTACACATTTTTCTTGAAATGCCTTTCCGCTTTTGATATGAAATAGTGCTATGAAGGACAATATTGCTTTGAACAAACCAGTGGGCATCTGGATTCGGGTTTCAACCGAAGATCAGGCCCAGGGCGACAGCCCCGCACATCACGAAGAACGCGCCCGCTCCTACGCCAAGAGCAAGGGCTGGCAGGTCAAGGAGGTGTATGACCTCGCCGGGCAGAGCGGCAAGGCCGTGAAGGACAACCCCGAGGCCAAGCGCATGATGAAGGACATCGAGCGCGGCCACATCACCGGCTTGGTTTTCTCCAAGCTCGCCCGGCTCTCCCGCAACCGCCGGGAGCTAGAAGACTTTTCTGACTTTTTCCGAAAGCACGACGCCGACCTCATTTCGCTCTCCGAAGCGATTGACACCAGCACCGCCGGGGGCCGGATGTTCTTCCATCTGTTGGGAGTGTTCGCCCAATGGGAACGGGAGGAAATCACCGAGCGTGTCAACGCATCGGTGTTGACCCGTGCCAAGCTCGGCAAGTCCATCAATGGCACTGCCCCGTATGGCTACCAGTGGAACGAACGCAAGCTCATCCTCAAGGACGACGAGGCCGCCGTCCGCCGCAAAGCCTACGAACTCTTTGCGAAGTGCCGCCGCAAGGGACAGGTCGCCAAGGAATTGAATGGCGCAGGCTATCGCACCCGCGAAGGCAACATCTGGCGTGATACGTCGGTGCAGCGCATCCTGTCGGAATCGAGCGCCAAGGGGCTGTATGTGTTCAATACCATGCGCCTTGTCGGCAAATGGCGCACTGAAGCGAAGCCGGAGAGCGAATGGGGCAGGGTCGAATGCCCGCCCATCGTCTCCGTCGAGCTTTGGGATCAGGTGAACCAGATCATGGAAGAACAGTTAAAGGCATGGAAAAAGCCCGGCAAGCCCCCGGTGCATCTGTTCAGCGGCCTGGCATTCTGCTCATGCGGTAGTAAGATGTATGTCGCGGCCAACAATCCCAAGTACTTCTGTCGCAAATGTCGGAACAAGTTGCCTATTGAAACCTTGGAAAAGATCGCCCGCCATGAACTCAAAGCCTTCTTTGGCCAGCCTAAACGGATTGCAGGCCACTTGCACGAAGCCGACCGGAACCTCACCGAGAAATCGGCCTTGCTCGACACCCATAGGCGGGAGATTGCCAAGGTGAAGGATGAAATGCAGCAGATCAAACAGTTGTACCTGAAACAGCAGATTTCCGGCGACGGCTTCCAGGAATTCTTTGCCCCCGCCGAAGAACGCATGAAGCAGTTGCAGGCCGAACTGCCGAAGCTCGAAGCCGAGGTGGATTTGCTCAACGTCAACAAGCTGTCGGCTGATGATGTGCTCCATGAGTCCGCTACCTTGTATGACCGGTGGCCGAATTTGCCTACCGAAGACAAGCGGCGGGTGGTCGAAGCCATCATCGAAAAGCTCGTCATCGGCAACGGCGAAATCGACATAACCTTCTCGCACCTGCCATCTTCTGAAGAATTGTGCAAAAGCCAGTCGAGGTTAGGGCCGGGGTGAGGACGGTCGTTCCACCCACTAACTCAGCCGCCATTTTGTCGCCCCCTAAAATCCCATTTGACACCCAAAACTTTTGTGCGAGTGTGTAACCATTGAAGTTACATATAACAATGAAATGAAAGTGAAAGGCGTGAATATGAAAGCGACCATCGAAATCAATGAAACCAACTTTGAAACCGAAGTCCTCCAGTCCAGCCAGCCCGTCCTCGTGGATTTCTGGGCGGAATGGTGCGGCCCGTGCAAAATGATCGCCCCGCTCCTCGAGGAGATCGCCACCGAGCAGGCCGGCCGCGTGAAAGTGGCCAAGGTCAACGTGGACACCAACCCGGCGCTCGCCGCGCGCTATGGCATCCAGGCCATCCCGACCCTGCTGTATTTCGCCGGCGGTGAGCCGCGCGACAAGACCGTGGGCGTCACCGGCAAGAAGGCCATCTTGTCCAAATTGGAAAAACTGGCCGTGCCGGCGTGAACCGCAAAACCAAAACTCAACTCAACCGCGCCGGGTAACCGGCGCCAACAACATGAGAACCATCAACCCATTCCAAGGTCACGGCACGCTCGGCTTGGTGCGGACCTTCACCGACGGCGATGCGGCCAAAGCCGCGCCGCCGGTCACGGCGGCGCCCGGCGATGACGCGTTGCTGGACAGCTATTCCCAGACCATCACCCGGGCCGTCGCCAAAGTCGGCCCGGCCGTGGTGAACATCCGCGTTCAGGGGGCTGCCAAGAGTGGTGGCCACCGCCACCGTGGCCAGGAAGCCGGCGGCAGCGGCTCGGGCTTTGTGATCGCGCCAGATGGCTTCATCCTCACCAACAGCCACGTGGTTCATGGCGCGGTGAAGATCGAAGTCACGCTGGCGGACGGCCGGGTGTTTCCCACCGCGCTCATCGGCGACGACCCGGAGACCGACCTCGCCGTCATCCGCATCAATGCGCCCTCGCTCGTGCACGCGCAGTTTGGCGATTCCAAATCCATCCGCGTCGGCCAGATCGCCATCGCCATCGGCAGCCCGTTCGGTTTTCAACAGACCGTCACCGCCGGCGTGGTGAGCGCGCTCGGCCGCACCATGCGCTCCCAGTCCGGCCGGCTGATCGACAACGTCATCCAGACCGATGCCGCCTTGAACCCCGGCAACTCCGGCGGACCGCTCGTGAATTCGCGCGGCGAAATCATCGGCGTGAACACCGCCATCATTTTGCCCGCGCAGGGGATCTGTTTTGCCATCGCCAGCAACACGGCGGAGTTCGTCACCGCCTGGCTCATCAAGGAAGGCCTCATCCGCCGGAGCTGGATCGGCGTCGCCGGCCAGAACGTGTCCATCCACCGGCTCGCCGTCGATCAAGGCGTGCTCGTCTCCGGCACCGAGCCCGGCAGCCCCGCGAACCGCGCGGGTTTGCGCGAGGGCGATGTCATCGTCGCGTTCAACGGCGAACCCGTTGCGAGCATCGATGAATTGCACCGGCACCTCGTCGCCGGGGTCATCGGTGTTACCTCCACGCTTACAATTATCCGGCACACGGAAAAACTGGAACTGACGGTCACCCCGCAGGAACTGGTCATCGACCACCAACGCAATTAACCAAACCAAATGAAAACACCAACCACCACCACCAACCGGGTCTATGGCAACGAAACCACACGGCCGCGCCTCGTGCGCGCCCGCCTGACGCCCGCGCGCCGCGCACGAACTGTTCGCGAACCGGCGGCCGCCGTCACCATCACCGATGAAACCGTCGCACCCGCAATCGTGCCCGATGAGAGCGAGCCGGAAGCCGCCCTGATCGAATCGTCGCAGGGCAACATGCTGCAGCTCTATCTGCGCGAGATCGGGCAGGTGAAATTGCTCACGCCGGCGGAGGAGCTCGCCCTCGCTAAGCGCGTCAAGCGCGGCGATAAAAAGGCGCGCGAACAGATGATCACCGCCAATCTCCGGCTGGTCGTGAAGATCGCGCGCGGCTACGAGGCCTTCGGCGTTCCGCTATTGGACTTGATCAACGAAGGCAACATCGGCCTCATCAAAGGCGTGCAACGCTTCGATCCCAGCAAGGGCGCGAAGCTCTCCACCTACGCCTCCTGGTGGATCAAGCAGGCCATCCGCCGCGCCTTGTCCAACCAGTCCAAGACCATCCGCCTGCCCGTGCACGTCGTGGAAAAGCTCACCCACATCCGCCGCGCCGAAGTGCGCTTGCGCGAAACCCTCGACCGCGAGCCGACCGATGAAGAAGTCGCCGACGATTTGGGCTATAAGCTGCATCGCATCCGCCAATATCGCGACGCCTCCCGCGCGCCCGTGTCCTTGGATTCGCCCATCGACGACGACAACGCCACCTCCGTCGCCGAGCACGTGGCCGACACCAATGCCGCCGCCCCGTTCGATGAGCTGCTCAGCCGGAACGACACCGACCTCGTGCAGGAAGTTCTCGCCACGCTCGACGCGCGGGAAAGCCGGATCCTGGCCATGCGCTTCGGCCTGGACAACGGCAAACCGAAAACCTTGGAAGAAGTCGGCGCGCGCCTGGGCGTCACCCGCGAACGCATCCGTCAGATCCAGGAACAGGCCTTGGAAAAGATGCGCGTAAAGATTGAGAAACGCGAACAGCCCGTATTGGCCTTGGAAGCCTGACCCGCCTGCGGTGTTTTTACCGGCCGGCCGGGCGCATCCGTAGCTCAATTGGATGGAGCTTCTGAATTCGGACCACTGCATTCTCCCCCAAAAACCCCATAAAATATGGGGTTTTCTTATCTTTGGTACTTTCAAAGCATGGTTGGTCCCAGGTTTGTACCTAGAGATTTACAACTAGCCTCCCTCGAATTTTACCTTCAAGCAATTTTTTTGCCTCATCGGGAACCTGGTTGAGAGGAATTGTTCGCTTAATTTTGCCAAGTTTGGATCTATCGAGTTTCTGAGACAATCTTTGCCAAGCCTCTTCGCGCTCAGCTCTCGGAGCTCGCACGCTGTCGATTCCGAACACGGTGATATTCCTCAAAATGAAGGGGGCCATCGTAGCCGGAAAATCCATGCTTTGCGCCAGTCCGCAGGCCGCTACCAAGCCTCGATATTGCGCGCTGGCGCATATGTTTGCCAAGGTGGTGCCGCCGAGGCTATCGATCGCTGCGGCCCACCTTTCCTTTTGAAGTGGCTTTCCCGTTGTTGCGAGCTCGTTTCGGTCAATGATTTCACTGGCTCCAAGTGATCTTAAATACGGCTCATTGTTGGGGCGACCGGTTGATGCCGTCACTTGATATCCGCAGGCCGCCAAAAGGGCGATGGCAATGCTTCCGACACCACCATTTGCACCAGTAACGAGAATCTTTCCGTGCTTGGGCTTCAATCCGGCCCGCTCCAAAGTTGCAAGACTCAGCGCCGCCGTGTAGCCAGCAGTGCCGATCGCCATGGCGTCAGCGTTGGTCAAATTCTTTGGGATCTTAATCACGAAATCACCAGGGACCCGTGTTTTTTGTGAAAGGCCACCCCAGCGGTCCTCTCCCAGCCCCCAACCGTTAACCAAAACCGAATCTCCCGGGACAAATCGCGAGTCAGAACTGGATTTAACGGTCCCGGCCAGATCGATTCCGGGGAACTGAATACTCGTCGACCTGACGAAGCTGTCCCTCTTCGGTGTAGCAGCGCCGTTCGAGCCGTGCCTTCCAGAAGTCCTTGTGGGTTCTCGCAGCATTCCGTTTGGGCGCAGGATCAGAAGGTAAAACCTTGGCCACTTCTTGGCCACTTTTGAAGTTTTGCCGGGTTGTGTCTAAAAGTATCATCGCGGTCCGACAATCGCACGGAACCATTGATAATCAAGGCGAAAAATGACTTCCGTACAATCCGATGCAACCGGACGCAACCCGGCACAACAGCAGGATTCTACAACTTCGGATCAGAAGGTTGCAGGTTCAAGTCCTGCCGGATGCACCAATCTACGGCTTGATATTCGGCGCGTTTCAGTATTGTATTTTGGCCCGCAACATTCCGGCCTGTGTCGATAACCATTGTGAACGCCAAAATTAAGACGGTCGCCATCCTCGGCGGCGGCCCGGCCGCCAGCACCCTGGCCACGCTGCTCGCCCGCAAAAAGATTAGCGTCGCCATTTTCCACGTGCCCAAGCGGGCACCGCTCATCGTGGGCGAATCCCTCGTGCCGGCCATCATTCCGATGTTGCAGGCGCTGGGGGTGGAGGAAAAGGTCGCCAGCTTCAGCACGTTCAAGCCCGGGGCCACCTTCAACCTCCGGCCGACGGACAATTTTTCGTTCTTCTTCAACAAGCTCATCGGCAAGACCGCCACGTACGCCTACAATGTGCCGCGCGACAAGTTCGATGACGCGCTGCTGGACACGGCGCGCGCGGCGGGTGTCAAAATCGTTGAGGCGGCGGCGAACGTTGAAAAAGTTCCCGGCACGGACAAGATAAAATTGTCCGCCGAGACCCTTGCCGCCGCCGGCGGTTTTTTCAACGGCCAGCCGGATTTAATCGTGGATGCCACCGGCCGCCTGCGTCTGGTGCCGAAGTTGCTGGGCCTGTCCGCGCAGGAATCCAGCCGCGGCGATTCCGCGCTGTTCGCGCATGTGGACTCGACGCAGCTCGACCACCCCGGCCATGTGCACACCACGCGCATCGACCATGGCTGGAGCTGGCGCATCCCGCTGCCCGGCCGCGTGTCCGTGGGCATGGTGATGGGCCCGGAACACATGGCGAAGTTCGGCGCGACGAAGGAGGAGCGTTACGACAACCTTTTGAAACAGGATTCCGTCCTGCAAAAAGTTGCGGGGAACGCCAAACGCCTCACGCCCGTGATGGAATATCAGAATTACTCGCTCATCTCCGGGCGCATCACGGGTGAAAACTGGGTGCTCGTCGGCGACACCGCTGGGTTCATTGACCCGGTTTTTTCCAGCGGCCTTTTTCTCGGCATGAACAGCGCGTTTATTTTGGCGGAGGCCATCAGCACGGGCACGCCGGCGGCGTTCAAAGCTTACGAAAAAGAGGCGCGGCACCATCTGGAAACGTGGCAGGAGATCGTGACTTATTTTTACGACGGCCGGCTGTTCACGTTTTTCCGCGTGGGCGAGATACTCAAGGGCAACCCCATCATCAAGGTGCTCACGCCGCACATCAGCAAGCACATGGGCCGTATCTTCAGCGGGGCGGCTTCCACGTCCAATTACAGCCTCGGCCTGCTGCGGTTCGGCATGAAAAACGGGCTGCGCGGGGAAGATCCCAAAGAGCTGGCGGTGCGGTAAATCGCTTCGCGCCGGAAACGTCACACCTTCCGGCACTTCAGCAGCGTGTGATATTCCCCGACGTGATCGTGTTCTTCGACCACCTTTAAGCCGCTCTGGGTCAGGCAGCGGATCAGGTCGGCCGAGTGATACATCTGGCTGCTGCCATTGGCGATGCAGGTGAAGTAGAGGGAGATCTGCTGCAGACAGTTCGCGGCGGTTTCGTTGGCCTGCCGGTCCCAGAAGGGTTCCAAGATGTACAGGGTGGCGTCTTTTTTCATCGCCCGCGCCGCGCGCCGCAGCACGGCGATGATCTGTTCCTCGCCAAAGCAATCGAGGAACTGGCTCATCCAGATGGCGTCGTAACCCTGGGGGAACGGCTGGGATTTGGCGAGCACATCGATCGGGTACACAGCCACGCGGTTTTGCAGTTTGTGCTGGCGGATGGTTTTGCGGGCAAAGGTCAACTGGCGCGGGAGGTCGGCGATGGTGATCTGCACCTGCGGGTTGTATTGGGCGCATTGCACCGCCCACTTGCCGGTGTTGCCGCCGACATCGAGGAGCTTTTTGGGCGGCAGCGCAAACACCAGCGGCAGCGCGGCGGGAAACGCGCGGTCCGAGTAATGATGGTCAAAGTTGAACCAGCTCTGCTGCGCCTTGGGCGACAGCGCGGACAGGCCGGCGTAAACGGTTTTCCACCGGCCCAGCGTTTTTAACCCGGCGGGAATTCCGTTCCGGACGGATTTTTCCAGGTCGTACAGGCCGCGGAAACAGACGTCGTGCACAAAATCCGCGTTCACGCGGAACATGGGGTCGTTCAAGATGAAGTGCCCGAGCTTGGCCATGGTGTAGCGGTCGTCGTTGAGGCAGAACAGGCCGGTGCCCAGGCCGGATTCCAGCAGCACCTTGACGCCGTAGCGGGGCAATTTGGTTTTGGCGGCCACCGCCTCGAGGGTCAAACCCAGGCGGCCGCTCGCGCGGATCGCGGCGAGGATGCCGGAATTCAACAGGAGCCGGCTGGTTTGAAAGGCGATGGGGGCAAAGGCGAGCCGCTGCGCTTCGGCCTTGGCTGCGTGGGCGGTGCGGGAGTCTTCCCGGAAGTATTTCATTGCGGGCCGGCCGTTCTTGGACTGGTGCGCCGGTGGGACACGGCTATTTTCATTTGCGCCATAATTGGTATTAGCTTTTCCTAATTACACCCGAATGCCAGAAGTAGGCAATCTTGTTTTTGGATGGAAATCGCCCAGCGGCAACAGATTGTCGTCGTCGGAACCGGAGATCGGCGGCGAATCCGGGGGCGGATTTTTTTTGGGGGGGGGACAGCCTTTGTCCAACCCCCTGGGATAAAGTTTGGGGATGAATGGCATGGACTTGAATCGGCGGATGATGCTGGAAGTCCGGGTTGGGTCATTGTCTGTCGTCGGTGGCTGTAATCTTGACGGGAGAGATTGGGAATCGTGGTTGGCAGGCGGCGGCGCGCGCAGAGCGACGCGCCCTACCAGTCGCGGTTTTACGCGTGATTCAACAAATTTGAGCAATATGAAGATGATTGAAATTGATGGGAAAATGGAGACGGTCTGGCGGTGCCGGGTGCTGGTGTCGTGGCGGCTGGCGGGGATTTTTCCGTTCGGCGGCGGGGATTGGGCGGAGTCGCGGCGGACGGGTTCGCTGACCGCAGATCAGGTACCCCGGGATCATCTGCTGGAGATTTTGCTGACGGCGGAGGTGTGGCTGTGCGCGACCGGGGCCACGGCGGTGGCGGCCGGAGAGGTGGTGGCCGTGGATACGGTGGCGGGGACGGTCAGGTTGAAATCCGGGGCGGTGGTGACGGCCAAGATTTCGCGGCGGGAGCATTTCGCGGGGGAGGCGCAATTTGTGCAGAGCGAGAGATTGATTGTGGCGATGTCTCACGGTACTTGCGTACGGCCACCGGGCGCAAAGGGGGGAAGAAAACAGCCGAGGACGAGGACGAGAACGAGGACGAAAAAACTGAAGGTTTGCGGGGTTTGTGGGTGGGGGCATGATGCGGGCAAGATGATCATCGTCGGCGCGGGCGAAAGCGGCGGTCAACCGCAAGCAGTCCAAACGCTGCGCGCGATTTGCAAGCCCAGGGTGGTCGCGACCGCGTTTGGAGCGGTTGCTTCAGCACCGCTTTCGTGCGCGCGAAGGGCAGGGTTAATCCGGGTGGTGAGCGTCCGGCCAAAGCGGCGTGGCGTGGCACTTCCCGCCGCAGTCCATGACGCGAGGGGTTGGCGATGGTGATGGAGTGTTCCGGGTATCGCAGGTTGGTAATGCGCTGCGGCTGGTCTGCGACACAGCCGCCGTCCGTTAAAGCAAGCG
>JARLJW010000029.1 GCA_031290985.1 Verrucomicrobiia bacterium | reverse complement strand
GGGCACAGACAATCTCCGATTGCAACTGACAGATATTGAGATGTCGCCAGCGCCGTTCGGGCGCATGATCATAGCCGCCGACCGTCTTGGCTTGGCAATCCGGACAGCACTCAGTGGTCCACAGCGCCGAGGTCTCCTCATGAATGACGAATTTCAAATGACGAATGGATGGGTGGACGTCAGACGGACGGCGGTCGATCTGGGTTCGACCACGGTCCGGGTGCCGGCTACGCGGATCCGTGCCGGACGGGCCATCGACGTCGCAGCGCGGCGTTGTCCACCTTCATCGGGCCATGGCGCGCCTTCAGCTTTCACAATAACCATCAAATCAAACAACCATTAAAACCATCATTAACTTATGGAAAATAACAATGACAAGACGAACACGAACGGGTCTCTGAATCAAAACTTGAACGCGAACACAAACGGGGCGGCGGCGGTCCCGGGAACAACGTCGGTTTCGGAGCGGAAGCGGGAGGCGAACCGGCGGAATGGTTTGAAGTCGACGGGGCCGAAGTCGCCGGAGGGGCGGGCGGTGTCGCGGATGAATGCGCTGAAGCATGGGCTGGCGTCGAAGGAGGTGCTGGTGCGCGGATTGGTCGGGCGGGAGAATGTCCGGGAATTGGCGGCGTGGCATGAGCGGTTTCACTCGCAATTGCAGCCGGTGGGGCCGATCGAGGAGTTGTTGGTGGACCAGATTGTGACGTTGCGCTGGCGGTTGCGCCGGGTGCTGACGGCGGAGGCGGGGGAGATCGCCCTGGGCACGGATCAGGGGCAGTGGGACCGGAAGTGCAAAGGTGTCAAGGAGACGGTTGATGCCTGGTTGTTCGCGGAGAATGACCTGGTGGCGATGGGGCAATCGGCCATCGGGAACATGCTGCTGGAGGAACAGTGTGAGCTGGTGCGGGCGGTGGTGGCGGCGACGGGGGAAATCTCGCAGGAGGTTTTGAGCCAGGTCACGGTGCGCGGGCAGCCGTATGGTTTGACGCGCAAGCTGACGGCGTTGCGCGCGGGGTGTCCACCGGCGGGGGCGTCGACGGAGGCGCGGGCGGCGTACCAGGCGCAGGTGCTGGAGTATCTGCGGCGGACGGCGGGGACGGCGCGGCGGAAGGGTGAGGAGTGCGAGCAGCGGGAGCAGCGCGAGGAGGAGTCGCGTCAGGCGGTGGCGGCGTTGCCGGGCGCGGCGGCGGTGGACAAGATCGTGCGCTACGAATCGGCCTTGGAACGGCATCTGGGGAAGGCGCTGGACCGGTTGGAACGGTTGCAGGCGGCGCGGAAATCGACGTGCGCAGGGCCGCCGTGCAAGACGATTGATGTCTGACGTCTGACGTCAAATGACGAATGTCAAATGACGAATGTCAAATGACGAATGTCGAATGACGGCACTGTGCGTTTTTGGGTTGTTCTTTGACAGGTTAAAATAGCCTGAGCCGGAGCGATTCGGTTAAATTTGGCATGGTGAGGCAAAAGGAACGGCGGGCGTTGATGAGTACGGGTTTGGATGGCCGGCGCGGAACGCACCTTTCGGTGCGGAGATTAGGGCGGCGCAGCAGCGCCGCCCCACCATTAATTGATGGGAGCTGCCGCTCCGTCCAAATTCGTCTGCCTCGTTCCGGCTGAGGCGCTGGGCGCGGAGGAAATCTCAAACGCCAACTCGCCGAATCGGGGTTCGGCGCTCGGATGGCATGGCGGAAGAACGAAGCCATCGGGAATGTGACGGGTGATGCTACTGGCGTAGGGCCACCAGACAGGGGACAAAAAATTCGAGAACGAGAACGAGGACGAGGACGAGGACGAGGAGGATTGATCGGCGGGAGAACGAAGCCAAAACGAAGCCAATTTTCGGGGTTTTTAAAGGGCTTTGATGGACTGAATAAAATTGCGTATTATGTTATAGTTTAATCGTTTACATTGATTTTAAGCGCGAGGCATGGGGTGGGCGCGGGTGGGGAAAAATTACAGAACGAAGCCACCGAGGCGAGCGATAAGTGACGGGTGGCGGGTGGCGCGTGACGGGGCCGTTCGCAAGAGCCATTCGTCATTCGGGCTTCGTCATTTTCCGGGTGTGGCCATTTCATGCCACATGACGTTTTGGCGTTTTGTTTTGACAATGGTTGGTTCCTGACCCCACACCTATTTATTGAATGAACATGCAAAAATCATTGAACACCAAATCCATCGCGCTGGCCGCGGCGGCGGCGGCGGCCCTGCTGACCGGCTGCGCCGGCCATAACTCCTGCTGCAATATGAAGGCGGACACGTCCGCCAACATTTCAGTCCAACCGTTCGGCACGACGAAGGACGGGGTGCCGGTGCAGTTGTACACCTTGCGCAACAAGGCGGGGTCGGTGGCGACGATCAGCAGTTACGGCGGCTTGGTGACGTCGTTGAAGGTGGCGGACCGCACGGGCGCGTTCGGCGATGTGACGCTGGGGTATGACAACCTGGACGGTTACCTGAAGGACACGCCGTATTTCGGCGCGTTGGTGGGGCGTTTCGGCAACCGCATCGCCCGCGGCCATTTCACGCTGGACGGGCAGACGTATACGCTGGCGACGAACAACGGCGTGAATGCGTTGCACGGCGGTTTGAAGGGTTTTGACAAGGTGGTGTGGACGGCCAAGCCGTTCGAGAGCAAGGCCGGCCCGGCGTTGGAACTGAATTATGTGAGCCCGGACGGCGAGGAGGGCTATCCCGGCACGCTGACGGTGAAGGCGGTGTACACGTTGACGGAGGATAATGCGTTGAAGCTGGAATACACGGCGACGACGGACAAGGCCACGGTGGTGAACCTGACGCATCATTCGTACTTCAATCTCGCGGGCAAGGGCGATGTGCTGGGCCATGTGGTGATGATTCCGGCGGACCGTTACACGCCGGTGGACAGCACGTTGATCCCGACGGGCGAGCTGGCGCCGGTGGACGGCACGGCGTTTGATTTCCGCACGCCGACGGCGATCGGCGCGCGCATCGGCAACGACGAGACGCAGTTGAAGTACGGCAACGGCTACGACCACAACTGGGTGCTCAATAAAACGATGGGCAAGCTGACGTTGATGGCGCGGGTGTCGGAGCCGACGAGCGGGCGCGTGATGGAAGTGTGGTCCACGGAGCCGGGCCTGCAATTTTACACGGGCAATTTCCTGGACGGCACGATCACGGGCAAAGGCGGCTGGACGTACCAGTTCCGCAACGCGATCGTGATGGAACCGCAGCATTTTCCGGATTCACCGAACCAGCCGAACTTTCCGTCCGTCGTGTTGCGTCCGGGCCAGACGTATCATAACACGATCGAGTACAAGTTCTCGGTGCAGCCGTGAGGCGGCCCTGCCCTCGCGGCTGGCGGAGTGCGCCCGGCCCCGGGCGCAACAACAGGCAACAGCACGAGGGCTGCCGCCCAGTGCCTGCCGTTTGGAGTTCCGCCTTTAGGCGGTTCGGGCAAAGCGGCGCTCCTGACCGCCTAAAGGCGGAACTCCGAACCAGAACTGTCGGGGCAAATATGTCTCCGCCGGGGCGCGGTGGTTGTGGTAGCTTTTGGGCCATGGCCGTTGGTCAAAAGCTCAGAATCGTTCTCCTGGCGCTGCTGTGGTGCGCGCCGGCACTGTTGCCGGCGGCCGAGGCCCAGTTTTTGCCGCAGGATCTGACGATGCGGGTCTGGACCAAGCCGCAGGGGTTGCCGGATGATTCGGTGACGGCGGTGCTGCCGACGCGCGACGGTTATCTGTGGGTGGGCACTTCGGCGGGTCTGGCGCGGTTCGACGGCGTGCGCTTCGTGTCGTTCGCGCCGGCTGCGGGAAAGACCAACGCGCCGCTCAATGTGCTGGCGTTGTGTGAGGATTCGGCGGGCCGCCTGTGGATCGGCACGCAGGGCGAGGGCCTGCTCGGTTATATGGATGGCACGGTGACCCGCTATCGTGCGGATCACCAGGCGCTGGATTCAACGATCAACAGCATTGCCGAGGACACGGCGGGAAATCTCTGGCTGGGGGCGCCGTCGGGCCTGTATTGCCTGACGGGCCAGGCGCTGACGCACTTCACGACGAAGGACGGCCTGCCCAACGACTTCGTTTCGAGCATCCACGTGGCGCGGTCGGGCATGGTGTGGATCACGACGAAGGGCGGCATGTGCCAGTTCCGGGCCGGCCATATCTTCTCCGTCCCGTTCCAGACCGACAGCCCGGGCCGCAACCCGGAATCGCTCGGCGTGTACGAGGATCGGAAGACCAACCTGTGGGCGTTCGGCGACACGTACCTGGTCAACCTGACGGCGGGGAAGCATCTGAACCATTTTGCGAGCGGCGACGCGACGGCCTCGATGCGCATCTGGGGTTTGTGCGAGGGCCGGCACGGCGAGCTGTGGATCGGGACGAGCGGCAAGGAGCTGTATTGTTTTGTGGATGACAAGTTCTTCCCCGTCACGTTGCGCAACGGCGGCTTGACGAGCGATGTGCGGACGTTGTGCGAGGACAGCGAGGGGAATCTCTGGCTGGGAACGTACGGCGGCGGGCTGGTGCGGTTGCAGCCGCGCAATGTCACCGTGGTGGACGCCAGCACGGGACTGCCGAACCGCCCGGCGGTCGGCCTGGCGTTCAACGCGCAGGGCCGGGCGTGGTTCGGGTTTGAACGCGACGGGCTCTACACGGGCAAGGGCGAAAATTTTGACCGGCTGAACGGCGACGGCGGGCGGGAATTTCAGAACCTCATCTCGTCCCTGGGCGTGGCCCCGGACGGCAACCTGTGGGTGGCCACCCCCGGCGAGGGCATCTACTGTGCGGGAAGCCAGGGCACGGTGCATTACACCACGGCGAACGGGCTGACGGACAATAACATCACGGCGATCGCGGTGGATTTCAAGGGCGTGGTCTGGCTGGGAACCGCCACGGGCGATCTACAGTGGATCGTGGATGGCGAGATAAAAAGCGCCGGCGCGGAAGCCGGTTTGCCGGCGGCGCCCGTCACGGCGATCCTTGCGGCGAAAAACGGCGGCGTCTGGGCGGGCTTCGGCAACGGCCGGCTGTTTCGCGGGGAGAACGGTTCATTTCACCAGGTCGGCCTGCGGTCCGCCACCGCCGGCAAAATGATCCGCTCCCTGTACGAGGATGCGGCGGGCAACCTGTGGATCGGGGCGGCGGACGGACGGCTGGCCTGCCTCGCCAACGAACGCGTGCTGACCTGGGATCTGAATCCGATCTCGACGGACGACCATTCCATCTCGGGCATCTTGAGCAGTGACGATGGCGACCTGTGGCTGGGCACCGGCACCGCCATCTATCGCGTGGCGCAGCATGATGTCGCGGCGCTGATGGCCGGATCGGCCGCGCTCCGGCCGCAGTTGGTCTACAAGGCGGAGGGGACGGCCGGCCCCGCCGCGAAGTACGGCTGGCCGCAGGCGGCGCGGTCGCCGGACGGAAAGCTTTGGTTCGGCATGGCCAACGCGGTGGTCTCGCTGGATCTCCGCACCCCGATGAGCAACTTCGAACCGCCGCCGGTTTTGATCGAGGCGGTCGTGGTCAACGAAAAGCCTTTGCCGTATGCCGTGTTCAAAGCCGCGCCGGGCGTGACGGCCAAAGATTTGGCGCCCCGCCGGCTGGCCCCGAATCTGAGTTCGCTGGACATCCAGTTCACCGCCCTCAACCTGTCGGCCCCGGAAAAGATCCGCTTCCGCCACCGGCTGGAGGGCATTGACCCGGACTGGGTGGTGGACAATGACGGGGCCAGAAAAGTCCACTATGGTCCGCTGCCGTATGGCACCTATGCTTTTCGCGTCCAGGCCGGCACGGCGGATGAATCGTGGTTTGAGCCGGGGGCGTCCTTCCGCTTCCTGGTGCCGACGCCCGTCTGGCGCACGGGGTGGGCCCTGACGGCATACATAGTATTCACCGTCATTGTGATCGCGTCCACGGCGCGGCTGGTGTTCAACCGGCGTTTGCGGCACAAGCTGGAGGTGCTCGCGGCGCAGCAGGCGATGGAACGCGAGCGCATGCGCATCGCCAAGGACATGCACGACGAGATCGGCTCCAAGCTGACCAAGATCTCGTTCATGAGCGAGCGCGCGAAGGGGGAATTGCAGGGCCAGGACTCCGTGGCGCGCAAACTGCACTCCATCGCGCACACCTCGCGCGACCTGTTGCAGACGCTGGATGAAATCGTGTGGGCGGTCAATCCGCACAACGACACGCTGGAACATCTCGCGAATTACCTCGGGCAGTATGCCACCGAGTATCTCCAGAACACCGCGGTGGATTGCGAGCTGCACATCCCGGGCGGGCTGCCGGAACATCCGTTCTCGGCCGAGACGCGGCACAACATTTTTCTGGCATTCGAGGAGGCGCTGAACAACGCGCTCAAGCACGGACACGCCACGCTCGTGCGCGTCGATATGATGTTTGAACCGGGACAATTTCAAATTAAGATCGTGGACAACGGGTGCGGCTTCGATGTCGCGGCGGCGGGATCGGCCCTTCCGGCCCCGGAGCCGGCCCCGGGAAACCGCGTCGGCAACGGGTTGCGCAACATGTCGCAACGACTGGCCGACACCGGCGGAAAATGCACGGTGACCAGCCAGCCGGGCCGGGGCACGACGGTGTGCTTCACCGTGCCGCTGACGGCGGCGACCACGCCCGGCAGGAGAAGATGATTTATGAGCAAAGTGATCCGCGTTTCCATTGTGGATGATGAAGTAGACCTGCGCGAAAACATCGCGGGCTATGTGGATGCCGCCAAGGGATTCAAGTGCGTGAGCGTCCACAGCAACGCCAAGGAGGCGCTGGCCCGCCTGCCGGTGGAAAAACCCGACGTGGTGCTGATGGACATCAACCTGGGCGGGATGAGCGGCATCGAATGCGTGCGCCTGTTGAAGCCGTTGATGCCGGAAACGCAGGTCGTGATGCTGACCGTGTTCGAGGACACGGACAAGATTTTCAGCGCGCTGGCCGCCGGGGCGAGCGGTTACCTGTTAAAACGGTTGTCGCCGGTGAAATTGCTGGAAGCCATCCGCGAGGTTCACGAGGGCGGCTCGCCCATGTCCGCCCCCATCGCCCGCAAGGTGGTGCAGTCGCTCCAGCCCGCGCCGTCCGCGCACAATGACGAAGCCACCTCGCTCTCACCGCGCGAGCGCGAGGTGTTGAACGGGCTCGCGGAAGGCCAGGCCTACAAGCAGATCGGGGACAAGCTCGGCTTGAGCATCCATACGGTGAGGAATTATATCCGGCGCATCTACCAGAAGCTGCACGTGCGTTCCTCCGGCGAAGCCGTGGCCAAATTCCTCCAGCAATAAATTTATGCCAAAAACATCCGGCAGCAGGACGGACGGCCGCGCGGTAAACCGGCCCTGGGTGTTTTATTCCGCCCTGGCGCTGCTGACGCTGGCCGGCCACGCCGCGCCGGCCGGTTGGCGGCCCGCCCCCGGCGCCCTGATGACGCGCTGGGCCGCCGAGGTCAGCCCCACCAACGCCCTGCCCGAATATCCGCGGCCGCAACTTGTCCGCAACGACTGGCTCAATCTCAACGGCCTGTGGGCTTACACCATCACCCCCATCACGGCCACCGAGGCGACCAATTTTGCCGGCCAGATCCTGGTTCCGTTCCCGATCGAGTCCTCGCTCTCCGGCGTGATGCAGCGGCTGGACGAGAACAGCACCCTGTGGTACCGGCGATACTTTGCGGTGCCCCCGGCCTGGGCCGGGCAGCGTGTGCGCCTGCATTTCGGCGCCGTGGACTGGCACGCGCGGGTCAGCCTCAACGGCCGGCCCGTGGGACAGCATCGCGGCGGCTACGATGATTTCAGTTTCGACATCACCAGCAGCCTGCAATGGAACGGCCATGAAGAAATCACCGTGGCGGTGGAGGATCCGACCGATGGCGACCAGCCGCATGGCAAACAATCGCGCACCTCGGAAAACATCTTTTACACGCCGACTTCCGGCATCTGGCAGACCGTCTGGCTGGAGCCGGTGCCCAAAATCTGCCTGGATGAGCTCCGGCTGCAGCCCGATGTGGACAAGGAAATTTTGCATGTGACCGCCGCCGTGGGCAGCCAGTTGGAATCATTGAAGGTGGAGGTGGTTGCGCTGTCCTCAAACCGGGAGATCGCCCGCGTCACCGGGCCGGTGAACCGCGAATTCAGCCTGCCGGTGGCCACGCCCCATCGGTGGACGCCGGATGATCCGTTCCTCTACGACTTGAAGGTGACGCTCAAGGACGGCAACCGGGTCGTTGATTCCGTCACGAGCTATTTCGGCATGCGGAAGGTCGCCTTGAAAAAAGATGAGGAGGGCAAGACGCGGATCGCGCTCAACGACCAGTTCACCTTTGAAATGGGCGCGCTGGACCAGGGCTTCTGGCCGGACGGCATCTACACGGCACCGACGGATGCGGCCTTGCGGTATGACATCGAGGCGCTGAAGCGCGACGGCTTCAACCTCGCCCGCAAGCACGTCAAGGTCGAGCCCGACCGCTGGTATTATTGGTGCGACAAGCTGGGGCTGCTCGTCTGGCAGGACATGCCGAGCGGCAAGAACACGACCGCGGAAAGCCGGATTCAATTCGAGACCGAGCTGCAGCGCATGGTCGAGAGCCGCGGCAATCACCCCGCCATCATCGTCTGGATCTTGTTCAACGAGGGCTGGGGCCAATACGACACCGAGCGGCTGGTGCCGTGGTTGAAAGCCATCGACCCCTCCCGCCTCGTGGATGACGCCAGCGGCTGGACCGATAAACGCGTCGGCGACATCATCGATACCCACAGCTACCCCGGCCCGGAATCGCCGCAACCGGAACCCGACCGGGCGGCGGTGATCGGTGAATTCGGCGGCCTCGGCCTCGGCCTGCCCGGACACACCTGGTCCGGCAAATCCTGGGGCTATCAGCCGATGCCCGACATCGAGACCTTGAACGACCATTACCAGACCAATTCCATCCGCGTGCACATGCTGAATTATTCCTACGGCTTGAGCGCCGCCATTTACACCCAGACCGCCGATGTCGAAACCGAATGCAACGGGTTGATGACCTACGACCGGGCCATCGACAAGCTCGACCCGGCCGCGACGCGGGCCGCCAATCTCGGCGGGGGCCCGCAGCAGCGTTATCAAGTCATCGTGCCCAACGGGCTGTACCGGCGGGTGCCGTGGAAATACACCCTCGACGATCCCGGCAGCCAATGGTTCCAGCCGGCGTTCGACGACGGGGGCTGGAAGGAAGGCATCGGCGGGTTCGGCACCGAGGGAACTCCCAACACCATGCTGAACACGACTTGGAACACGGCGGACATCTGGCTGCGCCGTGAATTCACCCTGGGCCACGAAGATCTGAGCCATGCCGTCCTCCAGGTGCATCATGATGAAGACGCCGAAATCTATCTGAACGGGATTCTCGCCGCCCAGTTGCCGAGCTACGACACGCTCTACTTGGATCAGAAAATAAACCCGGAGGCGCTGGCCGCCCTGCACCCCGGCGTCAACCTTATCGCCGTCCACTGTCACCAGACCACCGGCGGGCAATACATTGACGCGGGCATCGTCATCCCGCTGACCACCACGCCGGACGGACTTGAAAAGTAACCCGCCCTTTTGAGCGGTTAGAGCGGTTAAAGAAAAGTTGCAGCCATTCGGTTGGGAAAGAGCGAGGGCGGTCTTTTTGGGTTTTGGCTTCGTTTCGGCTCAGTCACGGGGTTGTTTAAACCCGCTCCTTCGCCAAAGGCCGATGATCGGCACCGCTCGCCAAAACCCAAAAATCCTCGCCCCGAATGACTACAACTTTTCTTTAACCGCTCTAAAAAAACCGGGCTAGCGGCGGGGCGCATTCTCGGGCATCACTTCCGCGAACATCACCGAGGAGCTTTGGCCGGCGGGCAGGGCCTTCACGGAAAGCGCGCCATATTGGCCGCCCCTTGCCAGCCACACAAAAAAACCGGGGGCAGAGGGTTGGCCCGGCAATGGCAAGACCAGGTGCCAGCCTTGCGATTTGAGCTGGGACACCGCTTCTTGAAATGCCTCGCCGGGTGATTGCCGTTTCGCAACGATGGTGGTATGCAAATGCTGCCGTCCGCTTTGTTCTTCCACGTCCAGCGCTTTTCCCGGTGAACCGCGGTTCACACCCCGGACAAAATCCAGGGTCAGGTTATCAACAAATTGTTTTATCGAAGGTGTCGCGGCGGCGTAAATTCTAACCGTGGTCTGCGCTATCTGCCTTTGATTGTGCACCGTCATCAGTTGCATCGACCAGCCACCCCGCCGCAATATGAGGACGGAATCCATCGTCGCATTGTAGGTGTCCAGAAACCGCTCGTCCTGCAACCCGTTCCTGCCCATGCCGGGACTGCGCGATTCCGGCTGGAATTGATAAGTTTCCTCGGTGACATCCCGCCAGCCGCGCGCGGCCATCTGGTCGCGGTAGTAGGCGATGACATCGGCGGCCGGCACCGTGGTCGTCCATTCTTGACTGGTTATCTGGACGCCATTGAGCGACATCCGGTGGATGGCCGCCCCGTCGCTCCCAAAAAATTGCGGCCAAAAAACATCCGCCGGCGTGATCGCCGCCCCGGCCTGTTCCTGCTTCAGCGCCGCGGACAACCGGGCCGCCTCATTGCCTGCCGTCGCGGCCGGATGGATGGAGTTCCACAGCCGCATCATGTCCAGCAACGAGATGAGCAGCCACACGATCACGCACGAGAGGAGGCATTTCACCACCACGCCGATCCACCGGCCGATCCCGTTTTTTAAAGTTTCCATGACCGTATCACCGGGCAATCAGTCCGGTTCTTTAATATTTGATGCCGCCCATCCATCTCGCTTCCGCCGCGAGCAGGATGGCTTGCGGGCCGGACAAGGTGTTGTCCACATCCGCCGGCCACGCGCAATGCCCGGAGACGCTGGTGAAATTGGTCAACATGGCCTCGGGCATGAAGGGCACCTGCATGTTCATCAGCACAAAGGGGAACTGCGTGCTCTGCTTCAAATCACTCACCGACATGCCAAAGGTCACGGAATTGCTGCAAACTGCGGGCGTGAAATACGGATTCCCCGGGCTCAAGGGAACGCGCACCGAAGACTGCACCTGGGCCACATTGACATCGTCCCCGCTGAAAAAAGATCCGGCAATGGACCCCTGGGCGGTCGGGTTCTGTCCGTTCCCCGACAGCCAGGCGGAATCACGCGCCGCCATGACCGTGCGAATCCGGTTGTTTGACATGTAGGTCACATACGAAACCAAGATCCACAGAAACACCAGCAGCGCCAGGCCAATACAGGCCTCCGCCAGAATCGCTCCGGCGGCCGTCGGCGGGCGGCAGCGGCTCGGGCACCGGGTGGCGGAGGGTAGTTTCATCCTTAGTGATAAATGGAGGGAAACGGCACGCCATACACCGAGATCAGGTGCGGCGTGGAGTCCACCGGGGGTTGATCCACCGGATTTATCCCGGTCAGCAAACTGCCCAAGGAGCTGAACCCTTTGAAGAGGCTGCCGTCTTTCCCAATCACACCGGTGCCTTCCACCTGGCTGCTCGCCACCGCGATCAGCGGCGGAACCATTAGCGGTGAGGTCGAGTCAAGGCCCGTACCCACGTACATCAGCAGGCCGTCCTGGTTCATGAACTTATAGTGAACCGGCGCCGCGGGGGCGCCGCCATTGACCCAGCGCAGCAGGCCCAGCCCCGCCAGCTCGGTCTGGTTGGTTTTGCCGGCCGCCCAGGTCATGTAGCCCGGATGCCCCTGGTAATATTTGTCACGCCAGCCCCAGTCATCCGGGGTGTCATGGCCGCCAAACTGGCCGATAAATTGTCCCAGTTGAAATGGATCCGTTGAACAAAAGATCCGGCCGGTCTCCCACGCGACGAGCGCCGCCACCTTGGCCACCATTTCATCCGCCCGGGTATCATCCGACGGCAGATTCACCAGGCTCCAGCGCCAGGGAAAATATTTTCCATCGACTTGCTGGACATTGAGCGAGACCGAGGCCGGATTGATCGGGAAGGCAAAAACGTTCACCGCCGGCAGGGACGGAAAGCTCAGGCCGATCTGGCTGCCGATCTTGGAGGCATATTGCGGCACCACGATGGACAGGTCGTCGGCGCCGGACTGCTGCGCCGCCTGGCTCGCATAGGTGAGGGTCAACAACGGAAATGTGTAGGTCATGCTTTGCTGCATGGCCAGGATTTGCTGGGCCACGGACTTCTGGTAATCGTTGTTCGGCCCGGCCTTGGTGCATTCCCGGCACGCATGCGTCATGGCGCGGATGGCGGGCGGACACGATGCCCCGCCGGACAATAATGCGCCGATCGAGCAGGCGGCATGTTCATTGGCCTCGGTCTGGGGGGTGGACAAGCAGGTCGCCAACTGGCCGGCTTCAACCCCGAACAACGTGACATTGAAGACGTAATGAAAATTATTCAACTGCTGCACCAGGTTCAGCCCGCGCGCCTGCCAAAGCGCCGCCGTTTCCGCCGCCGCATCCGCCGCGTTTTGCGCCACAATCCGGTTGTAGATGGCCTGCCCGGTATCCACCGCAAAAACCCCCAAAATGGCCACCATGAAGGCCATGATCCCCGAAAGCAACAAGACGCTGCCGTTCTGGTCATCCCGCAGGCGCCGGATCCGGCTTTCCAAGATGGCAAAAAGTTTCATGGCGGATTATTGTCGCGCCTCCCGCGGTTGCCAGTGGGAGCCGCTGCCCCAGTCATTCGGATCCCACACGCTGTAGGTTTTTACTTTCTTTGCGGCGTCATTGTAGGCCGAATCTTCACCCCAGGTCTCGTAGCCGGTGGCGCACCTGCTCTGGATGTTGACGTATGGGATTGAATTGAGGAAACCAAACCAGCCGCCCCCGGCCAACGGAGCCAGTTTGGTGTTGATATCCGGACCGGCCAGCATGTTCCAAAGCGGTTTCAATCCCGGCGCGTAGATGGGCTGCGGATAGTTGATGACCACGCTCGCCTGCTGCAGGCTGCTGCCGTTGATGGGATCTTTTTTTGCGGAAAATGCATTTCCCTGGAGGCGAACGTAGGCCGCCGCCAGGCCGGCCGCATAATCGCCGGCCTTGTCTCCCATCACCTGTGACAATATGCCCGAGCCGCCGCCGCCGCCCGCTTCGCCCGGGACAAACTTGGCCGTGGGCGCCAGCGCCATCGCGGCCGCGGTCAAGGCATCGGGCTGCGAATGCCGGACGGCATAGGAACGCGCCGCAACATACGCGGCATAGTTGCCAAGCTGCGCCGCCCGGAGCGCCGCAAAATATTGCAACATCACCAAAAAGAACAGCAGCACCACCGGCATGACGATGGCAAATTCAGTCAACGCCACCGCCCGCTCATCCCTGAGCAGGCCTCCGTTATGAAGCGGTTTTTCCATGGAGAAAACGGGTTCTAGCTGCCCCTGGCCAGCAGGGCCAGCACGCAGCCGGTGGCAATGGCTATGCCGTAGGGCACTTTGATGGCCGGCAGCCTGGTCAATTGCTTCGCCTCTGGTTGGCGCCAGAAAACCAGGTTTTGCAAACCCCAACTGACCCGCAGCCAAAAATCTTTGCGCCAGACGAAGATCATCACCGCCAGAAAGGCGCCAATGAAGGTCGTATAAAACAAGGCCGGCTTGATCAGTTCCGCCCCCAGCAAAGCCCCGACCGCACCCATCAGCTTCACATCGCCGCCGCCGACCCCGTTAAACAAATAAAAAATGAACAGGAATCCAAAGCCAATGAGCAGCCCCCCGAGGCTCGACCAAAAAACCGGCTGCCCGTGCAGGAACGCGACCAGCAATCCCGCGGCCATGCCGGCCAGCGTCAGCCAGTTCGGAATCCGGCCCTCTTTCAATTCCATGTAAACCGCCACCGTCAGCAGGACAAACAAAATCAGCATGGCCGCGAGCGGACTGGCGGCGGCCGGCACTGCCGGGAAATCAACTGGCGGGATGGATGATGCGGGTGGCATGCCGTGGAGCTTGAAGTCAGGGGCCGGGATACATCAACAGGGTCGTCGTCGTATCGTACTGGGCGCGGACGGCCTGATACAGGCCGTTGTCCGGGTGGAAGAGGTAGGCCGCCACCGGCACCATGATCCCGGTGACCAGCAGATACTCCGTCATGACCGAGCCGCGCTCATCCCGCAGGCACTCCATAAACCTGGCCACCAGATTTAGTCCGGCCGGGTTCGTTCCTTTATTTTCCACTGGGAGCATATTTTTTCCGGATGCTGCTTCTGATCAGTTCACCGACACGGGCACCGGCACCAGCCTCTCCTGCAAATTCTGGTCCTGCATTTTCAGCGTCAGCCAGTTGGTCTGGCCGGAATGGTTTTTCTGACCCCGCGCCGCCACGTTTACCCGGTAATTGAACCGGGTCGATTCCGGAACAATTTCACACTTGATGGTAGCGGACGAAGCCAAAATATCAAGCAAAATCAAGGGGGTTGGCCCCCGCTGACGGATCCACAGGATGCGTCTTTGCAGCTCGTCCACCGGTTGCAGCCTTAACTGCACCGGGGTCAATTCCAGATCCGGCGGATTGCGAATATAACAAAGCACCCGGCAGGGCTCGGTGTTGGAATCGGTTCCGCGCGCGGTCAGGACACACACCGTGTTTCCCCGCGGCAATGAATTGAGCACCTGCATGGCCACCACATATTCCCCCGGGCTGGTCGCCCGCCGGGTGATGGTGGCGATGACATTTGTGTCGCTGCTGGACACCTGCGCCAAGGCGCCGCCGCCTTCCGTCAAGGCGCTGATTTCAACGGTGGCCGCCGGTTGGTTCCGGGACAGGTCCAGGTTGATTTCCGGCGGCACCACCTGATAGGCCGGAACGACCACGCCGGCCAGGTTCAGGATCACGGAGGGCGTTTTGGGATCGTTGGAATCCACCAGGATCGCGCGCGTCACCGCCCCGGTCAGAGTGCGTAAATCCAGATGCGCCCGCACCGTGGCGGTGCCGCCGGGCGGGAGGTTGGTTGACGGCATCTGCGCGGACAAACATGCACTGCAACTGGAAAGCACCCGGCTGATTCGCAACGTCTCATCCCCGCGGTTCCGGATCAAAAAATCGTGATCCTCCGCGTAGCCGTTGGTCACGGTGCCGAAATTCCAGCGCGGCTGGTCCACCTCGATTTGTGGCGCCGCAAAAGCCCCGGCCGTCATGACCCACATGAGCGGAATGGCCAGATGCAGTTTCATGGCTTCATCATCGGGATGGGCTGATGGCGGCGCGACCTCAGGGGGCCAGCGCCTTCAACTTCCGGGTGGCCCGCTCATAATAATCTTCACCCGGCACCCCAATCTTGAGGATTTCTTGAAAGGCCGCGCGGGCCAGGGCCGTCTGTTGCAGATCCTGGTGCACGATTCCCTTCTGATACAGATCCTTGCAATCCGCCATGATTTTCTGGAACAGGCTGTTCCGCTGGTCGATCACGGCCTGATCGCCGGCGTTGGCCTTCAGCGCCAGGTCGAACGCCTGCAGGGCCTCCTTCCGGTTGCCGGCTTGTAACAGCGTCACCGCCTTGGCCGCATATTCCTGCGCGATCTGCGTCAGCCGGTCCGCGATGTTCGCCTGGGCGGCTTGCGCCCGCTTCCGGAAGGCGTTCAGGGGGTCGTCCTCCAGGCTGATGATTTTTTGGCAGGTGGCCTGGTCTTGGAGCACGGTGTTCACATCCTTCGGCTGGCTGGCCAGCTCCGCAGTTTCCAGCGGCTTGGTCAGGGCCGCCATTTGCCGGACGTGCTTTTGAAAGTCCAGCAACAGGGCGTTGCCCGGCGACTGTTTCAGCCCGTCATCCAGCGACTGCAGGGCGTCGGCGATGTTGCCATCCCGGTAGGACGCCTGGGCCTTGTTCAAATAATCGTTCACCACCAGCCGGTTGGCGATCTGATCCAGCAGTTCCTTGGCCTCGGTGTAATACACGCTGTTCGCGGGGATCGACTGCAGCACCGGCTGCGCCAGTTCAAACTGCTGGTGGCTCAGGTCGTCCTTGGCCTTCGCCAGATTGCCTTCGGCCACGAGTTCATTTTGCGCCTCATCCAGCCGCAGCCGGATCAATTTGGACTGGGGATAGGTTTCATGCACCTTGTCCAGCAGATGCTTGGCGTCCGCCCAGTTGCGCGAAGCAAAGGCGAGCTTGGCGTTCTCGATGGACTTGATGACCGCCGCCAGTTCCACCGCCTGGGGCTTCTGGGGGAAGCTGCGCAGCACCCGGTAACACAGCTCCTTCGCCTTGTCATAATTTTCCGCCGTCGCCTCCTGCTCGGCCTGCTTCAACAGCTCGTCCGCCTCCATCTCATCCTTGGCCAGTTGCAGCCCGCGCTTGGCCTCCACGCGGTTGGGATCAATCTTCAGCGCCGCCGCATATTCGTCCGCGGCCTTCGCCATGTCGTCCCGTGAAAAGTAATCCTGCGCCAGCGCGATATGCTGCCCGGCCACATCCGGCGGCTGCAAGAATTTGACCGCCAGGGCCAGCACGGCGATCACGCTGATGGTGATCAAGGCGATCTTCAACTGCCGCCGCTGCTTCTGCGGATCCACCAGCTCAAAGACCAGCGTGGATATGCCCACCTTGATCTTCTTGCCGTCCGTCAGCAACGTCTTTTGCACCTTGACCCCGTCCAGAAACGTCCCGTTGCTGCTTTGCAGATCCTCGATGAAATACGCGCCGTCTTCGTGCACGATCCGGGCGTGGGCGATCGAGACCGCGTCATCCAGCAGCACCACATGGTTTTCCAGCCCGCGACCGATGTTCAACGGCCCCTCCCAGTCACGGAAGGTTCCGCCCTGCAACGGCCCGTCCACCACCCGTAATTTGACGAGCAGCCCGCCCGGCTTCTTTTTCGCCACGACCTCCTTGCCCGCGGCTTTTTTTCCATCATCCGCAAACGACGCGGCGCGCGTCCGGTCTTCGTCCGTCCCGCCCCCGCCGCCGCCCCGGTCTTGATCCCAGATGAATTTCAACTGCGTCAAACCGATCTCAAGCTCATCCCCGTCCTTCAATGCCTGGGGTTCGAGCAGCTTGGCGCCGTTGAGCAGGGTGCCGTTCCGGCTGCCGCAATCCCGGACCCAGTAGGCGCCTTTCTCCAGCTTGACTTCGACATGGTGGCGCGAGGCCAGGGATTCATCCACCGGCAGGTTGCAGTCTTTGGAACGGCCAATGATAAAAACATCGCCGGTGACGCCGGCTTTTGCCACCTGCTTCTTGTTTTTGGTTACGATAAAAACGGCACCCATAATTTTATGGTCTGGTTGTCTTAACTAATCGGTTTATTGCGAATGCGGGGCGGTTTGGCGGACGACCCGGTACGCCTCCTGATAAACCGGATCCACCTTGTCCGGCACCATCTGCATCATTTTGTTCGCCTCCCAATAGGCCGTGGTCGTGTCCCCGTCCTTCAGTGCGCGGCTGATTTCAAACCGCTCCCGGTCCAGCGACTGGTTGAACAGCCTGGTCGCCTGGCCCAGCCGCTGCGCGATGGAGGGATACGCCGGCAGATCATGGGCCGCGGCTTTGGCGAGCTGCAGCGCCTTCTGGAACTCCTGGATGGAATTATACAAATTGTCGGGTTTGACATACGGATTATTCAAGAACATGTCACCCTGGCGGGCATGTTGGTCCACCTGGCGCGCCAGTTCCGCGGGGTTGGCCAGCGCCAGTTGCTGCATGGACTCGTCCGGCAGCGGGAAGTCGATGAACTGTTGCGGATCAAAATCGCCCAGCCGGAAACCCTGCAACAGCGACCCGTAGGCATGGGCATATTGCTGGTATGACGACACCGGGCTGACGCACTCCACCACGATCCGGGAATCTCCGTTCAACGTATACACCCCCTTGCCCTGCACGGCCGGCGTGCTGAACCCATAAAAGATCACCGTGGCGTTGTTGATGTGGATCAGCTTGCTGCCGATCAGCTCAAAATCCTTGTACCGGGCCTTGAGGATTTGTTGATACCCCACAAAGCCGTCGGTCAGACCGGTCAATTCATGCAACGGGCTTTTGTCGGTGTAGATGTTGAGCGCCCCGGAATCACGTTCCCCCTGCCGGCCAAAACCAAACGAGATGAAGTTGGCCTCATCCTTTAATTTCGCCCAGTCCAGCGGACGCTGCAACTGGAAGCCATAGAGGGAGTCCTTGTATTCAATCATGCCCTGCGGGGCATCGTGGGCGCTGCTGCGCTTGAACCAATACAGCAACCCCAGTCCGGCCACCATCGCCACCAGCAGCCACAACAGCGGCACGGTTTTATTCTGCTTTTGCGCTTCCGTTTTTTTCGGCGCCACCCAGTTGGGAAGCTCGGAGGGATTCAGCATCCGCGTGCCGTCCTCGACCATGGCCCGCGTGGCGTCGGGCGAGGGGGCTTCTTTCTTCTGGCGCTGAAATTCCACCTGCGAATCCGCGATCTTGGTGCCATCAAGGGCGGAGGACATGGGCTCGACCGGCGAGGCCTCGGCCACCGGCGCCGCCGGCGACGACGCTTCATCAAAACGCAGCTTGGTGTCACCGATCTGGATCAGGTCGCCGGCATTCAAGGAGACGATGCCCACCAGCGGCTTGCTGTTTAAAAAGGCGCCCTGTGTGCTTTTGTTTTCGACAAACACCGCGTCCCCCTCCACCCGGATCTCGAGATGGCGCCGGGAGACCAGCGGGTCTTCAATCTGCAGGTCGGCATTTTTGGAACGGCCCACGATGACCAGAGCCGAGGTCAAAGGCCGCTGGCTGCCTTTGCCGGCGCCTTCCATGATTGTCAGAAAACCTTTCATGTTTTAATGGTGCATGTTCATGATCATCTGAATGATGACCGGTGCCAGAATCATTATGAACACCGAGGGCAAAATGCAAATCATCAGCGGCGCCATCATCTTGACCGGCGCCTCTTGCGCGGCCTTTTCGGCGCGTTGACCCCGGCGGATCCGCAGCATGTCCGACTGGGTCCGCAAAATCGGGCCGATGCTCACGCCCAGCCGGTCGGCCTGGATCAAGGCGGAAACCACGGCGGTCAAATCCTGCAACTGCACCCGGTTGGCCATTTCCCGCAACGATTCGCGGCGCGGACGGCCCAGTTCCGTTTGTTTAAAGAACCGTTCCAACTCGTCTTTCAACGGTCCCGGCCGGTGCTTTTCCACCACCCGCCGCATCGCGGACATGAAGTCCAGACCCGCCTCCACGGAAATGGTCAGCAAATCCAGGGTGTCCGGCAGTTGCAAGGCGATGTTTTTTTGCCGCTTCGCCGCCCGTTCGTTCAGGTTCATGGCGGGAAACGAGAAGCCTAGAAACATCAGGGCCAGGTACACCAAAATTTGTTTTGGTCCCTCCAGCAGAAACGCGACAAAATCAAAATGGCCGATCACCACCCCCCAAAAAATCGGGACCATGATCAGGCATACCAGTTGTATGCCAAACAGTTCCCGGCCCTTCATGTCGCCGGGCTCCCCGGCCATGACCAGCTTGGCATTCAGCTTCTCGACATGCTTGTCGGCGAATCCGCCGCCCCATTGGCAGCCCTTGTCGCCCATCCAGCCCAGAAATTGTTTGAGTGTGGCGTTCATGTTAATATTCCACGTTGGCGACCTTGCGCACCCACAGGTAACCGACCGTATCCAGGATGATCACCAGCAGCAGCGCGATGAATCCCGGGAACGTCGTCCACATTATCCGCATCATGTCCGGATTGACCTTGATCATGGCAAACAGGAAACCGTAGGGGAGCAGGCCCACGACCAGCGCCTGCAATTTCCCCTCGGAGGTCAGCGCATCCGCCTTGCCCGCCAAGATTTTGCGCTCGCGCACCATCGCCACGATCCGGTCAAACACCTCCGCGAGGTTGCCGCCGAGCTGGCGGGTGATCTGGATCGCCGTCACCACCAGATCCAAATCCTCGTCCTTGGTCCGGTTGACGCAATTCCGCAAGGCCACATCCAGGTCCACGCCCAGTTTAAATTCACGCCGCACGAGTTCAAACTCCTGGGAAATGGGCGCCGGCATCTCCTCGATCAGCATGTCGATCGCCTGCTGCAGGGTGAAGCCCGAACGCAAGCCATTGGACATCAGCACCAGTCCGTCCACCAGTTGCTGGCTGAAGGCCGCCCGCCGTTTCTTGCGCAGATAAATGATGAAAAGCTCCGGCCCCCAGTAAGCGATGATCCCCAGCAGGGCGGCGGCGATCAGCGGGGCCGGCGGCTTGGCCTCCCAGGTCAGGATCAGCCCCACCCCGGCCACCACCATCGACAGGCTCCATTTGATCTTCTGCAGGCTGTCCACGGAAATGAAGATGAACATCTCCTCCAGTTCATGGGCCACATGCTCCTTCTGGCGGAACACGTTTTTTTGCATCGCCGCCTGCGCCGGCTGGTATAAAAAATAAAATCCGGTCCCGACCGCCCCGAATACAAGGATCAGTATGAGGTATAACATAGGTCACTCAACCGAAGTGGGCACGAACATGGCCATGTCCACGGCCAGGCCCGCCTGGCGCAGCTCTTCAACGAATGTGGGGATGATCCCGGTCGCCGAAAACTGGCCCTGGATCCGCCCGTCATCGCCGATCCCGGTCCGGCGGTACTTGAAAATTTCCTGGAGCTTGATCTCCCCGTCATGCATGGACGCCACTTCGGCGATCGAGATCAGCTTGCGCGAGCCGTCCGAAAACCGCGAGATTTGGACAAAGAGGTGGACGGCTGAAAAAATCAGGTCGCGGATCGCCCGCAGGGGCAGGTCGGTGCCGGCGTAGAGCACCAGGTTTTCCAGCCGGCGGACGGCATCAGCCGGCGAATTGGCGTGCACCGTGGTCAACGACCCATCATGCCCGGTGTTCATCGCCTGCAACATGTCCAGCGCTTCACCGCCACGGCACTCGCCCACCACCACCCGGTTGGGCCGCATGCGCAGGGCGTTGCGCACCAGGTCACGGATGGTCACCTCGCCCGTTCCTTCGATGTTGGACGGACGGGTTTCCAGGCGGATCACATGTTCCTGCGGCAGGCGTAATTCCGCGGAATCTTCAATTGTGATGATGCGTTCGCCATCGGGAATGAAGGCCCCCATCACATTCAGCAGGGTCGTTTTGCCCGACCCGGTGCCGCCGGAGATGACCATGTTGCGGACCGCCAGCACGCAGATCCGCAAAAATTCAGCCATGGGTTGCGACATGCTGCCGTAGTGGACCAGATCATCCGCCACGATGCGCTTTTTGGGGAATTTACGGATGGTGATCGTCGGACTGTCCAGGGCGAGGGGCGGAATGATCGCATGCACCCGGGAACCATCCTGCAGGCGGGCGTCCACCGTCGGGCTCGACTCATCGATGCGCCGGCCGATCGGCCCGACGATGCGCTCGATGGAAGTCAGGATTTCATTTTTGCCCAAAAATGATTTTGTGGTTTTTTGCAGCTTGCCGTTCCGCTCCACATAAATTTTTTGCGGGCCGTTCACCATGATTTCCGTCACCTCGGCATCGGCCAGCAGGTCTTCCAGCGGCCCGAGTCCCAGCGCCGCATCCAGCACGGCCTTCTTCAGCTCCGCGCGGTCATATTGCGCCGGGATGTCCTTCTCCCGTTCTTCAATCAGCTTGTCCAGCACGTCGCCGGCCCGCCGGCGCAAGGATTGGTCCGCCATTTGCGCCAGGGTCAGGCGCTTCAAGTTCAATTCGCCGATGAGCTGGGCATGAAGTTTTTGCCGGATCTCCTCCATCGTCGCCTCGGCCTTTTCGGCAAAAGCCTCGGCGTTTTCCGCGTAGACGAACCGGTAGTTGACGATGTAAAACTCGTCCCCGGAAGCCAGCGGATGCTGGATGATCTTTCTTTTCTTGAGCAGCGTGCCGTTGCTGCTGCCCAGGTCCTGCAGCCAGCACACCTTGTCCCGGATGACCAGTTGGGCATGGCGGGAGGAAACATCCTTGTTCCGGAGGATGATGTCACACTCCGTGGAACGGCCGATTGACAGCCGGTCGCCGGCCACTTCAATCTGCTCTCCAGTGTATTCGCCGCCATAAATGACCAGCACGCCGGGAACTCGCTGAGGGCCGTCAGCCATGTCAGTCCTTGTTCTTTTCGTCCATCATCTTCTGGTGCTGCTCGCCCAGCGGCAGGCCGGTGGCCACCTTGGGAAACACCGGCTGCGGCGTCACGATGATCGCAAATTCCTTCTTGTCCTTGTTGGCGGTCTTGTTGCTGAAGAACAGGTCGATCAGCGGGACATCGCCGATCAACGGCGTCCGGTCGTTGCTCTTGGAGGCCAGCAACTGGGTCATGCCCGACATGACCATGCTTTCGCCGACTTTGCACAAAGACGTGCACTTGGTGGTATACTTGTCCAAGGTGAACCGGCCTGAAGCATCCTTCACCGGCAGGCTGACCTCGATGGAAACCTCATTTTGAATATGGTCCCGCCCTTGGACGGTCGGCTTGACCTTCAAGATCACCCCGTAGTCCACGCTCTGCAAACTGCCGCCGACATTGCCGGCGATCTGAAAGTAAGTTGTGCCGCCGGATTGAAATTCCCCCACCTCGCCGCTCTTCGTGCTCAAATGCGGTTGCGCCACAATTTTCCCGGTCGCGTTTTGCCAGTGCATGTTCAGGATTCCGCTGGAGGCGCCCGCCGAGACGCCGAAATTGATCGGCAACCCCCCGCCCTGGCTCGAACCGGAGCCGGACATCGCGGCCCCCAATGTGTCCAACAGGTTAAACCCGGTGTTCTTGCCGTTTTGAATGCTGACTTCGATGAACTGCACGTCGGTTTCCACCATGATGTCCTGGACCTGCAGCAGATTCTTTACATTCGGCACTTTCAGGTGCGCAATTTCCTCCGCCCGCTTCAGATCCGCCTGGCTGTAAACCACGCCTTCCAAAATGACCGTGTCGCCCACCACCCGGGCCGTGACCGTATCAATCCCGATGTCCTGTAAAATCGCCTGAGCCGCATAGTTGCCCACGATGCTGTCATCAAATTTTGCCAGGTTCAGGATCAGGCCGGAATAAGCCGCCACCACCTTGGAAACCTGGTCATAATCTGACTTCGTCAAGATCTTGCCCCGCAGGACGATCTTGTCGCCGACCGCCTTGATCTCCAGCCCCTCCACCTCCGACAGCAAATCTTTGATTTGAGCCAGCATTTGGTTCAGGTCGGAACGCACCACAACGTTGGTGACGAGTTCTCCGCCTTGCATTCCTTCGACGCGCAGCTCGGTGTTGCCTTCCGCCAGGCCGCTGATGAGCACCGACTGGCCGTCCATTTCCGGCTTCACATCCGCCACGCTCGGGTTGGCCACCGCGATTTTCTTCACCCCCCCGGGAATAAAAATCTTCGCGCTGGAACCTTTGAGCACAGTCAGGTCGTCCGCCCGCAAGGACGAAAGACAGGCCGATGACAGCAGGCAGCAAACCAACGCCGCCCGCAAACAAAACGTCCTAAAGGTGATTTTTTTCATATATTTCCTTCGTGATTTAATGGTTTGACACCGGAACCGACGTGCTTTGCGAACCTTTTTGAACCTCGACATTGCGGTAATTTCGCTTGCCATCAAGGTCGCCCACGATTTTTTCAATCGCCTCAAAGGTGACCCGCTGCCGCTGGTCGGCCGGCGTGAAGGTGGTGGAACCTTCCCGGCGCAGAACCGCCCCCAGTTCGCCATTCTGACCCGCAAACATGACCAATTGCGCCTCGCTCAAGGTCAGCGAGAGGGTCAGGTCGCCGCCGGATTCGTTTTGTGATTTCACCCCGCCACCAAAAGTGTCTCCCACCGCCAGCACGGTGACATTTTGCAGCACGACCACATTGACCACATCCGAAACCTCCCGCCACGACGCGGCGGCGTTGGCATCCGTCGGCAGCGGCTGGTTCGGCTTGGGAATGGCAAAAGAAGCGATGATGTCGATATGATCACTCGGTTGAATGAGGCCCGGCTTGATGCCTTTGGCGATGGATACCGTGAAGGCCCCTTCCCCCTCGGGAATGATGGATGAAAGTCCGCCCCGGGTTTCGCTGGCCAAATCCGACCAGAGAATGATCTGGCCGGCCGTGACCGCCACCCGCGCTTTTCTGCCCAAAATCTGCTTTACCTGGTCACTGCCCTGGATCGCCTGGGCGGGAATGAACTGCGGCGGAACCTCCTTGGGGGAAATCATCTGCATGGTCAATTCCGTCCCGGCGGGAATATCCACGCTCGCCGCGACCACCAATTCACCCTTTAATTTCGCGGCCGCCTCCTGCTCCATCTTGTTGACATATTGCCGGATGGCCAAAAGCGCCCCCACCCCGATTATCAAGGCCACAATCAGCGGAAATTTGTTTTTCATAGTTAGCAACAGCCCGATCTCACGCGCATGCATGTTTTAGCCCGTGCATGCTTTCTGATTCCCCGTTCTGATCACCGGCTGATCACTGCATCATTGCCCGGTGCTATTTTTACTCTTGTCAAAAGAATCCATGTTTTCGGTGGTGGAGGCCGCCGTCGACGCATTGCCGGTGATCGTCGAGGCGCTATGGCCGCCGGCATCCGTCCCACCGAGCGTCGAAGTGTTGCGATAAAAAACGTCTTTGATCTGTTGCCCAAACAAGCCAACAATCGCAATCGCTGCGATCGCCACTATTGCCAAAATGATCAGATACTCCGTCATGGCGATGCCCTGACGGCTGCGGACCTTATGGCCAAAAATTTTCAAGGCGAATTCTTTTTGCTGTCAAAAGAATTCATGTTTTCGGTGTTGGCGGCAGCGGTGGAAGCCGACCCGGTGATGGTCGAAGCGCTGTGTCCGCCCGCGTCCGTTCCGCCCAAGGTCGAGGTGTTGCGATAAAAGACGTCCTTAATCTGCTTGCCAAACAGGCCAACGATGGCTATGGCCGCAATCGCCACAATGGCCAGAATAATCAAGTATTCGGTCATGGCGATGGCACGGGAGTTGTGAAGTTTGCGTCCGAGTAGTTTCATATCAATCCTTCTTGATTTATTTTCCGATTCGTTCAGTTTGGACTCGCTTTCTGCAACCAACGCATGAGAATAACCACTAATTCAGAGTAGATACAAGCAAAAAATGCATCAGATTGAGACAGCCCGGATCCTTGGTGCCTGACTTTTAGCCACTCCCGGGGATTTATGCTGATAAATTGGGACCATGAAGCCTATTATTGTAACTTTTGAAGTTCAACGGGAAGGCCAGAAATCCCGCTTATTTCGTTTCGCCGAGCCCGCCATCACCATCGGCTTTAATGCCAAATGCAATCTCTCGCTCGAACCTTATAATGATAGTGGTGCGGAACTGCTGCTCCAAGGAGATACCGAGCCCTGCACTTTAAAGGTTAAAGGCGCGCAAGGTGTGTTCCTGCTCAATGGCAAAGCCTGCACCGCTGATGCCCCGGTAAAAGCCAGCGATGTTATTAGCACCGGTTCAACCAAGGTTATTATCCGCAACTTATCGGGGTCAGCCGCCACACCATTAGAACACCCCGAGGCGACAAGCAGTGATAAGGCATCTATTGATAAGACCTTATATAATCATGATGGTCATAAATCTGATTTAGCCGCCAAAGCAGCCAGCAGTGAAATAAGCCACATGGCCGGCTTGCCGGACGAATCCGCCACCAAGGGTCCAGCTACCGCCACCTCCGCCACCAAGGCCCCGTCGCCTGCGCCGGCAGAAAAGCCAGCCGCCGAGCCCCTAAAAAAGACCCCGCCGAAGCCCGGACTTTCCTACCTCTATCTGTTCTTCGCCCCGGTCCAGCAGTATCTCTCGGATGACGACGTCTCGGAAATCATGATCAATGGTCCCGCGCAAATTTACATCGAGCGCAAGGGCAAGCTGACCCCGGTGCCCGAGAAGTTTGCCAGCGAACAGGCCCTGCAAGCCGCGTTGATGAATGTCGCGCGCAGCGTCGGTCGTTTCTTTGACAAGGAAAACCCCCGGCTGGACGCGCGCCTGCCGGATGGCTCGCGCGTTCATGCCGTCATGCCGCCGCTTTCCCGCGCCGGCACCATCGTCGCCATCCGCAAATTCCGCCGGGAAAAGCTGACCATGGACCAGCTTGTCCAGTTCGGCAGCATCACCAAGGAAGGCGCGCGGCTGATTGATGTCATCGTAAAGATCGGCCGGAACCTCATTGTCTCGGGCGCCACCTCCTCCGGCAAAACTTCCGTGCTCAACGTGCTGAGCAGCCTCATTCCCGACAATGACCGCATCCTGGTTTTGGAGGATGCCAGCGAACTCCAACTGCAACAGAACCACAAGGTCTGCTTCGAAACCCGCAAGCCGGATGAATACGGCAAGGGCGAGGTCACCATCCGCGACCTGCTCCATTCCGCCCTGCGCCTGCGGCCCGACCGGATTGTGGTCGGCGAAATCCGCAGCGGCGAGGCGCTCGACCTCTTGCAGGCCATGAATACCGGCCATGAAGGCAGCATGTCCACCATCCACGCCAACAGCCCGCGCGACAGCCTGCTGCGGATGGAGACCTGCGCGCTGTTGAGCGGCATTGAAATTCCCCTGTCCGCCCTCCGCGAACAGGTGGCTTCCGCCATCCATGTCGTCATCCAGACCGCCCGCCTGCACGATGGCACCCGCAAGATCACCGCCGTCACCGAAGTGCTGGGCTTGAAGGACCGCGAATATCAGTTGCAAGACATCTATGTCTTCCGGAACGAGGGCCTGGCCGCCGATGGCAAGATCACCGGCCGCCATGTCTTCACCGGCTACAAACCCACTTTCCTCCAGACCGCACAACAACACGGACTCGATATCACAGGCCTGTTTGAGCCCTGACCAGCTCGATGGAGCGGGAGGGCAAAGGCTTTAAAAGAAAAAATTTGAGGGCGCATTTATGAGAACGTTATTACAAGGCGTTTGGCTTTTCCTCACCTTGGGTGCCACCGCCTTCGCCGGGTCTGACGGAAAACTTGATCACATCACGTCACCCAAGAGCGGACTTCAATGGAACAATTTTTTACGCTTACGCCGCCGAGCCGGCGAAAGCCGGCGGGCATCGGGACAGAGCCGCGGCGACCACGCCGTGACAGCATGACCGGCGTGATTGACGATTAACCTGCTTACCCTCACTTGACATGCAGCCAAATCAGGGCATAACCAAAACCGTGTTGGAGCTGGATCTGGTTGCTTACAGCGACATCGCGCGAGTTCTCGAAGAAAACCTCGATGTTCAAGCGGTGCGGACTTTTCAAGACCAGATCCAATCATTCGTCGATGAAGCCTTGAACCGTCTGCAAATCCAGCGGAACGATGTCGTCTTTGGGACGGCGGGCGACAACGCCCTGCTTATTTTTGATGATGCCGCCACCATGCATCACTTCGCCAAAACCGTCCAGGAACTCGTGGTCAGCCATAACCGCCAGAAATCGGTGGATTCCGCGAAACGGTGGTTCCGGATGGGCGCGGCCACGGGCCTGGTGCTCGTGATACCCGAAGAACGCCGCATCGTCGGCACCACCGTGGCCCGGGCGGTCCGGCTGGAGGCCGCCGCGGAGAAGGGTGAACTGCTCGTCGACTATGAAACTTTTGAGGCGCTGCCGGACCAGTTGAAGGCATTTTATAACGCAGGCGAGCATGTCGCCGGCAAACGCGATGAAATATTTGCCTGCCGGCGGTGCAATTTTGTACCGGCCGCTGCCAAGGAAGAGCTTCAAAAGCCCCCGGCGTTAACGGCCCCGAAAGCCGCCGCCCCCGGGAAGTCAAACATTGGCAAGGCCCTGGTTATCGTATGCGTGATCGCCGTTTTGACCCTGCTGGTGATAGCAGCGCTGTTCAAGTTTATCCCCACAAACAACCTGCCGGGCAGCCTCGCCCTCGTGGTTTCGATCTGCATACCCATCTTATTTTATTCGATATTCCGGCTGTTCTTCAAGACCGTGAAGGAATTGAACTCAATCTTGGCCCTGTTCCTGGTCGTGGCTTTTTCATTTTCGGTCATGGTGGTTGGCCTGTTTGGAAGGCAAATTAAAGATGTTTTTCACCGCAATACCTCGACCCTTGGCGGGACGGACGCAGGCGGAACTGGTGCCGGACAAATCGCGGTTGGTTCTACCAACTCAAATAGCACGGCTGCAAATACTGAAAACATGAGTTCTTTCGACTCGAAAAAAAACTCACCCTGATCAAGCTTTGATGACCATCGACAAGGACCTGAAACGCGAAATCCGCATCGAGAGCGGGATGCGGTTCGTCAAGACCACGCCGTCGCTCGCGGAGGCGAAGGAGGCCGTGCGCCTCGTGCTTGATGCCCGGCTCAAACAGAAGCGCCTGCAACTGGACCCCGCCGCCCGCGACTCCCTCATCGCCAGCATTTGTGACGACATGCTGGGCTTCGGCCCGCTGGAGTCCCTGCTGCAGGACAGCACCATCACCGAGATCATGGTCAACGGCCCCGACCGCATCTACATTGAACGGAGCGGCCGAAAAATCCTGTCGGAAGCGCGCTTCGATGACGAAGGCCACCTGCGCACCATCTTGGAACGGATGCTGGCCCTCGCCGGTCGCCGGCTGGATGAGAGTTCGCCCTATGTCGATTTTTCGCTGAAGGACGGCTCGCGCGTCAATGCCATCATTGCGCCGCTCGCCGTGGACGGTTCCACGATCACCATCCGCAAATTTCTCGACAGCCTGAAATCTCTGGATGATCTCGTGCGCCTGAAAACCATCAACGAGCCGATGGGCCGGTTCCTGCGCGCGGCCGTGCAGGCGAAGCTGAACATCATGTTCTCCGGCGCGACCGGCGCGGGCAAGACCGCCACGCTGAACGTGCTCTCGCATGAAATCGCCCCCGACGAGCGGATCATCACCATCGAGGATGCGCTGGAGTTGAAATTGGACCAGCGGCATGTTGTCCGCCTGCTCACCCGCGCCAGCAACATCGAGGGCAAGGGCACGGTCAATGTCCGCCAGCTTTTCAGCAACACGCTGCGGATGCGTCCGTCACGGATCATCCTCGGCGAAATCCGCGGCGAGGAGGCGCTGGATTATCTGCAGGCCATCAACAGCGGCCACGATGGCACGCTCGCCGTGCTGCATGCCGCCACGCCGGCGGATGTCGTCGGCCGCCTCGAGACCATGGCCATGTACGCCGGCCTGGAGCTGCCTTCCTTGGAACTCCGCCGGCAGATCGCCTCCGGCTTGAACCTCATCGTCCAGCACGAGCAACTGGCCGACGGCGCCCGCAAGATCACCTACCTGACCGAGCTCGCCGGCCTCAACGAGCAGGGCGAAATCATCCTCAACGACCTCTACCGTTTTGAAATCACGGGGCGCGGGAGCGACGGCACGGTGACCGGGGAATTCCGCGCCGTCAACCCGCTTCTCAACGACACCCGTTTCAAAAAGCGCGGCGTCCAGCTTTAGCGCCTGCCAGCGACATCAGACCGCGCCCATCTCTGCCCTCATACAACGCGCGTTCAAAATGCTGCAAAATGGCTTTCTCCTTGCACCCAAAGATGGAGGGACAAACACCTCACCCCGGCCCTCTCCCCATTTGGCCCCTACCCCCCACCAAACGCGGAGAGGGAGAAATGGTTGCCGCGTCTTGCCGAAGCCAAGTCGCAGGTGATTTCGTGTGGTTTTGAAAGCAAATCAGTATCACTCCTTCCCCGCCGCCGGCTGGTTCGCCTGTTGGTAATGCGAGTAATTTAGCAGAAAGTTTTCCTGAAACTTGTCAAACGGAGTGATGTATGGCGCCGGGAATCCCGCCGTGTTGGTTTCCGTGAACACTTCGCGCGGCCCGTCGTTGGTCATCCAAAAGGCCCGCAGCGAAGGATTGTTCGTGACGGTTAAATTTTCGGTGGTCCGGCTGGCGCGCACAAAGCGGCGGCCTTCGACCACGCCGTACTGTTGAAATGAATTCAGGTAGATCCTCCGCTCATCCCGCGCGGTGGCAGAATAAAGCGAGGCGCCCTGATAAAACTGTCCGGCCGGTGCCGGGATGCCCAACAGGTCCAGGATCGTCGGCAGCAGGTCGACCTGGGAGCCGATGGTGTCATTCACGTGATACCCCGGATTGGCCGGGTCCATGATGATCAGCGGGATGTTGGCGAGCTCGGGCAGCACCGCCCAGCCATGGCCGATGGGCCCGCCGTTTTCGCCGAGCATTTCGCCGTGGTCATCCGTGATGACGACCAGCGTGTTGTCCAGCAGGCCGGAGTCTTTCAGCTCATCGAGGATGGAGGCGATCCCCCAGTCGAGATACAGCAGCTCGTTTTTGTATTGCGGCACATACGGATCTTTTTTTGTCACCGGAAATTTTCGGAACTCCGGGGGTATGCCGTCATACGGGTGGTGCGGGGCGACCGGGAAATAGGAGAGAAAAAATTTCTGATGGCTGGCGGCGTATTGCTTGAGCTGAGCGCGGATGGCCTTGAACGTGACCCCTTCCCGCACGCCCCAGGACACCGGCGGTTCATCGCCCCGGCCGGGCATGGTGTCGGCATCATACATCGCCTCGATCCCTCGCCCCCGCAGAAACTGGCGGAACCCGGTGTAATCAAACGAGTCCGAGGCAAACACCGAGGACACATAGCCATGGTCATGCAGCACGTCATAAAGGCTTTTCACCTCGACGCGGTTGAAGGTGAACATCTGAAAATCCCGCACGGGATAGAGCCCTGACAGCGTGGCAAAACGGGCGTTCACCGAACCGGCAAAGCTGGAAAAGAACCCGGGGAAAAGCTCCATCCGGTCCCGGTATTTTCCCAGCAGCGGCTGGGTGTTGTCCTTCGCGCCAAACAAGGAAAGGTATTTGTTGTAGGAAGACTCCTGAAAGATCAGGACCACGTTCAGGTCGCGCGGCGGACGCGCGGGCATGACCGGTGGCGCCAGCATGGATGCCAGGCCCAGCCGGCGCGCGGTCTCCTGGAAATGCTGGTCAGCCATGACCGGATGCGTCGTCGTGCTAAACCATGGACAGCTTTCGGCCAGCAGAAACGCGGACTCGCCGTCCGCGAGGTCATTCCCGGCCAGCCAGCTCCCCGCCAGCCCCAGGCCGAGGAAGGCAATCAGAAAAAAGCGCCCGCCGGCGCCCAGTTGCAGCGTCTTTTCATGGGCTCCTGTCCGCCGCAATAATCCCACCAAAATGGCATAGAGCCCCGTGAGCAAAATCAGGCCGATGATCAGGTCCGGCAGATACGTTTTGGCCATACGCCACACCATCGTGAAATCAGCGCCGAACTGGATCACCTGCCAGTCGAGCCTGACGCCCATGATCCGCGTCAGGCACAAGTCCGCCACGGCGAGGGCGATCAGCAGCAGGTTGATGACATCCAGCCACCACAAAGACGCGGCCGGCAGAAACCGCCGATACAGCAAGGCCACCGCCAGCAATCCGCCGGCCAAAAGGAACTCGCCGAAAAAATAATGCGGCAACGTCAGGCCCAGACACAGCAGGTTCAGGTCGTTGCGGGTGAACTCGTAGCTGAGGTTGATCAAGAGGCAGAACGCACCGAAGACGAACGGGAGCGACCACGACCACGGGGAATAAAACTTCCGCCGCCAGGCGACCACGCTCAACCCGGCCAGCAACACCAGGCACCAGCCAACCGGCACGACGCGTTCCGGCGGCCACTCGTGCAGATGAATCTCTTCCGGTCGAAACACGAAAAAAAGAAAGGCCAGCCAGCACCACGGTTGCACCAGCCAGAACCAGCCGAGCGGTTTTTGGGAACCCGCGCCGGCCAGCAGACAGACCGCGCCCAGGCAATCCGCCACCAGCAACGCATCCCGGCAGTCGATCATGTCCTGCAAAAACAGGATCGTATAGATTGCCGCCATCACCGCCGTCAGCCGCAGGACCAGATGCTCGCGTCCCACGCAGACCAGCAGGTGATAAAACAGCGCATAAAAGAGGATCCAAACCGACCAGACGGGCGGCTCCGAAATGAATGCCGCCGCCAGGTCGTGCCACGACCGCGTGCCCGCCACGAGGGAGAACAGAAAATTTTTATCGCCGGGGGCGAAGGACAGGAAAATAAACAGCGCCCCCAGCGCCAGCACGCAGAGGTTCGCCGCCCGGACCATCCGCAGCCCGCCGGCCGCGCAACGCGTCCCCAGCCGCCAGATAGTCACCGCCACCAGCAGGGCGAAGATGAAAAAGAACGCCTGATTCAGCCAGGTATGCTGCGTCGACAGGTCGAGGCGCCAGTGCAGTTCATAGAGATGCTTCCGGAACCCGGCCAGCATGGCCAGCTTGATGAGGCAGAGCACCACGAACAACAAGCCGGCCCGGCCGAAGACATCCCAGGAAATGGCCACTCCCCGACGTGACGGACTGGATGTAATGGCAGCCGGCATGGCGTTGTTAATTCCAAATCGCTTTCAAGATGAGACTAATTCGCTGGTCTTTTGGACCGCTGGCTTCGTTGCTCGCTCGTTGCAGATCGCTTTGGATATGCGCCTCGCTCGCGCCTTGCCAGCGGTCCAAAATCCGGCGCGCCTTAGTCCCATCCTGAAAGCTCATTGGAATAAGTTCCTTTGAAATTACCGTTCGGCTGGCCTCCCGGCAACCGAACAGCGTGCGCTTGAATGAGATTTTTCCGGTTTCCGCCGGCTCACGGAATTTGCAGCCGGAAGAACTCGACCGGCGGCGTTCCGCCCGGCCACGACAGGTTGGTGGGGCCGACCACCGGATTGGTGAACACATCCACCCAGATGACCGGCGGCGCCAGGTTCGTGGTGGACTGCAGTTTCAGATCGCCGAACCACGAGACATTGATGTTGCTGCCGCCGACCAGGCTGATCACCGGCGGGTTGGTCAGGCAGTCCAACAACGTCAGGGTGACCGGCGTGAAGTTCGGGCTGACGTAATATGTGCCGGTGTCGACCGCCTGCGCGTATTCGGTGTAAACCCCCGGCGCGGTATTGGTCGGGGTGAAGGGATTGACTCCGCGTGCGAGCAGGTTGGTGCTGGCATCATACCAGTTGACGGTTTGTCCGCCGGATACCGTCACCGCGAGCTGGGATTGATCATTCATCACCCCGGCGCAATTGGTCTGGCTGACCGCCAGCACAGGCGCTTCGGGAATCGCCGAGCAGTCCACATTGGTGGCGACCTCCACCCCATTGGACACCACGAGATTATCCATGATGTATTGCGCCCCGACGCTGCCATAACCCGGATGCGGGGTTCCGCCCGAGGAAACAAAGCTCACCTGGGTCACATTGAGATAGTTGAAGATGATGTTCGTGGGCGTTGTGGGGCTTAACACGAAGACGTTGGAGTAAACCAAAACGCCGTTGGTATCGTAGCCCACAACCTGCAACTGCAAGTTGTCATACCAGGCCGCCGTCAGATAGGCGGAAACCAAGTCGAACGGCGTGGTGCTGGCGATGGTCGAGGTGACTCCGTCCTGGCCATACGCGATGCCTTTCGGGGAAACCACTCCCGCCTGATAGCCGCTCGGGTCGGAATAGTCCGTGCCATCCAGCGCGGTAAAGTTGCTCCAGTTGAATCCCGCATAGGCATTGATCACGCTGTCACTGGGCAGATCATCGAAGGTGATCAGGTTGCTCACCACCGGATACGTGTTCGTCTGGTAAGTGACGAGGCAGGGCGGATTGGTCACCAGCGTGAAGGTCACCGCCGTGCGGTTCGTGCTCACATAGCCCGTCAATATATCCATGGCTTCCACATAATACGTGTAACTGCCCGCGGCGCCATCCGCCGGGGTGCAGGTCAGCGATCCGGCGGTCTTTAGATTACCCATGTTGTCATACCAGTTCGCCGTCAACCCGCGCGGCGGATGATCGAAATTGGTCAACACCGTCACGGCCAACGCCGGGTTGGGAACCAGCACGTTGTTGGTCTGGTCACCCAGGCTGGCGGGTGCGGGCGGAATCAGCAGGAACACCACCGCCGTCAGATTCGTGCTCACGCAGGTGCAGCCGTTGAAGCCGGGGTTGATCACCCGGGCGCGGGCATAATACACATACGTCCCGCTCACCCGGTTCGTCGGGATGAATGTCAGTGTGTTCGTCGCGGGGATCACTCCGCCGCCCGTCAGCCACAACGGATCCGCCGGGTTCGTCGCCGTGTACGCCGGAATCGTCGCGCCCGCATCCAGGAACCAGTCCACCGTCACCGTGGCCCCCGGCGTATTGGTTGCCACGATGTTCGTTGAGTTGTCGACGCTTACCACCAGCGACCCATTCGTCTGATACGGCGCGGTCAATACGTTCGTGACCACCGGGGCCTGGGCGGACGACGCCAGCGGCAGGGCGTCCACCTTGAACACCACCGGCAACCGGTTAATGCTCAACTGGCCCGTCACCACATCCCGGGTTTCAACAAAATACAGGTAAGTGCCGGCGGCGGCATTGGTCGGCGTGTAGGCCAGGGATCCGTTCACCTTCATATTGCCATCCGCATCAAACCAGTCCGCCGTGAGAAAGTGCGGCGGATAATCGAAATTCGTCAACAACGTCACCGACAGCACCGGATTGGGGCAGCCGAAGAACTGGCCGTTCAACGCGCAATTCGCTCCGCCGGTGCCGCCCGTCGGTATCGGCGGGATCACGACAAACAGGACCCGGGTCAGATTCGTGCTTACGCAGTCCAGGCAACTGCAATTCGCATCCACCACGCGCGCCCGCGCCCAATACGTGTAGGCCCCGCAAATGCGGTTTGTCGGGATGAACGTCAAGGTGTTCACCGCCGGGATCACGCCGCCGCCGGTCAGCCAGTTGACATCCGAGCTGTTCGTGGCCGTGTACGCCGGAATCGTCCCCGCCGCATCCAGATACCAATCCACCGTCACCGCCCCGGCGGTGATGAAGGCTGAATTGGCCGTGCTGACGGTGAGCGTCGGATTGACCTGCAAGGGGCTGGTCAAGGCATTGGTGACCGGCGCCGGACCGGTCGGGGCCAGCGGCGCGGGATTGATGACGTTCGTCACCACGCCGACGAGGTCGCCGGGCAGGTTCCCGCTGCAGGTGTCCGCGTTGATGACGGCGGTCAAATAATAAACGTTGTTGCTCGCCACGGTGGCCCCGAGGCTGTTCGTGGGATGCACCTGCAAAATGTTGGTGAACGGCCCCGGCCCGGCCCCGCCCGCCACCTGGGTGAACGGCTGGCCGTCCAGTGACCACACATTCGTCCACGGGCCGATGCCCGTGAGCACGTTCGTCAAGACATAGCTGGTTCCAGTATTGCAGTTCGTCGTATTGAACGACCAGAGCACGGAGGTCGGGCGCGGGTTCACGGTCACGCTGACGATTCCGGAGAGGTCGCCCGGCTGGCTGCCGCCGCAGGTGTTGGCGTTCAGCAGGCCGGTCACGTAATAGACATAATTGCTCGGGGCATTTCCGCGGAAGCTGTTGGTGGGATACACCAGCAGGGTGTTCGTGAACGGCCCGGACACCGCGCTCCCGACCACCTGGGTGTAAGATTGACCATTGAGCGACCACAGGTTCGTCCACGGACCGATGCCCGTCAGCACGTTGGTCAAAGTATAGGTCGTGCCGTCATCACAGTTGGTCACATTGAAAGCCCACAGCGTGGAGGCCGGCCGCGGATTCACCGTCACCACATTCGTCCCCGTAATGTCCTGCGCGTGGCTCACACAATTGCTGTCCGTCACGAGCGTGACCCAGTAATAATGGTTCGTCGCCGCGTTCAAAATCACGTTCGCCGGGTTGAACACGCCGTTCGGAATCGCCAGAATGTCGATGAACGGACCCCCGGCATTCACGCTCACCGTCTGGGTAAAGTTCGTGAACCCGTCCGTCCAGTAGACCGTCCACGGGCCGAGGCCGGTCAACCCGACCACCAACGCGGTGGTATCGCCGTTGCAGATTGTGTTGCTCGTCATCAAGGTTGCCGTCGGGCGCGGGTTCACTGTCACCACATTTGTTCCCGTGATGTCCTGCGCCTGGCTCACGCAGTTGCTGTCCGTCACGAGCGTCACCCAGTAATAATGGTTCGTCGCTGCGTTCAAAAACACGTTCGTCGGGTTGAACGGATTGCCGCCGACGTTCGGGATGGCCAGCGTGTTCAGATATGGACCTGTGCCCGGCACGTTCACCGTCTGCGTGAAGTTCGTAAACCCATCCGTCCAATACACCGTCCAGGGGCCGAACCCGGTCAGCACGTTCTTCAACACGGTCGGGTCTCCGTTGCAAATCGTGTTCGTCGTGACCGATGTTGAGGTGGGCCGCGGATTCACTTTTATCCAGTTCGTCCCGGTGATGTCCTGCGCCCGGGAACCGCAACTGTTGCTGTCGGTCAGGAACGTCACCCAGTAATAATGGTTCGTCGGCGCATTCAGGAACACGTCCGTTGGATCAAACACGCCGTTCGGAATCGTCAGCGAATTCGTATACGGCCCCGCGCCCGTCGTGCTCACCGTTTGGGTGAAGTTCGTAAGGCCATCCGTCCAATACACCGTCCACGGACCGAAGCCCGTCAGCACGTTCTGCAAGACCGTGACGTCGCCATTGCAGATCGTGTTCGTGGTCACCGACGTCGAGGTCGGCCGCGGATTCACGCGCACCCAGTTCGTGCCCGTGATGTCCCGCGTCTCGCTCACGCAGTTGGTGTCGGTCACCAGCGTCACCCAGTAGAAATGGTTCGTCGGCGCGTTCGGGAACACATTCGTGGGGTTGAACGGATTGCCGCCAACGTTCGCGATCACCCATTTGTTCGTAAACGGCCCAGCACCGTTCCCGTTGACCGTCTGCGTGTAATTGGTGAACCCGTCCGTCCAATACACCGTCCACGGGCCGAGGCCCGTCAACACATTCGTCAAGATGGTCGAGTCCCCGTTGCAAATGGTGTTGGTCGTCACACTCCGTGACGTCGGCCGCGGATTCACCGTCACGCGGTTCATCCCGATGATGTCCCGCGCCTGGCTGACGCAGTTGCTGTCGGTCACCAGGGTGACCCAGTAGAAATGGTTTGTCGGCGCGTTCAACAACACGTTTGTCGGGTTAAAGGCGCTGTTCGGGATCGCCAGCGTGTTCACATACGGTCCCGTGCCCGGACCGTTCACCGTCTGGGTGAAGTTCGTAAAGCCATCCGTCCAATACACCGTCCACGGACCAAACCCGGTCAGCACGTTCGTCAACACCGTCGGGTCTCCGTTGCAAATGGTGTTGGTCGTGACCGACGTTGAAGTCGGGCGCGGATTCACCTTCACCCAGTTCGTCCCGCGGATGTCCTCGGGCCGCGAGCCGCAGTTGTTGCTGTCCGTCAGGAAGGTCACCCAGTAATAATGGTTCGTCGGCGCGTTCAGGAACACGTTCGTGGGGTTGAACACGCCGTTCGGGATTGTCAGCGAATTCGTATACGGTCCCGGACCCGGCACGTTCACCGTCTGCGCGAAGCTCGTAAACCCGTCGGTCCAGTAGACCGTCCACGGACCGAACCCGGTCAGCACGTTTTTCAGCGCCGTCGAATCCCCGTTACAGATCGTGTTGGTCGTCACCGCCGTCGAGGTCGGCCGCGGATTCACCCGCACCAGGTTCGTCCCGGTGAGGTCGCCAAACCAGTTGGTGCCCGGGGTGTTCCCGGCGTCATCGGCCGGGAAAAAGGCGTCACTGACCTTGATGATCCAATAAGCGTGGTTGGTGGCGGCATTGGGAAATACATTGGTGGGAACATACGGACAGACCAGCGAAGGAATCGCGAATGTGTTGGTGTACGGATTGTTGGTCGGCCAGAGGCCGGTGATATTGACAATTTGCGTATAGGTTACGTTGTTATTATCCAGCCAGACATTCGTGAACGGCGCATTCCCCGCGAGATAATTGGTCAAAATCGTCGAATCCCCGTTGCAGATGGTGTTGGTGGTGACCATCGTGGCGATGGGCCGCATCATATTGGTCCAGATCATTTCCGTGCGGTTCGTGCTGACGAAACTTGTCCGCAGGTCCCGGGTTTCCGCCCAATAATGGTTGGTGGTGTTCAGGTTGCTGGTCTTGATCGGCGGCGTAAAGGACACCGTGTCGGCGATGATCAAAGTTCCGCCGGCGGGCGCATCATACCAGTCCACCGTCACCAGGTTGGTGCCCACGGAATTGGTGGTGCTGACGACCAGCGGCGTGGTGGTGCCCACGCACGTCAGCGTGTTGCCCAGGCTGACCGGCGCCGGGGGCGCATAGCCGCACAGGATCACATTTCCGTTGGTGCCGACCAGTTCGCCGACCTGGTTCAGATAGCCGCTGGTGGCGAAGGCGACGCCATACAAGTCCAGCAGGTTGCTGGCGACGGTATTATTCCAGGTCACCGCCACCGGCGACCAAGCGACCCCGTTGGAGCTGACGTAAACCTGCCCGCCTTTGCCGGCGGCGACATACCCGCTCCCCGTATAGGCGACGGCATTGATCGGGCTGTTGGCGAGCGGGTTCAAATAGGTGTTCCACGTCGCCCCCCGGTTGGTGGTGGAAAGAATGACGCCGTTGATCGTGGTGGTGGCGTTGCTGGCCCCGACCGCGACAATGGTCTGCTGGCCGTCGCCGGCCACGCCAAACAAATCCGGCTGGCCGATGCTGCCGTGGATGGCGGGCTGCCAAAAGGCCCCGGCATTGGTCGAGAGGCGGACCACGCCAAACACCCCGCAGGAAACAAAGCCCCCGGAACCGAATTTGGCAACCCCGCGAAAAGATTCCGCAAATGACAGATTGGTGATGGTCGCCAGATTCCACGCGGTGGTCTTCGGCAGCGGCTGGGCCGTCCAGCCGATCTCCGGCGCGGCGCCCGCCACCACAAAGATGCCGGCATTATTGGCCGCGCCCACCGCCAGCGCCGAGTTGACAAATACATTTGAATTGCCGCCGGTCCAGGTCAGGCCGTCCGGGGAGCTGACGATCGCGTTGTTTTCCCCGCTGACGATGAAAAGATTGCTGCTGGCCGCCGTGGCGCTGAGGTTGGTGCCCGGCCAGAGGCTGACGATGGTGGTGCTCCAGTCGGCGTTGGTCAGAAATGATTTCCCGGGCATGAAGTGGCCGCGCACGGTCATCTTTTTATCGCCCGCCGCCAGAAAATTGGATCCGCCATCATAGGTGACCGCATTGAGCTGGTTGGTCAGCGTCGGAAAAAAAGGCAGGGTCAGGTTGGTGAACTGAAGCGGGGCGGCGCCGGCCATCAGACCGGTGCCGAATATCAGGCTGATTAATAATCGACGAATCATATTCATAAAGGCCTCCGGTAAATTGAATCAGTTAAAAATTATACCGCAGACCCAGCCGCACATAAGGCCCCCAAAGCGTTTCGGTGCTGGATCCCGCACCGGGATATTCGATCAGGGTGTATTTTATTTGCGCCCCAAAATCACCGAACACCTTGAACAAGCCTGAATGCCCGATGCTGTATTCCGCCCGGAAAGTCGCCTGAAAAATGCCGCCATAGAGGGAGTTGTTGATGTTGGCGGAAACGAAATTCAGCCCGGTGTCCGCCGACAGGGTTTCGAGGGAGGTTTGGGTGCGGGTGCCGTAGAAACCTTCGCCTTCGGCCTGCAAACCAAACCGCCAGGCGCCGGACTTATAGAGTGAATAGGCCACGCCAAAACCAAGGTTGCCCAGGATGTCGGTGGTCGTGTCCCGCTGGGTATAGCGCCCGATGGCCGGGCTGGTGGCATCATCTTTCAGGTCCGTGGTGACATAGCTGACGCCGGCGCGAACGTAGGCCGAAAGGCGCTTGCCGCGTAATTTGGGGAAGGTATAGCGTATGTATGCCTGATAAATCTCATCTTGGATCTGAAAATTGGAATGGAGCTGGCCTAAAAAGCCGGTGTCGATGGATTGGCTGCCGGAGGACTGGCCCTGGGCATAAGACAAATCGAAATACCATGCCTGACCGTAGGAATAAGCCACGGTACCACCGAAGTAAGTTGAATTACGGGGCACGGAAAAGGCCGAGGCTGGAAAGCCGCCGATGCCGCCCAGCGACTGCTTGAGCGAGTAGCCCAGCGGCAGGGTGACGGTTCCCTGTCCGAGCAAAAAGTCACCCGAGGCGGAAATTTCATTTTTGGTCGATTTCGGCGCCTGCAAAACGGGCGGAGGCATGACGATGTTATCATTCAACGCATCCGTCGCGGGGGTTGTCGAATCCGGTTTTACCGGTGGGGCATCTTGATTTTGCGCCACCAACTTGGTGGCCGCTCCGGAAAAAAACACCAGCAGCAGGACGGAAGGAAAAACGAGGGGGTTGCGGTTCGAACCAAAGCGGGGTGAATCTCCAATGATTTTTTTCATATAAAAAACGGAGCCCAAACTTCTGAACTGAATGAGGCTGTTATACTCCTTTAAAAAGAGGTGTCCACCTTTAATTAGATAAAATTGTTCACAATTGATAATTATCTCCATTTGTAATTCCAAACATTAATTACCAGGGGAAACTCCGCAGGTGCGCTGGGGCAGCTTGGCATTGTGCTTGAAAACCGGATTAGTTCAAACGCATCCCCTTTCCCCCGGGCAGGTGGAAATTCGGCATCCGAAAAAATGGGCCGATGCTTTTAAGGGCCGGGTGAAGATGAAAAACTGGCGGCAGGATGCCGCCCGAACCCGCAGGCAAGCTGCCGGCGCTGTAACTGGGGCCAGGCAGATTATCGCCGGGGGAGCGCTTTGTTTTTTGGGGGTCAAAAAATGGACGGCGGACGGGTCGGAGACTAGCAGCACTTCGGAACCTTCGAAAGCGCTCGCACGGGCCACGCGCTGCGGCTGGCCCTGCGGGCACAGCCGCCGTCCGTTTGTTCCACGGAGCAGGGAGTTTCCAGCGTTGGCCGGATTGCAACGGGCCGATCTGGAGATCGGCGCTCCTTGCGCCGGGCTGAAGCCGGCGCGCCGGAACCGTAGGGCGCATGTCGCAATAAGTAACCCAGACAATTATGGGTTTCAAAAACGGCAGGGCAGCGGTGGCAGGCCGTTTTGACGCTCGCCCTCGCCTGGGTCCTCTCCCCCCGCGGAGAGGAGCGCGTAGAGATGCGTTTGGTGGGTTCGTTGGTCGTGGCAATGATCCAGTCGTGGGCTTTTCGTTTTTTGATTGCGGAGCGCGGCTGTGCCCGGCGGAAGCAATTTCCAAAGTACGAGGCGCTTTCGGACATTTTCACGCACCCGGGTTGACGAGC
>JARLJW010000028.1 GCA_031290985.1 Verrucomicrobiia bacterium | reverse complement strand
GGCCGCCACCCTCCAAACCCATTTTACCGGCTTCTCCCCAAAAACCGAGCCCGACCAGAACGGCATAAAATGCGATCACCCTCTCGAATCAGCAATCTTTCTAAGCATCAAATGACATGATCCCAGCCAAACTCCAGGCCCTCTCCTCCAAGGAGAGGGGGAAATGTTTGCTGCGTTTTTAGAAATATGAGTCGCGGGTCGGCGGATGGAAAAGCGGCAGAGGGCTGCCGCACTCCAAGACGCTTCGCGACTGAAGGGACAACGAAATTTTGCGGGTATCGCAGGTTCATGATGCGTTCAGGTGCCCGCGGCGCGGGCAGAGATGGTCGCAGCGCGACAATCTCCACCTGCCAAATGTGCAATGTGTCCAGCTTGATCCGGGTATATTACGCCCAGAGTTTTTCCGGGTAGTCGCCTTTGGCGATGAGTTTGCGGATGCTTTCGACGACCATGGGGCGGTCTTCGCGGTAGGTGACGCCGAACCAGGAGTCGGAGGACCGCAGCACCTTGCACTTCGCCTGGCCGGAGGTGACGAGGTCGCCGACGGTGGCGGGGATGTAGCACTCGGATTTCTGTTCGCCGCCGGCGCGCTTGAGGAATTTCTCGAACTCGACGCGGAGCTGCGGGAACAGGGCCGGGGTGAAGCCCCAGAAATTCATCGAGACGGCCTCGTCGCCGGTGAGCTTGGTGATCTTGCCGTCGGGGCCGGTGTCCTTGGCGCCGGTGCCGTCGCGGTCGATCTTCATCATTTCAACGATGTTGGTGAGATAATTATTGGCATCCACGCGGGAGACGCCGCGGGCGACGGTGCCGAAATCGGACAGGGTGTTTTTGAGGATGAAGCCGACCATGGCGTAATCCTTGGTGCCGGCGGTGAGGTGCTGCGCGAGGACGGAGTAGGCCTGGCGGCCGTAGAAATCGTCCGCATTGATGGCGGCGAAATTTTCCTTCACGACGTTTTCGGCCATGAGGATGGCGTGGGTGGTGCCCCAGGGCTTGGTGCGGCCGGCGGGCAGGGTGTACGGAGCGGGGAGCTTGTCGAGTTCCTGGTAGACGTATTCGACGGCGATGCGTTTTTCGAACCGGGCGCCGACGATTTCGCGGAACTGCTGTTCAATGTCCTTGCGGATGACGAAGACGAGCTTGCCGAAGCCGGCACGCATGGCGTCGAAGATGGAGTAGTCGATGATAGTCTCGCCGGAGGGGCCGACGGGGTCGATCTGTTTGAGGCCGCCGTAGCGGCTGCCCATGCCGGCGGCGAGAACCAGTAAAGTCGGTTTTGTCATGCGCGGGATTTTAATTTTTTGGGAGGAATTGTCGAGTGCGCAACGCGGGTGAATGGCGAATGACGAATGACGAATGGGCAGCAAGGGAGCAGCCAAAATCTGATCAAACGGGAGCGAGCTGATGAGATGGGGCCGCGGCGGGGCGGGAAGTTGCCACTTTAGATACGACGCCCGCCCTCACCTGTTTCCGCTCCCCCGGGAGAGGAACTCATGGAGTTACGTTCAGGTGGGTTTGTTTGCGCTTCGACCAATCCCGTCGTGGTTAGGCGGTTTAATGAATCCGGCCGACGAGGCTGAGGGTGTTGAAGAGCCAGAGCAGGCCGGTGGCGGACAGCACCATCACGGCACCAAAAAAGCAGGTCAAAAACCGCATCTGCTTCTGGTGCGGCGTCAGGATTTGTTTACGTCTGGTCATGGCTTGGATACGTCTTATTGGGCCACGGATGCTACCATGCAATGTAACCCGGAATCATGGTTTGTCAAAAAGCCAGGCTGATGGGATGCCGCCGAGAGTGTCGCGCGAAGGCTGCAAAGGGGGCGAAGGAGGGTGTGTTGGTGCGATTGAAAGTGACGGCGTCACGGTCACCGGGCCGGGTCATCGATTTTTCCAAACTTTCCGGCTGGCTTCGTCAATCAGTGACGCGCGAAATTCGGGGTCATCTAAAATCTTGCGGGTGACGGCGGTGAAGTCGCCATGGGGGTTCTCGTTGGCCCGTTCGAAGCGCAGGACGCCGAAAATGGTGCGGTCGTCGTTGCGAAAATGCAGGGCGTAGGGCTGCTCATCGGGCGCGCGGGCATCCAGGTAGCGGTGATGGAACATGAAATACCAGCGCCCGCCTTCGAGGTCGTGAAATTTTTTGGTGTGGGGGGACCAGGTTTCCATATGAGGGCCGATGAGGAAATTTCGCAGTTACCCGATGCATCGGGAGAGGCTTCAGACTTCGCATGGATTCAACGCGGCAGGCTGGCGATATGTTAACATTTACCTGGTTTTCTTTTCCTGCGCGGCCGGACTCTTCTTTTTCCATTCGATGCTCTGTAAAACTCGTCGAACCGTCGGCAAATCTTCGTCGCTCTTATAAATAATATAGATCGACAAGTAACCCGGCTCGCTTGCATATGGGACATACAACTCTGCGACGTTCGAAAAGCGCCTTTTGCCGTAAACTTTCGGGTCTAACTTGCCCGCCACAAAACGGGCGATTCTGCCGTTAATGTGCCAAACCTCTTCGCCCGCCCTTAGAAGTTTCGGATTGGTTTCTTTCTTCTTCAATTCGTCGATCAAGGACTGCGAATTCTCTGCGGTATAGCCGAGCCCGAACACCTCGTCGAACTCCAAGTCTGCTGTCTTTGCCTTGTAAGTCCCGCAATTCGAGTCAAAGGGTTGCACCTTCTGCTTTTGCCAACTCGCCGGCATCGTCACACGAAACCCTTCATCAACCGTCTTCCATTTGTCTTCGGCATATGCCAAGGAGACGACAAGCAGGAGCACAATCACAGCGAGTGGTTTCATCGTATTGCCTGGACATTGAGCAAGGCCCAAAGCTTGTTCATTGGGCGAGAATAGGTTTGAGATGCAAGGATGTCGAGACGCGAACGGGTGGGGCAGCGAACAACGAGGATGGATTATGGAGGGTGGAGGATCGACTGGAAAGCCGCTCTCTGGAAACCATGGGCTGGTTATGGTAATGGTACGCAACAAACAGACCAACCCCCTCATCCTAACCTTCTCCCCCCAGGGGGCGAAGGGATCCACGTTGGGTAGACGAGAACGCACGACCATGAGTTGCGCATCGATTATTGATCTTTTCTACACAACTGCTGGAAAGCCTGCCCTGCAGCAGCGGCTCATCAGGCGGATTAGTTTTTTACGACTTTGCCTTTGGGGAGCGGCGTGACAACGTAGCCATCGGCGGAGACATGGACGGGCAACTCGACCACCTGCTGGGAAAAATCCAGCCCCGCTGAAACATAGGATGTTCTCTGGCCGAAATCGTCGCGAGTACCGGATGAGCCGACGGGTTGGGATTGCCAGGAAGAGAAACGGTAGTACCAATCTTCGCCGCCGCCGGACCGGGGCTCGATGCGCAGGGGTTCGCCGAAATTATATTTCAGGTTGGTGCGCGTCATGCCCTCGAGCACGGTGGAGTAGGTGGCGTGGGGGCCGGTGGCGCAGCCGGCGAGGAGGCACAGGCTGAGGGCGGTTAAAACAAGGTTCCTGGTTTTCATGGGGGTGGGTTTTGATGCACCGGGATTGGTTTCAGCGGCTCGTTGGGCATCATTGCGCGCCTTTCTTAATAGTCTGTGTCAGCTCGCGCATCCCTTGCGCCAGCTTCTCATCGGACATCGGTGGATACAACCCAACAACAGTATTGCTGGTTGCCTTCTGAACCATAATGCAAACCCCATACTCTCGAACAGACCATCCGGCTGAATTCGAGGGCGGCCCAAATGCAGCGCGCACAAAATCTTTAACTGGCTGATACTGCGACGGGGAAAGTAACATGTCAGCACCATACTCATCCTGAATGTATTGCCAATCGCCTCCGATTGCCGATAAACCGTTCGTGGTTAGTGGATGCCCGCCATAGGCAATAGCGTGCCGCAGGATGAACTGTCCGGCATCGCCACGGCCTGCAACATAGTGCCGGCGGCTGCTGCAACTGCAAAGTAATGCCAACACAAACAAGGCCAGTGGTATGAAAACGCGCATATTTTGCAATGCTGCCAAAGCAGAAATCCGGCAGATGTCCCGAGGCATTGGGATTGCCCTTTTAATCGCCATGCGCCAGCTCATGGAGAGAATTTTAGCAGCAGCACAATGAGGCGCAATCCACCGTTGTTGACATCTGGTTGACAAAAGTAAGTTTAATCGGAAATAGGGCGATGGTTTTGAGGCGGTGGGATGGGGGTTGGCTTTCTTTTGCCGGCCACCCTCCGGCGGGTGGCCGGCAAAAGAAAGAAAGTTTTTTGCGAGGTGACCCAGGGTAGGCCTGCGGCCAACCCTGGGCTGGAGGCTGATACCCCGTTGGGGTATTCAAAATGGGGTGCCTGAGAATCCTTAATGCCAAATGCCCCAGTAAATGAAAATGGCGGCACCAAGCAACGTAAACATACCGCAGCCAATGCAAGCTCGGATCGAGCCGGGAAAGCCCGCCTTGCCGGTATGCGACTGGAGAAAAGCGTCGCCCAGCTTGATGCGCTCAAAAAAACAAAATGTCAGGAATCCAAAGAAAATGGCCACGAGCAAACACATGCCCCGGATGACTTTGTCGGTGTAGGCAAAACAGAGGTAACACACCAGCAGACTCAAACCGGTGCAAAGAATGGATGGCCAGTCTTTCATAGTTCAACGGCTTAACCCGAGATGGAGGAAGGGATACGGATACTTGGCCGGGTAGATGACAAAGGTGGTGCCGCCGATTTGTGTGCCTTCCACGTTAAGATTAAACGGGGCGTTGATCGGATGACTGCCGCTTTCGGAGCCGGGGGCGACCGGTCCCACGATATTTCCGCGGATGATGAAATCGGTTTCGATATGCAGCACCCGCGCAGGGTTTTTGGAAAAGGGCAAGTGTCGGAGTTTTGGATGGGGACGAACCCGTTCCGGATTTTTAAAACAGGTGTAGCGGCTACATGGCGTTCTGAGGGGGGATAGGTAGTCTTTAGTTGAAAGTTGATGGTTGATAGGGGGAGCAGGGGCGGTGACGGGTGGCGCAAAAGCGAGCGAGGATGGAGATGGCGGGTATTTTTTAAAAGCACATGTAGCGGCTACATGGCGCGGTTTTGAAATTGGGGCATTATCAGGTTGTGAGTCAGTGAATATGAGAATTCAAAATATAAAATCGGTTGGACAGCGGTTGTCCAACTGGCCGGAGTACAATTTCGCCACGATGAATGACGAATTCCGAATGACGAATGGTGTGGCGAGCGGATTGTTCGGGTTGCACGTTTCCACGGAGCAGGATGCTCCGGGAACCCGCAGAAAGATGCCCGCGCCACACGGCAGGGGGTGCTTGCGCACGGGTGCGAGCCGCACGGGGTACTGGCGTACGGCGACCGTGCAAGGCGTTGGGAATCAAGGTTCGTTGGGCTTCGTTGGGCTTTGTTGGACCTTAGAATTTTTAAAAATAGTCTTAATGACCGATGGACGTGGGTGAAGCACCGATTGATTGAGCGCACAGGCTGCGGTTGCAGGCGAAAGCGGCAGAGGGCTGCCGCATTCCAAGACGCTGGCGCGTTCGCCAGGCGCAACGCGAATTCATCCGAAATTATGGGTGCCTGAAATTTGCAAAAAGGCCAATGAAGTGCATGCCGCACGGGCCACTAATTAAACCGAATTTAAACCTAATTAAAGCTCATGAATTTGCGATGCCAGATTGGCGAAGGCCCCGAGATGAAGGGCACCATGGGAATAAGCGGATCAGGCCCCTCTCTCCGGCTCTCTCCCCGTTGGGCGGGGCGAGCGGGCACATATTGTTTCGCGGGTTATCCGGGTGCGGTCAGCCCGGTTTTCACGCAACGAAAATTTATGAAAAAGGCCAATGAAAATGCAAAAAGTCCGATGCCGGACGGGCAATCAAATTAAAGCAAGTTAAACCATGAATGTGACAGGTGGCGGGTGGCGAGGAAAAATCGTCCCAGTGTTGGCAGCATCGTTTTGAGGCAAGGCTGCTTTGGTGGCAGGCGAAAGCGGTGTCGCCGCTGCGCTCTGCCACCGCAGTCCAAAACACGCTGGCGCGTTCGCGGTGGCGGACGGTGAGAAATGTGTGCGTTTTGGACGATGGGAAATTTGTGAAAAGACCAATAAAAACGTAAAAATTAAACCAAATTAAAGCAAGTTAAACCTCCACTTTTTCGATATGCGATTGACGGTTTACGAGGGGTGGCAAGTGGTGGTCACCAATGACGACACAATACGATGCGGGCGCGAGTCGCAGGTGGTCAGCATGACTTCGGCGCGCGCGAAAGCGGCGGTGAACCGCACGCAGTCCAAACGCTCCGCGCATTGGGGAACGGTGGGAATTCGCGGATGCGATGGAATAATCATGCCTCAAAGTGCCTGCTGCGCGGGCAAGCAGGGTCGCAGCGCGACCCTGTCCACCTGGGAATGTTTGGGCGGAGGTGCTGGCGTATGGTCACGATGCCGCAAGGTAAACATCGTTGCGGCGGGACAGGATCCATCTTTGCAGGCGTCAGGCGGGGGCGAGGTGGCGGAGGTTTTCCTGGGCGGCGGCGTGGAAGGGGCTGCCGGGTTTGATGCGCTTGAATTGGGCGCGGGCCTGCCCGAGCTGGCCGAGTTTGGCGCAGCAGACACCGTAGTTGAGCCGGGTTTCATCGCCGAAGATGCGCTGATCGAAGCTGACGGTGGCGTCGTAGGTTTTCTTTTCGCCGAGGTCGAGGACGGCGCGGAGGTGTTTGGCGGCTTCGGCGATGTTGCCCTGGGTGTATTGCCAGCGGGCGATGAGCCAGATGAGGGGCGCGCTGGTGGGGAACCAGCGCAAGGCGGCAGCGGCGGCGGCGGCGCGGTTAAGGGGGAAATCGGCGGGCGCGTGTTGCAGGGCGTATTCGAGCAGGGCGGCGACGAGTGGGATGGGGCAACTGTCCTGTGGCAGCGTGGGGGCAAGAATCTGCGCGGCTTCGGCGAGGACGGCGTGACCGCGGGGCTGGCCGGAGAGGAGCAGGGAGCGGCCGAGTTCGATGAGGTAATAGAGCTGGCCGGGGCGGTCGGCGAGTTCGAGTTCGAGGAGCGGGATGTTGCGTTGCAGTTTTTGCAAACGCTTTTCTGGCTCGTAGCCGGTGTGGGTGAGACGCACGGGCGAGGCGGTGAATTTCAGTCCATGGCGGGCGGCGAAGATTTCGAGGGGCGGTTGAAAGTGTTCGTGGATGCGGCCGTGGTAACGGAGGTCAGCGCGTCGGCGGTAGAGGCAGGGGTGCTGGCGGGGCGTCCGGGTGGCGGGGCCGGTCTGGTCTTCGATGGTGACGTAGTAGCCGAGCATTTCGGGGCGTTGCAGGAGGCGGCGCAGGTCGGGGGCGGCGGGGGCGAGGAGGGTTTCGTCGCTGTCGATCCAGAAGACCCATTCGCCGCGCGCGGCGGCGAGGCCGGCGTTGCGGGCGGCGGAGAAATCGTTTTGCCAGCGATGGGGCACGAGCCGGGCATTACATTGCGCGGCGGCGGCTTGAAAATTTTCGGCCACGGGGTCGTCGCAGACGATGACGAGTTCATCGGCCAAGGTTCGCACCATGGCGGCGAGCCGGCGCAGGGCATCGGCGTCGCCCTTCATGAGGATGCAGACGCTGAGGAGCATTCGGGTGATGGGTGCGGGCGGGCGGGGCTAGGCGGTTTTCCGGCGGCGCAACCAGCCAAGGGAGAGCAGGGCGGTGCCGATCGCCAGGCTGGAGATCGTGGCGGGTTCAGGGACGACTTCGACGATGAAGCCGCCGCCGCCGTTCGCGGGGCTGCTGAAATTGATCAAGGTAAAGGACGAGGGCGACGACGGGTCGGTGGACACGCCGGGGAAAGGCGTGCCCAAGGGGGTGAACGGTACGCTGCCGCCGGACAGGGCGGCGGCGATGTCGGCTTCATAGGCGAACGACATGATGGAGTAGCCATTGCCGTCATTGCTGGTGGGCAGCCAGTAGCCGTCCCAAGAGGGTGCGGGGCTGACGGCGAGGAGGTTGGCGCCCTGGTTGGCGTCATAGCTCAAGGAGACGCCGCCGTTGACGGGGTCATAGAGGCCGGCGATGGCGTAGCCGCGTTGGCCATTGTTTTGCAACCCATCCGGAATGTTGTTGAAGGTGAGGTTGAAATTATCGGTGGTGTTGGCGGCGATGAAATCAGAAATCTTTTGGGCATAAGTTCCGCCGCCCGAGCAGTTGCCGATGGCAAAAATGAAATAAACGTCCGAGAGATCGTGCGTGGGCGTGATGGAACCGGTGAAGGAGTAGCCTTGGGCATCGGCCGGGGTGTCCCAAGTAGAAACCAAGCCGGCGGTAACGCAGGCAGCCCCGATTGTTTTCCACGAACGACGAAGGTTTGTCTTCATAATCCTATGCTGAACCCTACGAGATATACCCAAGCTGCCGGTGCGATACAATTAAAAATGATCCGCCAAAACCAACCACCAGACCGCCGCATAAAATGCATTAGCGGCCGGCGGTTCCGGGGCGCTTCAATGGGTGGTGAACGGCTGGAAAATCTTCGCGAATGCCCAGGATGGCTGTTCGCTGGGGACGCTCACCCGGTTGGTGGTGTAACTGACGATGCCGGTCGCGTTGGTGGTGCTGGTGACGACCTTTTGTTTGCGAGGTTTGGCGACGTCGTCGTTGATGGACCAGTAGTGCAGCGAGCAGATCCAGGGGGTTTTATCGGCGAAGGCTTTCAGCGTTTTAGCATCGTCGAGGCCGAAGACTTCCGCGGCGGAGCCGTTGCGGCCGAGGCAGGGGCAGAGGCCGACGCGGATGGCGGGATCAATCTTCTGGAGCTGGGCGTGGGCGGCGTTGGCGGACTCCACGCCGAGCTGGCCCTCGGATTTTCCCTTGTTGATGAAGTCTTTTCCAAAATACATGACCATGAGGTTGGCGGAGTGGACTTTTACGCCCTGCTTGACGGCATCGGCCAGCAAGGCCTGCGAGGCGTCGGAGATGCCGTCCGGGTCCACGGGCAGCGTGAAGGAAATGATGAGACCGGGATTTTTCTTCTGGAGTGCGGCGAGGACGGTGTTGCGGCGTTCGCTGTCAGCCCGGCCTTGGTCAAGGTTGTTGCCTTCGACGTCGAAGTCGAGCCAGGTGAATTTGTACTGGTCGATGACCTGCTGGTAAGCGGCCTCCAGTTTGGCGGGGTCATGGATGAGGTTGGCCAGCTCCTTGCCGGCTTCGCCGCCGAAGGACATGATGACATCGCCGCCGCGCTGGCGGAGGGCGTCGATCTGGTCGTGGTAAAAATTATCCGCGATGGGCGTGCGGCCGTCCCAGGATGGTTCCGGGTGATAGACGGCGTTTTTGCCGTCGCCATCCTGCCGGGCGATGATGAAGGCGAGGGTGTAAAATTTCAGGCCGCATTGGTTGGCGCAGTCGGTGAGTTTGAAGTGGTCGCCCGCGCCGACATACATGTAGGGGGCGAAAACCTTGTCCGGCCAGGCGGCGTGGACGTTGACGGCGGCAGCGGCCAGGGCGAGGACGGCGAGGAGAGGATATTTCTTGGTCATGAAAAAAGTTGGGGTTTGATGCGGGACGCGTCAAGCGGCAGGGATTCGAACGTTTGTTGGAGATGCCATGGGTTACTTGGTGATACTAGAGGCCGGCCGGCGGCATCGCCACCCCTCAAAGGAGGGGGCGGCAGGGGGCGGCGGCCAGGGCGAATTTTCGTTGACGCGTTTTCTCCGCCGATACAAGCCGGGCAGTTGGAAAGCCATCAGCCGCCCGCCAAGCGTGGATGCCGGGCCCGCAACACTTCGAGAAATTTCACCAGCGCCGGGCTGTGGCTCCGGTTGCGGAGGCGTTGGAAATGGAGCGGGCGATGGATGGTCAAATCTTTCAACGGAATGACGCCCAGGGAGCCGGCCTGTAATTCAAGGGAGACAATCAGCCGGGAGACGATGGCCACGCCCAAGCCGGCGGCGACGGCATTTTTAATCGCTTCCGGGCTGGCGAGTGACAGGAGCGGGCGGATCACGATGCCCTTGCGGCGCAGCGCCTGTTCCACGACGGCCCGGGTGCCGGAGCCTTCCTCGCGCAGGATGAAGGGTTCGCGGCAAAGTTCCCGGACGGGGATCCGGCCTTTTTTCAGGAGCGGATGGCCGGCGGGGGCGATGGCGACCAGGTCGTCCTGGAAAAAGGCGATGGATTCCAGTTCCTCCTCCTGCGCCGGTCCTTCGGTAAAACCGAGGGCGATGGAACCTTCAAGCAAGGCCTGCTGGATGTGGCGGGTGTTGGCGATTTGCAACCGCAATTCGATGGGGGGAAAACGGCGATGAAATTCCGCGAGCATGGGAGGCAGCAGGTAATCGCCGATGGTCTGGCTGGCGCCCAGGGCCAGCCGGCCGCGTTTCAAGCCGCGATATTCCTCGATGGCCCGCACCGCGTCCTGCTCCATGGCGCACCAGCGCCGGGCGTGGTCCGCGAGAATCCGGCCGGCCTCGGTGAGTTCACAGCCGCGCGGGAGCCGTTCCAGCAAGCGGACGCCCAGCGCGGATTCGAGTTCGGTGATCTGCTTGGACACGGCCGGCTGGCTGACCCGGGCCGCGGCGGCGCCGCGGGTGATGCCGCCGGCCTGGGCAACGGCGTGGAACAAGGCCAGGTGGTTCCGGTTCATGACATAACTATAGAATATGGATAATATAGAAACAATGTCTTTGTGGCATGTGCCGCGAAGGGCGTATGGTCGGGGGCATATGACAGCAACACAACCTGCCAAGGTTTCCGGGGATCCGCTCCGCCAGGGGCGAATGAGCACGCCGGGCCAGTTTGCCCGGGTGGCGGCCCTGGGTGTGGTCGCCAGCGCGCTGGTTCTCCGGGGTTCGCCGCCGGGGGCCTTGATCGCCGGCATATTGTTCGCGTTGCTGATCGGGCATCCCTTCGCCCATTGGAATCACCACGTGACGAAATGGCTGTTGCAAAGCTGCGTGGTGCTGCTGGGGTTTGGCATGGACCTGCCGGTCGTCCTGCGGCTGGGGCTGAACGGGTCGCTGTTCGCGGCGGTGACGATCGGCACGACCCTGGGGCTGGGACTTTGGCTGGGTCGAAAATTTGCGTTGGATAAAAAAACCAGCCTGCTGATTTCTGCCGGCACGGCGATCTGTGGCGGCTCGGCCATTGCGGCGGTGAGCACGGTCATTGCGGCGACGGAGGCGGAGATCGCGGTATCGGTGGGCACCATATTTTTGCTGAATGCGGTGGCGCTATATGTTTTTCCGCTGGCGGGGCACGCGCTCCACTTGAGCCAGCCGCAGTTCGGCCTGTGGGCGGGCGTGGCGATCCATGACATTTCGTCGGTGGTGGGGGCGGGTTTGAACTACGGGCCGGATGCCCTGGCGACGGCCACGGCGGTGAAGTTGTCACGCACCCTGTGGATCGTGCCCCTGACGCTGGCCATCGCCGTGAACGTGGGGCGGACAAGCCATTGGGGAGCGGGTGGAAAAGGCGGCGCGGCATACAGGGGCGGGAAGTTTAAAATTGCCGTGCCATGGTTCATTGGACTCTTTCTGCTGGCCTCGCTGCTGCGCAGCCATGTGCCGGCGGTGGCCGCCTGGTCGCCACAGATTTCAGACGCGGCCCGGCGGGGCATGATTCTGGTGTTGTTTCTGATCGGCACCTCGCTTTCGCTCCGGGCGCTGCGGGTGGTGGGCTGGCGCACGATGGTGACGGGCCTGGTGCTGTGGGTTTTCATCAGCGTCACCTCGCTGCTGGCGATCTGTTGGTTACGCGTGGCCTAGGCATTGCCGGCGTTAACCTTGGGTGCGAAAGAATGCGGTTTAAGGAAGGACATCGAAACATGTCAGCCAAACCATGGTGGCCGGAGGCGGGATTTGGGGCGGAGGGATTGAACTTTCGTTCGACTCACCTGCGGTTTGTTGCTAGGGTGGCAGGACTATGACATCCGACGAAATCTTATTGGAAGCGGAAGACAAGATGATCAAGACCGAGCAAGTCGTCGTGAATGGATTTGCCGGCGTCCGCACCGGCAAAGCGTCCGCCTCGCTCGTGGAAAACATCCAGGCGGAAGTTTACGGCTCGATGATGCGCATCAAGGAACTGGGCAGCATCTCCTCGCCGGAGCCGCGCCAGTTGGTGATCACGCCATGGGACAACGGCGCGCTGCAGCCGATCGAGAAGGCGATCCAGAAGGCGAACCTCGGCCTGTCGCCCGTGGTGCAGGGCCGGCTGATCCGGCTGACGTTTCCGGAATTGAGCACGGAACGACGCCAGGAATTTGTAAAGCTCGCGCGGAAGATGACCGAGGAAGGCCGCGTGGCCGTCCGCCATGTGCGCCGCGTGGCGCTGGAGGAACTGAAGAAGGCCGTCAAGGCCGGCGAGACCAGCGAGGAGGAAGAGGAAAAGGTGGAGAAGGAGATTCAAAAGCTCACGGATCAATATGTGGGCAAGATCGACGTGCACCTGACGCACAAGGAAAAAGAAATTTTGACGGTGTGAGGGGCTGGCGGACGGTCGTCGTTGCGGAAGATTTTGACACGGAAAGACAAGGTGATTTTCGTTCCGGCTTTTCGCCGGATGAAGGCGGCTGGCGGCGGTTCAACGTTTTCCCCCTCACCCTAACCCTCTCCCCCAAGGGGGCGAGGGGACAAATCAGTTGCGGGTTAAAGTTTGTGGTGCCCGGAACGGAAAGCGGCAGAGAATTGTCAGCGCGCGGGCGCGTTGGTCTCGAAGCGGATCACGGTTTCATCGGGCTTGGCGTAACCGAGGTTGGCGCGGGCGAGGCGCTCGATGGTCTTGGGGTCGTTGCGGAGGGCGTTGAATTCCAGCTGCAATTCCTGGGAGATGGCTTTTTGCTTGTCGACTTCGGCGGTGAGGCGGTCGATTTCGCGGCGCATCCGTTCATTTTTCTGGATCTCCGGCAGGTACGCCATGCCGATGAGCAACAGGGCGGCGATGGCCACGAGGGCGACGACCGCCTGCCCGAGCCAGCTCCAGATGCCGAGATCCACTTTCTGCTTCACACCAGCAGTAAAGCACGCGCAACATGCCGGTGAAAGCGGATTTTATTGTTCCGGCGTAAAAAACTGGTATTAGTACCAGCTTTGGAATGCTTAAAGTATTCTTCCTACTCTTTGAATCGGATGTTGCCTGGGAAAAGATCGCGCAGGCACGCCGGGGGTTTGCGTTCATCCTGGGAGTCCATCTGCTGCCGCTCATCGTGCTGGCCACGGTGGCCGAAGGCTGGGGGCTGCTGAACTGGGGCAAATGGCAGGAGCGTTTTCACCGGACCAGAATCTGGACCGATCCGACAGCGGTGATTCATTTTGAGCTGCTGCAGGCGGGGTTGTTTCTCGCGGTGGTGTTTGGCAGCGCGCTGCTATTGCGCCTGGCGACCGCCAAGTTCCACGGCCAGCGCACCTATCTGGAGTCGTTCACCGTGATGGCCTACGCTTTCAGCCCGATGCTGCTGGCGCATCTGCTCAATGTTTTTCCGACTGTGCATCCGGCGGTAAGCTGGGCCATCGGCCTGGGGCTTACGGTCTGGATCATGTACCAGGGCATTCCCCGCGTATTACAACGGGACCCGGTGCATGCATTTGGCACTTATCTCACCGCCATTTTTGTGGTGGGGCTGACCTCCGGCCTGGTGCGGCTGTTCACCGCCATGTACTTGCTTGGCTACATCAACTTCCAGCACTCGGCCTTCACCCGCGCACTGGGCCACTGGCTCGGGCAACAATGATCCAACCGCCATGAATTCACCCGTTGAAAAAGAGATTCTCACCGCGCTGGTTCAACTGGACGCCGCCGTCAGGTCCATGCCCACCGCGAACCCGAAGCCGGATCTGCTGCCGTTGTTCGCGCGGCTGGATGAGCTGACGAAACAGCTTCCGCGCCACGCCGACCCGACGCTGCTGCATTACCTGCACAAGAAGAGCTACGAGAAGGCGCGGCTGTTTTTGCAGGGGCGCGATGCGGAGAACCAGGCCGGCAACTGCCGGCATGTCTAGTTGCAATCTTGAACCCGTGACCAGCGACCATGATCGACGACACCATTGCCGCCATCGCCACGCCGCTCGGTGAGGGCGGACTGGCGGTGGTGCGTCTCTCCGGAGGGCAGGCCTTCGCCATCGCGGATAAATGTTTTCAGCCGGCCGGAAGAAGTTCGTTGAAACCCTCGGTTGCGCCGACGCACACGGTCCAGTTCGGGCGGATTGTACGTGAGGGGCAGTTGATTGATGAAGTGCTTCTCACCGTGCTGCGCGCTCCGCGCACATTCACCCGTGAGGATACCGTGGAGATTTCCTGTCACGGCGGATTGCTGCCCGCCAAGCTGGTGCTGGATGCGCTGCTGGCCGGCGGGGCGCGCCTCGCGGAACCGGGCGAATTCAGCCGGCGCGCGTTTCTCAACGGCCGCATCGACCTCGCGCAGGCTGAGGCGGTGGCGGACCTGATCCATGCGCGCACGGAACTCGCGCTGGCGGCCGCCAATGAGCAGCTTGCCGGGAAGCTTTCGCAGCGCATCAACCGGCTCCGTGACGACCTGATGCTCACGATGACGCACGTCGAGGCGCATCTGGATTTTCCGGAGGAAGACATTGCGCCCAACACCAAGGACCAGTTGCTGAAGCGCCTGGATAACGGCGTGCAGTTCATGGATGAACTGCTGCGCACGGCGAATGAGGGGCAGATTCTCCGGCGCGGCATCCGCGCCGCCATCATCGGCCGGCCGAACGCGGGCAAGTCCAGTTTGCTGAATCAATTGCTCGGCCACGATCGCGCCATCGTTTCGCCGATCGCGGGCACGACGCGCGACACCATCGAGGAAACGGCGAACATCCGCGGTCTGCCGGTCATTTTCATCGACACCGCCGGCTTGCGGGAGGCGCAGGATGAGATCGAAGTCGAAGGCATCCGCCGCAGCCGTGAATCATTGGTGAAGGCGGAATTCATCCTGCAAGTGCTGGATGCCAGCGAACCATGGACGCCGGCGGATGAAAATTATTTCACCGAGTTTGCGGGCAAAAAGCGGATTCTCGTCCGCAACAAGACGGACCTGCCGACCCGGCTGGAGCTGTCGGCAACGACGGTGAAGGTCGTCGATGTTTGCTGCCTCAGCGGGCGGGGGATTGAAGCGTTGAAGGACGCCATCAAGGAACTGGCGTGGTCGGGCGAGATCAAGGCCGAGATGTTGCAGGTGGCCATCAGTTCGCGGCATCAGGACGCGCTCAACCGCGCGCGGGCCGCCACGCGTCAGGCGGCGGAGGCGTTACGCGGCGGGTTGACGCTGGAGTTGATCGCCTTCGACCTGCGCATCGCCGCCAATGCGGTCGGAGAGATTGTTGGCAAGACCACGACGGAAGACCTGCTGGATTCCATTTTCAGCACGTTTTGCATCGGGAAGTGACCCGGTCGGTCAGCCCCACTGTTTGCCCATGCTGTCGATGCCGCTGTGTTTCAGATCGTCCGGGGTCATGGTGGGATGCACCTGCACCTCCGCATCAAAGGTCAGGAACCACGGCTCGGCGAGCGAGGGGATTTTTGAGGCGTCCGACAGCTCCACGACCAGGATCGCGGTACGGCGGCCATTGAGTTCTGTGAAATAGACCGACTCCGGTTTCTGGGCGTCTAAAATCTTGCCGATTTTGGCGCCCGCAGTGCCGTCTTTCACGGCGGCGTTGAAAACGTGGGTGGGCAGGGACGCGATAATTAACATGCGCATGGTATTCCTTTGGTTTGGGTTTGGATTGGCCCGCCAAAATAGAAATACGCCGGGTGGCAAGGCAAGTTCAAAGCCGTGCGGAAAATTTGCGATTCCAGCCAGCCGGCTCAGTCGGCCACGGCAAAACCAGCGGCTTTGAGTTCCGCCATCAACTGCTTTTGTTGATGGGGATGAACCATGATCCCGGTGTCATCAGCCGAGGTTTCGGCAGTCAAACGGTATCTGTTCCTTAACCACTGCAACGCCTGCGGAGTACAGGCTTCAAAAAGGAGGGTGCCATTTTTGGGAATCACCATTACGTCTGGATTCATATCGGAGGGATCCAACGGGGGAAACAGATTGCGGGACTCGCTTGCGTGCCATTTCTGTAGACGAGTTGTGAATTTTTCCCAAATCTTTTGCTTGATGAGCAAATAATCCATTTCGGCCGGCGTTGCATTCATGTCCATATCATCACCCGTGTTACAAGGGATACGTTTGCCGGGGCACTTTCTTTCAAAAATTTTTGAGAAATATTGAGGTTGCATTTTGTTGGCAGGGTGGTCAAACCGGTGCCGGGCACGGCGTCCGCATGGAATGACATGTCCCTTTGGTGATGCTGGGCCATCAAGCTCCCGTTCCGTGGGCAGGCCAGGTCGCAGCGCGACTTTCCCGGTTGCAGGAACCCCATCCGTCGGCACCCAAATTTTTTGACACGCACCCGCAGCCGTCTATCCTTCCGGCATGCGCATCGTTCAAGTTCCGCTCGGCAACCGCAGCTACGCCATCAAGGTCGGCGATGACCTGTTGCCGCGTCTGGGCGCGGAGTGCGCCCGCCTCAAGCTGGGCCGGCGATGCGCCGTCATCACCGATGCGAACGTGGGCCGGCACCATGCCAAGGCGGTGCTGAAATCGCTTGCCGCCTCGGGCTTTGAGCCGGTGCTGATCACCGTTCCCGCCGGGGAGAAATCCAAACGCGTCGCGATGGTGGAAAAATGCCATGACCAGCTTGCCGCCCACCGGCTGGAGCGAAACTCGTTCATTGTTGCCCTCGGCGGTGGCGTGGTGGGCGACCTGGCCGGCTTTGTGGCGGCGACGTACCTGCGCGGCATCCCGTTCGTGCAGGTGCCCACCACGCTGCTGGCGCAGGTGGACAGTTCCGTGGGCGGCAAGACCGGCGTGAACCTCAAGTCCGGGAAGAATCTCGTCGGCGCCTTTTATCAGCCGCGCCTGGTATTGTGCGACCTTGATACGTTCCGGACGTTGCCGAAGCGTGAATATATTTCCGGCCTCGCCGAGGTGATCAAATACGGCATCATCCACGACGCCGTGCTTTTTGCGCAACTCGAACGCAATCTGCCGAAATTGCTCCAGCGCGATCCCGCGACGTTGCGCGATGTGGTCGCCCGATGCTGCGAAATCAAGGCGGATGTCGTGGGGCAGGACGAAACCGAAGGCGGTCTGCGTGCCATTTTAAATTTCGGCCATACCATCGGCCACGCCATCGAGAACAGTTCTGGTTATGGCAAATACCTGCACGGCGAGGCGATCTCCATCGGCCAGGTGGCGGCGGCTAAATTATCGCACACGATCCTGGGACTGCCGTCGGCGGATGTGGCGCGGATCGAAAAATTATTTGTGCGGTCCGGCCTGCCGGTGAAGATCAGGCTGGACGCTGCGCGGCGCAAAAAACTCTTTGCCGCCATGAAGCTGGACAAGAAGGTGAGTGATGGCGAGGTCAAGTTCGTGCTCGCGCAAAAGCTCGGCAAAGTTACCTGGGGCCAGCGGGTGTCGTCGGCCTTGATCGAACAGGTGCTGGGTTGAGGCCCCTTATTTGCCCGGGGGCCGGGGGATGGCATTGGTCTGCCAGCCGCAGCCAAGGGCTTTGACCAAGTTGACCGTGGCGGTCAGCCGGGTGCCTTGCAACTCAACGAGCGTGCGTTCATGGAGCAGCGCGTCGGCTTGGGCGGTGGCCACATCGAGGTAAGTGACGAGGCCGGCCTTGTAACGGTTGGTGGCGATCGCCAACGTGCGCCGGGCGGCGTCGACCGTGTCGTTTTCCGCGGTCCATTTTTCCGTGAGCAATTGCTGGGCGGCCAGGCCGTCTTCCACTTCGCCGAAGGCCGTCAACACCGTCTGCCGGTAATCCGCCACCATTTCAGCATAGGCCGCGTGGGCTTGGGTGAGACGCGACCGGTTCAAACCACCGGTAAAGAGTGGTAATTCAACGGACGGTCCCACCGACCAAAAACGGCTCGGCCAGTCGAACCAGGTGCTGGAATCCACGGATTGCAGGCCGGCGAGGCCGTTGATGCGCACGGTCGGGAAAAAGGCGGCCTTGGCCACGCCGATTTCCGCATTGGCGGCGGCCATGCGCCGTTCCGCCGAAGCGATGTCCGGGCGATGTTCCAAAAGTTCACTCGGCAGGCTGGGTGGAACCTCCGGAACGGGTCCAGACGTTGACCGCCCGGTCGCAACAATAAAACTTCCGGGTGACTCGCCGCAGAGTATGGCGAGCGCATGCAGGGTTTGAGCGCGGCTCAGTTTGATATCGGGCAATTGGGCTTCCGCGCTGTGCAGTTGTGTCGCCGCCTGTGAGACATCCAGGTCAGACGCCACGCCGCCGTGCCGCCGGTTTTGCGTGAGTTCGAGCGAATGCCGGTACGCATCAATGGTGTTGGTCACCAGCAAGTATTCGTCCGCCAGCGTGCGGAAGGCGAAGTAGTCATTGGCGACCTCGGCCGTGACCGCTAGCCGGGCCGACTCGTAATCATCTACGCTGGCAACGAAGCGCTCGCGGGCCGCTTCGGATTGCCGCCGTACGCGGCCCCAGAGATCGATCTCCCACCCGAGATAGATCGGCGCAGTGAAGGTGTCGTAGGTGTGCGATACACCGCTGGCCTTGCCCTGGTTCGGCTGATTGAAGCTCGTTCGCTGGCGGGTGATGTCGCCATTGGGCGTGCCGCCGAGGGTGAACTGCGGATAAAAATCGGCGCGGGCGGCCGACACCAGGGCGCGGGATTGTTCAAAGCGCGCGGCGGTGGCGGCAAGATTCTGGTTGTTGGTAAGCGCGAGGGTTTCCAGGCGGTTCAACTCCGCATCATTAAAGCCAAGCCACCATTCGCCGTGCGGCAGGTGGGAGGACGGCTCGGCAATCTTCCAGACGACCAGGTTGGTGCCGGCGGGCGTTTCTTCGCTGAATTTTTTTGGCAGGGGCTGGCCAGGCAGCGCGACGGGGCGATGATAATCAGGCCCGACGGCGCAACCGGCCAGACCGGCGGCCAGCGTGATGGCGCTGATGGTGAAAAAGGTCTTCATTTGGCCGGGGTGTTGGTGGCCGGGGGCGCGGCGACCTGGACGGTCATGCCTTCGGCGATGGCATCCGGCGGATTAATGATGACGCGTTCATCCGCCGCCAAGCCGCTGAGCACCTCGACGGTGGTGCCAAAATCCCGGCCGAGCTTGACAGATCGCAAATGCACGAGGTTGTTGTTGTCCACCACCGCGACCTGCATTCCTTCCGCGCGGAAAATCAGGGCATTGTCGGAAAGGGACAGTCCGTGCGTGTTGACGGCTTCGTTGAAACGCACCTGGGCGTAACTGCCGGCGAGGATTTCGCCCTTGGGATTGGGCACCTGCAATTCCACCTGCAACGTGCGTGAGGCGGGATCGACAGCGCCGGCGGTGCGCGTCACGGTGGCGGTGAATATCCGCCCCGGCAATTCCTGGAAAGTCAGTTCCGCCGTCTGCCCGGGGATGATGGCATAGATGAGCGATTGCGGTGCGCGGACGTAGACGCGCAGGGGATCCGTCTGCGCGAGCCGGAACAATTCCGGGCCGCCCGTGGCGCTGATAAGCTGGCCGATGTCGGTATTGCGCGCAGTGATGGTGCCGGCGAACGGCGCGACGACGCGGCTGAAATTCTTCAATTCCTCAAGCCGGTGGACGTTGGCCTGGGCGGCGGCCACGTTGGCCTGTTTCAAGGTGTAATCCGCCTGTTTCTCTGCGGTTTCCTGCTCGCTGACGCTCGCGCTCTTGAGCAGTTCCGTCCAGCGGTCGGCGGTGATCCTGGCCAGTCCCTGGCTGGCGAGCGACTGGTCAAGTTCCGCGCGGGCCTGAGCGAGCTGCTGATCCACTTCCGGGGTTTCGATTTCCGCGAGCACCTGGCCGTTGGTGACATAAGTGCCGATGTCCACAAACCAGTTGGTCAAGTAGCCGCTGGCGCGGGCGTGGATCCAAGCCTGGGTGAACGGCTGAACTTCCGCCGGCAGGGGCGTGCCCAGATCCGGCTTGAAGGCGGACGGGGAAATGATGGCGACCGAAATGATTGAATCGGCGTGATTTTCAGTGACCAATCGGTGGCGGGCGATCCAGCGCGGCAACAGGCCGAGGACCAGCCCGATGAGGACCAGCACGATCACGATCTGGGCGATGAAAATGAGGTGCACGGGCCGGGTTGGCGGCGCGGGGGCGGGGGCGGGCTCGGTTGGATTCATAGCGTTATGACAGGATGGGTTCGGTATTGCTTTTGATCCGGGCGCATTGGCGATGCCGGTGCATGAAGCTGAAAATGATCGGGACAAAAAACAGCGTGGCGATGGTGGCGAACGCCAGGCCGCCGATCACCGCGCGGCCAAGCGGGGCGTTCTGTTCGCCGCCTTCGCCGAGGCCGAGGCTCATGGGCAACATGCCGATGATCATGGCCAGAGCGGTCATCAAAACCGGCCGGATGCGTCCCGCGCCGGCTTCCAGCGCGGCGGTCACCGGGTCGAGGCCGCGAAACATATTTTCCCGGGCGAAGGTGACGACGAGCACGGAATTGGCGGTGGCCACGCCCATGCTCATGATGGCCCCCATCAGGGCGGGAACGCTCAAAGTGGTCTGGCAGAGGAACAAGCCCCATACGACGCCGGCGAGCGCGGCGGGCAGCGCGGTGATGATGATGAACGGGTCGAGCCAGTTCTGGAAATTGACCACCAGCAGGAAATAAATCAGCACGATGGCCCCGACCAAGCCCAGGGCGAGGCCGAAAAAGCTGGAGCGCATCGTTTCCGCCTGGCCGCGTACGATGATGCTGCTGCCACGCGGAAGGTCCTTTTGGATTTTTTCGACCAGTGGCTGGAGGTCGTTCAAGACGCCGCCCAGGTCGCGGCCGTCCACGCCGCCAAAAACATCGATGATGGGCAGCACATCGTAGTGGGAGATGACCGGGGCGATGTTCACGCGCTTGATGCTGGCCAGGTTGGCGAGGATCTGGGCGCTGTCCGTGTCCGTCCGGCTGGAACTGATGGGCAGGGCGTTGAGCTGCGCCACGGAATCCATCGCGTATTCCGTCGCCCGGACGTTGATGAGATATTGGATGCCGACCTTGGGGTCGAGCCAGTAAGCCGGCTGCACCTGGCTGCTGCCGCTCAGGCCAAGGAGCACGGAATTGGCCACGTTCTGTTCCGTCAGGCCGAGATCGGCGGCCTTGGAACGGTCCACGGTGATGGAGAATTGCGGCCAGTTGTCCGGCTGCTGCACGCGGACATCGACCGCGCCGGGGATTTTTTTGATCGCCTCGGCAAGCCGCACGGCGATGGCGCGGTTGGCTGTCTGGTCCCGCCCCACAATTTGCACGTCATACGGCGCGGGCAGGCCGAAGTTCAAGGTCTGGCTCACGATGTCCGCCGGCAGAAAATAAATCATCGTGCCGGGAAATTCGCGGTTGAGCCGCTCGCGCAACTGCCGCACATAGTGTTCCGTGGGCGCATGGCCGGGCTTGAGCGAGACGAGGATGTCCGCATCGGCCGGCCCGATCACGCCGCTGGTGTTGTAGCTCAGGTTGATGGAGGAATTGGGGATGCCGGTGTTGTTGAGGATGCCCTCGAGCTCCGCCGGCGGAATTTCTTTCCGGATGGATTGGTTGATCTGGTCGGTGAGGCGCTGGACCTCCTCGATCCGGGTGCCGGTGTGGGCGCGGATGTGCAGGAGGAACTGGCCGGCATCCACGGCCGGGAAGAAATCCTTCCCGAGCACCTGCGTCAGCAGCCACGAGGCCGCGCAGAAGATGATAAAAAACAGGGCGAAAGGCTTGCGATGTTCAAAGCAGCTCGCGAGTAGGGAGCGATAGCCGGTGCGCAACCGCTCAAAGCCGCGCTCGAAGGCGCCTTGCAACCGGATGAACGGCCGCAGCCACGCCGGCGATTTTGATGCGTCACCAGGCCCCTCGTGATGCTGGACATTCTGGTAGAACCACAGGACCAGGGTCGGCACCAAGGTCCGGGACAACACGTAACTGGCCAGCATCGCGAACACCACCGCCTCCGCCAGCGGCACAAACAGAAAGCGCGCCACGCCGGCCAGGAAAAACATCGGCACAAAGACGATGCAGATGCACAACGTCGAGACGAACGCGGGCAGGGCGATCTCCTGCGAGCCGATGAGGATGGAGTCGTCCAGCTTCTGGCCCAGGCTCATGTGGCGGTGGATGTTTTCGATGGCCACGGTGGCGTCATCCACGAGGATGCCGACGGCGAGCGCCAGGCCGCCCAGCGTCATCAGGTTGATCGTTTCACCCAGGGCGCTCAAGGCGGCGATGGAGCACAGCACGGACAGCGGGATGGACAGGGCGATGATGAAGGTGCTGCGCCACGAGCCGAGGAACAGCAGGATCATCAAGGCGGTCAGCGCGGCGGCGATGGCGCCCTCGCGTAACACGCCGCTGACGGCGGCGCGCACGAACAGGGATTGATCGGCGAATTCCTTCACGTGCAGATCCGGGGTGACCCTGGCCATCACGCCGGGCAGGGCGGCCTTGATGTTCTTCACGACGTCCAAGGTCGAGGCGGAGCCGGACTTCATGATGGTGAGCAACGCGCCTTTCACGCCGTCCTGACGCACGGAGTTTTGCTGGGGCACATAACCATCGTGGGCCTGCGCCACATCGCCGAGATAGATGGTCGCGCCATTCACCACCTTGATGGGCAGCCGGTTCAGGTCGTCGATCAGCCGGGGATTCGAGTCCACGGCCACGCTGTATTCGGTCGCGCCGATCTTGGAAGTGCCGCTGGGCAGGATCAGGTTTTGGGCGTTGATGGCGTTCACCACATCCTGGGCGAGCAGGTTCTTGGCCTTGAGCGCGGAGAGGTTCAAATCCACTGAGACCACGCGCGTTTTACCGCCATAGGGCCAGGGGATCATCGCGCCGCGCACGTTGGACAAGCCGACACGCACCTGGTTGGCCGTGACATCGAACAGTTCCTGCTCGGACATCTTGGAACTGCTGAAGGCGTATTGCAGGATTGGCACCGAGGCGGCGTTGTACTGGATGATCAACGGCGGCTGGATGCCGGGCGGCATCAGGCGCAGGACGGTCTGGGCGGAGGCTGTGATCTGGGCCACGGCGGCATCCACCGAAGCGCCGGGTTGCAGGAACACCTTCACGACGCTGATGCCATTATAAGACGAGGATTCAAGGTGTTGGATGTTGTTGACGGTGACCCCGAGGATGCGTTCGTGGGTGTAGGTGATGCGCTGTTCGAATTGTTTGGCATCCAACCCGGAGTATTGCCAGATGATGCTGACCACCGGGATGTTGATGGCGGGGAAAATGTCCGTGGGCGTCCGCAGCAGGATGAACGGCGTCAGCAAAACAAGCAGCAGCGCCGCCACCACGAACGTGTATGGCCGCCGCAACGCTAGAAGTACAATCCACATACAAATTTACTGCGGGTTATTAAATCAAGGTGAAACCGGTCCTTATTGGGGGACTTTTGACCCCATCAGCGGGAAAATCGCCTCTTCCAGATGGTTGAGGACCTTCAGGTCGTTGTAAATTTTGGCGCGCAACAACAAGCCGACCACAAACGCATGCACGAGCCGAGCCTTGACTTCGGCATCGCCGGGCGCGGCCACGCCGGTCAACATGGCGTCAGCGATCGCGCCTGTCAAATATCTGACATGCCGGTCGATCAAGTCACGGGTCTTGAGCCGGATTTTTTTGTCCTGCGTGGCCAGTTCGCCGCCCACGCTGGTGTAAGGACAGCCGCAGACCTGCTCATATTTCTTATACCGCAGCTTCTGCACCTGGCGGATGTAATCGCACCACAACTCCAGACGCTGCAGCGGGGCATGGTGCGGGGCGAAAATGCGTTCGTAATCCGGCTCCTTCAACCGCCAGTGCTCCTCATAGGCGGCGACAACCAGATCCGTCTTGGTCTTGAAAAAATAGTAGAAGCTGCCCTTGTTGACCTTGGCGCGCTTGCAGATCTGATCCACGCCCACGGCGCCGTAGCTGTTCTCATGGATGAGATCAAACGCCACGGACAAAAGCTTTTCTCTGGCATCGCTGGTTCGGCCCATAATTCGGTGCGGTTTTGTCACCGCCGGGAACACCATAATATATTTATACAACCGGTCAACTATAATTTGTGCAGGGGATGACAATTTATGTTAATGGCTGGATTGGCGCTTTCCGGCCACGGGGGTGCCCGACCGGATCCGGCAGCTTAAACATCCAGAAAATGATCCCCCCGGCGTCAGCGGTTGATAAATTTTTCCGGTTTCGATTTTACATGGCGTTCGCTCTTGGCTAAACCATGCGCCCGCTTTTGAAATGAACGAAGCCCACATCCAAAAAATCGCCGGCGAACTGAAAATCCAGCCGCGGCAGGTGGTCGCCACCGCCAAACTGTTTGCCGAGGGCGCCACCGTGCCGTTTATCGCCCGCTATCGCAAAGAAGCGACCGGTTCGCTGGATGAAGTCGCGGTGACCAGCATCCGGGAACGATTGATCGGCCTGGCGGATCTTGATGGCCGCCGCGAGGCCATCCTCAAATCGCTTGCCGAGCGCAATCTCCTGACCGACCGCCTCAGGGCGGATATCACCGCCGCCGACAATGTCACCCGGCTGGAGGACATCTATCTGCCGTACCGTCCGAAGCGCCGTACGCGCGCGATGATCGCCAAGGAACAAGGCTTGGAACCGCTCGCGGATTTGTTGCTTCAACAGCAAGCCACCGCCGACCCGCAGGCTGAGGCCGCAAAATATGTCAGCATGGAAAAGGGGGTGGCGGATGTGGCGGCGGCGCTGGCAGGCGCACGCGATGTCATTGCCGAGCGCGTGAGCGATGACGCAACCGCCCGCGCCAAGCTGCGTGACCTTTATTGGAGCGAGGGCGTGGTGAAATCGAAAGTCATGTCCGACAAGCAGGAGGCGGCGGCCAAGTTCAAAGATTATTTTGACTGGAGCGAACCCATCGGCAAAATCCCCAGCCACCGGCTGCTGGCGATCCGTCGCGGTGAGACGGAAGGCTTCCTGATGATGCGCATCGTGCCGCCGGAAGAATCCGTGCTGCCGATGCTGGAGCCGCTGTTTGTCACAGGCAAGGGCCCGGCGGCGGAACAAGTGCGGCTCGCAGTGCAGGATGCGTACAAACGCCTGTTGGGCTCCGCGATTGAAGTGGAGCTGCGCATGGAAACCAAGAAGCGTGCGGATACCGAGGCGATCCGGGTGTTTGCAGATAATTTGCGCGAACTGCTGCTCGCTTCACCGCTCGGCAGCAAGAATGTTCTGGCCATTGACCCCGGCTTCCGCACCGGTTGTAAAATCGTCTGCCTGGACCGGCAGGGCAAGCTGTTGCACAACGACGTGATCTATCCAACCGCCGCCAGCGCCGGGGAGGCCCGCGAGGCCGCAATGGCGTTATTGAGCATGATCAAGAAATACCAGATCGAGGCCATCGCCATCGGCAACGGCACGGCGAGCCGCGAGACGGAAACGTTTGTGAAGGCGCTCAAACTGCCGTCAACGATTCCGGTGGTGATGGTGAATGAAAGCGGCGCTTCCATCTATTCCGCTTCGGAAGTGGCGCGGGAGGAATTTCCCACCCAGGATTTGACGGTGCGCGGCGCGGTGTCCATTGGCCGCCGGCTCATGGATCCGCTGGCGGAACTCGTGAAGCTCGACCCGAAATCCATCGGCGTGGGCCAGTATCAGCACGATGTGGAGCAGGGCGCGCTCAAGCGCAGCCTGGATGATGTGGTGATTAGTTGTGTGAACGGCGTGGGCGTGGAACTCAACACGGCAAGCAAGCAGCTGATGGCCTACGTTTCCGGCCTTGGCCCGGCGCTGGCGGCGAACATCGTGGCTTATCGCAATGAAAACGGGCCGTTCAAGTCGCGCGCGGAATTGAAGAAGGTGCCGCGGCTGGGCGAAAAGGCGTTTGAACAGGCGGCGGGTTTTTTGCGCATCCGTGACGGTGCGCATCCGCTGGATGCGAGTGCGGTTCACCCCGAGAGTTATGCCATCGTGGACCGCATGGCGAAGGATCTGAACTGCTCCGTCAGCGATTTGATGCGCGATGCCGGGTTGCGGCAGAAGATCCAGTTGCCGAAATACGTCACGGAAACCGTGGGCTTGCCGACCTTGACTGATATCATCGCCGAGCTGGCGAAGCCCGGACGCGATCCGCGCCAGAAATTTGAGGTGTTCTCATTCCAGTCCGGGGTGGAAAAGATGGAAGACCTCAAGCCCGGCATGAAACTGCCCGGCATCGTCACGAACGTCACCGCCTTCGGCGCCTTCGTGGATATCGGGGTGCATCAGGATGGGCTGGTGCATGTCAGCCAGTTGTCTGACCGCTTTATCAAGGATCCGGCGGAGGTCGTCAAAGTTTCGCAGCGGGTGACGGTGACCGTGACGGAAGTGGATCTGCCGCGCAAACGCATCGCGCTGTCAATGAAGGCGGCGCCGCAGATCGGGCCCAGCACGACGGGCCAGCGCACCTCACCGGCCGCGCCGCGTCCGGCAGGCGGCGGGTTCAACCGCCCCGCGCAGCCGGCCAAGCCGGCGGCGGTGGACTGGTTTACGGCGGCGTTGAACAAGAACAAAGGCAATTGAACAAACAGATTTATGGCCAAAGAAAAGAAACCGACGAAGTCCAAACAAGACGAACAGGCGCAGTTGCTCGACCTGTTGCGCAGCATTTTGCCCAAGATCGCGCCGGACGCTGAGTTTGCGGAACGCATTTACATTGCCTGCCAGGAGGAATTACGCGCCAAGAACCGGGTCAAATCTTTCGAGAAATTTTGCGAGCGGATCGAACTGCCGAATCTGGAAGCAAAGACGCTGGAAGAAGTGAAGCAGCAGCTTATCGCCGGGCTGGGTGATGCGGACCTGGACATCGAGCCGAATGAGGACGGCAAAGGTTTGCGGGTGGATGTGTCCCTGCCGGATGGCACGCAATTTCACAGCCGGATACCGGTGCGCCCGCCGGGCTCCGAAGCCAGTGATGAGCAGGAGATCACGCTGAAGTTTGTTTCATTCCCCGTTGCCCTGCCGGGCGATCAGGAAATGCTCTGGGCGCTGGCGAAGCGCGAGAACATGACGAATGACGAGGCGGCGATTGCGCTGACAAAAATTGAGGATGAGTTCTGGGCTTCCAAGGCCGGGCAAAAGCTTTTGAAGGATCGCGTCGAGAAAAGTTTTCCTGAATTCGTTGCGCGTGTGCCGGCGGGCATGCTGGGTGACGTGGGTTTAAAGCGGCATTACAAGCTGCCGGAGACGCTGAAAGTGCTGCGGACGGTGGCGAAGAAGGGATAGCTTTACCCCTCACCCTAACCCTCTCCCCTCGGAGGGGAGAGAGGACTGATATGCGCGGCTCCATCACCGAAAGCCGTCGTTAACGCAGGCTTTTTCCCAGATCGCTGGCGTAGCCGGTCAGTTCGAGAAATGCGGAGCCGATTTCTTTGCCGGCCTCGTCGCGGATGCGGCAGGCACCTTCCCAGTACACGGGGCTGCCGTGGCCCGAGAGTTCCTGATCATCGGCGAGCGGTTCAAGGAGAAAACCAATCGGCCGGCCGGTCTGCGGGTCGCGAGTTTGTAATTTGATGCTCACGGGATAAACGGCGCCGGTGACCGGACTTTTCCAGGTGTGCACGGTTTCCATTTTAAATTCCGCCGAGGGTAGATGGGTAACGACGCCGTTGGTGGCGACCCACGCGAGGGTTGAATAGGGGTCCGGCGTGCCATCTTTGCGGCGCATCCGGTAGGCCATGATTTCGCGGCCATCCTTGAGCTGGAGGCAGCACCAGTCCCAGCCCGCCTGCTCCGTGCCCAGTTGGCTGCTGCTGATCTCGTGATCCATCCAAGCCTCGCCTTGCACGCGGTTGGTTTCGTCATCGAGCCGCACCTGGCCGGCGGCACGCAGACGCGGGAACGTGAGATAATAGCTTGCCGCCGACGGATCGACGGCCTTGCGCGAAACAGAATTTTGCCCGAACACCACAAGCGGTTTGCGGGGTTGCAATTCCAGTTGCAGCGAGGTTCCGTTACCGAATGAACCGCGCAGGTCCATGGTCTCACGGTTGGTGTCTGTCATGCGCAGCGACCAGTTGCTGTTCTGGACGTCCAGACCGTTGGTGGCCGAGAATGCATCCCAGCCATCACGGTTCAAGCGTTGCTGATGCAAAAATTTCCCCGACTTCACGTCGAGCAAGGCCATGTGCGCGAGGAAGAGTTTTTCATGGCCAAAGCTAAAATCGTCAGGGCCGGACCGGCCGGTGAGCGGACTGGCGCTGCGGAAAAATGTTGCCTGAAAGCCGAACCGCCGGCCGTCATCGCCAAACAGATGGCCGGTGACATACCACCATTCGAGTTTGAAATCATCATGGCTGCCGTGGTCGCGCGGAAATGAGAACTGGTGACCAGGCTGGGGCAGGGCGAAGCCGTCGGCAGTTTTGGCCTCATCCGCCATGGCGCATGAGGCCATCACCAGGAGTGCGAAAATGACGAGCCAGCGCTGGTAGGGCGGGCAGTCCTCTGCCCGCCGCACGCGTGGGTGGGCAGCCGGCGGCGCGCACGGAGTGGCGCGCCCTACCATGCCGGCTTGTGAATAATCCGTGTTCAGTGTTCTCATCGCATCATTCTTCCTGGTCCGCCGGCAGGCCGGAACCCCAACGGCCAATGAGATAGGTGACGACCGTGCCGACGGTGATCACCAACAGTCCAAGCGCGGCGAGTGAGAGCCAGGGAATCGCGAACTGCAAGGTCCAGCCAAAGCTTTGCTTGTTGATGACGTAGATCAAAATCCAGCCGAGGCCGAGGCTTACCGCCATGCCGCCGGCCACGCCGCAGACCGAGAGCAGCGCACCTTCCACCGCCGTGGCCCGCGCCATTTCACGCCGCCGCCAGCCGAGCGCGCGGAGCGTGGTCAATTCGCCTCGCCGGTCGAGGAGAATGCTCGAAAGCGTCATGCCGAGGCCGACGACCGCCACGATGATGCCGATGAGTTCCAGCGCATAAGTCACCGAAAATGTCTGCCGGAACACGCGCAAGATCTCCGAGCGCAGATAACGATTGGTCACAATGGAAAGGCCGGGAAATTGCGCCTCCAGGGCGGCTTGCACGGTTTCCGGCGTGACGTCCGGACGCGTAAACAGGATGAGGCTCGTTGCAAGTTCATCGCCATACCACGCGGCAAAATGGCGGCGCTCCACGATGAGCGCCCCGCGTTCGTTGCCGTAATCCGAAAACACCCCGGCAATGGTCAATTGCTTGTACCCGGCGGGCGTGGGAATGGTGATGCGGTCGCCCCGCCGCACGCGGAAACGGTCGGAAAAACTTTCACTGATGAGCGCGAGCTGTTCGTCTTGATTGTAGTCCCAGATTTTTTCATCCACCGGCGGCTGCCGCCAGGTCAGGTTGGGATGACGGTGGGAAAAGCCCATGTCCACGCCCACGAACATGGTGCTGACGCCGCCGATCTCGATGGCGGCGGACTGCATCACGTTCAGGTCGGCCACCATGGGGTTCGTGGCGATGACGTGCCACGTCGCCGGCGAGATGCGGTTTTGGGTCGAGGGGCCTTGCGCGCCATCGCTGCGGACGTAAAGGTCCGCCCAGAACGTGTTGCTCACCCAGCCGCGCATCGTGGTCTCGAAGCTGGCGACGAGGATGAGCATGCCCGCGGCCATGGTCACCGCGCTGAGCAACCCGGCCACCGCGAGACGATGCCGGCTGGAGGTTTTTACCAGATGGCTGGTGGCGATCTTGGCCGAGATGGAATACTGGCCGGTGAAACGCAGGGCCTGCGCGAATAATTTCAGCAGCCGGCTGCACAAAATCCCCCCGCCCAGGATCAGGCCAAGCGCCGCCATATAACCACCCAGCGGAAAACGCAGCGCGCCGGAAAAGCGGAGGGGCGGCAGGCAGGTCAGGAGGGCGCTGGCGGCCAGCAACAGGAAGGCGAAACGCGCGGATTGAAAAATCGTCCGTCTTTCCTGGCTCCCGGCATGGCGTGAAAGGATTTGCGCGGATGGAATTTTCGCCGCCTGCCGCGCCGGCCACCAGCCGGCCGCCAGGCTGGCGGCGACGGCCAGCGTGAGCGCCATAAAAAATTCCGTGCCGTCCAGTTGTGCGAACTGCACGGTGGTCGCGTAATAAAGCGCGTTGACGGTGCGCCCGACGAGCCGCACGGCGAGCTGCGCGCCGCCCCACCCGAGCAGCGCCCCCAGCACGCCGCCGATGAGCCCCAGCAGCGCCGCTTCCAGCAGCCACACCCAGCGGATGATTTTTTCCGTCACGCCCAGCGAACGCAACACGCCGATTTCTTCGCGCCGCCGGACGACCGCGCCATCGAGGCTTTGAAAAATGAGATACAGGCCCACCAGCAGGCCCACCAGTGAGAGGATGGTGAGGTTCATCCGGAAGGCGCGCGTCATCGTTGCCGCGCTGGCGCGGCGGTCGGCGGGTGAAAAAACCTGCCAGCGGTCTTTGCCGAGCGCGGCGACCTGGTTGCGGAGTTCCGCGCGGCGAAGGTCGGCGCGCGGGCCGTCCGGCACGATGAATTCGACACGGTCCAGCCTGCCTTCGCGGTGTCCGAGTTGCTGAAGCGCGGGCAAATCCATGACGAGCAAATTTTCCGGCGGCTGCGGACGGGCGGGCGAGGTGGGGATCAGGCCGGCAATGTCCAGGTCCACCACGTTTTCATCGATGACGACCCGGAGACGGTCGCCGGGCTTGAGGTGCGAGGTTTTCGCCAGCGCCGGGCTGATGAAGACGGCGTTGGTTTGCTGCAACAACTGCCAGAAGCGGTTGCCGCCAGATTCATTCGTGGCGGCGAGTTGCTGGTTGAACCAACTATGATCGCTGTCGTCGCCTACCGCCAGGTTTTGGACGGCGACAAGGTCCAGCCCGAGCAGGTGGTAGGTTTGCCGCGAGCCGATGTGTTCATCGGCCTGGTTGTCACTGCGAGCCAGGACGGCGGTGGTTTCAAGGACCGGGATGATTTCAATAGGTTCATCGCCGAGCGCGGCCCGGAGCTCGCCAAGGACGGAAACCGGGAGTTCACCGGCGGATGCGTTGATCTGCCAGTCACTGGACTGCGACAGCAGGCCGGTGAAATTTTGAAAGCTGCCCACGGCGGCGCGGTTCGCGAGACGGATGGAGAAGAACACCGCGATGCCGAGCGCGAGGATGAGGATCTGCAGGGCGGTCGAGCGCGGCGCGGAACGCCAGTGGCGCAACGTGAACCGTTGCAACAACAGGTCAATTGTCGGCAGCGTACGCAGTCCGTTCATGCCGCCAGGGTTTCCTTGATGATGACGCCGTCGCGCATGTGCAGGGTGCGGTGACAGATGCGCGCCGCCTCCGGGCTGTGCGTGACCATGAGCAAGGCGGTGTGCAGTTCGGTGGAAAGTTCCGCGAGCAGGTCGAGGATGTTTTCGCCGTTGGTGGAATCGAGGTTGCCGGTCGGTTCATCCGCCAGGATGAGCGCGGGGCGGTGCGCGAGGGCGCGGGCGATGGCGACGCGCTGCATTTCGCCGCCGGAAAGCTGGCCGGGCAGGGCATCGGCACGGTGCGCAAGCTTGACCCGCGCGAGCAGGTCCAGTCCGCGTTCGCGCCGTTCGCGGACGGGAACGTTGAGCAATTGCATGGGCAGTTCGACATTTTCAAACGCCGTGAGCGTGGGGAGCAGGTGGAAAAATTGGAAAATGGTGCCGATGCGCCGGCGGCGCAGGGCGGCAAGTTCATCACTGGAGAGATTTTCCAGGGACGCGCCATGCAACTGGATCGAGCCGCTGTCCGCGCGATCAACGCCGCCGAGGCAGTTCAGCAGCGTGGTTTTGCCGCAACCGGACGGGCCGATGAGCGCGACGCGTTCGCCGGCGGCGAGCGTGAAGGAAACTTGGTTCAGGACGCAGCGCGTCTGATAACTTTTGGTGACATGCTCAACGCGCAAGACTGGCGCATTGGCATGCGGGGAGGCGGCCGGTTCCATGCGTAATGATTCTGCCTGCGATGGCGGGCGTCAAACCGAATTCCAAACCAGGGCGGCAGAGTTTTGAAATTGTAACCAAACTGTCATTTGCTTCCACACCCAGATTTGTCGAAAATAGGGCGGCAAATGGCACGTGTTTTGTATAGCTGCTGCGGCGAAGGGCAGGGACACTCGTCGCGCGTTCTCACGGTCACGCGGGCGCTCACGAGCCTGGGGCATGAAGTAAAAATCCTCGCCAGCCACAAGGCCTACCAAGTTCTCAGCCCCCGCCTGCCGGAGGTGCGGGAAATCCCCGGCTTTACTTTCGTCTATCAAAACAACCGGGTGGAACTCCTGGCCAGTTTTTGGGGCAATCTGCCGTTGCTCCGCCAACGCGGTCGGGTCATCCGCGAAATCACGAGCCTCATCGAAGCATGGCAGCCGGACCTAGCCATCGCGGACTTTGAGCCATTTCTGCCCCGGGCGGCCGGTTTGGCCGGCCTGCGTTGCATCAGCCTGGATCACCAGGGGGTCATCCCTTTTGCGCGGCCGTCCCTGCCTTGGAATCAACGGATTCCCGCGCTGGCCGCGCGCACCGTGGTGGGGCTGACCAATTTTCGCGCGGAAGCGCGGCTGGCCACCTCCTTTTTTTATCCGCCCCTGCCGGCCGGCGCGAAGGTCCATTTTTATCCGCCCATCTTGCGCGAAAAGGTCCGGGCGATCACGCCACGCGACGACGGACACGTGGTGGTTTACCAGACCAGCAATTCGTTCACGCGGTTGCCGGAGTTGCTGAAACAGCTGCCTTTTCGGTTCAAGGTGTTCGCCTATGAGCATGCGCCCGTGGGTGAAGATGGCAATGTCAGCTATTATCCGCGTTCCGACGTGCGGTTCATCGAGGAGGTCGGCACGGCGTCGTGGGTGCTGACCAACGGCGGCTATACGCTGATGAGCGAGGCGTTGCATCTCGGCAAGCCGGTGTTTTCGCTGCCGGTCGCGTGGCAGTTTGAACAATGGCTGAACGCGCGTTACCTGCAAGATCTCGGGTATGGTTTGATGTGCGACGACCTGCGGCATTTTCCGGGGCGGATGCATGATTTTATTGGCAAGCTCGGGGAATATCGTCAAAACATTGCGCGCCAGAATTTTTGCGGGAACGAGGCGGTGCTGGCGCACATCTTGAAATTTCTGCCGGCGGGAAAGCCGGCGCCCGCCGTCGTGTTTTAGGCATGTGGCCGGTGGTTTCGCGGCCGGTCCGCGAAAACTCATTTTCGCTTTTATCTTCGGGGACATGGTGTAGTTTGCTGGCCGCGATATGATTCTCGTTTTGGACAACTACGATTCGTTCACCTACAACCTGGTGCAGTACCTGGGCGAGCTGGGCGCGGACTTGCAGGTGCGGCGCAATGACGAGGTGACCATCGACCAGATCCGCGCGCTCAAGCCCGAGCGCATCCTGGTCTCCCCCGGACCCTGCTCGCCGCGCGAGGCGGGTTTGGCCAATGATGTCATCCGCACGTTTGCCGGCGAGGGCATCCCGGTTTTTGGCGTTTGCCTGGGGCATCAATGCATCGGTCATACATTTGGCGCGGAGGTGGTGGTGAATTACCGGATGATGCACGGCAAGACTTCCCCCATCAAACACAACGGCAAAGACCTGTTCGCGGGCATGCCCAATCCATTTCTGGCCACGCGCTACCATTCGCTGGTCATCAAGCGCGACACGCTGCCACCGGAACTGGAGGTCACCGCCGAGACCGAGGAGGGCGAGATCATGGGCATCAAGCACAAGACGCTGCCGATCTGGGGCGTGCAGTTCCATCCAGAAAGCATTTTGACGGAGAGCGGGCGGACCATCCTGAAGAATTTTTTGAAGTTGAAGTAAACGTTGGGGCTGGATTGGTTGATTGACCATCCTTATCCCGGCGCTCTCCTCCAGGGGAAATGCTCCCTGCGTTTTTGGGAGTACACGCCATGAGTTTAAGACGGTTGTTCCCGCGGGGCCGGAAGCCCGGCTCTACGGCAGGCAGGATGCCTGCCACTACGTAAAAAACGCGCCGATTTTCATCGGCGCGTTCGTTGTTTTTGAGCCTCGTTACCTCGGCTGCTACAAGATCAGTATTTGACGGCGTTCCAGTTCACCACGTTCCAGAAGGCCTTAAGGTAATCGGCGCGCTTGTTCTGGTATTTGAGATAGTAGGCGTGTTCCCAGACATCGCAGCCGATGAGCGGGGTGCCTTCGCAACCGGCGACGGCCTTGCCCATGAGCGGGTTGTCCTGGTTCGGCGTGGAGACGATCTCGAGCTTGCCGTTGTTGGCAACGAGCCAGACCCAGCCGCTGCCGAAACGGCCGATGCCGGCCGCCTCGAACTTGGCCTTGAAATCATCGAAGCTGCCGAACGTGGCCTTGATGTCGTCCGCGAGCTTGCCGGTGGGGGCACCGCCGGCGCCGGGGCCGAGAATCTTCCAGAAGAAGGAATGGTTCCAGTGACCGCCGCCATTGTTGCGGACGGGGCCGCGGATGGCGTCGGGCACGACGCTCAGATCCTTGATGATCTGTTCGAGGGACTTGGCTTCGAGCGCGGCGTTGCCGGCGATGGCCTTGTTGAGGTTGTCCACATAGGCCTTGTGATGGCGGTCGTGATGGATTTCCATCGTGGCCTTGTCAAAATGCGGTTCCAATGCGTCAGCCGCGTACGGGAGGGGGGGGAGTTCGTGTGCCATAAGTTTGCGTTTTTTGTTGTTAGTTCACCAAATCGTGCCGGGAAAATTGCTTCACCTGCGGACAAAATGCAAGTGCGGAGAACAAATGCCAATCAGGTGAATTACGGAGAGCGGACAAGTTGGTCAAACCGCTTCCAGTTCCGACCGCATCCTGCACCATAGGCTTTTTATGGATGGTCATTGGATTGAGGAAAGGTCGGCTCGATGTAGGGCTTACGATCAACCTTGGCGACGACGACGTGCATCCAGCCCTGATCCTTTTCCTGGATATAATTTAATTCCCATTTCTTCCATCCCAGCCTTTGACATTCGGCCTTGGCCACGGCCGAAGCCGCTTCCTTTACGTTGAAAATGCGGCCGCTGCCGGTGACGGGGACACCTTGGTGAACTTTGAGGATGAAATGTTTGTCATCCTCGTTTTGGATGGAATACATCGGTTGGGCCGGGAGGTTTTCGCCAAAATCCTGGTTGTAAGAATGTTCGTCCGGCGTGGCGCACCCGCCCGCCAAAAAGGCGAGGGCCGCGCTGAGGGCCAGTAATGCAAATGTAGAGCGCAAGCGGGGCAGGTTTTTCATAGGATCGTGATCTTGGTTGACCGGTTTTCCACAGAGCTTTCAGCTTGGAACATGCCACGGCTGCTGGCAGAAACAAGGGGGAATTCCCACCTTCCATTGCTCAAGGTCTGATAATCTGCACTTCGCCGGACCGGCAGCAAGATGAACGGATGCCCGGCCGGAGAGTCAAAGGAACAATCTTGAAACAGCATGGAAAATTTTTAGTTTGGTTCGCCGCCATGGCTTTGATGTTTGCCACGGCGGGCTGCATCTCTTCGCAAGGGCTGGCCGACCGCATTGCGAAGGCGCCAAATCTCCAGTACGAATGCCTGTCGGACAAGCAGTGCCGGCAATGGTCGCGGCGGATATTCGGCACCAATGACCCATGCCTGCGCCTGACGGTCCCGGTGGGGCCGCCGGAAGCGATGTTGTCGGTGATGGAACTGCCGCCGGCTGATTACCACATCGAGGTGTTGGCAAAGGTCTCGCGGCACAAGAACGGCACCAAGGATTTTGTCCTGGGCATGGAGTGGAAAACGAATGCCATCGCCACCCCGCTGAAGGAACGTGGCACGGTGGTGCTCTTGCACGGTTACATGATGCAAAAGGAGACCATGCTGCCATGGGCCGTGGTGCTGGCGGAGGCGGGCTACCGGGTGGTCCTGGTGGATCTGCGGGGCCACGGACGCTCGACGGGCCGGACGTTCACCGCGGGCAAATACGAGTCGGCGGACATGGTCCAGGTGCTGGATTATTTGACCGCGCGGAAATTGAGTGATCCGGAGGTCGGCGTGCTGGGACATTCGTTCGGGGCGGATGTGGGCTTGTTTTGGGCGGCGCGCGATGCGCGGGTGAAAACCGTGGTGGCAATCGCGCCGTACAACCGGCCGGATGAAGCGATTCCGCGCTTTGCCAAGGAATTGAACTGGCCTTTCAGCACCAACAAACTGGCGAAGGCCGTTGCCCTGGCGGAGCCGCAACTTGGCATCAAATGGGCGGATTGGACGGCGGTTGGCGCCGTCGCCGGCATGAAGGTGCCGGTGCTGTTCATCGGCGGCGGCAAGGACGGCATCTGCCGGACGAACGATCTGGATCTGTTGGAACAGGCTGCGCCCGCCGGGAGCAAAAAGATCGTGATCGCGGAGGCGAATCATTTTGTGATCGGGTTCTGGTTTCAGGAGCTGGCCAAGCCGGTGATCGAGTGGTTTGGGGGAAAGCTGGTGGGGGAGCAATGACTAGCGCGGGAAGGGTTAAAATTTAATTTGCCAATCAGGCAAAGTGGCTTAAAAGTGACAGAAAGCCGCAGGGACATCGTGTAAGACATCATGAAGATTTCATTTCGACCTGGAAGAGGGGAAAACCATGCCCTGACGTTGGTAGAAACGCTTCTGGTTACAGTCACGCTTTTTATTCTGGCGGCAATGCTCCTTCCTGTGACGCCAAGAATAGGGCGGGCTGGTAAAGTCATGAAGGCGCGCACCGAAATTGCTGATATTGTGAATGCGATTAATGCGTACCAAACTGAATATGGCCGCTATCCAGTTCCGACGAACGTAGAAGCCGCAGCGCTGACGGGCAAGGAGGATTTGACCTTTGGCGGCCCGCTCCTCAATGCCGCTCTGGGATCGGGGGCCAACACGTCTGTGAATGCCGATGTGATTACGGTTCTCATGGATATGACGATGTCTCCGGGCGGGACAGCCACGGTTAATGTCGGCCACACCTTGAATCCGAAGCAGATTAAATTTCTGAACGCAAAATTGAGCGGCGATAATAAAAGTCCAGGTGTTGGCAACGACATGGTTTATCGGGATCCATGGGGGAATCCATACATCATCAGCATGAATTTGAATGGTGACGGGAATTGCCGGGATGCGTTTTATCGGAGTCATCTGGTTTCGCGGGAAAAGGCCGCGAGCGGATTTGGCGGTCTGAGCAATGATTCAGATACCAATGGTCTCAGCGATGACTTTGAATTTCATGGCAAGGTGATGGTTTGGTCGCTTGGGCCGGATGGGAAGGTGGATGCGACTGAACCGGCCACGGCGGCTCCCAACAAGGATAATGTTATAAGCTGGCAGTAAGTGTTGGCGGCTTTGAATGAACTCGCGGGCGGGCCGCCCGCGCTCCGGTGAGTTACCGGCGGGCGCGGTAGAAGAGGGCGGTGCCGGGCGCTGCGGGCATGTTCGTCAATGTCAGCGGGTTGTTGGTCAGGGTCAGGCCGGTGACGGTCTGCCAGTTGAGGAGGTTGGTGGAGCTTTCCAAAATGAAACTGTCGCCGAGGGCGCTGTTGAGCGTGAGAGCGACGCTGCCATCCGGCTGGCGCGTGATGTTTTGAAAGGTAATGGGCGGGGCCAGATTTTCCACACGGACGTTGTCGAAGATGACGAAGCAGTCGCGCGCCGGATTGGCGATGGAACTGAACACGTCCATGAGGCCCAGCATGACCGTGCCGTTCGTGAAGGTGGACGCATTGGCGCGCTGCGCGACGACGGTGCCATTCATCAGCCACACAATGACGTTGTTGGTCTGACGCACTTCGACCTCGACCCAATTTTTGCCGGGCGTGCCCGCAGTTTCACAAACCGGCGAGGGGAACAGGGTCTGGAATATCGCCGCCGCGTGGTTGGTGGCGAGCATTCCGCCGGCGGCGGGGTTGCCGGTCAAATCCACGGGCACACCGGCCGGATTTCCGACGTAAGCGCGGTCATCGGCGGCCGCGCCGCCATCACCATCGGTCGCAAACCACACGCCGTCGCTGGCGGCGGCGGACGGTGCCGGCCAGTTCACGGTGGTCCCGAGAAAGTTGAGGCCGAACTGGGCGAACTGCGTGGTGCCGGCGGCCCCGGTGCCCAGCGCGTTGCCGGGATAATTGATCCACAGGTCAAACTTCAGCGCGAAGTTGTTGCTGACAAAGAAATTCTTGGGATAAAGGTTCACCGCGGCGGTGGCGGCGATGGCATCGTTGTCGTTCACGGTAAGTTTCACGCCGTGCGTGCTGCCATCGGTGGAATTGGGCGCGGGCGGGATGAGCGCGGTGACGCCGTTAAAAGTGTAGGGCGTGGCCCCGTAATCGAAGGCGAAGTCCGCCGTGTAATCCGGCACGCCATTGGCCGCGCCCCAGAAGACGCTCCAATTTACCGCGCTGTTGGTCTCAAAGTTATCGCTGAACAACACGGGAAAATCCGTGGTCTTGAGGCGCAGGAAAGCGACGCGACTGGTGGCGGAGCCGGAGAAGTTGGTGACGACCACGGAATAGCTGCCGGCGTTGGTGGACTGGAGGTTCGTGAGCGTGAGGGTGGCATTGGTCGCGCCGGGCAGGGGAACGCCGTTCAGCAGCCAGCGATAGTTCAGCGGCGCATCGCCGATGGCGAGCGTGCTGAAAGTCACATTGGTTCCGGCCAGCACACTGCGGTTGCGCGGATGGGTCATCACGGTCGGTGCGAGCGCGGCCACGGGATAACGCGGCGTGGGGATGGTGTTGTTGGGCGCGATGCTTTCATCGCTCAACAAACCCGCGAGCGCGGGGCTGATGAGCACGTTCGTGATGGTGTTGGCCGCGCCATCCACGGTGAGGCCCATCTGCACGAAGCGGATGCCGTGGGAATAATCCGCGTAGGTGTTCGCATGCCCGTTGTACGCCGGCTGGATGACCGTGCCATCAGGATAAATCCAGCCGTAGATCACCACCGGACTTGGCACGCCGGTCTGGAGGTTGGAATAGATCAATGTGGAGATAATGACGTTCTTCTTGTCGCCGCTGACCAAGGCACCGAGCGGCGAGGAATTTGTGAGCGGCAGCCGCAGGGCCAGGACCATCACATTGTTGCTCGCGAAGTCCGGCATGGTGGTCATGATTCCGCTGGGCGGAATTGTCTGCGGCGTCAGCTTGACGGTGGCGTTGGTCCAGATCTGGTTGACCATTTTGCGTGTGGGCAGGATGCAGCCAAGCTGGTCGGCCAGCCGTTGCGCGAGGATTGGCGTGGTGGGTTCGAGGAAATAATCCGTGTCCGAGCCGATGGCGAGTTCATCCGGGCAGACGTAATAAGTCGCAGTATGCCCGCCGAAAGACACGTTCACCGGCTTCAGTGTGCGCTGCCACCCGGGGATGTTGCCGCTGATGACCTGCGCGTAGATCCAGTTCTCGCGCTCATCCGACGAAAGCGCCCAGACGATGTTCGTCCATTGCGAGGCGGTCGGCGCATTGGCCGGCCGGGGTGGCAGATTCAACGTCTGCGCCCGGCTGGAAAACACAAACAGCACCGTATGGATGACGGCGCACAGCAACGCAAGGCGGTGACGGTGAAACATGACTTCTTCCTTATGCCGAGGAATATCCATGGCCCGCGAAGAAATTGCAAGCCGGACGTGGAAACTATTCGTTATGCGGTATCTGGATGGTGCTGCCGCCGACGAATTCGCGGATGACCGCGTCGCCGGGGATTAACTCCGTGCCGGCGACCTGCGCCTGCGTCAGGCCTTCGACGGACTCCAGCAATTCCTTCACGCGATCGTATCGGATGCGCGCATCGAGAAAGCCCGCGTAGGGATTGAAGTCTGCGGGCTTGGGCAGGTAATGACCTTCGCCCAGGAAAAACGGTTTCAACGCCGCCAGGTCAAACGGCGTCCCGCCATTAACCACATGATCCGCGAGCCCCATCAACGGGATGATGCTGAACAGCTCGCCGTAGCGGACGTAATGCCAGTGGAGGATCGTTGCGATCGGGCTGTGGTTGCGGTGCTTCACGTCGCGCAGCATCCGGCGCACGAGGCGGGCATCGGTGAACTGCGTCAATTTTTTGGTGCTGCCATCGCCCTCGTAAAGCACGTTCATCGCCTCGATATAGAGGCGGAATTGCATCGAGTTGTCGATGCCCTCGGTGATGGGCGGATAAAATCCGTGGAGGCAGTCGAGCAGCAGGATTTGGCCCGGCTCCAGTTTCACCGGCTTGGTGCCGTTGCGCCGGCCTTCCTTGAAACTGTAGAGCGGTTTGTCCACCGTCTTGCCCTCGAGCAAGGCGCGCAGATGCTCGTTCAACAACTGGATGTCGAGCGCCTCGGGCGCTTCAAAATTGCGGTCGTTCAGCCAGTCGGTCGGATGTTCCACGGCGGACCAGAAATAGTCGTCGAGGTTCAGCATCAGGAAACGCAGGCCGTGCTTGGCCAGGCGCTGCGTGAGCTTCACCGTCGTCGTCGTCTTGCCGGAGGAACTCGGGCCGCTGACCCAGATCATCCGCAGCTTGTCGCCGGCGTTCAAGCGGGCGACGACCTTGTTCGCCGCTTCATCCAGGGAGGCTTCGTAGACCGCGAGCGCCGGGCCGACGATGTCCTTGATCTTGCCCGAACGGACTTTTTCGTTCACGCCCGCCACGGTGTCCACGCCGTGCTGGCGGTTCCAGGCGAGGATCTGCTCCATGCGCTCCCGCGGAAAACCATTGCCGGAAAACTGCGCCTGCGTGATCGCGCCTTCGCGCAGCCAGTGCCGGCCCCAGCGGTAACATTCATACGCGTCGGCGGTCTTTTGAAAGCCATAGCTGCGCAGCGCATGCAGCACCTCGTCCTGGATCGTCTCGATCGTCGGCGGAAAATTCGCGATGTAATGCTGCGGGTTGGCATTGAGGCAGACGATGGCCATGTCGCCGAGGAAGCCGGCGATCTCCGCCTCCGATTTGTGCGCGGCAAAGATCTTGTCGTTCACGCCCGGCAGGAAATCCTGCTGGAACCCGCCGATGGAGTCCGCGGCGCGCGCGATGGCCTTGAAGATGCGCGAAGTGTCGAACCGCACCAGCGCCCGGTTGCGTTTCTGGATTTTGACAATGCGGTTCTGGACGGCCATGCGCAAATTGTAACGCACCGCCGCCGCACGACAATGCGGATTTGATCTTTTCGTCACCGCGCTTGCGCCCGCCCCCGCTTGCCGTTTCAATGGAGGCTGATGAATGCATCCGCGCAACCGGCGCCGTGGGAAAAACTGCTCGACGGACGTTTCGACTCGAAACGTCCGGGCCGCACCTTGTGGGGGCTGTTCGCCGACCAGCGCGGCCGCGTCGCGCTGGCCGTCCTGCTGTACATCATCAAGCAGTCGCCCAGTTCCCTCCTCCCGCTGGCCGTCGGCATGATCGTGGATGCGCTCACCAACGGCGGCGACGGCGCCTTCCGGCATATTTTGGCCATCGCCGGCGTTTACTTTCTGCTGCTGCTGCAAAATCCCCTCGTCCACACCACGTTCGTCCGGCTCATGAGCGGCGCGTTGCGGCACATGCAGTTCAATTTGCGCAGCGCCCTCGTCGAACGGCTGCAGGAACTCTCCATCACCTTCTACGAGGAAAAGCAGACCAGCGCCCTCCAGACCAAGCTCCTGCGCGATGTCGATGCCATCGACGGCCTCTGCCGCCACCTCATGCACACCGGCCTGAACGGCCTGCTCGTCATTACCTACGTCACCATCATCGCGCTCATCAAGCAGCCGCTCCTCGCGGTCTATTTTCTCGTCACCGTCCCCGCCGGCGTGGCGCTGCTCAAGATTTTTGACCGCCGGTTCAAGGAGCAGTACAAGGCCATGCGCGTCGAGACCGAGCAGATGAACATCCGCGTCGGTGAAATGTTGCAGATGCTCCCCGTCACCCGCGCCCATGGCCTCGAGGATTTCGAGACGCGCGGCGTCCGCTCCGTCTTCGAGCGCATCCGCGAACGCGGCCTGCAGGTGGACACCCTCACGGAATTCTTCGCCTCCAGCTCGTGGTTCACCTTTATGCTGTTCCAGCTCGCGTGCCTCGTCTTCTCCGCCTGGCTCGTCGTGCATCATCGCATCACCGTGGGCGATGCCGTCATGTACCACACCTATTTCGGCATGTTGATCGGCGCGGTGCAGCAGTTCCTCAGCGTCTTCCCCGCGCTCGCGCAAGGGGCCGATGCCGTCCGCTCGCTGGGCGAAGTTTTGGAAGCCGAGCACATCGAGCACAACGACGGCAAGCCCGCCGCCACCGACCCGTTGCGCGGCGAAATTATTTTTGACCACGTCGGCTTCAGCTATCCGCGCGGACGTGAAGTGGCGTTGACGAATATTTCCCTGCACGTGCGCGCCGGTGAAACCATCGCCTTCGTCGGCGAATCCGGCGCCGGCAAATCCACCCTCGTGAATCTCGCCATCGGTTTCCGCCAGCCGACCGCCGGCAAAATCCTTCTCGATGGCCGCGACCTGCGCGAACTCGACCTGCGCACCTACCGCCGCCAGATCGGCGTCGTGCCCCAGACCACGCTCCTCTTCAACGGCTCCCTGCGCGAGAATGTCACCTACGGCCTCGACCACGTTACCGACGACACTCTCTGGCAGGTCCTGGCCGATGCCAACCTCGCCACCTTCGTCCGCTCCCTGCCGCAGGGGCTTAACACGCCGCTCGGCGAGAGCGGCACCATGCTTTCCGGCGGCCAACGTCAGCGCCTGGCCATTGCCCGCGCCCTCGTGCGCAACCCGCGCCTCGTCATCCTCGACGAAGCCACCTCCGCGCTCGACACCGAATCCGAGCGGTTGGTGCAGGAGGCTTTGGTGCGCTTGACCAAAGGCCGCACGACGTTGATCGTGGCCCACCGCTTTTCCACCATCCGCCACGCGCACCGCATCGTGGTGCTGCACAAAGGCGCGATCGTGGAGCAGGGGACCCAGGACGAGCTGCTCGCCCGCAACGGCCAGTTCTCCCGCCTCGCCCGCCTGCAAGGCGTCCAGCAGTTGCACGCTTAAGCCTGATGCTCCCAATGGCGTCCGTCCGCAAGGATCTCGTCCTTGAATGTTCATTTTTTACAGGTTGGATTTACTTGGATTTACTTGGATTCGGTCGGATTTGCCGGGTTTTTGGAGCTTCCCAGGAGGCTGGCAACCATCCGACGCCTGGCGAACGCGATGGCGTCTTGGAGCGCGGCAGCCCTCTGCCGCTTTCGCCTGCAACCGGAACTCGCTTCGGTCAGACCCATCCTTCGCTCGTAAATCGTCCCTCGCATATCGTCAATTTTGGTTTAATTTGGCTTAATTTACCTTAATTTGCCTTAATTTGCCTTAACTTGATGGTCCGTGTGGCCCGCACATCATTGGCCTTGTTTAAAATTCGGTCGCCGGTTTTTTCGCATGTTTCGCATGGTTCACGTTTAATATCCAAGGCTGGATTGATGGCATTTCAGGGTGGGCGGCACGACCATTTCGTGGTGATCGGGTGAACCCTGACGATACGGCATAGCCCGACCACGTCATGGACTGCGGTGGCAAGGCGGTAGCCGCGACACCGCTTTCGCTTGCAACCGAAGCCAGCCATGCCAGCCAGCCAGCCCCGCCGCTTCGCCGATGACCGCCTAAATCGTAAATCGCATCTCACAAATAAAAAAAGCGGTTTGACTGGGTTTGACCTGTTGCTGGTGGAAATGGTCGCGCTGCGACCCTTTCTACCTGCGCCGCAGGCGCTTGGAGTAAACCACTGCCCGAACCCGATCAGCTCACCCGCCGCCCGGCAATCGCACAGCGTTTGGATTGCGGTCGCTTCAGCGCCGCTTTCCCACCACCAACCCGCGCCTCTGTTTTCACCTTGATTCACCTTGATTCACCTTGATTCACCTTGATTCACCTTGATTCACCTTGATTCACCTTGATCCTTCGCGTCTACGCCACCGCCGTAGCGCAGGCATCTTTGCCTGCGGGTTCGGGCGGGCATCCTGCCGCCAGATGTTCAATTTCAGACCGGCTCCCAGCGCCCCGCCGCCCCATGGTGGCCTGCGCCAGCAGCTTTGCCCCCGATTGCCCGTGCGGCATCGCACCCGTACGCCAGCACCCCTGACCATAAAACTCATCGACACTATCAGCTCCCACGACCTTCCGGCAACCCCCCGCCCGCAAATAAATCCAAGTATTTGATTGAACGTTTTTCCAAAAAAACTGTCGTATACTCAGAGCGTTTGAAGAAAAATTGAACTTGCGTTTCTCAGCCTCCGCCTGTCCGCCACTTTCTGATTGCCGCCCGCACCCAATCCCATCGCGTTCAATCGCCAAAACGCCAGCAGTTCGCCCGCCGCCTCATGGACTGCGCCGGCAGAGCGAACGCGGCGACGGCGCTTTCGCACGTCCACCAGCGTTCAAACGAACCAAAAACCGTGGCCAGCCCGTCGCGTCTTCCTCCCTCTCCGCCAACGCAGTTGGGGGAGAGGGCCGGGGAGAGGTGGCACGATTAAAAACGCCCAAATAAACGCAGCGACGCGGAGCAACGCAGAGAAAAATTCATATTGGCCGTGACGCAGTCACCTCTGCGTTCTCCGCAGTGCTATCCCATGATATCGTTTCTTTCTGCGAAGATTTTGCTCTCTGCCTGCTCGCACCAATAACCACGATGGGATGGGTCGCAGGATAAACGAGCCTAACAAACGCAACTACATGAGTTCCTCTCCCCGGGGGAGAGGACACAGGTGAGGGCGAGCGTCATAACTAACCTGGCAGCTTTCCGCCCCGTAACCATAGATCACAACCGCTCCCGTTGATCAGATTTTGATTGCGGCTCTGCCGCGCTATGCGTTTCTCCGGCCGGCCGCAAGCCTCATTCGTCATTTATTTTTTGGCTTTCGCCTTCAGCTTGGGCTTCGCTTTCGCCACCCCAATCGCCTGCCGCGCCCAAATCACCAGTTCCTGCGGCTGCTCCAAAATCTCCGGCGGCACCTCATGATACCCCATCGTCATCACCTTGCCCTTCATCTCGTATGTGAACGGCCCCATCCCGCGCGACGTGTACTCTGCCTGCGACCCCGCATCCGTTTTGAAAAACAAGCGCCCCTCATCAAGGATCCCGAAGAAATGTTCGCCCGAATAAATCCCATGCGCGCCGAACATCGCCTTCGCCCGCACATCCGGCAGCGCGCTCAACTGATCCAGCACAAATTCTTTGAAAGAGTCGTCCGGCATGGCAAAAGCGGATGATTAATAATTTTTCACAACCGTGGTTCGTATCATACCGCCACCCCGCCAAAATTCAACGCCCACTCCGAGGAGGAGCGGCCGATTCAGCACATCGGAGCCCCGGGCATTGCCCACATGAGTTGCCATCGTCAACCTGCAATGCTCAAATCCCCCCATCCAAGGGGGACAAGGAAGGTGGACAAGGTCGCGCTGCGACCTTGTTTGCCGCGTAGCAGGCACCTTGCGCATACGACCATTCCAAGCCGGTCATTTCATCCACCGCCCGGCGAACGCGCCAGCGTCTTGGAATGCGGTAGTCCTCTACCGCTTTTCCATCGCGCGCCTGTTGCCTCCACATTTTCCACCGCCCCGGAGCGGCGCACCCCGCAACCCTCAATTCATCCACCCCGGGAACACCGTTTTGTTTGCGGCATCCGCATCATACTGCTTGTGCCACTGCAATCCCCACAAGCCCTTCGCCCGCGTATAGCGGACCGAACAGTCAAAATACAGCACGTTCACCCCGCGGCTGTGCCGGGCCAGGGCGAAATGATGGAACTCGGCGTTGTAACCCGCCCATTCGCCGTTGTAGGCCGGCGGCGTGTCGGTGGCGGCCGGCCCGCCGCCGCGCCACATCGAATCGAGGAACAGCGGCGTGCTCGAAGCCTGGGGCACATCAAACTTCCGCCAGTTCAATTCCGTGGGCCGCCCCTCGATGTCCGTCACATCCGGCGGCGGATTATACACCCAGGCGTTGATGCCATAGCTGCCCGTGAGATTTTTCCCCGGCTGCGCCGGATCGGGCATGTTCCAAAACTCGAAGGCCGCCGTCGGCCCGCCGCAGCCGATGTCCGGCAGCGGCGACGGCCCGGTCGCGCTCGGGCAGAGCAGCAGGTCCGGTTTTTTCTGGTACGCGTTCTGGAGCGCCAGGCACCATTGGCCGCGGTGCATCACCGGGCTCATGCCTGAGCTGAAAGAACCGCCGTTTTCATCCGCATAAACTGTCCACGCGATGCCCCACTGCTTGAGGTTGGATTTGCAATTGGCATCGCGCGCCTTGTCCTTGGCCTTGCTCAACGCCGGCAGCAACAGCGCGGCCAGGATGGCGATGATGGCGATGACCACCAGCAATTCGATCAGGGTAAAAGCGCGATGTGAAATATTTTTCCCGGTGGCTGTCATTGTGTCCTTGTGGCCGGACAATAAAAGACCCGCCCGCAAAAATCCAGCGGCGAATAATTTCCGGTTTCGGGTGTAGCGTCAGGCCTCCCGGCCTGACGTAGAGGGCGGCATCCTTTCCGCCCGGAAAAAACCGTGGCTGCGAAAGAGTCGTGCGGATCATCCCAATCGCGTGGCGAGTTGACCGGCTTCATTCGCCGGAGCGCGGGTCTGTGACCCGCAGGAACGTACAGATTTTATAATTGCATTCAGTCAATCCGAAGGTCATCCGCCAGGAAAAGCTCCTGCGGGTCACAGACCCGCGCTCGTGCGCCTGAGAGGGGTTGGGATAGAACGGTGGAAGTCCGTTTCTGTGCGGCGAAGAGCCGTGCGGTATCGGACCGTAAGTGCGTTGCCGCGAGGCGGGGTGGAGAGCAACGGGGAGAGAACGACCGTATCGACCGCCACCGGTACGGCGGGCTTGGATCCCCAAGTCCGGCCGCAACGAGCAACGACCGCTGGGCATACCGGGGGTACGCGACCGGATCGTACAAGCCGCGCTGCGGCACGTATTGGAACCGATCTTCGAGACGGGGTTTGCCGAGCCCAGCTACGGCTTCCGTCCGGGACGCGGGGCCAAGGACGCGTTGCGGCAGGTGGACAGGCTCCTGAAGGCGGGGCACGACTGGGTGGTGGCTGCCGACCTGAAAAGCTACTGCGACACGATTCCGCACGATCGACTGCTGGCGCTGGTTCAGGCGCGGGTGGCGGACGGGCCGGTCTTGGCACTGGTGGAAAGTTTCCTCCATGCCGGCGTGTTGGAAGCGAACAAAGGGTGGCAACCCACGGAGCGGGGCAAGCCGCAAGGCGGGGTCATCAGTCCGCTGCTGGCGAACCTGTATCTTGATCCGTTCGACCAGCAAATGGTGCGGGCGGGCAGGGAACTAGTGCGCTATGCGGACGACTTCGTCATCCTCTGCCGCAGTGAAGCCGAGGCGCAAACCGCCCTGGCACAAGTGCGGGCCTGGGTGGCGCCAGCGGGACTGGAGTTGCATCCCGAAAAGACGCGGATCGCCAATGCGGCGCAACCCGGCGGGTTTGACTTCCTCGGGTATCACTTCGAGCGGGGCTGGAAATGGCCGCGGGCGAAAAGTCTGGGGAAGTTGAAGGAGCGAATCCGGGTCAAGACGCCGCGGCTGGACGGGCGCAGACTGAGCGCCATCGTGAGCGACGTGAACCGGACCTTGCGTGGCTGGTATGGGTACTTCCAGCACAGCAAGGCGAACACGTTCCGCTCCGTCGATGGCTATGTCCGGCGGCGGCTGCGCCGTGTGCTGCAATGGCGGTTGGATGGGCAGGGCAAAGGTATCGGCGAAGCCCACCACCGCTGGCCGAAT
>JARLJW010000027.1 GCA_031290985.1 Verrucomicrobiia bacterium | reverse complement strand
GTGTCCAGGGTGACGGGCACTTTGGGTATCATTGAAGAAGCAACGGCGGGAACTGCATCGGACCGGTTCGTAGATGTCATAACTCTCATAGTTATGACATCTATCAGAGCCCTTTCAAGAGGTGCTACAGCGGACGCTTACTTTTCACGGAAGCAGCGAACGTTTCTCCCTCTCCCCCTTGGAGAGACCATCCATCCGCTCGCTTCATCCCACCCCGCAGCCGCGCATTGACTTCGCCGCCGGCGCGGGTAAAATCTTTCGTCTGTTGTGGCGCCTTCGTCTATCGGCTAGGACATGGCCTTCTCAAGGCCAATAGAGGGGTTCGATTCCCCTAGGCGCTACCAATTTTTCGCGTGAAAGCCAGCCGTTACAACGCCATCAAACAGCACGAGGCCAGCCGTCGCATGGCCGTCGTGCGCAGCAAAGGCACGCGCCGGTCGGCCCGCGAGCAGCGGCGGGTTTCGTTGCTGGGCGACGGGTCGCAATGGCGGATCACCAACTGGCGTCAAGTGGCGGCCGCCATGGCAAAATGGGCCTGACTTGTGGGCACTCGCTTCTCCCTCCAACAATTCTCTGAAATTCTTGAGATTCGGAATCCAGCCGGACTTCCCTACATACTGATTGGCGGACAAGCGGTCAATTATTGGGCCGGGCGTTATCTGACGACGGAACCGGATTTGCAAAAGCACATCCCGTTCGCCAGTGAGGACATTGATTTTAGCGGTAACCGGGACGATGTCCGGCACATCGCCGGACAATTAAAACTGGTGCCGGCGTTTCCGCACAAAATCGCCATGACCGCCTTGGCGGGCGCGATTCCCCTCCGTATCGGTGATTGGGATACCAACATCGAGGTCGTTCGCAGCATTCCTGGGGTGACCGCTGCCAGCGTCGAAACCCTGGCCGTCGAGATGGAATGGAACGGCAAGACCATTCGTGTCCTCGACCCCATCTCGCTCCTGATCTGCAAGGTGGAACTGGCGCTGACGGTTTCGCAGCAGAAGCGGCAGGATGTCGAACATTTGATAATTCTCTTTTTTTGCGTGCGTGGGTTTTTACGGGAATGGTTGCAAGGAGTGGATGCCGGGCAAATATCCGCCAAAGGCTGGCTGGGCGCCGTGAACCGGTTGTTAAAAATGGCGAAATCCACGCATGGCCGCAAAGCCGCCGCGAAATTCAATCTGGCCTGGCTGGACATTTTGCCGTTGGTTGAGATCGCAAAAACGAAAAACCAAAAGATTTCATTGTTCAGGGAAAAGCAACTGGCTGGATAAATTTAATACTGGCAAAACAATCAAGCTGCGGTTATTCCAATTCGAATTCACACCCATGAAATTAAATACGCTGCTGGCTCTCGGTCTCGGCACGGTCCTCTGCACTTTCATCGTCATGCGCCCCACTCCGTGCGTGGCTGCGGATACTAATTCCATTGCGCACACCTTCGCCATCAGCACGAATGATTTTCTGCTGGATGGCCAGCGCCTCCAGATTCGTTGCGGCGAAATTCATGCGGCGCGGGTGCCGAAGGAATATTGGCGGCAGCGGTTGCAGATGGCCAAGGCGATGGGCTTGAACACCGTCTGCGCCTATCTCTTCTGGAACTTGCACGAGCCGAAGCCGGGGGAATATGTCTGGACGGGCCAGGCGGATGACGTGGAGTTCTGCCGCATCGCCCAGGAGGAGGGCTTGTGGGTGATCCTGCGGCCCGGCCCGTATGCCTGCGCGGAATGGGAAATGGGCGGCACACCCTGGTGGTTGCTCAAAAACGACGACATCAAGCTGCGCACGCGCGATCCGCGCTATATCAACGCGGTGCGATCGTATCTGAAGGAAGTCGGCCGCGAGCTGGGCCCCATGCAGATCACCCATGGCGGCCCGATCATCATGGCGCAGGTGGAGAATGAATACGGCTTCTACGGCAAGGACACGGGCTACATGGATGACATCCGGCAGGCGCTGGTGGATGCGGGTTTTGACGTGCCGCTCTTTCAATGCAATCCGCCGGACCAGATGCGGAACGGGCTGCTCACGAATTTGTTCCAGGCGGGAAATTTCGGGAGCGACGTGGTGAAAAATTTCGCGAAGGTGCGCGCCATCCAGCCGGTGGGCCCGCTGATTTGCAGCGAGTTTTATCCGGGCTGGTTCGACACCTGGGGCCAGCCGCATCACACGGGCAAGCCGGAAAATTATCTGCCCAACTTGAAGCTGATGCTCGACATGGGCGCGTCGTTCAGCATCTACATGGCGCACGGCGGCACGACGTTCGGCCTGTGGTCGGGCTGCGACCGGCCGTTCAAGCCGGACACGTCGAGCTACGATTATGACGCGCCGATCAGCGAGGCGGGCTGGGCCACGCCGAAATTTTTCCAGACGCGCGAATTGTTTGCCAAATATCTGCTGCCCGGCGAAAAACTGCCGGAGCCGCCCGCGCAAAATCCGGTCATCAACTTTGCGCCGGTGGAGTTGAAGGCGGTCGCGCCGTTGTTCGCCAACCTGCCCGCGCCGGTGGCCGATGAATCGCCGCGCAACATGGAAGCCTACGACCAGGGCTATGGCTGCATCCTATATCGCACGGCCATTCCGGCCGGCCCGGCCACGACGCTGGAAGCCGCCGCGATCCGTGATTTCGGCTACGTTTTTGTCGATGGCAAACGCGTCGGCATCCTGGACCGGCGGAGCGCGAACGCTAAAATCGTTTTGCCGGAACGCGCGGCGGCGGGTCAACTGGATGTCCTGGTGGAGCCGATGGGGCGCATCAATTTCGGCCCGGAAATGGTCGATCGCAAGGGGCTCATCGCCCCGGTGAAACTTGGCGGCGAAGCGCTGCACAACTGGCAAATCTTCAACCTGCCGCTCGATGACCAGATGCTCGCGGGTCTGAAGTTCCAGCCGGCGAAGGCGGAGGGCCCGGCGTTCTGGCGCGGCACCTTCACGCTGGAAAAGGCGGGCGACACGTTTCTGGACCTGCGCGGCTGGGGCAAGGGCGATGTGTGGGTGAACGGCCGCTGCCTCGGCCGTTACTGGAACATCGGTCCGTCGCAGACGGCCTACGCGCCGGGCTGCTGGCTGCACGCGGGCACGAACGACATCGTGATCCTCGACCTGCTGGGCCCGGAGAAAAACAGCATCGCCGGCTTGTCCAAACCGATCCTCGCCGAGCTGCATCCGGAAAAGGATTTTGCGAAGGTGCGCCGCCCCGAGGTGACGCTGAACCTGGAAGCCAACGCCACGACCATCAACGGCACGTTCGCCCCGGGCTCCGATACGCAGGACATCAATTTCATCACCCCCGGCAAGGGCCGCTTTTTTTGCCTGGAATCATTGAATGCGCAGGACGGCAAACCGTACGCCGCCGTCGCCGAACTGGACCTGCTCGATGCCGCCGGCAAACCCATCAGCCACAATGGCTGGACCATCGCCTACGTGGACAGCGAGGAGCGCAATGGCGAGGACGGCACGGCGGAGAATGCGATCGATGGACAGACGGCAAATTACTGGCACACGGAATGGAAGAACAATTCCCCGAACCATCCGCACCGCCTGATTTTGGACCTCGGAAAATCCCAGGTCATCTCCGGCTTCCGCTACGTGCCCCGGCAGGGCGATGGCGGCGGACGCATCAAGGATTACCGCATCATCATCGGCGACGGTCTGGTGAAGAAGTGATGCGGGTGCGCAACTGATCCCCTCGCCCCTCTGAGGGGAGAGGGTTAGGGTGAGGGGTGAAAACGTGCTACCTGGTCAAGCTCAACGCGCCTCAACCAGTTTCACCGGGCCGAACAACCCCGACTCAGCAAGCGGTGTTTTCGCCGTCAGCTCGCGCACGTTCGTTTGCGTCAACCGCTGCTCCTTCGGCAAACCCGCGTCGCCGATGATGCGGTTGGGCCAGAAGTTCACCACCTCCACCTGCAGATTGTTCTCGCCCGCCCGCAACGCCGCCGTCACCTCGACGCGCCACGGCGGACACCAAAGGATGCCGCAGCTTTTGCCATTCACCTTCACCTCCGCCAACTCGCGCACATTGCCAAGATCGAGGAAAACTTTCTTCCCGCTGCTCTCACCATCAGCCTTCCAATCAAAAGTCTTTTCGTAAACCGCCGTACCGGAATAAAATTTGATTCCCGGCTCCGGCCGCGTCGTCCAGCTCACGAGCGAATCAAACTGCGCCGTCTCCGGCCCGCCCCACTTCGGATCAAAATGAACCGTCCAGTCGCCGGCGATTTCCTGTCCCGGAGCAAACTCCGGATCGTTCACCTTCGCCACGGCCGGATGCGCCGCCGCCGCCTCACGGAACACCACGAACCACGACCCGCACGGATCAAATTCCAAGGGCACAAAAGTGCGCCCGCCTTTTTCCTCATAGGCCGCCGCCGGTGTGTGCTCACCCGTCACGGGATTCCACAACTCCGGCACTTTGCCCGTCACCCGGAAATCAACTTTTGCCGACACGGCATAATTCGTCCGGTTTGCGACAAAATAAATATCCACATCCCCCGTCCGGCGGTGGATATAATCAAAATCCCCGCCATTCGCAGAAAACTCGCAGTCCGGCGCGATGCCATCGCCCATCAACACTTCCCGCGAAGTTTTCCCCGCGATCACCCGTCCTTTGCCGCCCTTCCCGCCCCACAATTGCCCCGCAATTTTCGCCACCTCCGCATCCGCCGCGGCCGCATTCCCCAGCGCCTCGGCATGTTGCGGTTTCGGCCCGATGACCGTCGCGCCCGCTGCGACCAGTTCCTTGATCTTCCTGAGCACCGGCAACGAGATGACCTCGCGCTCCGGCAGCACCAGCACGCGATAGCTGATTCCATCCGGCAGGACAATTTTCCCGTCCTTCACGCTCGCCCGCTCCAGCAGCGCCTCTTCGGTGATGACATCGTAGTCATATCCGCCGCCCGTGTGCGCCGGGTCGGTGCGTTTGAACTGCGCAAAATTCGGCACATGGTCGCCGTAATAATACAAAACGTCCGCCGCAAAATGCCCCTGCTGCAGCATCCACTGGCAGCGGTCGATGTAGCTGAAGAACGGCGCGGATTTCTCCCACCACGTCACCTTCGGATTCAGGTGCGTCCCGGCGAAATACTGCTGCCCGGGAATTCCCGTCTCCTCCGGCGAACAGACAAACGCGTGCCACACCAGCACGTTCAGCCCTTCGCACAATGCCTTGTCGAAGCTCGGTTTCAAATTGTCCCAGATGTGCTCCTGCCAGTGCGGTCCGATGCTCGTAAAACCCTCGGCGAACACCAGCGGATGTCCGTAGGTGTGCGCCGCGCTCGCCGGCTGCTTCACAAAAAAACGGTTCGCATCGCCGATGCGGTGCGTCCACGACCACGCCCAAAACTCGCTCATCGGCGCATCATCCCAGCCGAGGCAGCGCTGCGCATCAATCGGCACCGCGTGCGGCCCGCCGCTTTCCGGGTGGATGCCGATGCCGTGCTTGTGCGCGTTGTCCCGAAACAGCCGGTAATGGTTGTCGATCGCCAGGTCGCCCAGCGTCTTGCGGTAATCAAAAAGAAAACGGTCGCTTGCCTCGCGCGAATTCACGATCCGCCCCGCCAGCACCGGCAGCCACGGCAGCAGGTCATAGCCGCGGCGCTTCTCGAATTCCCCGCGCATCCCCGGCGTCCAGTTCGCCAGTTCGATCTCCCAGCTGTCCGTGTGCAGATACTTCAAGGTCTTCCCGGCCAGCGGCCCCGCATCCACGATCAATGGCTCCACGATCTTGTCCCAGTAATTCTGGAACGCCGTCGCGCTGTAGACATCAATCGAATATCCCTGCCAGCCTTCGCTGCTCGTGGACACATACGAATGATCGCCAATCGTGTAGCCAAAGCGCAAAATCTGCCAGTCGCCGGCGGGCGCATCCCATTTCAGCACCCCGTCCGCCCCGAGCTTCCCGCTCAAATCAACCACATCCGGCGCATCCACATCTTCTTCGCCAGGTGTCCCCGGTGTCTCGGCGAACAACAAGGATGAATCCGGCGCCGAGAACGGCTGCAGCGATTCCTGCAACGCTTTCTGCTTCCAAAATTTTAACGGCTCACGGTTCGGATGCTCCTTGACCCGGTAGGCGGCCACCGAGATGTCGCGGTAATAATTCTCCCGCGCCTTCGGCAGCGGCAGCTTCACCTCCACATTCGTCCCGCCCGTGATCTTGAGTTCCGACCAGATGTATTTCTTCCCGGCGTCATCCGGCGAAACCGCCGGTCCGCCCAGGTTCCAGCCGCTCTGGATGTTCAGGCTGATTTCCAGTCCCAGCCGGTCGGCTTCGCGCAAGGCATGCTTGTAAAGCTCGCGCCATTCGGGCGTGAAAAACGTCGGCCCATGCGGCACCTTGGCATTGCCGCCCTGCGAGGCTCCGTCGGCATCAACTAGGACCGCGCCGCCAAACCCCTTCGCTTTCATCTGCTCCAGGTCGCGCGTGATGGCCGCCTTGGTCACGTTGCCATTGAGCCACCACCAGTAGGCGCGCAGACGCGCCCCCGTCGGCGGATTTTCCCAGCCGGATTCCAGCGTGGTTTGTGCCTCCAGGAAGAACTGCCCACCGACCAGCAACAGCCCGGCGATGGCAAAAAAAAGTTTCAGGCGACGTTTCATTGTGAATCCCCAAATGGTAGCTGGCACGGCGGGTTTGAACATCCCCCATTCACGTCATGCAGCGTCTATTGGAATTGCAGATACGCCCGGCTGCCCTCCGCCCGCAACGCCCCCGCTTTCGCCGTCAGGAACAGGCGCGACGCTTCAGTTTCACCGCTTTGCAGCAGATAATCCTGCACCGCCTTGGCCCGGGCTGCGGCCAGCGTCTCCAGATCACCTTGGTTCACCGGATACGTCGCCAGCAACAGCGCTTCGTTCGCGTCCGGCGGCGGCACCAGTTTGGATTGATACCTCGGCCCGCCGGCCTGGCCGCCCGCTGTGGCGATCTGCTTCCTCAAAAGACTTGCTCCCTTGTGGTTTGACGGCTTGCGCGCCGCCACTTCCGCCGCAAACACCGCCAGATTGGTGTTCGCCGCGATCAATTCCGGCGTGATCTTCCCCGCGGACACCGCGTCGCCGTAAAACTTCCCGATCCAGTGCGCGCGGTCATCCGGCGTCAACGCGATCTGGTCCACCGGATTCGTCGCCTGCTCCGACTTGCGCAATTTGCGCCAGAGCTGTGCGCGGATTTGCCGGTCCAAAGCCGCCCGCTCCAGCCCCTCGCGGTCGCTCGCCGGGTCCACGCTGCCGGAAATCTCCAGCCCCAGCGCCGGCCGTTCATGCAACGCCTTGGTCAAGGCATCGAGCTTCTTCTTCCCGTCCACCGTCAGACTCGCGCTGCCCGGGGGAAAATCCTGATAGCCCAGTTCCTCGCCCCCGCCGCCCACCAGCGCTCCCAGCAATGAAAACGGCGATGTCGCCACCTTCACCAAAATATTTTCCACCGCCCCCCATACCACCTTGGACACATGAAATTTCGGATCGTCCGTCCGGCCGTCGATCGGCACGTCCAAAACGATCCTCCCGTTGCGGTCCTTCAAGATGGCAATCGCCAGCCGCACCGGCAGATGCGTCGCGTCCGGGCTTTCCACTTTTTCCCCAAACGTGAACCGGTCCAGCGTGATCACGTTTTTGGAACTGAGTTTCTTCCCCACCAGGTCATACGCCAGGTCCAGGTTCAATTTCCCCTGCGCGATGCGGTAGCCGGCATATTTTGCGGCGTACGGGCTCGCCGGCGTCAGGTCCATGTCCTTCAGGGAAATCTTGATGCTGTTCGTCGCCTCGTTGTTCAACGGATTGATCAGCCCGGTGATCGCCGCCGGCCCCACCCCGTCCACCTTCGCGCTCAGAGCCACCACTCCATGTTGCAGTTGTTCGGTTGATATCCCCGCCACGGTGCCGTTCACCTCCCGGATCGTCAGGTTCACTTCCGGCGTTAACGAGCGGTCGGTGAAGCTTACTTGCGTGTTCGTGATGATGATTGCGCCCACCGAAATTTGCGGCAACGGCGCGTTCGTGACGGTGGCCCCCTTGGCCGCGACCGCCTTGACTCCGTTCGTCGCCGGCGCATTCGTCATCCGCAGCGCGTTGAACAGATTGATCGTCCGGTTCGTTTCAATCACCACCCGGGCGTACGCGTTGTCCACCACGATCTCCTTGATGGCGACCGTTTGCGGATTCAAGTTCGCCTCAATCCCGTTGAAGCGCAACGCCTCCCACTTCAACAAGTCCTCGGCCCAATCGCCGTCCACCGTGTGAAAATCGTCCAACGCCGCATCGCCGTGAAACGTCACCTGCGGCAATTCGCCCGCCGGCGTCGTCAGGTTCAACCTTCCATGCAGCCCGATCTTGCTGCCCAGGATGTACAGGTTCACCTTCGGTTCGAGATACGCATCCAGCGAGCCCAGGTCAAGCTGGTCGATGTCCACCTGCATTTCCGCCGTCGGCGGCAGGAACGACGCCGTGGTCGCCGTTTTGATGGAGCCGTTCGTGTTCCAGCGCAGCGAAAATTCCGCCGTCAGGTTCGTGCCCGGGAGGTTCGAGATGTTTTTGGCCGCCAGCCGGATGTCGCTCAAGTCCAGCCGTGCCGGCCGCGCATTCGCCAGATCCTCCAGGTGCAGGGCGCAGTTCGTGATGTCCGCGTTCCGGACCGTGCCGCTCCACTGATTCGTGCTCTCCAGCAGCATCGCCACCACGTTCGTCACCGATCGCAGCAGGAGTTCGATGCCGCCGGAAACATTCGTCGCCGTCTCCGCCGGCTTTGCCAGCTCCACCACGTTGACCGTCTGATCCGGGTTGCGTCGCAGAAAAAGATTCCCCCCGTTGATCCGGATCGAGTCCACTGCCGCCGCGCGGCTCTGCAAATCCGCGCTCGCGCCTGTCACCGCGAAATGCGCCAGTTCTGCGAAGTTGTTCGTCTCGCCCGGCACGCCCAGCTTGAAATTCCGCAGCGCCAGCGCCGCGTTGTGGACCTGCAGCACCCGGTTGGTCGCGCTCAGTTCAAACTTGTAGTTCAGGTGCACGCCCACGCTCCCATCGCGCACCTCGAACCGCACCAGGTCCTGGTACAACGCCGCGTACTTGTTCAACGTGAACTGGTCCAGCGTCAGCGACCCCTCCGAACGCAGCGGCGCAAGGTAGAAAAATCCGCTCCACGAAATCCGCTCGCCCGCATCCGTCGTGCCCGTAAATGCATACGGATTCTTGTTCTCCGGGTCCGTGCGGAAATCATCCAGCGTGATGTCCAGCGGCCCCAGCACCCGCTTGAACGGCTCGCGCGTGGTGAAATCCGCGTACGCCGCCTCCGCCCCGCTGATATGCAGCCGTTCGATCCGCAGGACCAGCGGCTTTGCTTCCCCCGCCGTTTTGGCCGGCGCGGCGTTGGTGGTGAATTTCTCGATGATGTCGGAAAAATTGAACGTGTAATCCCGGTTCATCTGCACCCGCACATACGGCTTCGTTGTGCGGATCTCCTTGAACGTCCACGCCCGGGTGAACAGCGACGAGATCTGGAAGTTCACATATACCTCGTCCCACGAAAGAAACGGCTCGCCGTCCTTGTCCTTGATCAGCAGCCCGCGCACCGTCGTCGACAGCGCAAAGGGGTTGATTTTGACCTGCTTGATCGACACCTCGCGGTCCAGTTGCTTGGAAAGTTGCTTCACCGCGATATGGCGCACCACCGGCGGCAGGATAAGAAACCCGGTCACCGTATAAAACAACAACAGCCCAAAAGCCCAGAGCAGCAACTTGCGTTTGCGTGGCGAGATCGAACTCCAGAACAGCACCTTCATATTCCTGAACCTAGCTTCACGTCAAAACGCGGTGACGTCAATCTTTTCACTGCTGGGCACATCTGGCCGGGTGCATCTGAACACCGTCCTTAGTTTTGGCTCCACAACTCATCCCAGTGGCGATTGCGGCGGGCTTCATCTAGCGCGCACAGGTTGCGCAGGCCTGTTTTAGACCAGAACTGGCCGCATCGTTTGAAGCGACATTGCTTCTGGCGACAGGCGGATTCGACCGCCCCGGAGCCGATGGGCCAGCCGCGTTTTGCGATCTGTTGGTAGTTCATCCGGTTGGCGTGGGTGGCAAAATAGTTCTGTTCGCGCCGAATTACCTTGCCCGCTTCGCCGCGTCGTTTTTTGAGTCGCGCAATCTGGCGCAGGACGCGTCGTTCCTGCCCGTGTCGCACTTCGTGCCGGAGCGGTCCCACCCATTGCGCGAGGGCCGGTTCCTTGTCCCCGTGTAAAGCCCGGCCTAAACTCCACAAATGTTCACTGCCGTGATAAAAATCTAAAAGTTCCACCGCTTGGTTCCAACGATCCTGCTTCAGATTCCAAACCCATTCGGCCCCATCGCCCAAGTAGAGCAACTTCTTGGCACGGCCCAGGCCTTCGCGTCTGGCTTCCCAGTTCAGTCGCCGCCCCAGTTCCCCCGACTGGTCCTGCCAGTTGACCACGAGTTTGTCGATCAGCAGGCCCCGGCCGGTGGCTGTATGGGCGGCGGCCTCCTGCCGATAGAACATGCCCAGCTTCAATTCGTGCCATTCCACGCGGTCTTTCTTGGTTTTCTGCTTGCCCCACCCCGGCCCCCGATAGCGCAACTGACAACCGTCCACCATCAACACCCCCAACGCGCTGGCACCCCGTTGGGGCACGCGTTCCACGGACGGTTGCTCATACCGGCTCTGCGCCTGCGCTTCGGCCCGGTCACCCATCCGCTGCACCAAGGCATGGAGCGTCGCGTCATCAATGGTTTGCGCCCACTTGCTGGCCACCTGCGCCGCTTCTTCATAAGAACCGGTGGCCGTCGCGGTAAAACAGAGCTTCTCGGCAAACCCCGGCGTCAGTTTCTGGTGCGGACCCAACTGCCACGCCGCCCGCAGTGGACAACCCCATTGACCAGTGCCGGGATCCTGTCCGTAGTCAACGACGAGCTTTACCTCGCCTAACTCGCTGCGGAGCGTCAGCGGCCGGCTCCGTCGTTGCTTTAGGGGGGGGAAACCTCGCCGTGTTCCTCGGCTAGTTTTTGCAGGCGTTCCTCCAGTCGCAGCCGTCCCCATTCGCGGCTTTCAGCTACAACTTCACGTTCGATGTCGGCCAGAGACGGCAAGGGCTTGCTGATTGGTTTGATCGGTTTCATGAGATGACACGGCTTGCATGGTTGATGTTTCGCCGGGTCGAGGAACCGCTACTCCCCAAATTCTCTAAAATTTAAGGACAGTGTCAAGATGCACCCCATCTGGCCACGGCCCCTTGTTTGGAGTTCCGCCTTTAGGCGGTTCGGGTGAAATGACGCGCTTGACCGCCTGAAAGCGGAAGTCCAAACGGGCAGATGCCCCGTTTAAGGACCATGTCAAGCTGCCCCAGGCGGCTCGCCTGTGCGATCTGGCACCCATCCGGCCACCCTACCTCAAAAAATTCTTCTGCAACAACTGCATCAAATCACTCACCGCCATCATCAGCTCGCCGCGCTGCTCCGCCTCCCCCTCGGTCGAAAAATCCACCGGCGCGCTCATCACCTCCGCATACCGGTGCGTCAGCGCCATCCCTTCATCATGCTGCCCCAGCGAACGCAGCCGTTCACGCACCTCGCCCGCCCGCTTCTTCGCCTCGTAGATTTTTTTCAATGCCGCGCCCGCCGTCATCTCCTCCGCCTCCACCCGCTTCAACAACCCGCACTCGAACAACCCGCACCGCTTCGGCCGGTCCCGATAAATGGTGCACAGCTTGCCATCGAAACCGGCGCACGGCTGGGCGAAGGCCGTTTTACTTTTCCCCTTCTTCTCCAGCGTCAGCCCGAGCTTCCTCAACCGCGCCGCGTCGTCGCCCGCCCGCAGTTCCACATCCGCGAACAGCGTGCTGTCGCAGCACAGGCCGCAGTTCGGACAAAGTTGTTCAATGCCGTTCATTTCCGGAGATCGTAGCAACGAAGGTGGTTGCACTCCATTTATAATCCCGGGCGCGACCGGCGCTTCTCCTTGAACCGGGCGGCCAATTCGACTTCAATGTCGCCCCATGGGTCTGTTCCGAGAATCCCGGCGAAAACTCAAGCTCAACCGCAGCGCATTGCTGGCCCGGTTGCCCCTGCATTGGAAATATGTCCTGCGATATAAAGCCATCCACCAGGAGGTTTGCCTGTTGTTCCGGCCAAAAACGTTCAATCAGAAGCTGTACTACAAGATGATTTATGACCGCCGGCCGCTGCTGGCCGTTTTTGCGGACAAGTTGCAAGCCCGGGAATATGTGCGGCGGATGATCGGTGCGGACATCCTCGTCGGCCTGCTGGCCGTCACGAACCGCCCGGAGGACCTCCCGTTTGACCGGCTGCCGGCGCAGTTCGTATTGAAGACCAACCACGGCAGCGGCTTCGTGCGCATCGTGAAGAATCAACTCCTGGAGGACCGGTCCGAATTGCGCCGCCTCTGTGGGCGGTGGCTGGCGGTGAACTACGGCGATCTCACCGGCGAATGGGTCTACCAGAAAATTGATCCGCAGATCATGGTGGAAAACTTTCTGTGCTCACCGGACGGCGAACCGCCGGTCGACTACAAATTTTTCGTTTTCAACGGCAAAGTTTTCATGATCCAGACGGACGTCGGCCGGTTTACCGACCACCGCCGCGATCTCTTCTCGCCGGATTGGAAACGGCTGGAAGTCCGGTATACCTTTCCCAACGGCCTCCAGCCAGTGCCCAAGCCCGGGTGCCTGAGGCAGATGCTCGCGATCGCCGAACGGCTGGGTGCCGAGACGGATTTTGTCCGGGTCGATCTCTATGAGGTCGGGGGCCGCGTCTATTTTGGAGAATTGACAAACTTCCCGGAATGCGGGTCGAACCGCTTCGAACCCAAGTCGTTCGATGCCGTCCTCGGCGCGCAATGGCGCCTGGGCCGGTACTGAGCCGCCGGTTTGCCTCGCCGGGTTGAGCAAAGCAATCCTGATGGCCGAAATTCATCGCCAGAAATGCTTCGGATACCGCCGCGCCAGCTCGGACTTCACCCTCGGATACTGCTCGCGCCAGAAGCTCGCCATGTCCTGCGTCACCTGGATCGGCTTCATGCCCGGCGTCAAGATATGCACCGTCACCGGCACCCGCCCCATTGCGATCTTCGGCGTCTGCGTCACATCGTAAAGATCCTGGATGCGCAGCGAGATGTACGGCGATTTCCCCGGCTCATAGCTCACCTTCGGCGTCCGGTCGTTCGGCAGCTTCAACCGCTCCGGCGCATGTTTGTCCAGCAGCTCGCGCTGCGCGTGTGACAGCCACGACATCACCATCGGTTTCACCTCGCGCTCCTTCACGTCCTTGTAGCTCACCGCTCCATGGCAAAGCTGTTCGATGATGGATTTCTTGTCGTCATCCGTGATGGCCGGCAGTTGCAGGTCAGGGCACTGCTGGCAAAGCAGGTTCAGCCGCGCCAGCCATTGTTCCACCTCATGATCCCAATTCGGCAGCAGCAAACGTCCCGCGATGACCTCATCCGCCAGCAACCGCGCCGCCGCCTCCGCCGGCGGGGGATCAATCCGCTTCGCCGCCAGCGCCAGGTCGCGAAAACGCAGCAGCTCCGCCGCCAGCACGCGCTTTTGCTGCGCATCGTATTGCACAAGCAAATCGCTTTTGATGTCCTCGGGAAATAATTCGCGCAGCCAGTCCGCCTCGATGGCCGTCGCCAGCGATAGGATCGTGTTCACCTCGCGGTCCCGCCCTTCCACCTCGCGGATTTCCGCCACCACAAACAGCGGGCTGCCCTGCACCTTGCTCTCGCGCGCCAGCACCCCGCGCCGGCCATGGACCAGTTCCGCCCGCAGCGTCCCCTGATCCATCCGCCGCGCCACACGGTCGCTGAACCCGATCAGGATGCACTTCTGCAACGCCTCGTCCTTCACTTCATTCGGCCGCGTATCCAGCCCCTCATCCTTTGCGATGCGCAGAAATTGGTCAAACAACGGCCCCACCTGCTTCGCCGTGACGGCGTGGATGCCCAGCTTCCGGCACGCATCCATGCGGAACTGGTTGTTGAATGCATAGCTCCATGCGCGCATCAAAATCCAAAAATCCGAACTGGCCTTCTCCCCCAGCAAATCTTCGCGCGCCGATTCAACCTCCTTGCCCGCATTGCGGATCAACAGGTCGCGCCCCCGCGTCAGCGCGGCCACCAGGCACGCCTGGTGCACGCAGCCATATTGCTGCGCCGCCAGCAACATCCGCGCATACCGCGGATGCAGCGGAAACGCCAGCATCTTGCGCCCGATCGCCGTGATGTGCCCCTCGTGATCAATCGCCCCGAGGTCCGCAATCAGCTCCTCCGCGTGCGTCAGTGAAATCTCATCCGGCTTTTCCAGCCAGCGAAATTTCCTCAAATCATGCACCCCCGCCGCCTTCAGCGTCAGCACCACTTCCGATAAATCCAGCCGCCGGATTTCCGACATCTCATGCGGTGCCCGTTCGTCGTGTTCCGGGCGCGACCACAGCCGGACACATTTGCCCGGTGCCGTCCGCCCGGCCCGCCCGGTGCGCTGGTCCGCATTCGCCTGCGAAATTTTCTCGATGAGCAGCGTGTTGATTCCCCGGTTCGCATCATACCGCGCCATGCGCGCCAGCCCGCCATCAATCACCAACCGCACCCCGTCAATCGTGATGCTCGTTTCCGCCACATTCGTGGCCACCACCACCTTGCGACGCTCATGGCGCGCAACGGCGGCATCCTGGTCCTTCGGCTGCAACTCACCGTGCAACGGCAAAACGATAAAACCCTTCGCCTCGCTGGTGTGCCGGATCGCCTCGATTGTCTGCGAAATCTCAAACCCGCCCGGCATGAAGACCAGCACGTCCCCCTGTCCGCCACCGTTCACGAAGCGGGAAAACTCCTCCGCCGCCAGTTCCCAGACCGGCGGCCCGTTCAACCCCACCCGCCGCGGCAAATATTCAATCTCCACCGGATACGTCCGCCCCTCCGACGCCAGCGTGGAACACGACGGAGCGCCGGGCACCGCCCCGGCGAGTTTGGCACCCACACCGGCAACCGACCGGCACTCCGACAAATACTTCTCGAGTTCCCCCGCATTCAGCGTCGCCGACATCACGGTAATTTTCAGGTCCGGCCGGTGCTGCTCCTGCAAATCCAGCGCCTGCGCCAGCGTGATGTCCCCGTAAAGATGCCGTTCATGAAATTCATCAAATAACAACGCCGAAACCCCGCGCAATTTCGGGTCATCGATCATCTGCCGCAGCAAAACCCCTTCCGTCACAAACCGGATCTTTGTCTTCGCCGACGTGCAGTTCTCGAACCGGATCTGGTAACCGACCTCATCCCCCAGCCGCACCCCCAGTTCCTGCGCCACCCGCGCCGCGAGCAATCGTGCCGCCAGCCGGCGCGGCTGCAGAATCACCACCTGCCCGTCACCCAGCAGGCCATGCTTCAAAAGCATCTGCGGCACCTGCGTGGATTTCCCCGACCCGGTCGGCGCGGACAAAATCAATCGCCGGTCAGATTGCAACCGCGCGACAATCTCGCGCTCAATTTCATAAATGGGAAGTCGGTCGGCCATGAGCCTCAGAGTTTAGTCATTAACGATTACGCCGAAAAACAAAATGGTGAACTTTGTGGACTGGCATTGCGTAGAAAATCTCCAGTCTCAATATTCAACATACGAAATAAGCGGGCATCGGTGTCTATTAAGTATGACACGCAATCACGCCAGACCGCTCTGCTTGGACTTTGTGCCGCCTTTGGATGCGTTAAAAAGTCTCGCCAAAGACGTAAAATAAGCCCAGTAATTGCTCGATCAGCAAAGAATCAAAAATGAAAATCCCTTCGATCAGGCTGGTGTTGAAAATGACAGGGTATTTGTTCCTGACGCTGCTGCTTCTGGGGCTGGCCGGTTTCTTCTGGCTATCTTCCGCCTCAAGCCCTGACCGCCGGAAACTTCAAGCCGTCGCCGAAACCCGCCAGTTGCTGCACACCCAAGGCTTCAAGACTGATGTCAACGAATTTGATTTCTCAACTCCTCCGGAAATGCGCGCGCGCGAAGCACTTTTGACTGGCGCATACCTGAGCCGGGGTTCACAACAGTTCAATGGGCAACCCGCTCTTATGCAACCTGTCGGCACAAACTCCGCGCTAGTGCTTTGGAAACAGAATTTGCTTAAAAGTGAAAGCCGCTCATCCGGGCGTGACGCTGAGGAAATTACTTGGGGCGAATTTGCCAGCGCGGTGAACGTTAGCCCGCTGCAAGTCGACGCCGCCAGCGCGGCAATCTTGTCCGGTCCCATCGGGTTCAATCTGGATGCCCGGCGGGGCAGCACCATGTTATTGAAACATCTTGCCGTGGTAAAAACCCTCGGACAAGCATTTGGTTATCGGACGGTTCTCGCCTTGCACGAAGGAAACCCCGATACCGCCTGGACGAACCTGTTGGCTGGCACCCGGCTGGTCACTGCGTGGGAACCGGAACCTTCCCGGACATCTCACATGGTTCGCCTCGCCTGCGCCGTCTCCTCCTACAATGCCCTCTGGCAGGCGCTCCAGACCAATTCATGGTCCGATGACCGACTCGCCCAGCTTCAGCAGGAATGGAGCGCCGTTGATTTTTTCAAGAATCTCCCTGAAATTGTCGCCTTCACACGCGCCAGCCTTGTGCGGGATTGTGAGCAGGACAGGCATCGAACCTTCCTAGATGGCGAGACGCTTGGCGAATTTACCAAAGAGATGTTGCATCATCCAAATTATGCCTGGCCACGCTGGACGGAATATCAGAAACAACTCGCATACGCCCGTTTGGGCAGTTACGACGACGAGACGAACCTGATGCTTTTTTTCCGCGACCGCGAGTTGGTGGTACGGGATGCCATAAAAGCATCAAATTGGTCCCAGATCCGGCAGGTTTTAGGAGTGGGCACTAACATTGTTTTCCAATCAGAATATGGCACTTATTTGAGCGAACTGAACTTTAAAACGACCTTGTTACGCTCGAGCAGAGGTACGCCACCCATGGTCGTCGAAATGGGACAACGAGACAGCGACGTTTTCTATGAGCGCACCGCCGAGCTCGAAACCATGCGCCAAATTCTTGTCACCGCTCTTGCTCTTGAACGTTTTCATGGCAAACACAGTTCGTATCCAGCCGACCTCACCAGTCTCGTACCGGAATTTCTCAAGATTGCGCCCGTTGATTTCATGAACGGCCAGCCATTACATTACCGTTTGAATGGCGACGGCCACTTCCTTCTTTATTCCGTCGGCCTCGATGGTGTGGACAATGGTGGGCAAATGCGCCGCACCTGGTTTGCCCTGGGTTACGAACACACGACCCAACCGCGATCAGGTCCACCGGAATTTGACATCGTCTGGCCGCTCCCGGCTGGCGACTCCGCCCAACGCGAGGAACAGCAGATGCAAGCTGAGGTCCAAAAGGCAGAACAAAAAGCCAAGGAATCTTTTCAAAGACGTTACCTGGCGGAGATTTCCGACCGTGAATGGAAAACGTCACGAGCACGCCAATCACAGACCGACAAAATTCTTTCCCTGGTCAGGGTAGTCGACCCCAATGATCCCACTTTCAAGGGCGTGCCAGTAGGAAGCCTGATCATCAATACCAATGTTACAGGCACCAACCGCCTGACACTGGAAGCATTGCTCACGCCTAAACAGATCATTACCGGCCGAGAACCCGAGGAAATCACCTTGGAATTGCCGATTCGCTATGACGCCTTTGCCACCAACAATATAGTCTTCCCCGTCGTGGACGCCGACCCGGAAGCCGGGCTGCCTGATGGTGGTGGAAAAGTCTACGAACGCCGATGTGCAACCAACGGCGACTGCCTGCTGGTCTGGCATACCATTTATGATCCGCCTGGGCGGCATGCCGTACAGGTCTATCTGGCCTTGGACGACAAAGTCGAAGGCACCCTCTATGGAATGGGGCCGCCTGTCACCATCACCACGTCCAACCTTTGCCAGTTCAGCGTCGACTGCGCCAACTATGAGACTGCCACCGGCGCCATCTTTCATGCGCGCCTGCCGGAACCCAATGGCGTTTACACCATCGAATGCCTTGGCACCAATGGCGAACATCTGACGACCTTGACCGGCACCACCACCACCGGTGAGTTTAAAGCCGTCTGGAATCTGGTGGATGACCGGGGGGATCGGTTAAATGGCGAAACCTTTGATACCAAGGTGCAAATCACCCTGCCGGATTCAGGCCGTAGGCAAACCCTGCGCGGGCCGCGACCGGACTGATCCGGTCGCAGATAAAATCACGCCAGCACCCAGCCCGGATTAATTTCTTCGTCCAGCGACGGCAGCCCCCCCCCCGCCAGCAGCTTTCTTTCCGCCAGGATCCCGATCATCGCGGCGTTATCGGTGCATAGCTTCTTCTCCGCCAGCCGCAGGCTAAAACCATTCTTTTTACACGCCTTTCCCAGTTCATTTCGCAACCCCCGGTTGCACGTCACGCCGCCCGAGGCGGTGATGCACTTGACGCCCTCGCGCTTCGCCGCGCGGATCGTCTTTTTCACCAGCACCTCCACGATTGCCGCCTGCACGCTCGCGCACAGGTCGCGGATTTTTTTTGGATCATCGAGCAAGGCCGGGTTGTCCCGGATGAAATACCGCACCGAAGTCTTCAAACCGCTGAAGCTGAAATCATCGCTCGCATCGTGCAGCAAGGGACGGGGGAAATCGTAAGCCTTCGGATTTCCCTCCCCGGCCAGCCGGTCAATGATCGGGCCGGCGGGATAAGCCAGCCCCATCAGCTTGCCCGTCTTGTCAAAACATTCGCCGGCGGCGTCATCAATCGTCCCGCCCAGCACCCGATGGTTTAATTCCGATTCCACCAGCACGAGCATCGTGTGCCCGCCGCTGACGATCAGTGAAACGTTCCGTTGAAATGCAGAGAAGTCGGCGAATAATCCCGACGGTGTGGATTTGGACTTCCCTCCCCCCTCCGAGGGGAGAGGGATTGAGGGTGAGGGGTGGAATGGTTCGTTGGATGTTTGGATCCACGGCGAATACAAATGCGCCTCGTGATGATTGATGCCGATGAAGGGCTTGTTGAGCGCAAACGCCACCGCCTGCGCCGCCTTGAAGCCCACCAGCAGTGCGATGGCCAGACCCGGCCCCTGCGTCGCCGCCACCGCCTCCAGCCCCGCGGCGGTGATCCCCGCCTCGCTCAAGGCGGACCGCGCCACCGGCAGCAGATTGCTTAGATGTTCACGGGCGGCCAGTTCCGGCACCACGCCGCCGTATTCGGCATGGAGTTGTATTTGTGAAGAAACCACGTTGGATAACACCTTCCCGTCGCGAATCACGGCGGCACTGGTTTCGTCGCAGGAAGTTTCGAGCGCAAGCAGGGTCATTTACTTGGCGGCGACTTTTTCCGGCTTGGGTTCCGCGTTCAGCGAACTGTAGATCAACAGGCCTTTCAATACGTCCTGCGCGCGTTCCAATTGCGTGTCATGGACGGCGCTCACTTCGGCCTGTTTCTGCTCCGGCAGCGATTCCACGCCCCCCGGCGAGTGTTGCAGGATGATCGCCGCTTCCTCGGCATCCGTCATCGGCACCAGGATGTCCGGCGTGATGCCATGTTCATGGATCACCTTGTGGCTCGGCGTATAATACTTCGCCACCGTGAGCTTCAGCGCCGAGCCATCCTCCAGCGGGAAGATCGTCTGCACCGAACCTTTGCCGAACGTCTTCTCACCGATCACGATTCCGCGGTGCAAATCCTGCAGGCAGCCGGTCACGATTTCCGCCGCGCTCGCGCTGCCCAGGTTCGCCAGCACCACGATCGGCATGCCCTTCAATTCGTCGCCGTCGCCCTTCGCGTTATAGCGTTCCACCGTGTTGCGGCCTTCCGTCGAGACCACGAGCTGGTTCCGCGGCAGAAATTTCTGGCACACGCCCACGGCTTCATCCAGCAGCCCGCCCGGATTCCAGCGCAGGTCGATCACCAGCGCGCGCATCCCCTGCGCCTTGAGCTTTTGCAGGCCCGCCTCCAGCTCCTCGCTCGTCTGGTCCCCAAACTGCGTGATGCGCACATACCCGATCTTGCTCTCGCCCAGCGGAAATTCCTTCCGGCCGTTGATGTCCTTGACCATCGCCATCTGGATGATCGCGCGCTGCAGGCTGAAATCCTTGTGTTCGCCGGTTGACGCCCGTTCGATGGTCAGGCCCACCTTCGTGTCCGGGTCGCCGCGCAACTGCTTCACCACTTCGTCCAACGGCAGCTTCTCCACGCTCTTGCCATCCACCTTGATGATGCGGTCGCCGGACAGGATGCCGGCGCGAAATCCCGGGGTGTCCTCCATCGGGGTGACCACCGTCACATAGCCGTCCTTCATCACCACCACCAGGCCCAGCCCGCCGAACTGCCCTTCCGTGTCGTCCTGCAACCGCTGGTACGATGACGAATCCAAAAATTCACTGTGCGGATCCAGCTTCTTCACCATCCCTTTGAGCGAGGCGTAGGTGAGCTGCTGATAAGTCATGTCCTTGCCGTCCACGTACTCGTGCCGGACCTTGTCCAGCACATCCGCGAAAAGCTGTACATTGGGGTCCGCCGCATCCCGCATGTCCTTGGCGGTGGAATTCAGGTAGATTTGCGCGCCGATTGCTAGGTTCGCCAGCAAGGCAACGACCACCAGTCCATATATCAGCCTTCGGTTCATACCCAGCCAAAATACCACACAGACCGTGAACGCGTCATGAATTTTTCAAAACTTGGTAATTTTTCCCGTGGCCGGCCAACCGCGTGAAACTGGCAGGGCGGCCAGCGGCACGGAGCGACGTATCCAGCCCGGATGGCTTTCAGTTGGTTTTCCGCAAAAGGCTCTCCACAAAAGGCAGATCAGCGGGCACCGTCACCTTCGGATTCGGCGAGGCCCCCTTCACCAGCCGCACCGGCTGGCCGATCAATTCGCACGCCGCCGTGTCATCGGTCAGGACCAGGTGCTGCTCCCGGGCCGTGGAAATGGCCCGCCGGATCACTTCGATCCGGAACGTCTGCGGCGTCTGCACCGACCATAGCCGCGAACGGTCCACCGTCCGCGCAATGACCTGGCCGTCCGCCGTCTCCTTGATGGTGTCCGTCACCGGCTGCGCCGCCACGGCCGCCCCGGTCTCCCGCGCCGCCACGATGGTCGCCGCGATCAATTCCTCCGTGGTGCATGGCCGCGCTGCGTCCTGAATTGCCACGATCTCGGTTTTGGCCGCCGCCGCTTCCAGACCGTTCCAGACCGAATCCTGCCGCTCCGCCCCGCCGACCACGCAGCGGAACGGTTTCTTAAACCCGTGCTCCGCCGCCAGCTTCGCGAACTCCGGCTGCATCCCGTCGCGCACCACGAGAATGATTTCGTCCACACACCCGGCGTCATTGAATTGCTTCCAGGTATGCGCGACGACCGGGCGCCCGGCCACCTCCAGCCAGAGTTTGTCCACGTTGGCGCCCATGCGCGTGCCTTTCCCGGCGGCGACGATGATTGCTGAAACCATGCGCGCAGTCTAATTGGCCGGCCCGTAAAATAGAACGTATTTCTCCAGCGGAGCGCGACTGTGTCGGGAGCATGGGGCCAGCCGCAGCCCATCGCCATCCCGGTTGATCGAACATGGAAAAGCAACCTCGCAGACTCCATTGGTGCTTGGATGTTGGACGCTTGGAGCTTCCACCCTATGCCGCCCGCCAGTCCAGCACTTTCAATTGCACCGTCGTCCGCCCGTTGAATTCATTCATCCCCGGCGCAAACGCCATGTCAAATGTCCCGACCGGCAACGAACCATGGCCGGCATTCCACCAGACGCCTTCGTGGGTGACTTTTCCGTCCGTGACCCACAATTTAACGTGCTGTTTGTTCGCCCCCATGCGCAGCAGCGGCTTCTTGTGCGTCAGATTCCGGGCGCAAAACTGCAAAGCGGGATTGCCCATGCCCGTCGGCTTCAATTTCTCCAGTTCACCCAGCGAATCCAGGTTCAGGTCCCCCAATTGCACTTCGGCATCCAGCCGCAACGGCGGCTGCAAATCCTCCGGCTTTAGCAGCCGTTTGGCCTGCTCGTTCAACCGCTCGCGCAACTGGTCGATCTTCCCCGGTTGAATGCTCAAGCCCGCCGCCATCGCGTGCCCGCCATGTTTCACCAGCAGGTCGTCGCATCCCCGCAACGCCGCCGCCAGGTCGAAGCCGGCAATGCTGCGCCCGGATCCCCGCATCTCGCCGTTCTCGCCGCCGATGATGAACGTCGGCCGGTAAAATTCCTGCAACACCCGCGAAGCCACGATCCCCACCACGCCGATGTGCCACAGCAACTGCCCTTCCACGATCACAAAATCCTTCTGCGCATCAAACTTCGCCCGCACCACGCCGATGACCTCCTCCACGATGGCTTTCTCGATCTTCTGCCGCTCCCGGTTCCGCGCATCAAGGTTCTGCGCCAGCGGCAGCGCCTGCTCCAAGGTTTCCGCCAGCAGCAGTTGCAATGATTCCTCGGCCGTTTCCAGCCGCCCCGCAGCGTTCAGGCGCGGCGCCAGTTGAAAACCCACATCATGCGTCCCCAGCTTTTCCGGCGACTGCGCGACTTCTTTCAATGCCTTGATTCCCGGACGCTGCGTGACATTCAGCCGTTCCAACCCGGCCGTGACCAGGATGCGGTTCTCCCCGGCCAGCGGCACCAGATCCGCGATCGTTCCCAGCGCCACCAGGTCCAGCAACGGCCTCAAATCAAATTCCGCCGCCCCGGGCAATCCCGTTTCCCGCCCCCGCTTCACCAGTGCATGGGCGAGCTTGAAAGCCAGTCCCGCCGAACACAGTTCCTGAAAGTTCGGAGTTCCGCCTTTGGGCGGCCCGGATAGCTGCGGATTCACCAACGCCACCGCCACCGGCGCCGGGCTGGAAACCTGGTGATGATCCAGCACGATCACTTCCACGCCCTGCTCCTTCAACCACGCAACCGTTTCAACCGCCGTCGAGCCGCAGTCCACCGCCACCAGCAGCTTCACCGGGAATTTTTTCAGGCAGTTCTCCACGCCATCCCGGCTCAGGCCATAACCTTCATCCATGCGGTTCGGCAGATAAGCCTCGGCCCGCCAGCCCAGCTTGCGCAAAACCTCGAGCAAGATTGTCGTGGAGGTCACTCCATCCACATCGTAATCCCCGAAGATGACCAGCGGCTCATTCTGCTCATGCGCCTGCAGCAAGCGCGCGACCGCCACGCCCATGTTCGGCAGCAGAAAGGGATCGGCCAGATTCTTGAGGCGCGGGGCGAGAAAATGTTCCACGACCGCCGGCTCGCTGAAGCCGCGGTTGACCAGGCATTGTGCGAGCAGCGGGGAAATTTTATGGGCGGACGCAAGCTGCCCGGTAAGCAGCGGTTGGGGTGGCGCAATCGTCCAGCGGAATTTCATCTCCACCACGGATTAACACGAAGCCGCCCGGTTGGAAACACCATTCGCCCTCATTTCGAACGATTGCAGCCGATGCCAACGCAAACCTTGCGCTGGTGGCCACCGTCGCGCTGCGACCGTGTCTGCCTGCGCAGCAGGCACTTTGCGGCGTGAAAATTGCCGGCAACGGAATGGTTCAGCCATTGAAATCCTCCACGCTTTAAAACGCCTGCTTCGCGGGCATATGGCAGTTAAACTTAATATCGGCACAGCGGCGGGTAGGGCGCGTCGCTCCGCGCGCGCCGCTATTGCCAACGAATGCGCGCGGGTTCACTGCGACGACGCGCAGAAGTGGTACACCCTGCCTGTGCCCATCTTGCCCAGAACTGCTTTAGTTTGTCGCAGTGCGACAAACTCCACCAGTGTTGACGTTTTGAATGCAGCGTCAACGCTTCCCATCCGCCTTCTGCTCCCGCCGGGCGACGACGATGGACAACAGCATCGCCGTTCCCAGGATCACCCCGATGACCACCAGCGAGATCAGCGTGGGAATCTCGATCTGGAACCACTTGTGCGGCCCGTCGCCATGCGGATCCACCAGCATCTTGCCGCCCACAAAAATCAGCACCACGGACAAACCAACTTTAAGATAACGGAAATAATCAATCGCCCCGGCCAGCACGAAATACAGCGAACGCAGTCCCATGATCGCGAAAACGTTCGAGGTGAAAACAATGAACGGCTTGGTCGTCACGGCAAAGATCGCCGGAATGGAATCCAGCGCAAAAATCAGGTCCGTGGTCTCCACCATCAGTAGCACCAGCGCCAGCGAGGTAAGCATGGTGCGCGCCTTGACGCGGACGGTGAACTTTTCCCCATGGTCGCCCTCGGCTACGGGAAAACATTTGCGGGCCAGGCGGATGATGGGGTTTTTTTCCGGCTCCACCGTTTCATGATCGGTCAACATCATCTTGATGCCGGTGTAGACCAGGAATGCGCCCAGCAGGTAGAGCGTCCACTGAAAACGCTCAATCAGCGCGGAGCCGGCCAGGATCATGGCGCCCCGCATGATCAGCGCCCCCAGGATGCCCCAGAACAACACCCGGTGCTGGTACTGCGCCGGCACCCGGAAATACGCAAAGATCAGCGCGATGATGAAGACGTTGTCCATCGAGAGCGACAGCTCGATGATATACCCCGTGATGAACTCCACCGCCTCCTCCCGCCCGCGCAGCGGCACCAGCCCCCCGGCAAAAAGCATCGCCAGGATGCACCAGAAAACCGACCAGCGCAGCGCTTCCTTGAACGTCACCAGGTGCGCCCCGCGATTCAACACCCCCAGGTCGATCGCCAGGAAGATCAGGATGCACAATATGAACCCGGCCCAATGCAGCGGTGTGATTGCGACGATACCCAGCATTGGCATGGCCGGCGTCAGACCTTCGCCGACGCCGAGTTTTGCACCGACACCTGCGAGGCGCCGATGCTGGGCCGCTCACCCTTCGTGATCACCAGAATGATGGTGGTCGCGATGAAGATGGATGAATAAGTCCCGGCGATGATGCCGACCAGGAACGTGAACGCAAAATCGTTGATCGCGCCGCCGCCCCAGATGAACAGCACCAGCGTGGCGATGAACACCGTGCCGCTCGTGATGATCGTACGGCTCAGCGTCTGGTTGACCGCATGGTTGATGATTTCCTTGAACGATCCGCGCATCCCCAGCTTCAGGTCTTCGCGGATACGGTCGAAGATGACGATCTTGTCGTTGATGGAGAACCCGATGATGGTCAGCAGCGCCGCCACCACCGTGGCGCTGAATTGACGTTCCCCGCCGGAAACAGCGTTGGCGATGCAAAATACCCCGATGGTGAGCAGCACGTCGTGCAGCACCGCGATGACGGCGGCGATGGCAAAGGAAAATTCATAACGGAACGCCACGTAAAACAAAATGCCGAGCATGGCCGCCAGCGCCGCGATGGCCGCTGATTGCCGGATTTCCATGCCCACGCTCGCGCCGACGGTAAAGCCGCTCACGGCCGTGAAGTGCGCCTGCGGCAATTTTTCAATCAGCGCCGCCTTCACCTTGTCCGCCGCCTCGGCCGAGCTCGTGACACTCAACGTCTCGCCCGTGCCGGTCGCTTCCTTCTGGTACTGCACCGTGGCTTCCACGCCGATGCCTTTCAGCACGCTGCCGATCTCGTCCTCGCTTACTTTCTGGCTGAAGCTGAAGGTCGTCTTGGCGCCGCCCAGGAAGTCCACGCCGAACAATTTTTCACCGCGCGCAAAGCCGCCATACAGGATCGCCACGACCGCGAACACCGAAGTCATGATGGCCAGCGGCTTGGCCACCGCCATGAAACCGACCTTGGAGCTCTTGATGAAATGAAACATCGACAAGGATTTGATGATGTTGTGCTCCGTCAGGAAATTGAAGATCAGCCGCGTCACGACCAGCGCCGTGAACAAGCTCGCCGCCACACCGATGGTCAGCGTGACACCGAAGCCCTTGATTTCACCCGTGCCCATCCAGATCAGGATGACCGACGAAATCAACGTCGTGACGTGTGAATCGAAGATCGTTCCGAACGCGCGGGCATAGCCCGCGTCGATCGCGCCGCGCAAGGATTTGCCCTTCGCCAGTTCCTCCCGGATGCGTTCATAGATCAGCACGTTCGCGTCGACCGCCATACCCACCGTCAGCACGCCGCCCGCGATGCCCGGCAGGGTGAAGGTCACTCCCGCCGCGCACATGACACCCAGCAGGATGATCACGTTGGTGATCAACGCGACGATCGCCGCCAGCCCGGCGAAATGATAGTAAATGATCATGAACGCCGCGACGAAGACCACGGCATACAGCGAGGCGTTGATGCCGCTGGTGATGTTGTTCTTGCCCAGCGTCGGCCCGACGTCCTGGGATGAAGCCAGCCTCAACGAGGCCTTCAAAGGATTTTGCAGGACGTTTACTAGGCTGCGCGCCTCTTCCGTGGTGTAATGGCCCGTGATCATCCCGCTGCCGGTTTCAATCGGACTCTGGATGTTGGGCGCGGAATACAATTCGCCGTCCAGCACGATGGCCATGCGATGATCGACATTGTTGCGCGTCAGGTCGCCAAATTTCTTGGTCGCCTCGGGAGTCAGGTCAAAGTGGATCTGCATTTCACCCAGGTTGCCAAAATACACATTGGCGCCCTTGATGACGTCGCCGGCAAGATAATCCGGCGCATTGCCGCCGGCCGGGCGCTTTTTCACGGCCACCGCCTCGATCTGCGTCTTGCCGCCGGGCAATTGCTCGGTGTGGCGGAGCACTTCATAACCCGGCGGCACCGGGCTGAGGATCTGGCCGGTCGTCGGCTCAACGATCTCCGCGCTGCGGTCATGCACCATGCGGAATTCCAAAAACGCGGGCTTTTCAATCGCGGTGAGCGCGGCTTCCTTGTCCGCCGGCGAAAGCCCGGGCAATTGGATGAGGATCTGGTTGTTCCCGGCGGGGCGGATGTCCGGCTCGGCCACGCCGAACTTGTCAATGCGCTTGCGCAGCACTTCCACCGCCTGCGACAACGCGCCGCTGATTTCCGCCTCGGAAACCTTGTTCGTGCCGTTCGCCAGCACGCTCGTGTCCATCTCCACCGTGTAGGCCGTGCCCCCTTGCAAATCGAGGCCCAGCTTGATCTTGCCCGCCGACTCGCGCTGAATCCGGTTCAGGATGTAAAGATTCGGGCGCACCTGGTTGCTCGCGTTGATGCCCGGAAAATATTTCGTGATGTCGTTCGTGCCGATGGCGTCCTGCAGCGCCGTAAAGGTGCTGTTCGTCTGCGCCTGCTCCATCTGGGTCGCCTGCGTGACAATCTGCTTGAACGTCGCATCCTGGTTCTTGCCGCGGCTCGCAAATTCCTGCACCAGGTCCCGCGGCGTCGGCGGATATACCTCATAAACCGACCAAAGGACGATGCAGATGACGACAATAAACCAATTGAGATTGTTTTGCTTCATGACCGTTTAGGATTCTGAGGATTTGCCTGATTCGAGAATTTCCGTGATGGACGCCTTCGTGACTTCAAATTTGGCGTCGCCCGAGCGCAACGTGACCACCTTGTCCTTGACCGTGATGATCACGCCGATGATGCCGCTCGCCGTGGCCACGCGGTCGCCGCTCTTGATGGATTCCAGCAGCTTGGCCAGTTCCTTGGCGCGCTTCTGTTGGGGACGGATCATCATGAAATACATGATCACCACCATCAAACCCATTGGCACCAGCAATCCGCCCAGGCCGCCTTGCGGCCCGGCCGCGGGGGCGGCCTGGGCCAGAATTCCACTAAAATCATTCACGTGCATAATTTGAAAAAACGGTCGTACAGTTTAGGAAAGCAGCCATCAAAGGCAAGATTTATCGCCCCGCAAAATTAGAGAGTCCGCGATTCGGCGGTTCGGAGTTCCGCCTTTAGGCGGTTCGGGAATCCACCTGAACGCGGAACCGCAAACTAAACCACCTCCGGCTCCACCCACTTGTTGTGTTCCTTGATCAGGTCCACCAACCGGTCCACCGCCTCGGCCTCCGGGATGTTGAACTTGATCGCGGTCTTCCCCACATAGAGGTTGATCTTGTTCGGCGCGCCGCCCACGTACCCAAAATCCGCATCCGCCATCTCGCCCGGCCCGTTCACGATGCACCCCATGATGGCGATCTTCACGCCCTTGAGATGCTCCGTGCGCGCCTTGATGCGCGCCGTGACGGTCTGCAAATTGAACAACGTGCGCCCGCAGCTCGGGCACGCCACATAATCCGTCTTGAACGACCGGCAGCCCGCCGCCTGCAAAATATTATACGCCAGCCGCAGGCTCTGCCCCCCGCCCGCTTCGCCCCGCACGAGAATTGCATCGCCGATGCCATCCGCCAGCAACGCCCCGATGACCACCGATGCACGGAGCAACGCGATCTTCGGCTCCAGCGGCACCGGTTCAAAATTGATGCCGTCCTTGAGCAGAATGGGATTGTTGCGGCCAAGATTCTTCAGCTTCAACGCCAGCAGCCGGAACGCCGTGATGGCCGGCAATTTCACGCCGTCCTTCACCGTCACCAGTTGCGTGTCACAGTTGATGTCAAAAGCCTGCGTCGGGTCGATCTCCGCGATGTTCAGGTCTTCATACACCGCCTCGGGCTTCACGTCATCCTTCGGCCGGATCTTCGGCGCCACCTTGTCGAACGTCGCCCGCGTCACCACCACGCGGATGAGCTGTTCGCCCCCGCATTTGATGTTCTCGTTAAGTTCGATCTCCGGCGTCGCGCGCTTCTCAAAATGAAACGGATCGAACGAAAAACGGGTCTCCGCCAGCCTGACCTGGGAATTCGCCAGCAACGGAATCTGCGCCAGCAGATCCGTGCAGACCTCGATCTCCCGCGGCGAATCTTCCGTCAGCGATACACGGAGCGTGTCGCCCAGCCCGTCGCACAACAGCGAACCGATGCCAATCGCACTCTTGATGCGTCCGTCCTCGCCCTCGCCCGCCTCCGTCACGCCCAGGTGAATCGGATAATTCCAGTCCGCGCCTTCTTTATTCAACCGCGCCACCAGCAGCCGGTAGCATTCAATCATCACCTTCGGGTTGCTCGACTTCATCGAGAACTTGAAGTTGTGGAAATCATGCTGGCGGCAGATGCGGGCGAATTCCAGCGCGCTCTCCACCATGCCCAGCGGCGTGTCGCCGTACCGGTTCATGATGCGGTCGGACAGCGAACCGTGGTTCGTGCCGATGCGCAGGCAGCGCTTCAATTTCTTCGCCTCCAGCACCAGCGGCGCGAACTTTTCCTCGATGCGCCTCAGCTCCGCCTCGTACTGCTCATCGTTGTATTCCTTGATCGCAAATTTCTTCGAGTCGGCGTAGTTGCCGGGGTTTACGCGCACGACCTCCACCCACTTCACCGCTTCCATCGCGGCTTCGGGCTTGAAATGGATGTCCGCCACGATCGGCACGTTGCAGCCCTGCCGGCGCAGTTCCGCCACGATGACCTGCAGGTTCGCCGCGTCCTTCACCGTCGGCGCGGTGATGCGCACCAGTTGGCAGCCCACCGCGACCAGTTCCAGCGTCTGCCTCACCGACAGCGCGGTGTCCATCGTGTCGCAGGTGATCATGGACTGTTTCACGACCGGGTGGTCGCCGCCCATCACAAAACCGCCGTTGGCCGGGTCGCCGATGACGATTTCGCGCGTCTTGCGGCGGTGATAAAAGAAGGGAGATTCGCAGTAGCGCATGGAAAATTATTTTTGAGGGGCAAAAATGACCGGCACATCGCGCTCGGCGCGCGAACTGCGGAACCAGTCGCCCGCGTCAAAAAACGCGATGTACAGCATGAAGCTGATGATCATCACCATGAAACAGGTCTGGATGCCGTTGATGAGCCGCGGCCCGATCGGCCGGCGCCGGACCCATTCGACCAGCGAGAGCGTGATGTGCCCGCCATCCAGCACCGGCAAGGGCAGCATGTTGATCAACGCCAGGTTCACGTTCAGGATGACGCTGAACCATAACACCCGCCGCCAGCCGTCCTCGTCCTCGAACAGGTTGCTGTACACCCGGATGATCATCACCGCGCCGCCCAGTTGTTGCACTCCGATCTCGCCCTTGCGCGAAAACAGCGCGTTGAACGTGCTCGCAATCTGCCCCGCGCTTGCCTGGATCTGGTCCAGCGGGCTGGGATGCGCCAGCGTCACATTCGTGTCCCCCTGCCAGGACGTGATGCCAAACGAAGGCGTGGCATTCGTTGGCTGCATGGGCTTCACCGCCAGGATGCTCTTGTCAAACTTCTCCTCCCCGCGCTTGATGGTAAATTTCACCGGAGTATTTGGCTTGTTGGTCAAGGCCGCCTCGCCAAAGACCACGGCCAGCGGGCTGTAGATCGCCTCGCCGTCCATCGCCACAATCTCATCGCCGGGCCGCAGACCCGCCACCGCCGCCGGGCTGTTGCTCGCCACGTCTCCGATGACCGTTTTTTCCGCATATTGCACGGACACCATCCGCAAGGCTTTCCGCTCATACCATTTCGTGGGCGGATTCGTCGGCACCACCGCCGCCTCCATGATTTGATCGCCCCGCTTGAACTTGAAAATGATGTTCGTGCCCGTGCTGGTCACGATGCGCCATTTCACGCTGTCCGCGGAAACCGGCGAGAAGTGGTGCACCGGAAAACCGTCCACTTCCAGGATCGTGTCGCCCGCCTTCAAACCCGCAACGCCCGCCGGGCCCGCCGGGTCCACCCAGCCGATCATCGTCGTCTTGTCCGCCTCATTCGTCGGCTTGCCCACCTGCCAGACCACCACGGCAAATCCGATCGCCAGCATAAAACTGAACAGCGGCCCCGCGAATGCCACAATGATCTTGTCCAGCGGCGAAACCGGCGGCAACTGCTTCACGTCGGACTCCACCTTGCCCTCAATGCCCTCCATCGTCGCCATTTGCGGCAGCGACACATAACCGCCGAACGGAATCGAGTTCAGGGCATATTCCACATCCCCGATCTTCTTCTTCCACAGCGTCGGCCCGAACCAGATGGCAAACCGCTCCACCTTCAGCCCGCGCCACCGCGCCGCCAGGAAATGACCCAGCTCATGCACCCCGATGATCAGGTTGAAAATCAGCACCACTTCGAGTGCGATCAGGACGTAATGTAAAACGCTCATGCCAAATTGTCTGTTAAGTGTATCAGGGATTTATTCTGCCGCAAATCAAACTCCAACACCGTCACCGCCAGCCGGACGTTCTGAAACCGGGCTTGCACCACTATACGCTTTTTTTGTCGGGTGTAAATTCGGTGCTCGGAGCTTGGAATTTGAAGCTTTTGGGAGCTCTATCTCCCCGCCTCGCGCCGCGCCCACGCATCCGCTTCCAAAATCTGGTCCAGCGTCGGATGCGCCACGGTTTTATGCGCATCCATCGTCCGGCGAACGACTTCCGTGATTTGCGGGAAGTTGATTTTGTGGTTCACAAAGGCTTCGACCGCGATTTCGTTCGCCGCGTTCAACACTGCCGGCAACGTTCCGCCGATCTCCCCCGCCCGCCGCGCCAGCTCGATTGCCGGAAATCGCTCCGTATCCGGCTCCTCAAACGTTAACGTTCCGATCTTGGGAAAATTCGTCTGCACCCGCCCGCTCGCCGCCCGTTCGGGATACGTCAGCGCGTATTGGATCGGCAGGCACATGTCCGGCGTCGACAACTGCGCGATCAACGACCCGTCCACGAACTCCACCATCGAATGCACGATGCTCTGCGGATGCACCACCACCACCACCCGCGCCATCTCGATGGCGAACAACCAGCGCGCCTCGATCATCTCCAGCCCCTTGTTGAACAACGTCGCCGAATCAATCGTGATCTTCCGCCCCATCACCCACGACGGATGCTTCAACGCGCGCTCCACCGTGATCTCGGAAAATTTTTCCTTCGGCCAGTCCGTCTTGCTGCGGAACGGCCCGCCGCTCGCCGTCAGCAGCAGCTTCCGCACGGACGCCGTCGGCTTGCCATCGAGGCATTGGAAAATCGCCGAATGTTCGCTGTCCACCGCCAGCACCCGCACCCCGTGCTTGCGCGCCTCGCTCATCACCGTCTCCCCCGCCATCACCAAAATTTCCTTCGATGCCACCGCGATGTCCTTGCCCGCGCGGATGGCCGCCAGCGCCGGCTGCAACCCCGCCGTGCCCACGATCGCAATCAAAACGATGTCCGCCTCCGGCAACGTCGCCAGCTTCAACAAACCTTCGCTTCCGGAATAAACCTGCACCGCCGTGCCCAGCGTATTGTGCAGTTCCCTGGCCTTCGCCGGGTCCGCGATCGACACCACCGCCGGCCGGTGCCGGCGCGTCTGTTCCAGCAACAGCTCGGAATTATTCCCCGCCGCCAGGCCGATCAACCGGATTTGATCCGGCAAATCCTCCGCCACCTTCACCGTGCTGGTGCCGATGGATCCGGTGCTGCCCAATAAAACAACGTTCTTCATGTGCGATTTACGATATACGATTTACGCCCGGTTTGACGAGCGGGCCGTTTTGGCCGGAAAACCACTCCCCAAACCCGCGATGTCTTTTTTCAATTAAGCAGGTAGGGCGCGTCGCTCCGCGCGCGCCGCAATTGCTAACCAGATTATCCTTTGAACCCGCACTGCATATTTCCAAAGACGCCGTCCGGTCCCCTCGCCCCTCAGAGGGGAGAGGGCTAGGGTGAGGGGTGGAATTCAATCCACGACGCGCATTTCCAAAAACACAGAGAGCATTTCCCCCTTTCAAACGAGCGAGCCGGGGCAAGGACGATCGTCCCATCAACTTCTCACCGGGTTTTATCTGTGTTTCAGCTATATTCATCTATGGCCAAAGAATCAGGGATGCGTCAGGATGTGCCGCAAATAAAGATACATCAACGGCGCGTTAAACAGCAGGCTGTCCAGCAAATCCAAAACCCCGCCGATGCCCGGCAGGATGCTGCCCGAATCTTTCGCCCCGCACTCGCGTTTGAACAGCGATTCGATCAGGTCGCCGACCACGGCCGCCGTGCTCAACACCACCCCCAGCACGACCGCATGCAATGTGTTCATCCCCGCCATGTGGCTGCCAAAAAAATGCACGAACACCAGGCTCGCCCCCGTGGACACCGCAACCGCCCCTGCAAAGCCTTCCCACGTCTTGCCGGGACTGATGCGCGGAATCATTTTATGTCGGCCGATCAGCGAGCCCACCAGATACGCCCCCATGTCGCTGAATTTTGTCAGCACGATGAAATAGAGCAGAAAATATTTGCCTTCGACACCCGGAAAAAAATTGATCTTCTGGATGAAGTTCAACAGCCATGGCACATACATCAGGCCAAACAGGGTCACGGCGATCGCCGTGAGTCCGGCCGGGCTGTCCTTCGCAAAAAGCTGGCGCAGGCACAAACCCAGCACGAACAGGATCAGGAAGCTGGTTTCAAAATCATTCACCCGCGCCGGTGAATTATTCATGCCCAGGTGGCCGGTGACATTCAGAAACGTCCCCACCATCAGCAGCATTCCGCCGATGATGCCCGAGTACTTGAAGCAGGCCAGGCCGCGTTTCGCCGCCAGCCCGTAAAATTCCGCCAAGCCCGCCACCGCCAGCGTCGCGATCATCAGCACAAAGACCCCGTCCGATATCAGGTGGCTGTTGGAAAACATCGCCGCGATCACCACCGCCCACAACAGCACTGTGGACACCGAACGGCGCAGAAAAACCTGCACCTTGGTGGGTGATGCTGTGGAGCTGGCCGGATCGGGCATGGGCGCGAAAATTAACAGGCCCCCCGCCAAAAGCCAACGCGATTTGCGTTTACAACCTCGGGAGCGCCGGGCACCGCCCCGGCAAGTTGGATACCCATCCCCGGAGCGCCAGCCTCCGGCCCGGCGAGTTGGAACCCCAATCTTTAGAGCGCCAGTCAAAACGTCCTCCCATCAATCCATTATCTGCCTCAATGAAATTTCCCGCCCTTCGCTAGCATCGCCAGAATGATTTCCATCCGCCGCGCCCGCGTTTCCGGCTTCTTGGCCGTTTGCAACCGGTAAACGATGGCGTAAACATTGGCCCGGTTCAGTGTTTCAAAAAACACCTTCGCCTTTCTATTCTTCCCCAACGCCCGCAAAAAATCCTCCGGCGGCTTGGCGTTCTTGGGTGATTCATAGGCGCTTTTCCACCGCCCATCGGCCTTGGCCGCTTCCACCGCCAACAACCCGGCTGGCATCATCAAACCCGCCTTGGTCAGCCGTTCCACATGCTCCGTGTTCCGCTTGGACCACCCGCTGCGCGCGCGTCGCGGCGTAAATTTCTGAATCCAGGAAAGTTCATCCAAGGATTTCACCTGCCCGTCGATCCAGCCGAAACACAATGCCTGATCCAGCGCCTCCGCATAAGTGACCGTCGCCCGGCCGGAATCCTTCTTGAACAAGCGCAGCCAGATGCCGTCGCACTTGCCGTGGTTGACTGCCAGCCACACGCGAAAATCCGCCGCCGTTTTGAAGCCGAGTTGTTTCAAGGCACAAACGCTGTTTCAATCCAGCCGGCAATACGCCCCCAACCCCTGCAAGCCGCCTTCGCGGCCAAAACCGCTTTCCTTATATCCGCCGAACGGGCTGGTCGGGTCGAACTTGTTATACGTGTTCGCCCACACCACGCCGGCGCGCAGCTTGTTGACCATCTTGAAGATTTTGCTGCCCTTGTCTGTCCATACGCCCGCGCTCAAGCCGTAAGGGATGTTGTTGGCGCGTTCAAACGCCTCCTCCGGCGTCCGGAACGTCATCACGCTCAGCACCGGTCCAAAAATCTCCTCCGACGCCACGCGATGTGCGTGCGTGACACCCGTGAGGAATGACGGCGCAAACCAATAGCCCTTTGCCGGCAACGTGCACTGCGTCTGCGTCAGTTCCGCGCCTTCATCCACGCCGCTTTGCACCAGTTCACGGATCTTCTGCAACTGCGCGCTGGAATTAATCGCGCCGATGTCCGTGTTCTTGTCCAGCGGATTGCCCACGCGCAAGGTCTGGATGCGGTCGCGCAATTTCTTGACGACCGTGGAATAGATCCCTTCCTGCACAAACAGCCGCGAGCCCGCGCAGCAAACGTGACCCTGGTTGAAATAGATGCCGTTGATGACGCCTTCAATGGCCTGGTCCAGCGGCGCGTCCTCGAATAAGATGTTCGCCGCCTTGCCGCCAAGCTCCAGCGTCAGCTTCTTCTTCGTGCCCGCGACCGCCTGCGCAATGCGCTTGCCCACCTCCGTGCTGCCGGTGAACGCCAGCTTGTTGATGTCCGGATGATTCACCAGCGCCGCGCCGGTCTCGCCCGCGCCGGTCACGATGTTCACCACGCCCTCGGGCAGTTCCGCCTCCTGAAAAATCTGCGCCAGCCGCAGTGCCGTGATGGAAGTCGTCTCTGCCGGCTTCAAAACCACCGTGTTCCCGCACGCCAGCGCCGGCGCGATCTTCCACGCTGCCATCAGCAACGGAAAATTCCACGGGATGATCTGTCCCGCGACGCCGAGCGGCGACGGCGTTTTGCCGGGGAACGCATATTTCAGCTTGTCCGCCCAGCCCGCGTAATAAAAGAAATGCGCCGCCACCAGCGGCAGATCCACATCGCGGCTTTCCTTGATGGTCTTGCCGCCATCCATCGTTTCGAGCACGGCCAGCTCGCGCGCCTTCTCCTGGATGATGCGGGCGATGCGGTACAGATATTTGCCCCGCTCCCGGCCCGGCAGCTTGCTCCAGACCTTGTCATAAGCCTTGCGGGCCGCCTTCACCGCCGTATCCACATCCGCCTCATTGGCCGCGGCGATCGTCGTCAGCGTCTGCTCCGTGGCCGGATTGATGGACTCAAAATACTTGCCGGACGTCGGCGAGACAAATTTGCCGTTGATGAACAATTCATGCTGCGGCGCGATGACGTAAGCCTTGGAATCCTCCGGTGCGGGCGCAAAATCCCACTTGTTGCCAAAATTCAATTTGCGGTCCTTCACCGGCACCACGGCGTGGCTGGTGGCGGCGACAACGCGCTTTGAAGAAAGTTTCACGGGTTTCAATTTCGATTTCATGGGAGAGAAAAATAGTCCGCGCTTTGATAATTACCATCCACCGACTTGGCGATCTGCATCAACAGGTCATTGACGAGCGTGCTCGCGCCGAAGCGGAACATCTGCGGGTTCAACCAGTCGTCGCCCAGCGTTTCCTTGACCATCACCAGGTACGCCAGCGCCTGCTTGGATGTGCGGATGCCCCCGGCCGGCTTCATGCCGATGCGGATGCCCGTCGCAAAAAAGTAATCGCGGATCGCCTCCAGCATCACCAGCGTCACCGGAATCGTCGCCGCCGGGCTCACCTTGCCCGTGCTGGTCTTGATGAAATCGCCGCCCGCCTGCATCGCAATCTCACTCGCAAGCCGGACGTTGTCGTAGGTGACCAGTTCACCGGTCTCAAGAATCACCTTCAAGTGCGCCGGGCCGCAGGCTTCCTTCGTGGCCGCGATCTCGTCAAAAACCAGCGCATGATCGCCCGCCAGAAAGGCCGCGCGGTTGATGACCATGTCGATCTCATCTGCGCCATCCACCACCGTGCGGCGGACTTCCTCGAGCCGGGTGCGGAGCGGATACTGGCCGCTGGGAAAACCGGTTGCCACCGCCGCGATGTTCACCGGCGATTTTTCGCCCAGAAATTTCCGCGCGTATTTGACCATGTTCGGGTAAACGCACACGGCGGCGCAGCTTGGCACATCGTATTTCGCCTCCATGGGCTGGAGCGCCTTGCGGCAGAGATAAGCGACCTTGCCGGGGGTGTCCTTGCCTTCCAGCGTGGTGAGGTCGCACATGTTCACCGCCAGCTTGAGCCCAGCGAGCTTGGCGGAGGTCTTGATGCTGCGCTTGGTGAACGACGCCGCCCGTTCCTCGACCATGATTTGATCAACCGTCGGCACGGCTGAAAAACGGCTGCCAGGCGATGAGTGACGAGTATTGAACTCTGGCCGCTCCCTTGTTAAGGCGGACACTTTCATATTTTACAGGATTCTGACGGGGGAAAGCTGCGGCGTCAATGAGGTTTCCGGTAGCAAACCCCGTATCACCGGAGCCACTCAAACCTTCAACAGCTTGATCTGCTCATCTTCCTTCGCCGCCGCCTCTCCGAGCGTCATCGTCTGTTTCCGGCGGCGTTCGATGATGTGCTTGTCCAGCAGCGGATCATACGCCACGGGATAATTGCCGTCGTAGCACGCCATGCAGAAATTCTCCTTCGGCTGGCCCGTCGCCGCCACCATCCCCGCCTGGGTCAGATAATGCAGCGAGTCGGCGTTCAGATACCTCCGGATCTCGTCCACGGTGTTGTTCGCCGCCATCAGCTTGCTGCGGTCGGGAAAATCAATGCCATAGACACACGGATTCATGTGCGGCGGACAACTGACCGCCACATGGACCTCCCTCGCACCCGCTTCCTTCAGCGTTTTCACGCGCGAACGGCACGTCGTCCCGCGGACGATGGAATCGTCCACGATGATGACGCGCTTGTCCTTCACCAGCGATTCGATCAGGTTGAGCTTCACCCGCACATTAAAATCCCGGATGAGCTGCGTCGGTTGCAAAAAGCTGCGGCCGACGTAATGGTTGCGGATGAAGGCCATCTCATAGGGGATGCCGGATTGCTCGGCATAGCCCATCGCGGCGCAAACCCCGCTGTCCGGCACGGGAATGACCAGGTCGGCCTTCACGTTGTGCTCGCGCGCCAGCTGCCGCCCCATCTCCTTGCGCACTTCATAAACACTGTGCCCGTTGATGACGCTGTCCGGCCGCGCAAAATAAACGTATTCGAAAATGCAGAACGCCTTGCGCTGATGTTCCGGAAAGGCCTGGATGCTCGTCAGCCCCTTTTCGTTGACGATGACAATTTCGCCGGGTTCCACATCGCGGACAAACTGGGCGTGGATCAGGTCGAACGCCGTCGTCTCGCTCGAAAGCACATACGCGCCATTCGCCGTCTTCCCGATCGAGAGCGGGCGGAACCCGTGCGGATCGCGCGCCCCGATCATCTCCTTCTCCGTCATGATGACGAGCGAATACGCCCCCTCGATCCGGCGGATCGTCTGGACGAGCGAATTGGCCACGCCGCCAAGCTCCGGCTGCGCCAGCATCATGATGATGATCTCGCTGTCCACCGTCGTCTGAAAAACCAGGCCGTGCTGTTCCAGGTCATCCCGGAGCTGGGCGGCATTGGTCAGGTTGCCGTTGTGCGCCACGGCAATCTGGCCGCGGGCGCAATCCACCGTGAGCGGCTGCGCGTTGCGCAGCGACGATGAGCCGGTCGTGGAATAACGCGTGTGGCCGATGGCGCGGTCGCCGACGAGTTCATGCAGGATCTTCGGATCCGCAAAAATCTGCGGGACCAGCCCCATCCCGTGGTGCTTGTAAAACCGACCGTCGTGACAGGTGACGATGCCGGCGCTTTCCTGCCCGCGATGTTGCAGGGCATAAAGTCCGAAATAGGTCAGCTCGGCGGCATTCGGATGACCGAAAATGCCGAAAACTCCACAGTAATGCTTGGGGTAATTGTTGTTTTGCATCGCGCGCGCGCTGAAATTTCGCAGAGGAAATCACACCGCGCAAGCCGGAACAAACGATTTTGCTAAAGTAGGGTTATATTTCCGTCGACCCGTAAGGCATGAGAACAGGCATCGGCATTGGGGCAATGATTTTACTGGCGGCCGCGGCGGCCCTGGCCGAGGCCCCGGCCCTCCCGCTGACAATCACGTCCGGCTACAACGCCGACATCATCGCCGAAGGCGCCGGCTCCGCCGGCAGCACGACCACCACGATGTTTGATGCGCAGGGCAACGTCTTCTACGACAGCACCTACGACGCCGCACACGGCAACCATGGCGGCACCTTGCCGGCCGGCCAGACCATCAACGATTCCGCCGGCAACCGATATGGCCTGGCTCCGGCCACCGGCAATAATGCCCTCATCATTTCCTCGGAAAACACCTCCGGCACCCTTGGAATCTCCTATGCGGACAACGCCTCATTGACGAGCCTGCTCCTGTTCGGAACCAGCGCTGAAGGTGACACGATTCTGGATTACACGCTGAATTTTGCCGGCGGCGCGACCTCCAGCGGCAGCTTCACACTCGCCAACTGGTACAACCCCGGCGCGTCCGGCACATTCAACAGCTTCGGCCGGATCGATCTGCTCGATGAATACAACTCCGAGACCGGCCGGGCCTTTTCGCTTTACACGGCGGGCATTCAGATCCCTGAGGCAGATGCCCAATTCCGGCTGGACAGCATCACGCTGACCTACGACGGCGGAAACGTGGATAATTACGGCATTTTCCCGCGCGCCGCCATTCTTGGCGTCAGCGGGTTCGACCCCGTTGTGGTCGTGCCTGAGCCTGGCTCCATCAGTTTGGCCGTCTCTGGCGGGCTTGCCCTCGTCTCGTTTGCCCGGCGCAAATTCGTCAAAAGCTGATTCGTCCCACCGCCAATTGCGGAGCCAGCGAGGCTGCCAGTTCCTCTGGCAGCCTCCTTGGTTTTTCGGCCCGGGTCGTGCAGGCGTGAAAGGTCTCCGCTTCCAAGATCAATTTTCCTGACTGGTTCAGCACGCGGTGGCCAAAATTCAACCGCACCCGCTCCAGCAGCGTCGGCCAGACCTCGATCGTCAGCAGATCGTCATAGCGGGCCGGAAATTTGTAGCGCAGCCGCGCCTCGATCACCGGAAAGATGCAATCCTGCTCCTGCCATTGCCGGACGGTCGCGCCGGCGGCCCGCATGAATTCGCCACGCGCCGCCTCCAGCAGGTCCAGATAGCGGGAGTGGTAGATGTGGTCGCCGACGGTGCATTCGGCGTAGCTGACACGGTGAAAATGACGGAACGGTTCGGCCATGCGCGGAGCGTACGCCGAAGCGCCAAAATTTCAAATTCTTAATGTTAAAGCCCTGCTTTCCCCCCGCTTTCCCCGATTGTTAGCAGAACTAAGATCAGCATGAAAAATTTCCATTTGCGTGATTCCTAATTGCAGTTATGTTGGCAGCATGAACTGGCAGCAATTTCTCCCGTTGGCGGCAGTTTTGGGCATTGCTGTGTTTTTCGTCTGGCGCAGTTCGGGCCAAAAAAAGCACACCCATGACCACGACTGCGGCTGTGGCTGTGAACAGGGTCACGAGTCCGATGCCAAGAAAACCACCCCGCACTGACCAGTTCACCATCATCAGGAATAAATCATCATGGCCGTAACCAAAGTCAGTTCCACGATTCATTTCACCTCGCGCAGCTCCGCCATGGGCGGCAACGGCGATCCCACCACCGGCCGCTGGGCGCCCAACACCGATGTCTACTCCACCGAGTCCGGCCTCGTCGTCAAAGTCGAGCTGGCGGGCATGAAAAGCGACAGCCTGGAAATCGTTGTCGATGGCAGCCGGCTCCGCATCAGCGGCAACCGCCCCGATTGCTGCCGCTCCCCGCATTGCAGTTTTCTGGTGATGGAGATCACCTATGGCCCCTTTGAAACCATCCTCGATTTGCCGCCCGGTTATGACCTCAACGCGGCCAAGGCGATCTACGTGAACGGATTTTTGCGCATTGACGTGCCCCCCGTACGCCAGGTCCAGTCAAAAAGTAAAAAGGTTCCCATCACTCAAGGCGAATGACCCGTGGCTGAACTTTTTGGGCGCAGCGGCCTCTAACCTAATGGCATGACGACGAAAACCTCGGCGGAAACAGAATTTGTCAGCATCCTTGGCACCGGCGACAAATCCGATGTCCCGGCAAAATTCTCTTCCCGCTCGCTGCCGGACATCCTGCCGGTCTTGGGGCTGTCAGACATCGTGATTTTCCCCGGCGCGGTCGTGCCGCTGCTGGTCGAGACCGGTCCCAGCCTCAAGCTCGTGGATGACCTCGTCGCCGGCGACCGTCTCTTCGGGGCCGTGCTGCAGCGCAACGCCGATGTCCCCGAACCCGCACCCGGCGATCTCCACACGGTCGGCTGCGTCTCGCGCCTCGCCAAGATGGTGAAATTTCCCGATGGCACCGCCCGCGTCCTCGTCGAAGGCCTCTGGCGCATCCGCCTGAAGGATTACGAGCCCCCGGCGCCCTATCTCCGCGCCCACTACGAACTCCTGCGCGATGATGCCGAGGACTCCATCGAATTGCAGGCCATGCTCCGCAACGCGCACAAGCAGTTCGAGGAGATCGCCAAGATGTCCTCGGCGCTGACCGACCAGGTCAAGATCGCCGCGCTGAACACCGAGCATCCCGGCCACTTTGCCGACCTCATCGCCGCCAACCTGAACCTTTCGCTGGAAGACCGGCAGAAGCTGCTGGAAATGATTTCCGTCCGCGAACGCCTGCAGTCGCTCCTCCCCATGCTCAATCGCGAGCAGGAGGTGCTCACGTTGAGTTCCAAGATCCAGAGCGATGTCGCCAGTTCCATTGCCAAGACCCAGCGCGATTTCTTCCTGCGCGAACAGCTCCGCGCCATCCAGCGCGAACTCGGCGATGGCGACACCAACAGCGCCGAGCTCAAATTGCTGCGGGAAAAGGTCGAGAAGGCCGTCCTCCCTGCCGAAGTCCGCAAGGCCGCTGAACAGGAGCTCGAACGCCTCCAGCAAACACCGCCCGCCGCCGCCGAATACGGTGTCGGCCGCAATTACCTCGATTGGATCCTGAACCTCCCCTGGGAAAAAGGCACCGAGGACAAGCTGGATTTGAAGGCGGCGGAAAAGATCCTGAACGAGCAGCATTTCGGCCTCGAAAAAGTCAAGGACCGGCTCCTCGAATACATCGCCGTCATCAAGCGTCGCAAGGAGATCAAAGGCCCCCTGCTCTGCCTCGTCGGCCCCCCCGGCGTCGGCAAGACCTCCCTCGGCAAAAGCGTGGCCGATGCCTTGGGCCGCAAATTTGCCCGCATCTCCCTCGGCGGCATGCGCGACGAGGCCGAGATCCGCGGCCACCGCCGCACCTATGTCGGTGCCATGCCCGGGCGCATCATCCAGACCTTGCGCCGCGTGGAAAGCCGCAACCCGGTCATCCTCCTCGACGAACTGGACAAGGTTGGCGCGGATTTTCGCGGCGACCCGGCGTCCGCGCTGCTCGAAGTCCTCGACCCCGCCCAAAACAGCACGTTCACCGATCATTACCTCGACCTGCCGTTCGATTTGTCACGCGTGCTGTTCATCTCCACCGCCAACTGGCTGGAGCCCATCCATCCCGCCTTGCGCGACCGGCTGGAAGTCATCGAACTGCCCAGCTATACCGAGACCGAAAAACTGGAGATCGCCAAGCGCTATCTCGTCCCCCGCCAGATCGAGGAACACGGACTCACCAAGAGCGACGTGAAATTTACCGACCCCGCCTTGCGCATGCTCATCCGCGAATACACCCGCGAAGCCGGCGTGCGCCAGCTCGAGCGCGAGATTGCCGCGCTCTCCCGCAAGGCCACCCGCAAAATCATCTCCCGCAACGGCTCGGCGGAACTCGTCAAGATCGATGCCAAGGACCTGGAAAGCTATCTCGGCCACGCCAAGTTCGTCTCCGAAAGCGCCGAGAAGATTTCCGAGGTCGGCATCGCCACCGGCCTGGCCTGGACGCCCGTGGGCGGCGACATCCTCTTCATCGAAGCCACGCGCATGCGCGGCCGCGGCGGCCTGCTCCTGACCGGCTCCCTCGGCGATGTCATGAAGGAAAGCGCGCAGACCGCCGTCAGCTATCTCCGCAGCCAGGCGAAAAAACTCGACCTCGATTTTGACGACTACGGCAAGCACGACCTGCACATCCATGTTCCCGCCGGGGCCACCCCGAAAGACGGGCCGAGCGCCGGGGTGACCATCTGTGTCGCGCTGGCCTCCCTCCTGCGCAAGCAGCGGGTCCGCTCCGACACCGCCATGACCGGGGAAATCAGCCTGCGCGGACGCGTCCTGCGCGTCGGCGGCATCAAGGAAAAGGTCATCGCCGCCTCCCGCTTCGGCGTGAAACAGGTCATCCTGCCCGAAGGCAACAAGCCGGACTGGATGGACGTCCCGGCCGAAGTGCGTGCGAAATTGAAAGTCCACTTCGTGAAGCAAATCTCCGAAGCCATCCAGCTCGCGCTCGCGCCGAAATGAAGCTCCTGTCCGCAGCCGCCGCGATGCTGTTGCTGGTCACCATCGGCGCGGTGGCGCAGACAACCAACGCCTTGTCCGGTGCGGAAATTCAAGGACGCTCACTCGCACTGAAAATAATTTCAGCAATGCAGCCGGCGGATGATTTTACCAACACGGGCGTTTTGAAAATCAAGGATGGAAACGGCACCCGTTCAGAAGCCCGGGTGGAATGCCTGACTGTTGTCACCCCGACCAACTGGCAAAGCATCTACCAGGCAAGCTGGACCAACAAAGCGGAAAGCCTTCGTGTCATTCATGCCGCGGATCAACCGGACATTTATGCCCATGATACATATGAGTTGATCGGAGGCATTCCGGTGCTGGGACATTTGTTTCCCACCCCGCACAAATTATCTGACGCGGAAATGATGGCCCCGTTTGCCGGCTCGGATTTCTACCTCGCCGATCTCGGCTTGGAATTCTTCCACTGGCCCCAACAAAAGGTTTTGAAACGCGAAGTCCACAGCAGCCGCGGCTGCACGGTGCTCGAAAGCACCAACCCTGAGCCCGCCACCAACGGCTACTCGCGGGTGATGTCATGGATCGACACCGAAACTCTTGGCATCGTGGAAGCCTACGCTTACGACGCAAAAGGAAAGCAGCTCAAGATTTTCCAGCCAAAGGATTTCAAGAAAGTTAACGGCCAGTGGCAGGTACAAACGTTTCTGATGGAAAACGTCCAGACCGGCTCGCGCTCGCGCCTCGAGTTTGATCTGAAAAAATGATCAAGGCGTGGCGTTTACGCCGCCTCAACCTTCAACTCGGAGGCCGTTTCAACCGTCCGCATGGCTCCCGGTTGCGGATAATTAGTGCCGCCATGCGCTTGACATCATTTCCCCGACAAACCACGATTTTCAGGCCTTGGTATGAATTTGCATTTTAGCCAGAAACTTTTGATCGCCGTCGCGGGCGTTTTCCTCGCGGCGCGCCTGTTGGCGGCGGACACGAACGAATGGGCCACGCCTCCCGGCGTCACGCGCGAGGAGGTCGCGAACAATTACCTGCACATCCAGGAACAGATCCACGAGTCGCAACTGGCCATCCAGAAGACCCAGGAAGCCGCCCTGGATGCCGCCAAAAGCAATGCCGACGCCCTCGCCGCCCGCCTGCAGTCCCTCGAGGACACCGTCACCAAACAGCGCGCCAGCGATGCCGACGCCGCCCGCAAGACGCAGCAGACCACCCTCTTTTTAGCGGGTGCCTTCGGCCTGGCCGGATTGGGCATCATGCTCCTCATGGTCTATTTCCAATGGCGCGCCTTCACCCAGCTCGCGCAGATCTCCTCCCAGCAGCACAACCCCCTCGCCAACGGCAACGCCGTCCACCAGCTCGCCGCGCCCGGCCGCGCCACCGTGGAGACCGCCAACGCCCAGTTGCTCGGCGTCGTTGACCGCCTCGAACGGCGCATCAACGAACTTGAAAGCGGCCAGAAAATGCTGCCTGAAATCGTGGCCGCCAAGCCCGCCGACCTGCTGAGCGAGGGGCAAAAACATCTCGACGCCGGCGCCCCGCTCAAGGCGCTCGAATGTTTTGACAAATTTCTTTCCGCCAACCCCGAACGTGCCGAGGCGCTCGTCAAGCGCGCCGCCGCCCTCGAAAAACTCGGGCGCGAGGAGGAGGCCCTGCAATGCTACAACCGCGCCATCACCGCCGACCATACGCTCGTGATCGCCCATCTCCACAAGGGCGGCTTGCTCAACCGCCTGCGCCGCTACGATGAAGCCTTGAACTGCTATGAGCAGGCGTTGCTGGCGCAAGAGAAAAAGACGGCGGCTAAATAGATAAATCCCAAGCTCCAGAACAACACCAGGCTCTAAACAAGCATCCAACCTTCTTTACCCGCTCCAGCACGAATACGATTTGAAGTTTGGAGGTTGAAATTTCTCTGGTGCTTGGAGCTTGGAATTTGGAGCTTTTCCCGCCTCTACAAACAACCGCCCTAATTGAACGTGTTGAATTTGATCCGGCCCGCCGCGCGTTCTGTTTCCACCTGCTCCTTCAGCAGGTCGATCTTCAGCTTCAACAGCTCGCGGTTTTCCTTCGACTGGTCCGCCAGCTCTTTCTCCAGCTCCCCGATGCGCGATTCGTAGGCGCGCAGCCGTTCCAGCAGCGGCGTCTGGACGGATTCCAGCCGCTGGATCAGCACGGTCAACTCCGCCGAGGCGGCCTGCTGCGCCGCCAGCAGATCGCGCCGTTGCGCCGCCAGCTCCTGCACCACCGCGTTTTTCAACGCGTCCACCAGGTGCGGTGCCAGGCTGGCCTGCACCGAGTTCAGCAACGCATTGACGCTCGGCGGCGGCAGCGGCTGGGTCTTGCCATTGAGAATTTTGGTGATGATCCGGTTGGCCTCATCCGTTCCGTCGCGCTTGCACACCGGACAGGCCACGGGCACCGGCATCCGGCCGTTGTCCGGATGCACCTCAAAAGCGTACTTCTGCCCGCAGACGCAGAAGATCTTGATGGGAATCGGCGACGAATTCACCAGAGGAAAGATTTTTGCTCGCCCACCTGGTCCGCCCCGTTCCACAGCGTCGTGCGCCACGCCACGACGGGCCCGAAGCTCCGGTAATCGTCCCCCGTCAATTTGACTTCCGTCCATCCGCCGGATTTGCCGGGCGCAGTTTCGGCCTCCAGGGTCTTGGTTTTTGGCAGGTCACCCGCGAGCGTGCCGCGCAGTTCCACGCGGACCTTCAATTTCCCGCTCCCGGCGGTTTCCGCCTGCCACAGCACATCGTAGCGGATGCCGGAGATCTGGTTCGTGTGTTCGCGCAGATAGACCTGGTACGCGTCGCGGTCAAACAGGCTGGGTGATTTCGCAATGCGCCCCTGCTCGTCCAGGAAGAAGGGCAGCACTTTGACCACCTTGCCCGTGACGGCGGCAAACGCCGCCATGGTCACGAACAATAACAGCACGGTTAACAGTCGGCGCATGCCAAGACAATACCTCGCGTCCCGGCAAAAACTCAACTCATTTCCAATAGAACCCCACCGTCTGCACGCTCGTCCCGTTGCGATAAATAACCGCCACAAACTCCCGCGTGTAATTCGCCACGCGCGCCGTCACATGCACCTCGAACGTCGTGCTCTTCGTCGTTATGAAAGGTGTGATCTTGCTGACCAGATCCTGGTTCACGCCGACCGCCGCCAACTGGCCCGGATTCACGAACGGCATGTCGTCCTCCGTGCCGTCCTGCCCGTCCGGCCCGGCCCGGTATTTCAGGATGTCCGCCGCCGTGGTCGTGTCCACGCCCGGGATGAATTGCAGCACCGTCGTATCCGCCGTGTTGATGTTGATCCTCCCGGATGAAAACGGCGTGAACACATCCTTCAGCCCGAACGCATAGCTCGGCGCTTCACCCGGCGCGTGGCCAAAGCCGAGCTTCTGATGCTGAAACGCCGCCCCCGCGGAATTGGTATCTTCGCCGCCGTTGTACATGGCCTCCGTCACCCCCTTGATCAGCAGCAGTTCAGAAATGTCGTCCATCGGCGCGTTCTTCGCGTAATACGGTGGGTTTTGTCCCTGGTAATAATCGCTCTCCGCCCCGCCGGGCCGCGGATCATCATCCGGGTCCACCCAGTCCAAAATCCCGTCCGACACCGCCGTGATGTCGCCCGCATCCGCGCCCATCACCGTCAACACCTGTTGCAGCAGCAACGGCGGCGCGCTGTTCACGTTCACTTTGCGTTCCAGGTCGATGATCTTCACCGAAATCGTTCCGCCCTCGTCGCCCACGGGAAAATCCGTCAGTGACATGCCCGCCAGCGGCCCGTTCGTCTCCGCGCCCGCGCCGGGCCCGCCGGCCCAGATCTGGTTCAGCCCGTCATATTGCTGTTTGTTTTCCTGCGCCACCACATAGCGCGCCAGTTCCACCCCGGCGCGCCCCATCCACAACATCTGCTCGTCATTGTTCGCGTGGGCCGCCAGATGCGTCTCCACCTTCATCGAGTAGGCAAACGCGCCCGCCAGGATCGTCAACACCGTCACCGCCACCAGCGCCACGATGACGGCGATGCCGCGATTTTTTTTTGCGGGGGAAATTTTCATGGCATCACTGCTGCTTCCCGCCGCGTTCCACCGCCGCCGGCATCATGGACGATGGCATCGAAAACGCCCGCACCACCGTCAGTTCCGGCGCCTGGCCGCCGCCGGACGTGTTGCCGCCCAGCACCAGGCCCACCCGCAGCATCGGCGGAATGGCATTCGTGTCCACCCACTCCGTCACCCAGTCCATCTGGTTCGTGTCCCAGCACTCGACGTCAAACTTCTTCACATTATGCGCCAGGATCAGCGGATTTTTTTGCTCGTCCTCGTCCATGTCCATCAGGATCGGGTTCTGCCGCAGCACCAGGTTCTTTTCCCCGCCCTCGCCCGCCTCGAGCGAGAACGTCACCCGCCGCAGGTTGAAGCTGCCGAACTTCCCGTTCCGCGGAAACACATCCGGCACCCGCGAGGCAAAACTCAGCACCGGCGTGTCCCCATTTTCCACGTCAAAATAGTAATATCGCTGCGAGGCCTGATATGACTGGACGCACATCAGCGAATCCTCGATCGTCCGCAGCGCGATCCGCTGGCGTTGCGCCTGCGCGGCCGCCTCCTGCCCCACCTTCGTCGCCTTCATCACCAGCGCCCACGTCGAATAGATCACCGCGATCAACATCATGAACACGGCAATCGCCACCATGATCTCGACCAACGTAAAACCGCCCCGCCGTTCTTTTTGTCGGATGGTCTTCATTGCCCAAAATGCCCCCCGTCCAGGCTGCCCGGCGGCGATTCCGGCCGGAACAACAACGTCGTCGTCCGCGAGATCACATCGTTGCCGCCGCGGGCGTTGTAAATTCGATAGTCGGCTTCAAACAGCCGGTTCGACTGCACCTCAATGATCACCCCGACATACCGGTAATCGCTGTACGCCTTCCCCAGCACATCCCCCAGGTTCCCGGAGCATTCCCCCTCCACCAGCTTGTTCGTCATCGACAACTGCGAAACCAGCGCGCTCGCATCCACCAGCGGACGCTGCAACCGCCGCGCATTCTCCAGCGAGCTCGAAACCAGCCCCAAAATCGCAAACGTCCCGATGAACAGCACCGCAATCGCGATCATCACCTCCAGCAGCGAAAACGCCCGCCGGCCCCGTGGGTGGCGCGGGCGCCTGTCCGCCGCCGGTCCTGTCGCCGGCTGGTTGGGTGGGTTAAGCTTCATTTGTCGACATCCGAAACCCGGGTCAGGCCCGTGGAAAATTCCAGCGTGATCTTCTTTCTCCAGTCCGTACGGTCATGCAGCACAATCGTCATCTCATCACTCGTGCCGTTCGGGTAAAACCACACCTTCGCCCATTCCGAGCCGCCAAAATCCTGCTGATTGATGTCCAGCATGGGCATGAACACATCATCCGGCAGCTTCGAGGCCGCCACATACACCGAACCCTGGCCCGGCCCGCCGCCTTCCACCGAAAACGTTTGGTCGCCCGGATGAAACACCACCGCCACCTTCTGCCCGGTAAAAATCGCCTTCGCGCGCGCCGAGCCGCACACCTCCGTGATGTCGCTGATCGCCTTGCGCATTCCCTCCTTCTGCAACGCCTTCATGATCGATGGCAGCCCCATCGCCGCCAGCAACCCGATGATCGCCACCACGATCATGATCTCGATCAGCGTATAACCGCGCCGGCGGGCACATTTTGGCGATGCCCTTAGACCCGTAACCGCTGGAACTGCGGTCTCCGGTCCCCCTCTCCTCCATGGAATGGATGAGACGCTCCGGGAGCGCTTTCCCCGAAACATTCGCGCATTGCCCTCATGAACCAAGACACCATCTTTTTGCCAAGACGCGGAAACCGTTTCCCCCTCTCCCCGCTGGAGAGGGCGGGCGTAAAACCATTTAGGCCCGCGCCTGTATGCTGAAAAATATGTATGGCCCAGCTTCATCGCCGTTCAGTGAATCGAGGAAATCAGCTTGAACAGCGGCAGGAAGATGCTCAACAGCAAAAATCCCACGACAATGGCCATCACAATGATCAGCACCGGCCCGATCAGATCGCTCATCACCCGCAGCGCGATCGCCAGCTCCCCTTCATACGTGTCCGCCAGGTTGTTCAGCGACCCCGGCACATCGCCCGTCTCCTCGCCGATGCGCACCAGGTCCACCATCAATTGTGGGAACAGCTTGCTCTGCGCCAGCGGCTGCGCCAGCGTCTTGCCGTCCGTCACCGCCTCCCGCGTCTTGGCGATCGCCTCCTTGATGTGGACGTTCGACATCACCTGCTCCGTGATCTTCAACGCCGTCAGCACCGGCACCCCGTTTTGCAGCAGCGTCCCCAGCGTCCGCGCAAACTGCCCGAACAGGTTCACCCGCACCACCGGCCCGAAGATCGGCGCCTTCATCCGCCAGCCGTCCAGCTTCCGCGCGCCCGCTTCGCTCGTCGCAAAACGCTTGTACAGGATCACCAGCGCCAGCACGCTCCCGCCCAGCAGCCACCAATACGTCGTAAACATCCGGCTCACCCCGATCAGGAACAGCGTCGGCAGCGGCAGCGGAATGTTGAACCCCTGGAAGATCTCGATGAATTTCGGCATCATCACCGTCATGAAAAAAGTCACCAGCAGAATGCCCACCCCGATCACCATCGCCGGGTAGATCATCGCCGACTTGAACTTCGCCTGCACATCCGCAAACTGCTGGAAATGCGTCGCCATCCGGCGCAGCACCGGCACCAGCGAACCGCTCGTCTCCCCCGCCCGCACCATGTTCACGTACAGGTCCGAGAAGATCACCGGCTGCCGCGCCATCGCGTCCGACAACGAACGGCCCTCCGTCACCTCCTGCTTCAGCTCCTTGCTCACCTCGGGGGGAATCCCCTTGGTCGACAGATGCGACATGCTGTTCAGCGCCACCGTCAGCGCCATGCCCGAATTCAGCAGGTTCGCGAGCTGCGTGGTGAACGTCGCCAGCTCCTGCAGCTTCGGCTTCCGCTTTTGGTTCAACTGCGCCTGCATCGACGGCGGCAAAAACGCCATCAGGTTCACGCCCTTGGCCTTGCCATTGACCGCCGGCGTCGCCCCCCCCTTCACATCCGTGATGACAATGGGAAACAGGCCGGAACGCTGGATCTGCTGCTGGGCGGCAGTACGATCCGGCACTTCAACCACGCCCTCGACGAGTTCGCCGGAACGTTTACGGGCTCTATAAGAAAACTGCGGCATAAAGACTATTATTCAAAACCGGCACCCTTTGAAAGTTTCAAAAAACCTTCATAACCATGCCCTTTACCACTCCCCACCCGCCAGCATCGCACGCTTTTCATAATTTGGTTGGATTTACTTGGATTTACTTGGATTCAGCCGGATTTACAGGGGTTTTCGCAACAAATCCGGCAACTGACCAAAGCCGCGCCGCGACAGTGACGGCCAGCCCGGCATCGAACCGCCACCACCGGAACGCGGGTCTGGTGGCCGTACGCAAGTACCCCGCAGGAACATTGCCCGCAACGGGCCATTCGCATGGCCCGCCGCCATCGGTCGCACCCCGCCACTTGCAAATCGTGAATCCGGCATCGTAAATTCATGAGGTTTAATTTAGTTTAATTCACCTTAATTTGATTACCCGTCCGTCCTCGGACTTTTTGCGTTTTCATTGGCCTTTTCGGCAGTTTATTTGTCTCTCAACTATCAACCATCAACTACTTCCCGTCCCCCGGTGGCCGTCCGCCATACTTTAAAAATTCTAAGGCCTAACAAAGGCTAATAGGGGCTAATAGCCCTTGATTCCCAACGCTTTGCAAGGACGCTTCCGGACTCCACAACGGAGCGCGGCTGTGTTTGGGAGAAAGGGACCAGCCGCAGCGGCTGACCTGCAACCGGCGCTTTCGATCTAGCCGCGCCATTCAACATTGGTAACCGCACATTAGTACCTTCATCATTCATGTTGGCGAAATCCTACCCCACCCGGTTGGACAAAGGCTGTCCAACCCTCCTTTTTTCATTTTTTATTTTATGATGCCAATCATCGGCCCGCTGTCCACCCTCCATCCTCGTCTTTTCGCCCCCATGCCCCTACTTTATCCCCTCCAAAAAATTCTTTCATATTGAGCGTCCCCATCTGGCGACGTGCCAGCTTCATTCCGTATACATTCCGTTTTATTCCGTCTTCATTCCGACCTTACGCTGCCCAACTCCAACGGAGTTGTAGCACCCAGACAACGGGCGGCGGCTGTGTTGGGAGACAGGGACCAGCCGCAGCGGCCGACCTGCAACCGCCACCCCCAATCTCACCACGTCATTCGTCATCGATGGCCAACGCTAGTGTGGTGTAACAGAGATGCCTTTTTCACAGCCCACTTCCACAAAACAAAATCACTGGCGAAGCCCTTCAAGCCTTCGCCAGTGAGTGAGCAGATCACGCTGCCTCAATTTCAGTTTTCTTCCGCCGCCTGCCGGATGAATTCGGCAACCTCCGCCGGTTTTGAAACGTAGATGGCATGGCTGCCCGGCACTTCCGTCACTTGCGCTTGGGCGCGTCCCGCCATCGCCCGTTGAGCGGGAGGCGGAATCATCTTGTCCTCGGTGGCGACCAGATAATAGCTCGGCTTGCTCTTCCATGCCGGTTCCGTCACGGTGCCGGCCAGGGCATCAAGCCCCCAAGGCACCTGGGAATCGGCCATGAACGAAGCCAGGTTCTCTTCAACATCCGCCGCGAAGGAGGCCGCGAATTTTGCCCGGTCCAGGAAGAGATAGCCGTCCTTGGGCGGCAAGATCGGCGGCACGGGCGCGCCGGGCGGAGGATTCGCGATCAGCGAGGACACCGATTCCCCCTTGTCCGGAGCGAACGCGGTGATGTAAACCAGGCTGGAAACCTTCGGATGGGTTCCCGCCTCGGTGATCACCACGCCACCATACGAATGGCCAACGAGCACGACCTCCCCGTTCAAACTGTCGATGGCGGCCTTGGTGGTCGCGACATCATCCGCCAGTGATTTCGTCGGATTCTGAACCACCACGACGTCATATCCCTGGTTCTTGAGGATCTTGTGAACGCCCGCCCAGCCCGAACCGTCCACGAAGCCGCCATGAACCAAAACGATCGCCTTGCTGGGTTTGGCGCTGGTGGCGTTTCCCTGGTTTTGCTGCTGATTTGATTTCTGTGTGTTCATGATGTTTGCCTTTCTATTTTTGGTTTTATGTTTGTTTTGTCGGCGCGTGCCAACCTTGAAAAGACCTTAGCAGCGTCATGGAAAAGCGCCCAATACCACCTTTCATTGGTGGCAATGCTTTTCGGGAATATCAGAAATGAAAGCGTTTGAGAAAAATTGCAGCCGATGCGGAGCAAGGATTATTGCCGGCCAGTCCAGCTTGGACTTTTGGCGAACGGCGTCACCCTTACGCCGCCTCCCAACTCCAACGGAGTTGTAGCATTCAGCCCAGGGTTGCGACGAAGGAGCTACCCTGGGTACCTGCCCCAATAAATTTCTTCGTTTTTGCCCGCCACCCGCCGGAGGGTGGCGGGCAAAAACGAACCTTCCAGTCCCATTTCACTTTTGGCGAGCGGCGCGATCATCAGCCTTTGCCGACCTTCCGGATCGTGGCACAAAGTTTTTCCGCCGCCGGCGGCAGGTCGCCATTTTTCGCCCGCGCAATGCCCACGCACATGGCCACCTCAGTATTGACCAGTTTGCGATACAGGAGCCTCGCTCCAACGGCCTGCTTGAAAGCCTCGCTGACCACCGCCACGCACTTGCCCACGTTGATCTCCGTGATCAGCGAATTCATGCTGTCACTCTCCGTCGCGATGTTCGGACGCAGCGGCGCAAAAACGCGTCTCAATATCCGGTGAAATTCAGAATTTCTCCGGCGGTCAAGGATGGCCAAGGGCTGCTTCGCCAGCGTTTCGATGGAAATTGCCTTCAGCCTCGCCAAGGGATGACCTGACGTCATCGCCACGAAGAACGGATAGCGGCCAACCTCCTCGAATTCTATCCCCGCAGTGGCTTCCTCGCTGGGCTGCATCATGAGGCCGAGATGCAAGGTTCCGTTTCGCAGCTCATCGCAGATTTCATCACTGCCCAGATCATGCAACACAACCTTCACCCCCGGCGTCGCCTTTTGAAATTCCGCGAGCGCGCGTGGCAGGATGTGCAAATCCAGCGGCGGCAAATATCCGACTTGCAGTTCGCCCAGCTCGCCGCGGGCCAGCGCACGCACCTTCGTCACGGACTCATCCGCGCGTCTCAGTATCCCCCGCGCCTCCGCCAGAAACATTTCCCCCTCGGCCGTCAGCCGGACGCCATGCGAAGTGCGTTTCAGCAGGTCTACGCCCAGCTCCTCCTCCAAATCCGCGACCTGCCGGCTCAAGGCCGGCTGCGCCACCCGCATGCGCCCGGATGCCTTGGTGAAATTTAACGCCTCCGCCACGGCCACAAAATATCGCAGATGACGCAGTTCCATTTTGAAATCCATTATGCCGTCCGGGTGCGATTTCGCAAGCTGCGGAACGTTTGACGAACGAAAACCAGCGTCAGCCCCCTTTGTTGACATAATACCGAATTTCGTCCCTCCCACTGGCCCGTGCGGCACACACTTACCTCAACGTCTTCACCGTCTCCGCCCGGGTGATCTGCCACGTTCCCTCGATCTTCTTCAATTTGAAGCGCATCTCCTGCACGCCAAAATCCTTCTCGTTGCCCACCGTCGCCCGCAGGGTGCAGCTCACCTCCGCCGTCTGCTTGTCCGGGCCGATCCGCGCCGTCGCATCCAGAAAGGTCACCGCCAGGCTGGGCAGCGTGGCGAAACCGCCATTGGCCGCCTCCCGCACCTCGTCCCGGCCGGTCAGCGTATGCACCCCCAACTCCGGCACATCCACCACCACCTCGGTATCCACGCTGAAAAAACCGATGAAGTCAGACGCCCGGCTCGCCCGGCCGATGTTGCTGATATCGGACTTGAACGTCAGCAATCCCGCGAGGCTTTGCAGGCGCTTCAGCACGACCTTCTCCGGACTTGGAAAGCAGGCCGTCCACAGCCACCAACCCAGCGCCACCGCCGCCGCCAATAAAAATAACCGGACAACAATCTTCATAATACTTTGCCCACGATGCGTTCCCGCCCGGCCCGGCCCTTGGTATGCAGCTCAAACGCCATCGAACGGTTGTCCCCCACCACATAATATTCATTCGTGGCGCATTCCACCGGCCCCGCCTCCCAGTTGCAGGGCTCTTTCAAATAGGGCTCGGCCAAAAGTTTGCCGTTGATGTAGGTCTTCCCTTCATGAAACGAAACCGTTTCCCCCGGCAGGCCGATGATGCGCTTCATGAACATGATGCTGTCGCCGGCCAGCCGCACGGAAACGACATCACCCCGCTGCGGTTCATGCCGGAGGTACGCCAGGCGGTTCACACATTCGATCTGGCCCGTGCGATACGTCGGCTCCATTGAAATCCCCTGCACCCGGATCGGCAGCAGCACAAATTGACGCAGGATGACACAAACCACCACCAGCACCGCGATGCGCAAAAACGTGAGGTCAGGCCGGTGCCCGATGACCATCACCTGCAGCCAGTGCGGCTTGGCCGGTTGTTCTGTTGCGTTCGACACGGACGTATTAAACCGGAACCGTGGCGGAATTCAATCATCCCGTGACGCAGCCCAACCGCAAGCTCCCGCAAACCCGCCGCCGCTTTGGAGCGCCGGGCACCGCCCCGGCAAGTTCCCGCCCCCGGAGCGCCGGCCTCCGGCCCGGCCCGCATACCCCCTGCCCGCAAATCGCCCACCGTCCGCATCCGCGCGAAGCGTCTTGGAGATGGCCCTCTGCCGCTTTCCCACCACGAACCAACCCCACAGCAAATCGTCTTTCGCTGACTGTTTCGCGAAGCGTCTGGGGTGCGGCCGCTTCAGCGCCGCTTTCGTGTGCAACCGGAATATCCGCTTCACCCACGACCAGTTTCTAATCATTCGTCATTCAAAACAGCGGCAACGCAATCCGCCAGTTATTCGTGGCCTCGCCGGATTGCCGCAATGCCTCCCGCAGCCCTTGGTCGGAGTATTGCATCACGCTCCCATCGGCCAGCCCGACATTTCCCAAATTCCCATGGATCGCCGCCGTCCAACTCACGCGCTGGCCGGGCACCAGCTTGAGGATGCCGTTTTCCGGCTCGCTTTCACCCGTAATGTTCCGGTCACCGTCCAGAAACCGCTGCGGAAATTCATCCGCCGCGTCGAGCCCCACAAAATAGCTGACGTTTTTATTGCTCAGCCGGCGAAATTGTTCAGCCGCCGTCCGCTCGATGTCCGCCGGGCAGACCAAAATTTTCGGCGTGCTCAATTCATTCGACATTACCAGAAAGTGGCGGAACGTGTCCGCCCCGGTAATAAATTCCTTGGTACCGCCTTTATCAACAGAAACCCCCATGGGATAATTGGCCGTCTGGTCACCTGCCCAAATCTTGAACGCCAGCCCGCACTGTTTCAAATTGTTCACGCAGTTGATGCGTTGCGCCTTCTTCTTCGCCGCCGCCAGCGCCGGCAGCAGCATGGCTGCAAGGATGGCGAGGACACCGATGATTACCAACAGCGCGATGAGGGTAAACCCACGATCCTTGGCTTTCATAACCGCATCATCGCCCCGTCGAAATCTCATTTCAAGCAAGTTTCGGCCGACAGCAAGTTTCGACCGGGTCGCATCTCAATACCACACCTTGAACCCGCGACCTCTGTCCCCCCTCTCCTCCGCGGAGTGGAGGAGGGGGCCGGAGAGAGGAGGCACTTCGACTCACGAACTCTCAAACTTATTAATTGTTCAACCGCTCGCACCCATCCGCTTGCCGACCTGAACGTATTTTGCCCGCCATTCCGCAGTTTTGTTCGCAGGCCTGCCGCCCCTTTAACCTTTACCTTTTTCCAAAACCTGTTTGGCTTGGGCGACTCGATCGCACCCCAAAGGGAACCAACTCATGAAAAAAATTATTTTCGCCCTCGCCCTCGCCCTTGTCACTGTTTCCGCCCTGGCGCAACCCGTCACTTCCGCCAGCAAGACCAGCTTCAACGAAGTCACGTCGCAGCTCGACCCCGGCGGCAATTTTTATCTCTACCTCGGCACCGCCCAATGGCTCGAACATCTCACCGGCAAGATCGAAGGCTGGCGCAAGACATTCACGGCGCTCCCCGACACCAACCCGGAAGACGTCACCAACATCAACCGCGCCTTTGACATCGTCACGCGCCTCACCGCGGAAAGCGGCCTCGAGGACGTCAGCGGCTTCGGCATCAGCTCCATCGAGATCGAGCCGGGGTTGTACCGCAACAAGGCGCTGCTGCACCATTATCCCGGCAAGGGCACCGGCTTCCTCTGGAAACTCTCCGGCGGCGCCCCGCATCCGCTGGATGGCCTGGACCTGCTGCCCGCCAACACCGCCCTCGCCATTTTCTCCGATGCGGACCTGCCGCTCGTCTGGTCGGTGGTGAAGGATCAGATGGCCAGGTCCGGTTTTCCGCAGGCGCAACAATTCCTCGACCAGTTCCCCGCGCAGTTCGAGCAGGGCACAAAACTCAAATGGGATGACGTGCTGCATTCCCTCGGCGGCGAATTCGGCCTCGTCCTCACGCTGGACACCTCCAACACCATACCGCTTCCCCTGCCCTCGGGTCTCATCCAGATTCCCGACCCCGCCCTGTTTCTGGCGGTAAAAGTGAATGACACCCTCATCTTCGACCGCATCGCCGACCAGTTGAGAAGCAACCAGGGCGTCATCAACTATGAGACCAACGGCATCAGCATGCGCACCCTGCCCGTGCCCACGCCCTTGGCCATCAATCTCCGTCCGAGCGCCGCCAGTTCCGGCGGCTGGCTGTTCATCGCCTCGTCGGACGCCGTCATCGTCGATGCGCTCGCGGTGAAATCCGGGCAGAAACCCGGCCTCAAGACCACCGCCGCGTTCAAGCATCTCGCGCAAGGATTGCCGGAGACCGGCAACCAGTTTTCCTACATGAGCCCCAGCTTCGGCGCGGCCATCATGCAGATTCAAAAACAGGCCATCGCCGGCCAGGGCGGCCAGAAAACCTCGCCGGCGCAGATGGAATTTTTCAACTCCCTGTTCAACGCCCAAAAGGCGGAGTTCTCCTTTGCCGTGGGCCAGAACACGCCGGCCGGCTGTTACACCATCGGCAACGGCAGCCAGAGCGGCGCGGCCCTTGTGATATTGCCCGCCGCCGCCGTGGTGGGGATGATGAGCGCCATCGCCGTGCCGAACTTCGTCAAGGCCCGCACGACCGCACAGCAAAACGCCTGCCTCAACAACCTCCGCCAGCTCGATGCCGCCGAAAATCAATGGGCCTTGGAAAAAGGCAAGAAGGCCGGCGACATCTGCACCGCAGAAGACCTCAAACCCTATGTCCGGCTCATCAATGGTGAACTCCCGAAATGTCCGCAGGGTGGCAAATACACCGTCCATCCCGTCGGCGAACTCCCGACCTGCAGCATCCCCGGCCACGTGATCCGCTGAAATTCCACCGCCCCGGAGCGCCGGGCACCGCCCCGGCGAGTTGGAGCTTGTCCCGCCTGCGGGATGGTGCTTGGATGTTGGACGCTTGGAGCTTTTTAGCCATTTTCCCACCTCGCGTCCCCAAATATAATCTCCGATTCCATGCCATGAATCCCCGTTCATGGCGTAGTGTATCCCGCCATGAACATCCTCATTGAAAACGCCGAGAGCCTGGAATACCTCACCGAAAACAACCAGTGGTCCAAAAAACCCTCGGATGGCAAAAACTTTGGCGGCACCAAAACCGCCATGACCGCCGCAAAAAAGGAAGCCATCGGCAAGTTCAACATCGTCTGGTACATCCAGGAGACCAAGCAGTTCATCAACATGAGCCATGGCCGCGGCCTGGCCCCCGCCGCCCCCGCCGCCGCTTGATTTTGACTGGAGCGCCCGGGGCACCGCCCCGGCCATTATTTCCATCTGGCGAGTCCCGGATCGCCGGCCCGTGCGGCTGGTGGCCGTACACAAGCACCCTCCGGCACGGCGGGTTGATGTTTGGCGCTTTGCCCACCCGACCCATTCGTCATTTTAGATTCGTCATTTCAACCGCCATCTTTCCCCGGCAGAATCGCGGCATGAAATCCCGTCCCTTCACCCGCCGCCGCCGGCAAGGCCGTGAGCGATTCCATTTGAACCCCCGGGAAATTGTGCCACTTTGTGCGTAAGGTTTAGCCGGAGGCGCACGACGTACGTATACATAATGGCAGCAACCGCAACCACATCATTCACCCGTTGAAAACGCCCGATAAAATTTCGCCCGGCGAGGTCACCCCTCCGCGCGTTTACCTCAACCGCCGGAAATTTCTGGAGGCCGGCATCCTCGCCGCCAGCGCCGTCGCCACCGGCCTCGTTTACCGGCAGCTCAATCATCACGCGGCCGGCAAGGTCCGCACCACCAAGCTCGCCGGCCTCACCCCCGCCGCCACCCCCGGCCCGGCCGGTACCAATGCCTCCGATGGCTTTCATGTCGACGAACCATCCACCTCCTTCGAGAACATCACCCACTACAACAATTTCTACGAGTTCTCCACCGACAAGGAATCCGTTGCCAGCGCCGCCGCCAATTTCGACACCAAAGGCTGGACGGTCGCCGTCGACGGCCTGGTGCAAAAACCAAAAGTGTTCACCATCGATGAACTCCTGAAGCTCAGCCCGCCCGAGGAACGCATCTACCGCATGCGCTGCGTCGAAGGCTGGTCCATGGTCATCCCTTGGGCTGGCTACTCCCTGTCCAAGCTGCTCGCCGCCGTCCAGCCGCTCGACAGCGCCCAATACGTCGCCTTTGAAACTCTGCTGGATACCTCTCGCATGCCCGGCCAACGCGCCGATGTGTTAAACTGGCCGTACGTCGAAGGCTTGCGCCTGGATGAAGCCATGCACCCGCTCACGCTCCTCGCCAGCGGCATCTATGGCAACACTCTGCCGCCGCAGGATGGTGCCCCCATCCGCCTCGTCGTACCGTGGAAATACGGGTTCAAGGGCATCAAATCCATCGTCAAGATCAAGCTCGTCGCCACGCAGCCGCGCACCACCTGGAACGAGGCCGCGCCCAACGAATACGGCTTCTACGCCAACGTGAATCCGGCCGTCGACCATCCGCGCTGGAGCCAGGCCACCGAGCAGCGCATCGGCCAATCCGGCCGCCGCCCCACCCTGCCCTTCAACGGTTATGCCGACCAGGTCGCGCACCTTTATGCCGGCATGGACCTGCACAAAAATTTCTGACCCGCACCCGACGCCATGACTGACAAAAACCTGCGCTTCGCCCGGCTGCTCGTCCTCGTCAATTGCGCCGTGCCCGCCGCGCTCCTCGGCTGGGACGCCTGGCACCATCAACTCGGCGCCAACCCCGTCAATTTCGCCATCCTCACCACCGGCCTGCTCGCGCTCATTTTCCTGATCCTCACGCTGGCCGTCACCCCGTTGCGCAAGGTCAGCGGCTGGAACTGGATCATCTTCGCCCGGCGCACGCTCGGGCTGTATGCCTTTTTCTATGCCTCCCTCCATTTCCTCATCTTCTTCGCCTTTGACCGCTCGTTCAGCGTTTCCGGCACCTTGTCGGAAATGCTCAAACGCCAATACCTCATCTTCGGCAGCCTTGGGCTGTTCGTCATGGTGCCGCTCGCCGTCACCTCCACCAACGCCATGATCAAGCGCCTCGGCGGCAAACGCTGGCGCGCCCTGCACCGGCTCGCCTACGTTGCCGCCATCGCGGGTGTCATCCATTACTACATGCAGACCAAGAAAGACGTGCGCCAACCACTCGTCTTCATGGCCCTCCTCGCCCTTCTCCTCGCCTACCGCCTCGTGGAATACTGGCGCCAGCGCAAACCCACCCCCGCTCCCGCTGCCAAAACGAAAACCGAGGCGTGACCAAAACGCCCATGTTATCCGCCAGCCAAACGTGGTAGGGCGCGTCGCTCCGCGCGCGCCGCGCCTGCAACCATGCCAAACGTCATCGTCTCGACCCTCGCTGGCTAACCAAAGCTTCACATCGCCCGCATGATTTCATAAGCCCCGCCAATCCGGATCAAATAGCTTCTCCAAATTGACATCGTTGGCGGGCGCCTGGGCCGGACGCGTTCCCGTGCGGGACATCAGCACTAACCACCGGGCGCATAAGGAATGGCAATAAATGGTTGGGATATTGCAAGTTTTCCGGTCAAATCCCGGTTTAATCCCGCCGGTTTCATCCGATAACGGGATGGGCAGATTAATCCCGGCCCATGGACCAGAAATGAAATTACAAACCAAATTATTTATCGCGCTGGTCTCCGGGCTGCTGGTGGTCTATCTCGGCTCCTGCTTGATCCAGCGGCATTTTACGCTGCAGATCGTCAGCCAGTTTTCCCGGTCCAGCAAGGCCATGGAACTGGAGCGCCACTGGCAATGGGTTGGTTGCGTCCAGCAAGAAATGGCCACCTCGCTGGAAGGCATCATGGCCACGGGGGACATGGACCTGTTTGAAAAAATCCTCAAGCAACACGCCGCCATGCCGGAGCTGCAGGAAGCCTCGTTGACTGATTTCAACGGCCATGTGGTTTACACCACCGTGCCCGCCCGCCTGCACGCCGATTTGCCGCCGGAATTAAAGGCCGGCTTGTTAAGCCGGACGTACGCGTTCAAACGCCAGGCCAATGGTTCATTTGAAATCTACAAACCCCTGGCGGCGGAAAAAAGCTGCATCGCCTGCCATGCTGAACGGCATGTGGGCGATATTCTCGGCGTGTTGAACATGCGCTTTTCCGGTCAGGCTCTCCAAAAGGCGGAACAATCTTGGGACCAATTTGGCGCCGATTTTAGCCACGCCAGCGCCGTCGCCACCTTCAGCACCGCCGTCGCCCTGATCCTCATCCTTGCCCTTTTGATCGGCCTGTGCGTCCGGTACCTGATGAGCCTGCCGCTCGGGCGCACCGCCGAAGCCCTGGCGGAACAATCCCAAAATGTCCGGCTCGCGGCCGACAACGTGACCGAAGCCAGCCAGACGCTCGCCGAACATGCCAGCCAACAAGCCGCCGCCCTGGAGCAAACCAGTTCCTCCCTGGAAGAAATGGCCTCCATGACCTCGCGCAATGACGAGAGCGCGCGCAAAGCCAAGGAGCTCGCCCAGCAGGCCCACGCTGCCGCCAATATTGGCGTCGCCGACATGGCAGACATGGCCAAGGCCATCGCCGCCATGAAATATTCCAGCGACAACATCTCCCAGATCGTCAAAACCGTTGAAGAAATCGCCTTCCAGACCAATATCCTCGCGCTGAATGCCGCCGTTGAGGCCGCCCGCGCCGGCGAGGCCGGGATGGGCTTTGCCGTCGTGGCCGATGAAGTGCGCAACCTGGCGCAACGCAGTGCCCAGGCTGCCCGGGAAATTTCCAGCAAGATCGAAGGTGCCCGGGCCAATACCGGTCAAGGCGTCCAGCTCAGCAGCAAGGTCGCCCAAACCTTGAAAGACATCGTGGCCAAAGTGTACGAGGTGGATGAACTGGTGGCCGAAGTCGCCGGGGCTTCCCGGGAACAGGCCCAGGGCATCACGCAGATTAACGCTGCCGTCAGCGATTTGGACAAGGTGACCCAGGGCAACGCGGCCAGTGCCGAGGAAAGCGCCGCCGCCGCCGAAGAACTGAATGCCCAGGCCCAGGTCATGAAAGAATCCGTAACCGAATTGCTGCAACTGATCGGTGGCAAGTCTGCGGTCATTACCAAGACCAATGCCGCACTGCCGAAGAAACCGGCCGGCACCTCCCTCACTTCCCCCCGCTCAACCCCTTCAAATCGCACTTCACCAGATCACCGATCCGCTCCAAGGTGATGTCCGCCGGTGGATGGCCCGCAATGACCTTGGGATCCAGCGCATAATGCCCCTGGCGCGGAAACACGGTGGTCAACCGGTCGCCCCAGATCTTTTTCATCGCGGTGAGAATACGCAGCTTGTCATCCATCATCACGTAATGTTCCGCCGGAAAACGCTGCACCACATCATCCAGCTCGTGCTCCTTGTGGACATAGATGAGCGCGTGGCCATCGAAAGCCTCTAACAGGCCGGAGCGTTCCACCTTGCGCGGCTGGAAAACCACGTCGCCATCCGAGAGGATGACCGCCGGGCCCCACTGCTTGACATGTTCAATCGCGTCGAGCGAGTTCGGATACAGCCGGTTTGCAAAGGGATAATTCACCAGAAAGCTTGAGACAATCAGCAGGCGCGGATCACGCGGGTGTTCCAGGCGGTAACGTTGCAACGCGCCCAGGTAGTCGGCGTAGCCGAGTTCGGTGCGCAACTGCTCAAAGATCGCCCAATAGCGCTGCGAGCGTTCGGGCCCGACCTCGCGCTGCAAGTGGCGCTGCAGATCGGCGGTGACGCGGTCGTTGTCGAGCAACGTGTTGTCCACGTCGAAGAGGAAGACGATTTTATGCGCGGCCATAAATTGCCCGCATGGTGCCGGAATTCGTTTCCGTGGCAACTGATTTTCAGCCCCAAAAACGCCTCAGTGCACCAACCGGAAAAACAGGTTTTTGACCGGCGTATTGGTGACATTATTTTTCAACCCATCGTAACCCAGCGGCCCGCCATAAGTGTTCCAGGCGTTGGCGGCAAGATTGCCGTTGGTCTGGAGCGCAAATCCCCCGTTCCACGCCGGCCAGGAAACCACCGCCTTGCCGCCCGCCTGCGTGAGCCTCAGCTTCGGAGCCGGAAAGACGGTGGTGTTCAGCAGCACCGACAGCGTGCTGTTGTTATAATTGGCCGCCACCAGGTCCAGCTTGCCATCGCCGTTTAAATCCGCCGCGGTCACGCAAAACGGCTGGCAGGTCGCCACGCTGAGGGTCAGGGTCGTGTTGTAGCCAAACGCAAGGCTGCTGCTGTCATTGGTAAAAACGACCAGCGTGTTGGCCCCGCTGTTGGCGGAAATCAAATCGGGCCGGCCGTCCCCGGTCACGTCCGCCATCACCACGTCCCCCGCCCCGCCCGTGCCCACGATTATGGTGGCGCTCAAACTGAACCCTCCGCTGCCGTTGTTCGTCAGCAGGGTCAATAGCTGCGTGTTGTAATTGGCCACAATCAGGTCCGGCTTGCCGTCGCCGTTCAAGTCCGCCACCGTCACCCGGCGGGGATTGGTTCCGCCGGCTGCCGTGGCGCTGACCACAAAGCCGCCGAGTCCGTTGTTCGTCCACACCGTCACCGAGCTGGCCGCGCTGGCGTTGTAGTTTGCGCTGATCAAATCTATTTTGCCATCGCCGTTGATATCAGCCGCCACGACCCAAATCGGGCCGCCCGGTGCGGCGAGGCGGATGTCAGGACGCAGGCCAATGGCGCTGTTCGTGAAGATGTCCAAGGTATTGGCGCTCAAATTGGCGCTGATCAGATCCAACCGCCCGTCGCCATTGACATCCGCCGCCACAATACCCGCCGCCGTGGAGTCTGTGACCAGCGTTACATCATTGGTCACGAACAAACCTGTTCCATCATTGGTCAAGACTGTAAGCACGCTCAAAGTCGAGCTGCCGATGGTGATATTGCCGTTGCAGACCAAGTCTGGTTTGCCGTCCCCATTTAGATCTGCCGCGACCACCACCCCCACCCCGCTGCCCACGGTGTATGTGGCGTTGGAACCAAAAACGCCGCTGCCATTATTGGTGAGAACCGTCAGCGTATTGCCCGCCCCGCCATTGTAATTCGCGCAGATCAGATCGGGTTTGCCATCGCCATTAACGTCCGCGACCGCCACATAGGTCGGCCCCGGGCCCACGTTCGTGATGGTATTGATCGAAAAACTCAGCGCCCCCGCACGCTGGCCGGCGGCGGATAACACCAGCAAAAACAGCAAAAGATGACGCCGGAATTTCATGATTTGCATGTTTATATCTCTTTGACGCGAAATGCTCAATGCATCTTTCAAAGGCGTTAACGGTCGTTAAACCGCCCATTATTGGCAAGCCGATTCTTGGACCCCACAGGGCGGGCTTTCTTGTTTCAAAATGAATTGCCCCAAGCCGGTTTCCGCTTATCCTCATCTATCCGTAATGAGCAAAAATACCGCTGCCATCCCGTCCATCCCGCCCGGCGTCACCATCACGACGCTCGACAACGGCCTGACCATCATTGTGCGCGAAGACCATAACGCGCCGGTCGTTTCCGCGCAGGCCTGGTGCTGCGCCGGCAGCATCCACGAGGGCAAATGGCTCGGCGCCGGGCTGTCCCACGTGCTCGAACACATGCTCTTCAAGGGCACCACCACCCGCCCCGGCAGCCGCATCGACCAGGAAGTCCAGGAAGCCGGCGGCTACATGAACGCCTACACCAGCTTCGACCGCACCGTCTATCACATCGACGTCCCCAACACCGGCGCGGTCAAGGCCATTGATATTTTGTGCGACATCATGCAGCACGCCACCCTGCCGCCCGACGAACTCGCCAAGGAACTCGATGTCATCCGCCGCGAAATGGACATGGGCCAGGACGACCCCGGCCGCCGCGCCAGCCGCCGCCTCTTCGAGGTCGCCTACACCAAAAGCCCCTATCGCTATACCATCATCGGCTACCTCGACATCTTCAACCGCATCCAGCCCGACGATATCCGCACCTATTTCACCGAGAAATACGCGCCCAACAACGTCTTCTACGTCGTCGCCGGCGATGTGAAGAACACCGAGGTCGTCGCCCAGATCAAAACCGCCTACGCGAATACCAAGTCGCAGGCCATGCCGCCCGTTGTCCTGCCGCTCGAGCCGAAGCAGACCGGCGAACGCACCATCGTCGAGGAAGCCGCCGTGGAACTTGGCCACGCCCACTACGCCTGGCACATCCCCGAACTGCGCCACGCGGACGTTCCCGTCCTCGACGTGCTCGCGGTGCTGCTTGGCAGCGGACGCAGTTCGCGCCTGCACCAATCGGTGCGCGAGAAACAGGGTCTCGTGCATCACGTCGATGCCTGGACCTACAGTCCCGGCCTGCCCGGCCTGTTCGGCGTCAGCTCGGTCGTGGACGGTGACAAATTTGAACCCGCCAACGCCGCCATCCTCGCCGAGATCGAGAAAATAAAATCCCTGTCCGTCACTTCCGATGAATTGCAGAAGGCCATGAAGCAATTCATCTCCGCCACCCTCTCCTCCCGCAAAACGATGGAAGGCCAGGCGCAAAATCTCGGCGGCAACTGGCTTGCGGCGAACGACCTGAATTTTTCCGAACGCTACCTCGCCGCCGTCAAGCAGGTCACCACGAATGATGTCCAGCGCGTCGCCCGCACCTACCTCACCGTCGAGAACCGCACGCTGTACGCGCTCCTCCCCGAAGGCACCGCCCCCAAGCCCAAGGTGAATATTGAAGCCACCTCCGATCATCCCATCCAGAAGATCGAGCTGCCCAACGGCTTGAAATTGCTGGTGAAGGAGGATCATCGCCTGCCGTTCGTGGAATTCCGCGCCGTCTTCCAAGGCGGGGTGCTGGCGGAAAATGAAGCCAACAACGGCAGCACGTCCCTGCTGGCCAAATTGCTGCTCAAAGGCACCAAGACGCGCACCGCGGAAAAGATCGCCACCGAGATCGAATCCGTCGGCGGCCACATCGACAGCTATGGCGGCAACCAGAGCTACGGCGTGAATGCCGAAGTGATGAGCAGCGATTTTGACATCGGACTCAACCTCGTCGCCGATGTTTTGCTGAATCCCCTTTTCCCCGCCGACGAACTGGAACGCGAACGCGAGGTCCAGCTGGCCGGCATCCAGTCGCGGCGCGATGACCTGCTCAAGAGCGCCAGCCTCGCCATGCGGCGCGGCCTCTTCGGCACCACCAACTTCGGCCTCGACCCCATCGGCAGCGAGACCAGCGTCGCCAAAATCTCCGTCGCCGACCTGAAAGCCTTCCATCACCGGCTGACCGTGCCCAACAACTGCGTCATGGCAATTTTTGGCGATGTCAAAGCGGCCGATGTCAAAGAAGCGGTGAAAAAGGCCTTCGCCAATTGGAAACCGTTCGCCCAGCAGCCGGCCACCTACAATCTGCAGCCGCTCACCGCGCCCAAGCACATCACCGAAACACGCGACAAGAAACAAGCCGTCCTCGTCATCGGTTTCCCCGGCACCACAATGTTCAGCGAAGACCGTTACGCGCTGGAGATTTTGCAGGAAACCTGCAGCGACCTTGGCTCGCGCCTGTTCCTGCGCATCCGCGAACAGCTCGGGCTCGCCTATTACGTCGGGGCGCAAACCATGTGCGGCGTGGCCCCGGGCTACTTCGCGTTTTACACCGGCACCGAGCCATCCAAAACTGAACAGGTCGAAAAAGAACTCCTCAAGGAGGCCGAGTTGCTGCGCACTGAAGGCTTGACCGCCGATGAATTGAAACGCGCCAAGGCCAAGATCATCGGCCAGAAAAAAATCTCCCGCGCCGACCTCGGCCATCTCGCCTCAACCAGCGCCCTCGACGAACTCTACGGTCTGGGCTACCAGCGCAACGAAGCCGACGATGCCAAATACGAAGCCGTGACCCTCGAGCAGATCAAAGCCGTCGCGGAAAAATATCTGAAGCCCGAAAGCACCGTCATCGCCATCATCCGCCCGGAAAAGTAAGCAACGGAGCGCGGCTGTGTCCCGCCGAGGGACCAGCCGCAGCGCTTCCACATTATCACGGCACCCTGTGAAATAGCCGCCCTTGTCAGTCCCCTCTCCCCTCGGAGGGGAGAGGGTTAGGGTGAGAGGTGAAAACGCGCCTACACCTTTCTCCGTCGCCACCCCGCAATAAACATCCCATTACCGCCCAAATCATCCGGCCAGACCATCACTTGCGACGCATTCTCAACTGTGCGCCCGTCGAATTTCATTTCCGGAAAAATCATCGGCTCAAACTCCGCCGCGAACTTCGCATTAAAAGCCTCCACCACCTCCGTCGTCTCCGCCCGCGTCAGTGTGCAGACCGAGAAGATCAATTTACCGCCGGGCTTGATGTTGGGCACCACGTTCCCCAGCAGCTTTTTTTGGATTTCCGACAGTTCGCGCACATCATTCGGCGTCGTGGTCCAGCGCGCCTGCGGGTTGCGCTGCCAGGTTCCGATGCCGCTGCACGGGGCATCCACCAGCACACCGTCGAATTTGGTTTTCGTGGGCAGCTTGGTGCCGCCATCCCAGAATGCCGAGCGATAGTTGAACACCTTCGCCCGCCCGGCCCGGCGCTTCAGCTTGGTCAAACGCCATTCCGCCCGGTCGCTGGCCCAGAGCATTCCCTTGTTCTGCATCAGGTCGGACAAATGCAGCGTCTTGCCACCCTCGCCCGCGCAGGTGTCCCACCAAGCCTCGCCCGGCTGCGGCGCACACAGCATCCCGACCACCTGCGATGCGATGTCCTGGATCTCGAATTCGCCCGCGTGAAATTCCGGCGTCTTGAACAAATCTTCCTCGCCGCGATACAGCAAGGCATCCGGCACCAACGGGCTGACGTCGGCCGCGAACAGGGTTCGCGCCAGCGCCTCGCCGGTGCCACGCTTGGCGCGCAGCCACAGCTTCGGTTCACGTTGCAAAGACAGCAGCCATTGGTCAGTCACTTCCATCTCCTCCGCCGTCCAGGCCGGCACGGCATTGGCCCGCAGTTCCGAGTACGGCACGCTGGTGGAATCCGCCTGAAAACGTTGATTCAAGCGGATGGCGAAACGCATCTTGGCCTCCACGCCGCGCTCCTCGCGCAGCCAGACGTGCCAGCGATAATAAAGAAAAACCGTCTTGGCCACCTCCGTCGCATCGAACGGCGCGAGGTCTTTGATCTGCTTGAGGACTTCGCGCAACGCCGCATCCGCCGGCTTGTCCTTGCCGGTTTTGCGGATCACCTCCGCCGCGATCTCATGAACATTGTGAATCACAGCCCCCAGCATACGCGATTGGGCTACCCCAACACAACGCAGACGCGGCAAATTCACCCGGAGCGCCGAGCTCCAGCTCGGCACGATTGTCATCGGCGCGAACTGATGCCGAAGAATGCCCGACCTTCCCCAGCTAGGAAGTTATGGGTAAAATCAATCTCTTATAACCATCTCGAAACCTCCCGCTGCCAAATTCCCACACCTCCGGCGTCCGGCACAACTTCGCCTTCACCGGATTACACTCAATGTACCGGATGGCCTTCCGCGTTTGCGTCTCATCCCGCATAAACGTATCCCAATACTCCCGCTGCCATCGCAAAGTTTGGAGCGCCGGGCACCGTCCCGGCAAGCTCATGGCAGGATTTGCCTCACGCCGAGGCGGTGCTCGGCGCTCCGGCGACAGCAGTTTTCGCGTCTGACTTTCTGAATGGACCTTCCAGTTTTGAATGATCTTCCACAGCGGCGTCATCCGCACATCCACCAACACATGAACATGGTTCGGCATTACGCACCAAGCCAACAGTTCGTATCGGGCACCATGAAAATGAAGCAGCGTATCCTCCGTAATCTTGGCGATCCGCGCCTCCCGCAAACAATATTCACCAACGCCGCGATCCAAATACTCCTCCAGCTTCGTCCTGCGCTCACGTACATCCTCAATCTTCAGCAAATGCTCCCACTCACCGCGTTGTGATGCCGGCAATGAATCTTCCAATCGAAAAGTGACAAACTGGATGAGGTTGGGAAAATCACAATGCGGCAGATAACCCCGCTCATGCCAGCCAAGAAAACCAAGCGTGCGCTCCGCATCCGTCAGCTTGCGATCCGACCAGAGGTTTTTCCCCATCACCAGTTCGCGCGGATGTTCACGCTTGGCCCGTAATGTCATATCCCCGGAGCGCCGAGCTCCAGCTCGGCTCGTTGATAGAATTTACATATGGTTCAATTTCCCCAAAATCATACGCATGCGGATCCACCGCCCGCCTTCACCGATACAGTTCCTTCGACAACTGCTCCATCCGTTCCCGTTCCAAATCCGAAAGGCTCTTGATCCCTTGCTTCGCAACCTTGTCCAGCAACCCATCCAGTTCGGCCACCTTTTCATTCCGGTCGGCGTTCTCCTGATAACTGCGTGCCCGCTCGCCGCCCACGGTTTCATTCTTTTTCCAAAAACTCCGACCACCTGAATGATTCGGTCCCAAAATCAAAACCACCAAAATGACCAGCGACAAACCGAGCACCAAGGCAAACATTCCCGGCGCGGCGATGATCATGTTGGGATAAAGCCCCGTCGCCACCAGCAACCCAACAATTGCCCCGCCCAAATGCGCGTCGTGACCGATGTTGCCCAGTTGCTTGTGGTGGGCAAAAAACGAGCCGACGAGGAAAATCACGGCGTAGAGATACGCCGGTATGCCGATCGGCAGGAAGAACATGTTAATGGAACCGCCCGGCAACAGAAAAATGGAGGCGAAAATGATCCCGCAGACTCCTCCCGACGCCCCCAGCGCCCGGTATTCATGATGCCGGTGGATGATCAGCGACAGCAGCGAACCACCCAAGATCGAACAGCCGTAGATGAGGAGCATCACCTTTGCACCGTAGATCTCCTCAATGTATTCGGCAAAGCTGTAAAAGCTGAAGGCATTGAACGCAAAATGCATCCAGTCCGCATGGATCAAACCGGACGTGTACAGCCGGTAATACTCCTTGTCCGCCAGGATCGCCTGCGGGTCAAATATCCACTTCTCCCGGATGTCCGGCCTTTGGAAAGCAAACAATGTGGCCAACCCCGTGACCACCAAGACGATGATTGTTGCCGGTGCGTTCATGCTTAAAAAAATGGCGGGGCTTCAACCAGCCTATCCTTGCCGGTTTTGCGGATCACCTCCGCCGCGATCTCATGAACATTGTGAATCACAGCCCGCAGCATACGCGATTGGGCAACCCTAACACAACGCAGACACGGCAAATTTAGCCGGAGCGCCGAGCTCCAGCTCGGCTCGTTCAAATGTTGGCCACCTGCTTGCCGAGCTGGAGCTCGGTGCTCCGCTGATTTACGCCTTCGCCACCAACTGCCGCAACACATACGGCAAGATGCCGCCATGCTGGTAATAATCGATCTCGATCGGCGTATCAATGCGGCAACGCACATTCACATTCTCCACCGCGCCATCCTTGCGCGTGATCTTCAGCGTCAGGTCCTGCTGCGGCTTGATGTTCGCGTCGAGACCCACGATGTCGTAGGTCTCCGTGCCGTCCAGCTTCAAACTCTGCGCCGTGGTGCCTTCCTTGAATTGCAAGGGCAGCACACCCATGCCCACAAGATTGCTGCGATGAATGCGCTCGAAGCTCTGTGCCACCACGGCTTTCACGCCGAGCAGGTTCGTCCCCTTCGCCGCCCAGTCGCGCGATGAGCCGGTGCCGTATTCCTGGCCGGCGATGATCACCAGCGGCGTCTTTTCCGCCTGATATTTCATCGAGGCGTCATAGATGCTCACCTGTTCGCCGGAGGGCTGCAGCTTCGTCACGCCGCCTTCCACACCGGGCACCATCTGGTTCTTGATGCGCACGTTCGCGAACGTGCCGCGCGTCATCACCCGGTCATTGCCACGACGCGAGCCGTAGCTGTTGAAATCCTCCACGGCCACACCGTTCTCGACGAGATACTTCCCGGCCGGCGTCGTTTTCTTGAACGAACCCGCGGGCGAGATGTGGTCGGTCGTCACGCTGTCGCCAAAGATCCCCAACGCCCGCGCGCCGGTGATCGGGGCGATGCTGCCCGGCTGCATCGAGAAATTCTCGAAAAACGGCGGCTCCTGGATATACGTGGACTTGCGGTCCCACTCGTACACGTTGCCGGTGCTCGAGGAGATTTCGTTCCACTTCGGGTTCTGCGCGGCGAAATCCTTGTACAGGCGGCGGAAAACGTCCGGCTGCAATGCGGCCTGCATCAGGTCGCGCACTTCGCGGAGGCTCGGCCAGATGTCGCGCAAGAATACCGGCTTGCCATCCCGGCCGGTGCCCAGCGCCTCATTGGCCAGGTCGATGTCCACGCGGCCCGCCAGCGCAAAGGCCACCACGAGCGGCGGTGACATGAGGAAGTTCGCCTTGATGTTCTGGTGGACGCGCGCTTCAAAATTGCGGTTGCCGGAAAGCACCGACGCGGCGACCAGGTTGTTTTTCACAATGGCGTCCTCGATGGCCGGATGCAGCGGGCCGGAGTTGCCGATGCACGTCGTGCAGCCATAGCCGACGAGATTGAAACCCAGCTTGTCGAGATACGGCTGCAGGCCGGTCTTGTCGAGATAATCACTGACCACGCGTGATCCCGGCGCGAGCGACGCCTTGACCGTGGAATTCACTGACAGCCCGCGTTCCACGGCCTTTTTCGCCAGCAACCCGGCCGCCAGCATCACGCTCGGGTTCGAGGTGTTCGTGCAGCTCGTGATGGCGGCGATCAGCACCGAACCGTTGCGCACATTGCCCTCCAGGCGCTTGGCGCTGCCGTGCAGCGGGTCGGGCGTGGGATGCTCGCCGGCCATTTCCTGCTCACTGCGCTTGGCATTGCCACCGGCCTGGCTGCCGCCGCCCGGATGAATTTCACCGCCCGCCGAGACATGCACCGTGCGGGTCATCTCTTCCGCCTTCATGCCAAAACCATTATCGGTGACCGGCTTGCTGAACGCGGTGATAAATTCGTTTTTCAGTTTCGGCAGTTCAATGCGGTCCTGCGGACGTTTCGGGCCGGCCACGCTGGGCAGCACCGAGCTGAGATCCAGCTCAATTTCCTGCGAGTAGGTGATGTCGCCCTTCTTCGGAATGCCCCACAGACCCTGCGCCTTGTAATAATTTTCGTAGGTCTTGACTGCCTCGTCCGTGCGGCCGGTGGCGCGGAGATAATTCGCGCACTCGGCATCGATCGGGAAAAAGCCCATCGTCGCGCCATATTCCGGCGCCATGTTCGCAATGGTCGCGCGATCCACGAGCGGCAGCGCCGCCGCGCCGGGACCGAAAAATTCCACGAACTTGCCCACGACCTTCGCCTTGCGCAGAATCTGGGTGACGGTCAATGCCACGTCCGTGGCGGTCACGCCTTCGCGGATGGCACCGGTCAAGTGCACGCCCACCACGTCCGGCGTCAGAAAATAAACCGGCTGGCCCAGCATGCCCGCCTCCGCCTCGATGCCGCCGACGCCCCAGCCCACGATGCCCAGGCCGTTGATCATCGTCGTGTGGGAATCCGTCCCGACCAGTGTGTCGGGATAATAAACCTCACCCGCGCTCAGCACGCCCTTGGCGAGATATTCCAGGTTCACCTGATGCACGATGCCAATGCCCGGCGGCACGACCTTGAACGTGTCGAACGCCTGCATGCCCCATTTCAAAAACTGGTAACGCTCCTTGTTGCGCGTGAATTCCAGATCAAGATTCTTGGCCAGCGAATCCGCGCCGCCGGCGAAATCCACCTGCACCGAATGATCCACCACCAGGTCCACCGGCACCAGCGGCTCGATGATCTTGGGGTTCTTGCCCAGTTTGGAAACGGCCGACCGCATCGCCGCCAGGTCCACCAGCAGCGGCACCCCGGTAAAATCCTGCAGCACGATGCGCGCGACCACGAAGGGGATTTCCGCCGTGCGCGTCTCCGTCGCCTTCCAGTTGGCGAGCTCCTTCACGTTGGCTTCGTGCACCTTCTTGCCGTCGCAATTGCGCAGCACGGATTCGAGCACCAGGCGGATGGACACCGGCAGCTTGGAGACCGGGCCGACCCCGGCTTTTTCCAGCGCGGGCAGCGAGTAGAATTTACCCTGCGTGCCGTTGCCCAGTTCAAAATTTTGCAGCGTCCCGAACAGATTATGTGTTGCGCTCATGTGATATATAAAACAATCACAAGAAAATGAAGATTGCCTGCTACGGTGTCAAGCGAAGCGCGGGGCTTTTTGCAGGGCGGTCAGTTGGCCGCCGACACGGGAAACAGCAGCTCGCTGATGCGTTTTTCCAGCCGGTTCAGGTCCAGCGGCTTGGTAAAGAAGTCCTCCGCGTGCATTGCGGCGGTGCGCCGGGTCACATTGCCGGACAACGCGCTCATGAAGATGATGGGGATTTTCTTCGTCCCCGGCTGGCGGCGCAGAATTTCGCACACCGAAAGCCCGTCCAAATCCGGCAGCAGAATGTCCAGCAAGATCAAATCCGGCTTGCCCGTGCGGGCCTGGCTCAGGGCATGGACGCCGTCGTTCGCCTCCAGAAATTCGCAATGCAGATTCGCCAGCCGGAATTTCACCAGTTCGATGAAATCCAGTTCGTCATCCACAATCAAGATACGCGGCACCATGCTGCAAAATACCCCATCTCCTAAAATCCACAATGGCGATAGCGTTAAAGCCAGGTTACGAATTGGCAACATTTCCCGCCCCTTACCGCAGACAACCGGCTCGAAATGAATAATTTAAAAGAGTTGGCCATGCCAAGGTTGCGTATCATCAGGAGCGGCATTGATCTGAAAATGCGATGATTCCTCATCCGTATGCACCCGGTTGCCCGCCGGATCAACAATGTTGGCGGTGACGAATACCAATATCTCATTCGTGGTGGTGTTTTCGCTTCTAAACAACCGTCCCATCAACGGGACACTGCCCAGCACTGGCACTTTATGCGTGTAAGCCTTTATCTCGGGCATTCCACCGATGACCACGGTTTGACCATCCCGCAAATTTAACGTCGCTGTCATCTGCCGCTTGCTGAAATGGGGGAAAAACACCGGCAGCTGAACGCGGTTGTTGGTTCCTGTGACATTGGGTACGTCTGGGCCGGTGTCATATCCCAAAAACTCATTCAACGTTGGTATCACCGTCAAGTTGATGGTGTAGCCATCGGCCAAAACATAAGGAACCACATCCAGCATCGGGCCGGCCTCAAATTGTATCGTTTGCGGCGTAATCGCGCTCACTCCGTTGACATTGGTGGTGGTGTTTTCCTGAAACAGGTAATTCGAGATCACCGTGATGGTTTGCGTCGCCCGTATCTGGCACTGCCGTCCGCTCAACGTGGTCACTTCCGGTTCGCCAATGGTTTCATAACCCTTCCCCGCCGCAAACGAATGTAGCATTGCCCTGGTCTTCGCCTCATCAAGAATTCCCGTGAATTCAGCCGCCGTGGAATTTGTCGAATCCACCAGGTTTCCCAAACCCGCCACCGTCCCGCGTGGCACCTGCAAAAACCGGGCCTTGATGTGGATTTGCGGCGGGACTTGGTTGATTGCTTGGAGCGCTTTGTCGATCATCGCCAAATCAGATTCGCTGGCCTTTACGAATAACATTCCATTTTTATCATTGAAGAATACCGCCTTGCCGGGTGGCTCTTCCCAGTTCACTCCCAGCTTGTCGAAAAACTTCCGCGCTGCCGCCGATATTTCCCGGGAGGAATTGGTCGTTTCGGTGATATCCACCCCCATCGTCTTCAAGGTCGAAATGAAGATCCGGGTATCCACCACGTACGTCCGCGTAAACAGCCCTGCGCCCACGCTCGCTCCCGGATTTTTTAAGGAAAACCGCACCCCGTCATCCGCGATCGAATATTTGACCGCTGGCCCAGCCGCCATCACCACCTTGCCCAAAACCTCCATCACCGTCACGTGTTCCAGCGGAGTTTTCAGATGGACCGGCGTCGCGCGGGCATCCACCGCCGGATCGGATGGCTTGACCGGCTGGCCCGTGGCCGGATCGATCAGGCCCAGGCGATTGGTGTCCGGCCCGGCGACCATGAACCGGATGCTTTCCGGATTGGTATCTTGCTGGCTCACCGCTTCGCCCAAACGCTGCATCACCCGGTCCAAAGTCTCCCCGTCAAACGGCCCAAACCGGGTCAAACGGATCGCTCCGAGCCGCGCGACCATTTTTTGGTGTCCCGGGGTGTACGACGGAGTTGCGGCATCCTCCGGCGCCCGTTGAATGATGCGGGCCATTCGTTGTTGAAACTTCGGCGCGGAGTTCGTCACGATTTCCAGCTGGATGACCGCCACCAAATTGCTCCCGGCATTACCATTCAAATTTTCCATGCGCACCACAATGCCGCCGCGGTTTTCCGCCGAAGCTTTGACGGTGAATTGATTCGTGAAGGCGGCTTCGGTCAGCCCTCCTGAGATCACCTGGCCGAGCAGCGTCAGGTCCACATAGCCCTCCTTGACGATCGGGATGCAATCAAGCCCGGTGCTGTTGTTCCCGTCGCCCATGAAAAATTCGGCGCGTGTGCCGCTTGCCGTCTGCAGGCGGGGACGCATGACGGGCTGCAGCCCTGCCGCATCCAGGCTGCCCGTCAGTTGATCCCATTTATCCGGCTCCACGGACCACCAGGTATCGCTCCCGTAGCCACCGCTGTAGGGGTGCAGGCCGGCGGTGAATTTCCCGAAGTCTGCGGACCGGATCTGGTAGATGCGGGATTCGGCCAGGACAATTTTTCGCCGGAGGACCGGGGAGCGCAGCGGCAGTTCACATTTGCCATCCGCCCGGTTCAACTGCTCGATGACCTGGCGGAAAAACTCCACTTTTTCCGGCGTGTTCTGTGTCGTGATCTCACCCGTCTTGCCGTTGAACCTGAGCCCGTGCGGCGGATTGCAGTCCACGCCCTCGCCCCGCAACGCTTCCATCAAGATGAACGTGTAATCATTCGTCGGCGCGAGCAGGAGCTTCGTCGCCTGCGCCTTCACGTTACGGATGAAAATCTCCGGATTCACCTTCAACGTCATGAGCAAATCATTGGTTGCTGCCGGGACGGGCTCAAAACCCATTTCTGCCGGCGTCGCCGGCGTCACGACCGCATCCGCCTTTTCCGGTGCCGGCGGCTTTTCCCCCATCGGCACTGCCACCGCCGTAAACGCCAACACCCCGAGCAGCGACACCACCGTCAGTCCCGCCCGGCGCGGCGGATGAAAATCCAACAGCCGTTCAATGCGCTCCCGCAGGGCATTCCGCGATTCCATGATTCCCACCAATCCCAGGCTCGCCAGCGGGCGGTTCAGCGCCAGCTTTGCCACCTCCAGCAAAGTCGGCGCATACGCCTCGGCCTCGTCGCGGAGCGCCAGCATCACCGCGTCATCCACCGCCTCCTCGCGCACGCGGCGGATGCGGGCGTTCGCCACCCAGACCAGCGGGTGCCACCAGTACGCGATCTGCAACAGCGCCTGCACAAAATTCATCCAGACATCGCGGCGGCGCAGATGAATCAGTTCATGCAACAACACCGCGCGCATCTGCTCGTCCGAAAAGTTTTCCGCCAGCGATTCCGGGATCAGGATGGCGGGCCGGAACAATCCGCATACGGCCGGCGACATGGAATTCGCCGTCAGCTTCACCCGCACCTTGAAGCTCATGCCGGCCACCCGCTGCGACTCCTCCGCCAACGTGGTCAATCTTTCCGAGGCGGTCGCGCGCCGTACCAGTCGCGTGATCTGCCACCAGCGCACCAGCAGCCAGAGCAGCAGCATTGAACTGACAACGACCGAGGCCAGCCATAACCACGCGGCATAAGTCATCACTGGCTTCGGCGGCACAAAAGCCGGAACTGAAGTCGCCGGCATTTCCGGCAACGGCGTGTTGTCGTAGGTAACGGTGTAATGAATCTCCGGCCTGGCCGCGACGGGTGCCGGCGTGCCATGCAGCCACCAGGCCGGGCTCGTCGGCAGCGCCAGCGTCGGCGGCAGGCACAGTTTCAACAGCACCACCAGCCAAAGCGTGTAGCGAACCGAAGCCCGCACTTTGCGGCGCACCAGAAAATCAAACGCCAGCAGCCCCACGATGAGCAGGCTGGATTGCCATAACATCGGCCAGGCAAAGCCCGAAAACATTTCGCCCCGGCCGTTCAAGATTTCGATGAAGGAATTCATTTTTTGATATGCGGCGTTAAACTGATGCCCACTCCGCCGCTTTTAACTTCCACCGCCCGATCCGGCAAGGTGATGACGTTCAAGACGGATTTCTGAGTTGTGCTGCTCGGGCCTGCCTCTTCGATTGTCATCGACAACTTGACGGTGCCGTCCTTCATGACACTGGGCAGGATGACACAAACTCTGCCGCCTCCCATATCATGGCGGCTCGATACTCCGTCCAAAACTTCGACCGTGCCCAAAGCCGTGACCCGGGCAGCCGCCGTCGCCGACGCATGTCTGGAACAACCGGTAAACAGCGAAACCAGCAATGCCCCGGTGATCAGTGATGGGGGAAACTTCATATTGTTCATTCAACATCCGGCCCGGCAAAACGATTCGCGGAATTGCGTCCCCGTTGACCGTTGCGCGGCTTTCATTTTTTGGCTGATCTTTTCTTTGCCTTGATCATCGACTCCAATTCCGCCAGTTCGGCGGCGTTCAAATCCTTGCTTTCCAAAAGGCATTGCACCATCGGCGTAAGCGCGCCATTAAAGGCGTGCTTGAGCGCGTAAACCAGTTCGCCGCGCTGCGCCTCCGGACGCGTAAGCACGGAACTGTAGATGGTCAGCTTGCCCTGCTTCTTCGCCGCCAGCACCCCTTTGACAACCATGCGGTCCATCAGCGTGCGGACGGTGGAATAATGCCAGCCGGTGGGCTTGAATAGTTTCTCCTGGATGACGGGTGCGGTGCAGGGCTCGGTTTCCCAAACCGCCTTGATGACGGACCACTCAGCCTCGGTAAGTTCAACATTGGGCGCGGACATGAGGCGACTATCTCTACAAATGTAAATTATGTCAAGCGGATTCTTTACAGTTGTAGATAACAAACCTGTCGCCCAAGGCAACACGTCTGGCCAACCGGTGAATTAATATGGTCGTTGCGCCGGTAGGGCGCGTCGCTCCGCGCGCGCCGCAGTGCCCCCACGGCAAACTCCGGACAAATGATATGCCAAGATTCAAAACAGCGAGCTTTGGGTGGTCTCATATTCAGTGGACCGTTTGCCAAAGCAGAATAAATTCATGGCAGCCAGCGGCGCGCGCGGAGCGACGCGCCCCGCCCAAATCGGATGCAAAAATAAAAAAAGGCGCGTCCTTTGACGCGCCTTTGGAATATGCGGCAAAATTACTGCAACTTCGCCAGCGTCGCCTTGATCGCTTCAAAGTTCGGCAGATCCTTCGGCGTCGGGGTCTGTTCGCTGTATTGCACCACGCCCTGCTTGTCGATGACGAACGCCGCGCGCGCCGACGTGTCACCCACGCCCGCAAGCATCGGGAACAGCACGTCATAGGCCTTCGTGGTGGTCTTGTTCAGGTCGCTCGCCAGCGGCACCTGGATGTTGTTCGTCTTGGCCCACGCCTCCTGCGTGAACGGGCTGTCCACGCTGATGGCGATGAAGTTGGCGCCCGGAAAGGCGCTCAGGCCGTTGGTCACGTCACACATCTCCGCCGTGCAGACGCTCGTGTAGGCGAGCGGAAAAAAGAGCACCACGGTGTTGGCCTTGCCGAAGTTGTTGCTCAACTTCACGTCCACGAGGCCGGACGCGGTTTTGGATTTGAGGGTGAAATCAGGAGCTTTGGAGCCGACAGGAATAGCCATAATCGTATTTGGTTCTTGGTTTGTTTGTTAAACGAACTGGCGAAGATTCTGTGAATTCAAACCCCGGGTGTCAAACGAGGATTTCCCGGCCGGAGGCGAAAAAACCGATCCGGGCCACAGCCGTCAAGGAGGCGGGACAGGGGATGTCCTCTGAAGAAACGGCTGTGCGCCCGGATCAAAATCTATGTATCACTTCGTTGTCAGTTCGTTGCGGCTCACATTCATGCCGCGGAGCATAATGAAAACCCGTTTCATCCTGATACCCGACCGGGATGCTCAGGGTGATCACCGAACGGAATCGCGCGGCGGCTTTCTGCAACCAAGCATCGCGTTGGCTGGAACCAGTGAAGGTTTCGCCCCTCTGTGCCAGCGTTGCCGTGGCACATTTTTCGGATAAGCGACGCCCGAAATTCATGTCTGGACTATCAGCCGAACAAATAGTTCCTGCTCAACATATTTGGCGGGACCTTATACAAATCTTGTCAAAAGCCGCCGACCGCCTGTCCCAGTCCCGGTCGGGCGTTATCGCCGCGCCGCGCCGATGCCTCGTCCGGCGCGAAGCAACCAGCAAAAGGGTTTTTGTGACGCCAACGCTCCAACTTCAATCTGCGGACCTGCGGACGATCGGAAGACTTGCAGGTTAGAAAGGACGTTTCGTCACCCGCAGGCGCGGGCGACGTGATAAATGGGGCGGCGCAGCAACGCCGCCCCACCATATATTAGTTAGAGTTAAAGGGCCGCCAGGACTTCCGCGGCGTGTTCCTCGGGCTTCACCGTCGGCCAGATCTTTTTGATCTTGCCATCCGGGCCGATGAGGAAGGTGACACGATAGACGCCCATGTATTTGCGTCCCATGAAACTCTTTTGGCCCCAGACACCATACGCCTCAACAATCTTCTTGTCCTCATCCGCCAGCAACGTGAACGGCAGCTTGAACTTCTCCACAAACTTGTCGTGCGACTTCACCGGGTCCGGGCTGACGCCGAAGACGACCGCTCCCTTTTTCTTAAAGTCGGCAAAATGATCGCGGAAGGCACAAGCCTCCTTCGTGCAACCCGGCGTGTCGTCGCGCGGATAAAAATACAGGATGACGTTCTGCCCCTTGTAGTCGGCGAGCGAGATTTTGCCGCCGCCGCTGGTCGCCACGGTAAACGTGGGTGCCTTGTCCCCTTCCTTAAGTTTCAGTTCAATTTCCTTTGCCATAAATTAATTTTTAACCACAGAGTTGCACAGATGCACGCGGATGGAAATTATTTTAATTCGTGTTTATTGGTGTCCATTCGTGGTTGCCTCATTTCTTCCCCGGCAAACTCGCCGGATGTTTCCCCAACTGCCGCATCCAGTCCACCAGATACAGCAACCCCGAAACCCCGGTAAAAAGCCCCGCCCCGAGCAGCCAGGTGTCCAGCAGGCCGCGGTTAAAATCCCAGCGCAGCAGGATCCAGGACACGGCCAGCATTTGAAACACAGTCGCCACCTTGCCGGTCAGGCGTGGGCGCACGGTGATTTTGCCGGCGACCAAATGCAGCACCAGCGAGCCGAGGGCCAGCAGCGCGTCCCGTCCAATGATGAGGCCGGTGAGCCAGAGGGGAAATTGGCGGAGATACGGCTCATTATTGAAACTCAAGAGCACGATGGCCGAGACGAGCAGCAATTTATCCGCCAGCGGGTCGAGAATCGTGCCCAGTTCGCTCCACTGGTGATAGCGGCGGGCGACATAGCCATCCACACCGTCGAGGATCGCCGCCACCACGAAGGCCAGCACCCCCGCCAGCCGGCAGGCCTCGTTGCCGGTGCGGACGTAGTAGATGATTTCAACGACGAAGAACGGAATCAGCAGAATCCGTAAAATGGTGATCTTGTTCGCCGTCGTCATGGCGTTCCAAAGATGCCACAAAACCGGTGGATTGGCACGCAGGGAAGTTGCTGGTGGGCATGGTCGCGCAGCGGGCACTTTGTGGCACGGCAAGCCTCAAGCGCACGAAAAAAAAGCCCGACGCTCCGCAGGTATGATTTGTCGCAGCGCGACAAACTCCACCTTCCCCTTGCGCTTGACTCGGTTGCGACGATGCCTTTGACTGGGCCTGTCCTCCCCTGCCATGTTCATCGCCATTCCAACGGGAATGAATTACCGGACCGAAAGGTATCCCGTGGTCACCCTGTCCCGCATCGGCGTCAACACGCTCATCTGGCCGGCTGGTCTCCCGGCGCGAAAGCTCTTCCAGGGGGTTGCGGCGGCGGCCTTGAATTGCTAATTTCCCGCGCGTCCAAAATGGCGAAACCTTTAACATTTCTAACATCATAACTGCATGAGCAAAGCAAATTCCCCCCAAGTGGGCATCCTGATGGGCAGCGACTCCGACTGGCCCACCATGAAGGCCGCCGCCGAGGCCTTGAAGGAATTCGGCGTGGTCAGCGAAGCCAGGGTCATCTCCGCGCACCGCGACCCGCACGGCCTGGAAGAATACGTCTCCGGCGCCATCACGCGCGGGCTGCGCGTCATCATCTGCGGCGCGGGCGGCGCGGCGCACCTCGCGGGCGTCACGGCGGCGTTCACCACGCTGCCGGTCATCGGCGTGCCCATCCTCGGCAAGTCCACCGACGGCCTCGATTCCCTGCTCTCGATGGTGCAGATGCCGCCGGGTGTGCCCGTGGCGACCGTGGCCATCAACGGCGCGCGCAACGCCGGCATCCTGGCCGCGCAGATCCTGGCCGTGGGCGATGCCCGCTTGCAGGAGGAACTCAAAAAGTTCAAAGTAAAGCTGATGGAAGAATCCCGCGCGAAGAACAAGACCCTCGCGCAATAAAATCATGCAGCGGCTCATTGCAGGCGTCCATAAATTCCGCAGCGACCAGTTCGGCAACTACCGCCGGCTGTTCCGCAAGCTGTCGCAGGAAGGCCAGAACCCGCACACGTTGTTCATCACGTGCTCGGATTCGCGCGTCCTCGCGGAATTGATCACGCAGAGCAAGCCGGGCGACCTCTTCGTCGTCAAAAACATCGGCAACATCGTCCCGCCCGCCAGCGTGATGGGCGATACCAACTCCACCGCCGCCGCCATCGAGTTCGCCGTGGAAAACCTGCGCGTGAGTGACATCGTCATCTGCGGCCATTCGCAGTGCGGGGCCATCTCCGCGCTGCTGGGCCAGACGCGCGTGGATGATTCCACCCCGCACTTGCGCGACTGGCTCAAGCTCGCCTCCCCGGTGCTCGAGACGTTGAGGAAGGAATATGGCCATCTGCACACCGCCGGGGAAAAAGAGACCGCCGCCGCCGAGGAAAACGTCCTGTTCGGCCTGGACAACCTCCACAGCTACGCCTGCGTGCAAAACCGGCTGGCCGACGGCACGCTGCGCCTCCACGCCTGGTTCTTCAAGATTGCCACGGCGGAACTCTTCGCCTACGACCCGGAGACGCGGCAATTCACGCCGCTGGTGAGCGAACAGGGCTGATTCCCAAGAGCGCAGCTTGATTCTGTCCCGGCTCGGAGCTCCGTCTTCAGACGGTCGGAAGCGTTTTTCTCCTGACCGCCTGCAGACGGAACTCTCAACGGGAAAACGCCCCCACCTTCAAGCAGTTTTACTGATAAAGTTCATTCAACATATTCTAATTGTTTATAATTGAAACTTTTCTACGGCGGGTACAATCTCGTTGCAAGCAGTGAAATAATCCGGGCAATGATCGCCTCCGCAGGCTCCCGAATGGACGACACTTACGCCGGCTCAACGGGATTCTGAACAAAACGGAGCCGGAGCATCCGCTCAAGGGACTGTTGCCGCACTTTTTCATATGAACTTCGAGAATCCAACCCGGCTGTGCATTGGAATGCACGGCGATCTGGCCGGGAGAGCTTTCCAACTCACCGGCCGGGCAGTGATGGGTGCGGAGCTGGACGGCGAAACGCGTTACTGGAACGAATTCCACCTCGAAACCACGACTGGCGAAACCGCCACGCTCGCTTATGAGGTGACCAAAAGTGGCGGCCGGTGGCGGCTGTTCACGGAATTTAAGCCGGAGCATCCGCTGACCGTCGCCGGGGCTGTGCGGCAGCGGGCGGGCAGCAAACTGAACCTGACCGGCATAAATGTCAGCGTGACGCAGGTGCAGAACGCGCGCATCCATCACCTCGAGGGTGTTGCGCCGGCAGGCAGGCAGGTTGGCAGCGAGGTTAATTATTTCATCGCCGAGGCCGGCGCTGTGATGCAGGTCGTGAGCTGGACGGACCAGGAGGTGAAATATTACGACGGCCACACGCTCGTGCGCGGCACAGTGGATGCCGCCTTCAATCTGCCGCGCCAGTCACCGGCAACCTTGTACACCGGGCTCGGTGACCGCTCCACAGCGGGCGATTCGGGTTCGCTGCATTATCTCGCCACGGGAACATTCATTCTGATGCTCGTCGTCATCCTGTTTACTTTAAACTTCATGTTCGGCCCGTATTCTTCCAGCCCGACCCGTCACGACGCTGCGACTGTGAAACGAATTCCCGTGCCGCCGCCGCCGTTCCTGGCCGGCGCATCTGAAAGCTGGGGCGGGGAAAATTTCCACGTCACCGCCCGGGCCGCGATGGAGGTCGCCGGGGCCGGCTCGGCCTACGAGCGCAATGAATACGAACTCACGGATGAAACCGGGGGCGTTCATCTGCTGGTCTGCGGTGAAAAACCGGGCGCGAAAGACTGGACCCTGTACCTGCCGGTCACCCCGCTGACGCCGGCCACGCCGCAGCAATCCGCCGCGCACAAAGTGGGCGACACGGTGAATGTGAACGGTGTCGTGGCGACCATCAACGAACGGTTCCGGTTCACCGTCAAAGCGCTGGACAAGGTCGCCGCCACCGGCTGGCATCAGGGTGACACCCTTTTCGGCTATACCGCGAGTTCACAACATGATTGGCTGCTCGTACGCTGGGACAGCCAGCGCGTCAGTTTTTGGCGCGGGCAGAAAGTTTTCGCCAGGGATTTTACCCCCGGCATTTCGGCAACGAACACCCCGGATGTCAGCCCGCCGGTATCCCGCCCGGCGCAGGATCAGCCACAACAGGTTCAAAGATAGGGCAGCGCTGAATTTTATTCATGCGCCCGGCGAGGCGAAGTTGCGGCGGCGGGTCGGCGACCCGGCCGCGTTCCAGAAATCCCCCCCCGCGCAGCCGGTTTGCCATCGCGGCGGCGCTTTGTTAACCTGCCCGCCGACAAATGAGCAATCCGAACGACATTCCGCCCGCGCCCGCCGCGCCGTCTGATTTCATCCGCGACATCGTCGCCGCGCACGTCAGCGAACACCGCTACCCGCGCATCCACACCCGCTTTCCGCCAGAGCCGAACGGTTACCTGCACATCGGCCACGCCAAGAGCATCTGCCTCAACTTCGGCATCGCCCGCGAGTTCGGCGGCATCTGCAACCTCCGCATGGACGACACCAACCCCACCAAGGAGGACATTGAGTACGTCGAGTCCATCCAGGCGGACGTGAACTGGCTCATCAGCGGCTGGGCGGAAGACCGGCTCGGCCTCAAGCAGCACAGCAAGGTGCCGGAGGAAAAGACGGCTGAAGGCAAAAAAGATTTCTTCATGCCGCCCGTGTTCGGCACGTCCGAGGCGGAACGCAAACATTCCGACGTGAAGCTGGAACCGTTTTACGCGAGCGATTACTTTGACCAGATCTATGAATGCGCGGTGACGCTCATCAGGAAAGGCAAGGCCTTCGTGTGCGACATGACGCCGGACCAGACGGATGAATATCGCCGGCTCGGCAAGGCCTCGCCGTTCCGCGACCGCGGCGTCGAGGAAAACCTCGACCTGTTCACGCGCATGAAAAATGGCGAGTTTTCCGATGGCGCGCGCGTGCTCCGGGCGAAGATCATCGTGGACGCGCCGAACATCTGGCTGCGCGACCCGCTCATCTACCGCATCAAACATGCCGACCATCATCAGACCGGCGGCAAATGGTGCATCTACCCGATGTACGACTTCGCGCACTGCATCAGCGATTACATCGAAGGCATCACGCACAGCATCTGCACGCTCGAGTTCGAGGTCCACCGGCCGTTGTACGATTGGATTTTGGAAGGCCTGGACCTGCCGCGGCCCCTGCCCCATCAATACGAATTTGCCCGCCTCTCGCTGGGCTACACCGTGATGAGCAAGCGCAAGCTCATGCAGCTCGTGCAGGAAAAGCTCGTCACCGGCTGGGACGATCCGCGCATGCCCACGATCTCCGGCATCCGCCGCCGCGGCGTCACGCCCGTGGCGTTGCGCAACTTCGCCTACAACATCGGCATCACGAAATACAACGGCATCACGGACGTGAGCGTCTTGGAATTCGCCATGCGCGAGGACCTGAACAAACGCGCCCTGCGCCGCCTCGCCGTGCTGCGCCCCATCAAGGTGGTCATCACGAATTATCCCGGGGACAAGGTCGAGGAACTGAATGCCGTCAACAATCCGGAGAATCCGGTTTCCGGCGGGCGCAAGATTCCCTTCAGCCGTGAACTCTTCATCGAGCGCGACGATTTTCAAGAAGTGCCGCCGCCGAAATTTTTCCGCCTCAAGCCCGGCGGCGAAGTGCGCTTGAAATACGCGTACATCATCAAGTGCGAGGCCGTCATCAAGGACGCCGCCGGCCACGTCACCGAACTGCGCTGCACCGCCGACCTCGACAGCAAGACCGGCGGCGCGACCTCCGCCCGCAAGGTCAAGGGCACCATCCATTGGGTGAGCGCCGCCCACGCCGTCGATGCCGAGGTGCGCCTCTACGACCGCCTCTTCACCGTGCCCGAGCCGGATGCCGGGGGCGATTTCAAGCAGCATCTCAACCCGCACTCGCTGGAAGTCATCACCGCCAAATGCGAACCCAGCCTCAAAGACGCATCGCCGGACGAACGCTATCAGTTCGAACGCCTCGCCTACTTCGCGCTGGATTACGATTCCAAGCCCGGCAAGCTCGTCTTCAACCGCACCATCACCTTGAAGGATGCCTGGGCGAAGGAAGCGCAGAAAATATAAATGGCCGCCAGGCCGCCAACGATTTATGTGATCGCCGGCTGCAATGGCGCGGGCAAAACCACGTTCGCCAAACAGTTTCTCCCACATGAAGTGAAATGCCTGCGCTTCCTGAACGCAGATGAAATCGCGCGCGGCATTTCTCCGCTCAAGCCAAGCGCCGGTGCCATTCAAGCCGGACGGCTGCTGCTCATACAGATTGAAGACTGCCTGCGCCGTCGTGAAACCTTTGCGTTGGAGAGCACATTAAGCGGCAAGACTTACATCCGGTTGTTCCGTCGCGCCCGGCAGCTTGGCTACGAGATTGAGTTGCATTACCTCTGGCTCGCCAGGCCTTCACAGGCTGTCGACCGCGTCCGGCAACGGGTGCGCATGGGCGGACACCATGTTCCAGCCGCCGACATCCGCCGACGTTTCAAACGCAGCCTTGAACACCTGCTCGATGACTATCTGCCGTTGGCAACCCGCTGGGCTTTTTGGGATGGCTGGGATTTGCCACCGAAACGACTCGCCATTTCTGGCACACCTGAGGTAGATTCGATCAGAAAGCTGATCAGCGCATGAAAGCAAACGGGCATTCCAAAACCAAAGCCGCAAAAGCCCCTGCCTTTGTCCTGCGCGCCGAGCGCGCCTTCCGCCGGGTGGCCATTCAGGTTCGCGCTGAGCATGCCAAACTTGACCTGCCGCTTATCGGCGGTGGTAAAAGCAAGGCACGCGCAGTGCGCGGACATTAAAACACCCATGCTCGCCTTCAACCGCACCATCACCTTGAGGAGCGCGGCCTTCCAAATCATCAGATTTAAATATTCATTGCTAAAGCATAAATAGAATATTTAATTCTGGTTTTTTGCCAGTGAGGGAATAAAATCGCTGAAATCAGTGAATGGGATTTTGTTATGGCAAAATGCGGATACTGCGGTTCAACCATCATCATGGGCGGCGTCAACGCCGGCGGCCAGCGCTTCTGCAACAACCGGTGTCATCAGAACGCCTATGTCCTGAGCGTCACGAAAAATGTCCCGCCCGACGTGCTGGAACGCAAAGTTGAGGAAGCCTGGCGTGGCAATTGCCCCAAATGCAACGGCCTGGGGCCGGTTGACGTCCACAAGATTTACGAGGTCTGGTCCGCGCTCATCCTCACCCGGTGGACGACCACGCCGCAGGTCAGTTGCCGTTCCTGCGCCACCAAACGGCAGCTCGGTGGCGCGGCTTTCTCCCTGGTCTTCGGCTGGTGGGGGTTTCCGTGGGGGGCTCATCCTGACGCCTGTCCAGATCACCCGCAATGTCGTCGGCATGTGCTCCGGGCCGGACAGCTCCAAGCCGTCCGACGACTTGAAGCGGTTGGTCCTGGTCAATCTCGGCATGCAAATGATCGCCAATCAGAAGAACGCGGCGAAACCGCCGCCGCTGCCACCGGTACACTGAATCAAGGTATCCATATCCATACGGCACCCACGCGGGAAGTAACATTCGCATCCAGCAACACGTCTGGATGGCATGAAGTTCAGACGATTTTTCTGCATATGGCTGGTGCCTGCTCTGACGTTCACCAGTTCTGCAAGTGCTTCTGGCTATGACCCGCTTGCCGTCAGCGCCGCTGCTGCACCAAAAATTCTGGACCTGTCGGTTCACGATGCCACCCGCAACCGCGACCTCCCCATCCGCGTTTATCTGCCGACCAACACCATGCCGGTTCCAGTTGTACTCTTCAGCCACGGACTGGGCGGGAATCGCGAGGGCAGCAAGTTTTTGGGCGAGCATTGGGCGGTGCGCGGCTATGTGGCGGTGTTTCTGCAACATCCTGGCAGCGATGATTCGGTATGGCAGGGCAAGCCATTGGCGGAGCGGCTGCCGGACATGAACCGCGCCGCCTCGTTGAAAAATTTTGAACTGCGCGTGGCGGATGTCCCGGCGGTCCTGAACCAGTTGGAGCGATGGAATGCGGACAAAACGCATCCGCTCGCCGGGCGCATGGACCTCAAGAAGATCGGCATGTCCGGCCATTCATTCGGGGCGGTCACCACGGAGGCGGTGAGCGGTGAATGGTTTCCCCTCGTCGGACAAAGATGCACCGATTCGCGCATCATGGCGGCCATCGCGTTCAGCCCCAGTTCACCCAAGGCGGGTAGTGCGGCGAAGGCGTTCGGTCCGGTAAGCATCCCCTGGCTGTTGATGACGGGCACCAAGGACGTTGCCCCCATCGGCAAGGAGGACGTGCAGTCGCGGCTGGCGGTGTATCCGAACCTCAAGGGCGTGCCGAAGTATGAGGTGGTGCTGCACAACGCGGAACATTCCGTCTTCACCGACCGCGCGTTGCCGGGCGACCGCGAGCCGCGCAACCCGAATCACCACCGGGTCATCCTCGCGCTCTCGACGGCGTTCTGGGACGCCTATCTCAAGAATGATACAGCGGCGCGGGCATGGCTGGACGGCAACGGCCCACGTTCGGTGATGGAGGCGGAGGATGCGTGGCAGTCCGCAGTGCAATGAGCGAACTGCATTCAGGTGAACACCCCATGGCGAACCAGTTCGAAATGGGCAATGGTTGAGCCTGAGCCAAAGCCTTGTCCGGCGCGGCCAACAAACACCAACATACCCATGAAATCTTTCCGAAGCATCCTGACCAATCTCGCCCTGCTCCCCATCAATGGCTGTATTTTTCCCGGCCATCGCGATACGGCGGACGATATGCAACCCTTGCGCTCATTTCCGCCGAAGGCAAATCTCGCCGGCGTGGGGGGCGGGAAATCCCCGGCCGGTCGGATTCACGCGAAAATCCGCTGAACCTGCCCGGGCAAGATTCCCCAATATCCGGTTGCAAATCCGCCCCCAGCGGGGAACGTTTGGGCGTGGGCGGGTTGACCGCGCTTTTAACTCGTGCCTGATTGGCGGAAAATCCGAAATTGAAATCAAACGTACAACAATTATGAAATTTATCATGCTGTTTTTGATCGTCTGCGGTCTAATCGTAACGGGATGTGCTCCCCTCAACCGGGTTCACGGTGAACCTGCGGGCGGTGGTGTGGATCATGGCGAGCATCCCGGCGATTTGGATCATGGCGATACGATGCAGAAATAGAACAGTCCGGAGTCATCTGCGGGCAATTTGTTGCCAGGCAACCGGTTCGCCGCTTGCGTTTTTTTCTCGTAAGGGCAACCATCGCAACCACGACCAACTCAAAAGCAACTGCCCATCATGACAAAACTGACCTGCGCGTATTGTGGCAAGCCATTCATGGCCGGTAACGTCACCCAAGGGGAGGAACTCAGATGTCCTCATTGCGGTTCGAAACACATGTTGCCCCTGCGGCAAACCCAATCGGGTCAAAGCCCCCTGGCCACCGGCGCGGAAACGCGCGAGGCCGCCGATTCGCCCATGGCGACCGCCGCAAACCGGCTCATCGACAACATCGAGAAGGTCATTGTCGGCAAACATGAGGAAATCCGGCTCACGGTGATGGCGTATCTGGCCGAGGGCCATGTATTGCTGGAGGATGTGCCGGGCGTGGCCAAGACCATGCTGGCGCGGGCCCTTTCCCGGAGCGTCGGCTGCGACTTTAAACGCATCCAGTGCACGCCCGACCTGCTGCCGAACGACATCACGGGCAGCTCCATCTTCAACCCCAAGACCACGGAATTCGAATTCCGCCCGGGACCGCTCTTCGCGCAGATCGTGCTGGCGGACGAAATCAACCGGGCCACGCCGCGCGCCCAGGCGGCCCTGCTGGAGGCCATGGCGGAAAAGAAGGTGACCGCCGACGGAAACAATTACGAACTGACTCCGCCCTTTTTCCTGATCGCGACGCAAAACCCGATCGACCACGAAGGCACCTTTCCCCTGCCCGAGGCACAGTTGGACCGTTTCCTGGTGAGGTTAAGCCTGGGCTATCCGCAGTTTGAGAATGAGGTCTCCATGTTGCAACGCCTGATGGTGCAACATCCCATCGACACGCTGGAAACCATAACGAGCGCGGAGGAAATTCTGGCGTGCCAGGCGGCGGTGCGGCAGGTCTATGTGGATGAAAAAATTGCGCGCTATATCGTGCAGCTCATCACGGCCACCCGGGAACATTACGACCTCCTGCTGGGCGGCAGCCCGCGTGCGTCCATGGCCCTGCTGCGGTGCGCCCAATCATTCGCCGCCATCTCGGGTTTTGATTTTGTGGTGCCGGATGACGTGAAGCACATCGCCCGGTTCGTGCTGGGGCATCGTTTGATCCTGCGCCCGGAAAGCCGGCTGCGAAAAAAGACGGTGCCGGTGGTGCTGGAGGAAATCCTGAACACCGTGCCGGTGCCGCAGATGCCGGCGGAAGGTTTTGCGAAATGAAATGAAATGGATCCTCGGCACGCTCGCGGTTTTGCTCCTGGGGCTGGTCCTGCAACTCAGCTTCCTGGTGTATGCGATGTATGTGCTGCTGGGCATCCTGTTGCTGAGCCGTTTTTTTACGCGGTCCTGGACGGAAAACATCGAGGCCGGCCGGCACGCCAGCGGGGAAATTTTTGAGATCGGGCAAAGCATCGACCTCGTGGTGCAGGTGCAAAACCGGGGTTCGCTGACGATCCCGTGGCTGATCATCGAAGATTCGCTGCCGCTCGCGGCGATGAAGGAGAAGTCGCAGCGGATCAAGCTCGACGGAGCCCGGCTGCAACTGGTCCGGCTGAAACCCGGCGAAACCGCCACGCTGGAATACAGCATCGAATTTCTCACACGCGGTTATTATCAACTGGGGCCGGTGTTGCTGGAAACCGGTGATGTGTTCGGATTGCACCGCCGTTTTCGCGTGGCCAGCGAGCCGCATTTCGCGCTGGTGCTGCCGAAGGTGCTGGCGTTGGAAGGTTACAATCTCGCCTCGCGCCGGCCCATGGGCGAAATCCGCGTGGTACACCGTTTATTCGAGGACCCGACGCGGCTCGCGGGTGTGCGGCCCTATCAAATGGGCGACCCGCTCAACCGCATCCACTGGCGGGCGACAGCGCGCACCGGTGAATTGCACAGCCGGATCTACGAGACGTCGCGGGTGGCGGGCGCGACTTTTCTGCTCGATTTTCACGCGAATAGTTATCTGGGCGCGGGCGGAACTGCCTCGGCCGAACTGGCCATCGTCGCCGTTGCTTCGCTGGCAAACGCGGTTTTTCTCATGGGGCAGCAGGTCGGCTTGGTCAGCAACGGGCGGGATGCGGCCGACCGCATCCGGGGCGAGGGCTGGCGGGCGGAATTTTTGACGCGGGCCGACGCACAGAGCCGGGCGGCCGATCTGCTGGAGAATGACCGTCTGCGCCCGGTGCGGGTGGAGACCCGCAAGGGCACGGAGAAAATGCACCAGATCCTCGAAACGCTTGCGCGGCTGGAGCACACGGACGGGCTCGAGTTTTCCGAAATGTTGGCGGCGGCGATTTCGCAAATCCCGCGCGATGCCACAGTGGTGCCCGTGCTGCGGCAGGTCACGGAACCCATCGCCATCGCGCTGGGCGAAATGGTGCGGCGCGGATTTCTGGTGACGGTGGTCGTGGTGGCGTTTGACCAGGACCCGGTGCCGGACTGGGCGAAGCCGCCGGACTGGGCGGAACTGCTGCTGGCACATGGCATCGATTTCCGGATGGTGAATTCGGAGGAAGCCATCATGAACCTTTGCGCCGCCGCCATCGTGAGGTGAGCCATGGCGATGAACAAGCCAGACAAAACCTTCGCCGACCACCTGGTCATGAGCATCAGCCCGGTGCTGATCATGCTCCTGGTGGGCAGCCTGTGCTTTTTCCTGATCGATGTCCTGTTCCGCAGTGCTGACACCGGCGGTGTGCGCTGGGTGATGTTCTGGTTCATCATGGCGATCGTGCTCGTGGCGCGCATCGGGATCGAGCAAACCGACCAGCACGCCGTCATCTACGGAGGGGCGCTGGCGTTCGCAACCGCCTTTTATCTCATCGTCATGTACCCGGCGTTTTTGCTGGGCATCATCGTGCTCGGCATCGTGTGGTGGTGCGCACACAAGCTGACCTGGGACTGCACGGTGATCGAGGAAGAAGATGATGCTTCCGGCAGCGGCCTGCTGCAAACCGTGGGCGAAGCCAAGAATTTTCTGCCGGGCAAACACAAACCACCCGCAATGCCGGAGGCGAAGGCCAAACGTGATCCCACCCTGCGGAAAGTTCATGCGCCAGGGTTATGGGTGGTCTATTTCTCAATCGGCGCATTGCCGCTGTTCGGGCTCGGCCAGAGGCTGCTGCCCGTTGACGGCACGGCACCGGGGCATGGTGGTTTCTTGTATCTGTTCACCTATGTGACGGCGGCGGCGGGCCTGCTGCTCACGACAAGTTTTCTGGGGTTACGACGCTATATGCGCCAGCGTTATCTGCCCATGCCGCCGATGATCGCCTTTGGCTGGCTCCGGCTGGGCATCGGTGTGGCGTTGTTTGTTTTGGTGGGTGCTTTGTTTTTGCCGCGGCCGGGGGTGAACGCAGCGTGGTCAGGCCTCAGCCACCAAGTGGATCACCGGTTGCGACAGGCCAGCGACTACGCCATGCGATTGAGTCCGCACGGCACGGGCGAAGGCCGCCACGGCAACGAAGCCAAACTCACGCCCGCAAACGATCAACCGCAAACCACCGCCAAAGATGGCAAACCCGAACCTGGTCCCGGACCGTCTCCCACTCCGCAGCCGGAAGGCAGTGCGCAAAAGCAAGGCGGTGAGACAAGGTCAACCGGCGGAGAAAGTCCGTCGTCGATTTTCGGGTGGTTCAAAGCCCTGTTCTGGCTGGGGCTGTTGTTGCTGGCGGGTTGGTGGATTTACCGCCGGCGCGAGTTGCTCCGGCAAATCGCCAGGTCCATTTGGGCGGCGTTGGTGAAGTTTTTTAACGACTTGTTTCAAATGCGTTCACGCGCACATCAGCCGGTGGCGGCGGAGAACGCGCCCGCACCAACGGGACGACGGTTTGCTTCGTTCACCAATCCCTTCTTGCAGGGAGCAAACACCTCATGGTCGCCGGAGCAGTTGGTGCTTTACAGCTACGAAGCCATGCAGGCGTGGGCCGGAGAACACGGCATCAAACCGCGCCCCGAACAAACCTCCCGGGAATTTTGCACGGAACTCGGCCAGAACTTCCCGGAAATGATCTCCGACCTGCAACAGTTGTCCTGGCTTTACAGCCATGCCGCGTACCGGCTGGCCGTGCCGGCGGGCTACGACCTGGAGCCGGTCAAAAACCTCTGGCGAAGCTGGGGTGCAGGGTAAAGCCCGCCACCTCCCTCCTCGACAGCCCATCACCGCACGATTGTGCGGCTTGCTTACCCGCCCCACCACCCGCAAACTCTGGCCATCCAATAATCCATGCAAAAACCCCCGCTTTCCTTCTGGCAGATCTGGAACATGAGCTTCGGCTTCCTCGGCATCCAGTTCGGCTGGGGCCTTCAGATGGCCAACATGAGTGCCATCTACAAATATCTTGGCGCCGATGACAGCAAGCTGGCCATCCTCTGGCTCGCCGCGCCCCTCTCCGGCGTCATCATCCAACCCCTCGTCGGCCAGACGAGCGACCGCATCTGGACGCGTCTGGGCCGCCGCCGGCCCTTCATCCTGGCCGGGGCGATCCTCGCCTCGCTGGCGCTAGTGTTCATGCCGAATTGTTCCGCCGTATGGATGGCGGCGGGCCTGCTCTGGGTGCTGGACGGCACCATCAATGCCTCCATGCAGCCGTTCCGCGCACTCGTGGCGGACAACTTGCCGGAGGAGCAGAATTCCCAGGGCTTCGCCATCCAATCCCTTTTCATCGGCCTCGGCGGCACTTTATCCTCCGCGCTCCCTTGGATGATGACCAACTGGTTCGGCATCAAATCGGAAGGCACCGGCATTCCGCAGTCCGTCCGGCTCTCGTTCTACATCGGCGCGGTCGCGTTCCTAGGCGCGGTGTTGTGGACGGTGTTCCGCACCAAGGAATATCCGCCATCCGAGGCAGAACTGGCCGCCATCCGGGCACGGAAATTCGATTGGACGCTCGGACTCGGCGAAGTTCTGGCAGTCGTGTTGCACCTGCCCCGGCGCATGTGGGAACTCGGCCTAGTGCAGTTCTTCACCTGGATTGGAATGTTTTCGATGTGGGTTTATTTCTTCCCGGCTATCGCGAAAAATATTTTTCACGCCTTGCCCGGCTCACCGGAAATGAAGGCCGCGAACGAATGGCAAGACGTCTGTTTTGGCACCTACAACGCCATCTGCTTTGTTTTCTCTTTTGTGCTGTTACGCGCAACCAAAATCACCGGCCCGAAAATCATGCACGTCCTCTGTCTCGCCGTGGGTGCCATCGGGCTGGCCTCCGTGCCGCTCGCCACCGACAAGCACCATCTCCTCTTTGCCATGACCGCTGTCGGTATCGCCTGGGCCAGCATCCTGTCCATGCCCTACGCCATGCTCGCCCCCGCGCTGCCCAAGGAAAAAGTCGGCGTCATGATGGGCATGTTCAACCTGTTCATCGTCATCCCGCAAATCGCCGCTTCCAGCCTGCTCGGTTGGAGTCTGAAAACCTTTCTCCACAACGAACCCGTCAACGCCCTCGTCCTCGGCGGCGCCAGCATGGGCCTGGCGTCCTTGCTGACCTTGCTGGTCGTCAGCTTCAAAAAGTCCGGCGCTCCCGTGCCCGTCGCCGGTGGTGTCGGCGGACATTAAAAGCAGGAGTCAGGGTGATCAGCCCGCTTGACCTGCCCGGCATCTCATTGGCGGGCAATTCCCAGTATCTCCGCCTCCCGCTCCCGCGGGAACAGCAGCGCCACATTGCGCCCTGCCAGATCAGCCCGCACCGCCCGCAGCGTCTCTTCCGGCGACGTCAGCACCAATCCGGCCGCCCGCGCCCGTTCGTTGCTGGCATCCATCAATCCGCCATAAGTCCCACGCTCGGGCCGGTACAAGGGCAATTCCCTTTCGCCCACTCCCGCCGCTTCCATTATCTTGGCGCCCGCCCACACCACGTCCCGCGCCCCCAGCAATTTCATGAACTCCGCCCACGTCATTCTCGGCCCGGCCATGTTGAAAGCTCCGTTCAATCTCTGCTCAATCACCGTCACGGTGAACCGCGCCAGGTCGCGCACATCGATCACTTGCACATGGTCCGTCCCGTCACCCGGTGCCAGCATCGCCCCGGCCTGCCCCGCCCGCTGCACCCAATGCCCATAGCGACCGGTGTGATCATGCGGCCCGGCGACGATCTGCGGCCGAAGGAATGCGCAGCCATCCCCGTAGATGGATTGGATGATATTCTCGCACATGACTTTCAGCGGGCCGTATGTCTCGCCGTTCACGTCAAGCACATGCTCTTCCGCTGGCGGCAATCGCGGATGCGTCTCCCGCACCGGACGTTCCTGTGCATCGCCATAAACACTCATCGTGCTCACGAACACATAGTGCTTCACCTTCCCCTGCAAAAATTCGGCGCTCGCCCGCACCTGCCGCGCCGTGTAACCGCTCACATCCACGCACGCATCCCAGGAACGGCCCGTCAAGGCCTGCAACCCCGCCGCGCCTTCATCCCGGTCGCCGCGCAGCCGTTCAACCGCCGCCGGCAGTTCATCCGCGGATTTGCCGCGCGTCAAAATGCTCACCGCATGACCCGCCGTCAGCAAGGTCTCCACGATCTGCCGCCCGATGAACCGGGTGCCGCCCAGGACCAAAATTCTCATGCCTGAATCATGCCCTCACCCCCGCCCGGATTCAGCCCAAAATTTAGAGAATCATAAAGACGATGATTAAATGACCTGAGCGGGTTACGCGCTCAAAAAAAATTCCAAGCTCCGGGCGTAGACACCCGGTTCTTGGAACTTCTGTTTACGTTTAAGGTTGGTGCTTGAAACATTACTTCGCCGCCGTGTTCGCGGGGACGATACGATGCCAGATTCGCCAGCCGTAACCGTCCAATTGGAAACGCGGCAGGTCTCCCGCTCCGGCGTCAGCAACGCCGGAGATAGTGACGGGTTTAAACTCTGCCGCATTAAGATTCTTGATCGTGCCGTTCACCGGGCGGCTGGAAAGATTGACCACCACCACGAACTCATCCCGCTCGTCGCCGCGCTGGAAGGTCACCACCTTCCCGTCTTCCGAATTGCCCAGCCAGGTCACCTGATCATTCCGCAGGGCCGCGTACTGCTTCCGCAACTGGATCAGGTCATGATAGATCTTGCGCAGTTGCGGCCGTTCCTTCGGGCTCCAAAAAATGGTCAATTTGTCGAATAACGCCGGGTCGCCGGATTCCGTCGCGTCGCCCACTTCCATCCCGTTATAGATCAACGGCACGCCGTCCAGCGTGAACATCAGCGCCGACGCCGCCTCCGCCCCATTGATGCCGTACCGGGCCACCGCGCGGGCTTCGTCATGGTCGTCGCTCATGCGCATGTGCAGCGCCCCCTTGGGGAACTGCCGCCGGCTCTCCTCCCACGACTGCCGGATCTTGGTCGCCGGCGCATCGTGGATCAAAACCTCGTTCATCGTCCCCAGCAAAGGCCACGAATAATCAATGTCAAACGCATTGACCAGCAGTTCCGGCTTGCTGGCTTCCGCGAGCATCATGATGTCCGGTTTGACTTTGATGATCTCGGCGCGCGCTTGTTCCCAAAAATCAGTCGGCACCATGTACGCCACGTCACAGCGGAACCCGTCCACATCCGTCTCCTTCACCCAATACTTCAACATCGCGATCATGTATTCGCGCAGTTCGGTCCCCTTGTAGTTCAGACCGGCAACGTCCGTCCACGACGGCACCGGCGGAATCACGTTGCCGGACGCGTCCTGCTTGTAAAACGACTTGTTCGTCATCATCACGCTGTCCCACGCCGTGTGGTTCGCCACGATGTCCATGATCACCTTCATGCCGCGCGCGTGCGCCCCCTGCACCAGCTTCTTAAAATCGTCCAGCGTCCCGTAATGCGGGTCGACCGCGTAGTAATCCTTGATCGAATACGGGCTCCCAAAATCACCCTTGCGTCCTTTTTCCCCGATCGGATGAATCGGCATCACCCAGAGAATCGTCACCCCAAGGTCACGCAACGCGTCCAGCCTGGCCGTCACCCCCGCCAGGTTGCCGGCGGCGGAAAAGTCCCGTGGAAAGATCTCGTAGATGGTCCCCGACCGCAGCCAGTCAGGTGATGTCCGCGCCGTCGCGCCGGAAACATCTGATTCCGCGCGCACCGGGGCTGAGGCCAGCAGCAAGGCCGCGGTGGATAAAAGAATTACCCTGTTGAATTTGATAAAACTCATGATTTTTTTACGCCGTGATAGTTTGCACAAAGCCCGTCCCATTGGCCAACGCATAATCCAGGCCGGATTAGTTTTGCGGCGTGTGCTGGGCGAACCATTGCAGGTCGACAAGGCTCGCGGCGTCAAGCGCCGGAATGGCTGGCCCGTTCAACCAACTCGATCGGTTGGGGTCAAATTTTGTGGTCGTGACAGAACCCTTCCAACGATGAACCTCGGAGTGACCGTCCGCAAACACCAGCGCGGCGGCGTTGCCGTGCATGCTGCCGGGCAGTTCATTGAAATTTTTGCCCGCCGGCGTGGCTGCCGCCGCCGGGTCAACGAAGAACGTGGCGTCGTCGTTGCTGTTCGGATGTTCATCGGTGATCAACCAGCAATCGCTCGGCCCGGGCGTGTGCAGGTCGCTGGTTTTCTTGGCGTTATAATACGCCGGCATCCCCTTGGTCGGATCGGCATAATATTTTGAGCCGTCTCCCAGAGCGCCGTCCATGGCACAACTGCGCATGCGATTGTCCCAGCCTTTCTGGTTGATGCTTAAAAAACGGTCCGAGGGGCAAACAAAAATCTTCAACGATTTGGCAACATATTGGCCCATCACGGCCGTGCCCAACATCGGATCATCGACGGTGAGGAATAGTGTGTTCGTGTTGTTACCACTGGAGGTCCAGTCCAGCGCGACGCCATAAGGGCAAATCCAATTTTTTGCTTTAGAAACGCTCGATGGCTGCATATCCGCATTGCTGGCCAGCCGGTCACTGTTGTCACCGGAATACATCACCCAGGCCAGCCCCAGTTGCTTGTAGTTGCTCAAGCAGGAAATCGTCTGCGCCCGTTCCTTGGCCTTGGCCAGCGCCGGCAACAGCATGGCGGCCAGAATGGCGATGATGGCGATGACCACCAGCAGTTCGATCAGCGTAAAACCTGCGCGACGGCATTTGATTTGCATAAAATATCTCTGCTTAATTTCGAATTATTCCGCCGGGCCGTCAACCGGCCCGGCGGATTACCAAACCGACATCATGGTTGCACCAACCGGAAAAATTGCGGACCGCTGCCCGCCGGCCAGTTGGTGGCGCTGGCGCCCGTGGTTCCATCCACGTCCAGCCAGGTGCCGCTGCTCAAGCTGCTCCGGGTTTGCAGGTGCACATTCGGATAAGCCAGCCAAGTGACGGGATAGGCCCCGCCGGCTGGCCGGGCGATCGACAGTCCGCCGACTTTCGGCTCGTTGTATTGCACCCCAAAGGTGTCCACCGGCAGGCTTTCCACCCCGTTCGTGCCGCGGATGTAGCGGAAATGGTTTTGATATGATGGCGCTTCATTGTCCGCGCCATTGATGGCATACTTATAGGTCAGCGCACGGGTATGCCCCTTGGGAAAGGTGGTCACGTAAGTATAGACCAGGCTGGTGCCGTCAGAATGGCATTGCAGACCCGCACCGTACAATGTGATGGGGTTCCAACCCAGCCAGCCGCTGAAATCACCATTGATGAAAAGCCCGTCGTTGGCCGGATCAAACACATGCGCGTCCGTGCCCACCGCGTTCGTCATGTTGACGCTGATGGTGACCACCGTGTCCATGTTCAACAAATCCGTCGGCAGGGCGTCATCCCAATACACGGTCGGCAGATTCGTGCTGGCCACGTTGGGAACCGTCAGGCTGCGGTTATGTCCGCTGATGCCACCAACCGCGTCGTACATGGTGTTGCCACTGCTGATATAGCGAAATTGATATTCCGTGGAAGTGCCAACCTGCAGGTTGAAATACGGACTATAGTAAATGTTCGGGTTGGCCGACGTCGGGTTGTTGGTGCAGTCCGTGCCACCCCAGCCGTTGGGGGCCAGCCCGCCGCCGTTCACCGTCACGGCATGGGCGACCGTGTTGTCAAATCCCGGATCCGTCTGCACCACCAGCGTCATGTCCACGGAAAACTGCACATTGGCAAAAACCGGCGGCACGGATGCCGCCAAGCGGCCATCGGGCAGATCCAGGGTAAACGTCACCGCTTGATTTGGGCTGGTCGTGGTGAAGGCCAAGTTTCCAGAGCTCTTTGAAAAGTCTGATCCTGCTTGCAAATCATCCCAGCTTCCAGTGGTGCGGCACTTCCACTGATACGTCCCCGGGGTGGTGATGACGTAGATGTTCGTATATACCCCGGCCGAACCCGCCACCAGAGTCATCTGGGCCAGCGGATCACTCCCAAACTGCGGTGTGGTGAAGGTTCCGGTGACTTCCCAGGGCGCACCGGTGTCCGAATAGCCAACCCGGTTGCCCGCGGGAAACCAGCCGTCGGTAAAAGTTCCGGGATAGAAATAAACCTTGATGGCACCTGTCCCGTCATAATGGACGTACATGTTATCACCGGGCCAGGTATTGGCCCACGTGCCGTCGGTGACCTTCATGCCATTGCCACTATTATCATAGGAATTCGGCGTCTGGCCGGTGATGTCATATTCCCATTGATGGGCTCCATAGAGTCCGTTGGTTCCAACCAGTCCGTTGTCGGTCATCACCGTACAATTGTTGCACCATCCTTGAAAGTGGCCCGCGAGATAATACGGCTGGGCTTGGGACACGGAAACGCCGGCAGCGAGCGCACAAACCGCTGCAATGGTTGTGAATATTTTTTTCATGGAGTTCGGTTGATTTGTTGATTGCTCACAGCCCTCAATCGTAAAACTTTTGACGAGTCCGCCAATGTGGCTGTTATGGGTTACGTGCAAAATCTACACCCGCTGTTAAAATCCGCCATCGCATCTTTGTGCGGCCACCCACGGAGGAGCGCGGGCGGCCCGCCCGCGTGTTCTTTGCCATGGCGCTTGGGTGTCCCGTGCGGCCCACACCTCATTGGCCTTTTCTCAAACTCCAGTTTAGTTTTTTGGTTTCTAGCTGTATTTAATCTGGGCCGGAGGTGGTGAATTTTTTGGTTGGATTTACTTGGATTCCCAATATTTTCAGCCTTTTTATCTATGTGCATCTGTGATGGTCTGTGCGAATGACCCAAGCGCCGCCCCGGTGCATTCGGGCCTTCGTCATTCGGATTTCTTTCGGCCCTCGGATTTCGGCCTTCGGATTTCCTCCGTGCGTATCCCTAGTTGTCTGCCTGATTTACAAAATCGTGCCCCTTCGCTGCTGGCCCTGAATGTTGAATGTTTACCGCTTTTCATCCGTGTCCATCCGTGAGCAACGCTGTCGGTCATCGACTGCTGTCGATCATCGACTGTTGTCGATCATCGACTGCAGTTGATCATCGACCCGTGATTAAACTTCATAATTTTTAAAAAATTCTAAGGTCCAACAAAGCCCAACCAAGCCCAACGGACCTTGATTCCCAAGGCCTTGCATGGTGGCCAGTCCGGCATGGCCCCCCCCGTGCGCTGCACCCGCACGCTGGTGCTTTTAGGCTTTACGAAGCTTAACCCTGGGGCATACCACGACGTGATTTAAAAAACACACTTCCGGAGTGGGCCCGACGCCGGGCGGCCCAATCTTACAACAGTTAAAAACATTTGAAAAAATACAAACCGAGGGTAGAGAAATT
>JARLJW010000026.1 GCA_031290985.1 Verrucomicrobiia bacterium | reverse complement strand
GGCCGCCACCCTCCAAACCCATTTTACCGGCTTCTCCCCAAAAACCGAGCCCGACCAGAACGGCATAAAATGCGATCACCCTCTCGAATCAGCAATCTTTCTAAGCATCAAATGACATGATCCCAGCCAAACTCCAGTCCTCTCCCCTGGGGAGAGGATTGAGGTGAGGGCGAGCAATTTACTAACCCGTTCCGCGCCCCTTCATTTTCAAAAAACTTTCCACCTTGATTAACCTTGATCGGCCCTAATCCAGCCTCCTTCCCCTCCGTTTCCGCCTTCCGCTCTTGTAACATCCGAAAGGCCGTCGCCAACGCCTCCCCCACCTCCGGCCATTGTTTCGCCGACACCAAAAATGCCGTCATCACCCGCCGCACGTCCGACTGCTGCTTCGCCTCAAACTGTTTCTCCGCGAACTGCAGCCGCTCCCAATCCAGTTCCAACCGCTCCTGCTCCAGTTCCAGCCGTTGCTCCCGGTGTTCCTCCCGCCGCAGTTTCACCACATCCTGCAACATCACCCGCATCTGACGCCACCGCCGGTCCACTGACATCGGCGACTGCTGCCACTCGCGCACCGTCGCCAGATAACGCACTGCCACGATCGCGGCTATTTGTTCCGGCGTCACCACCGCCTCCCCGGCGGGCTGTTGGGTGAATGCCTGGACCTCCTGTTGCCTCCGCCACTCCCGAAACCCGCCCTGCTTCCAATTGGTCAGGTTCTGTTCATTGATGACAGCGCCCGCAAACTCCGCCGCCAGCAGCGCCCGCACCGCCGGCAGTTCATTCAGCCAGGCCACCAGCCGCTTGCCCGGCTCGCCTGCGTTCAGTCGTTGGTTCACCTGCTCGCGGATCTCCCGCGGCAGCCGGTTGATCTTTCCAGTAGCCATATTCCCGCCATTTTCACACCGTCACTTGGACAAAGGCTGTCCAACTGAAAAAATAGTTCAAAAAAATAAAACCGGGGAAATTCGGAAATCCCGCTGGCAGCGAAAGCCCTGAATTTCAACGGACGGCGGCTGTGGCGCAGCCCAGCCGCAACGGATGGCAATGCTGAGGACGTTGGGAAATACGGACGCGTTTCAATGCTCGGACGTGCTGCGGCTACATGGACTTACCCATTCCGCCGATGTCGCCCGGCAAACATGATAGCGTCTGGAGTACGGTCCGCTTCAGCGCCGCTTTTCCCTCGCCAACCTGCTGCGAAACTCATGCTCGGTCAAGCCCTTAACCCGCCCGACAGCAATGTCTTCGATCCGTTGGACACCCTTGGCGATGCTTTCATTTGGCGATTCCGAGGCGACCGCGCTTTCCACCAAGCGACGAGCCAGATTCAACCGATCTTCAGCGGAAAGTTCAAGTGCGGCTTTTGACAATTCTATCGCAGGCATGCGGCTAACTTACTTCGATGTTGACACAAGGCGAGCGGCTTTCATTTCAAAAATGGCTCGGCTTCCTCTGCAAAAACTTACCATGCCCATGTTCCCCGACGAATTTCCCGTTCCGCACCGCAACCTGCCCGCGCACGGTGACCTCGCTCGGCCGGCCTTCCACCTTCCAGCCTTCAAACGCGCTGTAATCGAGGTTCATGCTCTGCGTCTTCACGGAAATTTTACCGCGATAATTTGGGTCGAACACCACGAGGTCGGCGTCCGCCCCCGGCTGGATCGTGCCTTTGCGCGGGAACAGGTCAAAGGTCTTCGCCACCTGCGTGCTGGCGGCGTTCACAAACGTGTGCAGATCGATCTTGCCGGTCTTCACGCCGTAGGTGTAGAGGAGCTTGATGCGTTCCTCGAGCGAGGGAATGCCGTTCGGAATCTTGGTGAAGTCATTTTTGCCCATCGACTTCTGGCCCTTGAAGTCGAACGGCGCATGGTCCGTGGCCACGGTTTGGATGAGGCCATCGCGCAGGCCATTCCAGAGAACCTCTTGGTTCCGCCGGTCGCGCAGCGGCGGCGACATCACATATTTTGCACCTTCGAAATTCGGCTTCTCCGCGTCAGTCTTGTCGAGCGTCAGATATTGGATGAGCGTTTCAATCGTGACGCGCACCCCGCGTTGACGCGCGGCGATGGCCTGGTCCAGGGCCTCCTTGCAGCTCAGGTGGACGATGTAAGTCGCCGCGCCGGTGAGTTCGGCAAAGGACATCAGATGATGCACGCCTTCCGCCTCCACGGCTGGCGGCCGGCTTTCGTGATGCTGGCCGGGATCGGTCTTGCCGGCGGCAATCAGTTCCCGGCTGCGCTCGGTGATCAGCGTTTCGTTCTCGCAATGCGCGGTGACGATCACGCCGAGCTCCTTCGCCAGCTTGAGTGTGCGGTACAGTTCCGTGTCATCCACGCCGAACGCGCCCTTGTAGGCGAGGAAAATTTTGAAGGAGCTGATGCCGCGCTTCACGATTTCGCGCAGTTGCTTCTCGGTCTTTTCATCAAACCGCGCAACGCCCATATGGAATGAAAAATCGCAGGCGGATTTGCCCGCGGCCTGCTTCATCCACAACTCAAACCCCTCCAGCGCATCATCCTTGCGCGCCGGGCAGCACATTTCGATGAGCGTGGTCGTGCCGCCGACGAGCGCGGCGCGGCTGCCGGTCACATAGTTGTCCTTCGAGGACGAGCCCATGAACGGCAGGTAGATGTGGACATGCGGATCAATGAAGCCGGGGAAGACAAATTTCCCCTGCGCATCGATCACCTCCGCGCCCTTCGGCGCGGCAATGTGCTTGTCGATGCGGGTTATGGTTTCGCCTTCGCAGAAGATGTCTGCGATGTAACGTTCGCTGGCGGTGACGATCTCACCGTTTTTGATGAGGAGTGACATAAATGTTTATCATTGGCGGGGTGGTCGCGTGGCGCGGACTGCCAGGCGGGCGCGCGTCATTCGCTCGCGCAGCCCACCCTCGTTGAGAAAATCTTGTTCCAGCCGACGCAACTGCTGGTCGAGAAGGTAGCAAGTCACCTTGATCAAGCCAATAATGACATTTGCACAAATTGCCGGATCAGGATGTTCAATGCCTTTCCGAAACGTCTTATAGTTTGCATTCTCGGTGCGATTCAGTTCCCGCAGGCGGAGTGCATAAGGATGTTCCGGCGTCCATTCTTCAATACCGTGGCTGCGCATGAAGTCGCGGTAGTCCTCAATCAATTCCTCCTGGCTGGAACGGGCGACGCTCGTCAGTTTGATTTCCGTCTCCTTGGAAGTGCCGCTGGCCTGGCTGCCTTCCAGAATGTTTTGTTTGCCGGAGCGGGCGGCCTGCACCATCTGGTCGTGTGTGCGCGACTTTTTGTCTATAAAACGGTCACAGAAATAAAGCGTGGCATCAAAGACGACCAAGGCCTTGTGATACGAAAGAAGTTTCTTGTAGCCGCCATGCGGCGGGATAAAGCCGGCCGGCGCGTCCTTGGTAAGCGACGGAAGAGACGTTAACGACGATAAAGGACGTCCGTCCCTTCCGGTCGTTTTTGTCTCTTTGGTCCTTATGTTGGCCATAACCCCAAATTCGTCATTTCTTTTCCGTATGCCAGATATCCCCTTCACCATAGCTAAACCAGCGGCTCGTGGTAACTTTTTGTTGCGTGAAAAATTGCACGCCTTCGCGGCCCTGCATGTGCAGGTCGCCGAAAAAGGATTCATCCCAGCCGTTGAACGGAAACCACGCCATCGAGGCCGGCACGCCGATGTTGATGCCGATCATCCCCGCCTTGGCGCTGTGCTTGAACTCGCGCGCCGCCTTGCCGGAGCGCGTGAAGATGGACGCGCCGTTGCCATACATGGACTTGTTCGCCAGTTCGATGGCCTTGCCGAGATCTTCCATGTGCATCACGTTCAGCACCGGGCCGAAAATTTCCTCCTTCGCCACGGTCATGCCGTTCTGGACGTGGTCCAAGATCGTTGCGCCGACATAAAAGCCGTTCGGCGCCTCGCTGACCTTCACGCTGCGTCCATCGGCCAGGACTTTGGCACCCTGTTGTTCGCCGAGGCTGATCAATTCCTGCACGCGATCGCGATGTTGCTTGGTGATGACCGCGCCCATGTCCGGCTGCGCTTCGCGATCGGTCGGGCCGACCCTGATGCGCTTGGTCGCTTCCACCAGCGTGGGCAAAACCGTTTTCTCCGCCGCGCCGACGATCACCGCCGTTGAGCCCGCCATGCAGCGTTCACCCGCGCAGCCGAACGCGGCTTCGATGACGCCGCGCGTGGAGTTCTCCACATCCGCATCGGGCATGATGATGACGTAATTCTTCGCGCCGCCGTTGGACTGCACCCGCTTGCCGTGCTTGGTGCCGACTTCGTAGATGTAGCGCGCGATCGGCGTGGAGCCGACGAACGAAATCGCCTTCACCTTGGGATGCGTGAGCAGGGCGTCCACGACTTCGCGTCCGCCGTGAACGATGTTCAGCACGCCCTTGGGCAGGCCGGCCTTTTCAAGCAACCTGGCGATCTTGATGGCCGTGAGCGGGACTTTCTCGCTCGGCTTCAGGACATAGGTGTTGCCGCAGGCGATGGCGATGGGATACATCCACAGCGGAACCATCGCCGGAAAATTGAACGGCGTGATGCCCACGCACACGCCGAGCGGCTGGCGGATGGCCTCGCAATCAATGCCGCGCGCGATGTTCTCCAGCACCTCGCCCATCATCAATGACGGCACGCCAAGCGCGAACTCGATGACTTCCATGCCGCGCTTCACGTCGCCGCGGGATTCCACCAGCGTCTTGCCGTGTTCGCGCGTGTTGCTGCGGACGATGTCCTCAAAATTATCCTCCATCAACAGCTTGAAGCGGCCGAGGATGCGGGCGCGTTCCACCGGCGGCGTTTCCATCCACGCCGGAAAGGCGGCCTGGGCGGCTTCGACGGCGGCATTCACCTCCGCCACCGTGCCAATGGGGCATTCGGCGATGACTTCGCCAATGGACGGGTTGAAAACCGGCGTGCCGGCAAGCTTGGGCTGCAGCCATTCGCCGCCGATGAAAAAGGGACAGGGTTCGAGTGTTTTGCTCATAAAATTTAGGCGGTCTCCTTGTTAATTTGCTTATGTAAATATTCCACCAAATCCGAGATGCGATGAATTTTTGCCAAGTCACACTCTGGGATCACCAGTTGAAATTCTTGTTGGACGGTTGTCGAATAATCAACGGTGTCGAAAAGGTCATAAACCCCAATGTCCTCAATAAAATGACTGGAACCGCGAACATCTGAAAATGCTGCGCCAGTCTGCTCGCATAAAATGCCCGCGACAACTGCTGCAATTCTTTGGTGCGATTCCGGGAAATAAACCTTCGCCCAAGAACGCGCCTCTTCTGAATATCGTAGTCCTGGTCGGTGTTGTGGGCGGAATCGGTTTAGAATGTTCACAGGGTGATTGAGTGTCTAATATCTAGTTCAAATTCCACGTTGCTTTAATGGCATCACAATCCGCTGCGCCGGCCCATCATATTGCGACAACGGCCTAATCAGCCGATTATCCGCCAGTTGCTCCATGATATGCGCCGTCCAGCCGGTGATGCGAGCCATCACAAAGAACGGCGTAAACATGTCGATATCAAAGCCCATCATGTAATAGGCGGGTCCGCTCGGGAAATCCAGGTTCGGATGGATGTTTTTTTGTTCGCGCATCGTGGTCTCAAGGATTTCCGCGATTTCCAGCCACTTTTCGTTGCCGGTGAACTTGGCCATCTCGCGCATGTATTTTTTCATCGTCGGCACGCGTGAGTCGCCGTTTTTATAGACGCGATGGCCGAAGCCCATGACCACGCGATGTTCGCGCAGCGCGGTGAGCATCCATTCCTTGGCACGCGCCGGCTCGCCGACTTCCAGCAGCATGTGCATGACTGCCTCGTTCGCACCGCCATGCAACGGTCCTTTGAGCGACGCGATGCCGCCAACCACGCCGCTGTAGATGTCCGACAAGCTGGAAACCACCGTGCGCGCGGTGAAGGTCGAGGCATTGAAACCGTGTTCGGCGTAAAGGATCAGTGAAACTTCAAACGCATGGACGACTTCCGGCGCGGGCACCCTGCCGAAGATCATATTGAAAAAATTTTCAACAAACCCGAGGTCGCTGCGCGGCGGAATGAAATCCTGTCCTTTGCGCAAACGATAAAACGCCGCGATCATCGTGGGAATCTTCGCCATCATGCTGATGGAGCGCTTTAGATTCGTGGCCGCATCAGTCTTGTCGAGTTCCGTGTCCTCCATTCCCAGAAAGCTCACGGCGGTCCGCAATACATCCATCGGATGCGCCGTACGCGGAGATTTTTGGATCACGGACAGGAGGTCTTTGCTGATTTCGCGCTGGCCGCGTCCCAAGGCCATGAAATCAGCGAGTTGCTTGGCCGTCGGCAGTTCACCATGCCACATGAGCCACGCGACTTCTTCGAAGTGGCAGCACTCGCACAGGTCCTGCACCGGATAACCGGCGTACACCAGCGAGTTGATCTCCGGCATCACTTTCGAGATGCGCGTCGTATCGACCACAACGCCGTCGAGGCCACGATGGATGGTTATGTCGGTACTCATAATTAAACCTCCAATCAAGGCGTGGAAATTCCAAGTACCAACATCCAAGCTCCAGAGAAGTTCCAATAACCAACATCCAATACCATGCGCAAGTTGCTCGTTTTGGAGCTTGATGCTTGGATGTTCTCTGGATGTTGGAGCTTGGTGCTTGGATGTTTCATTTTCACAATACTTGTTACAGTTTGAAATTGAAGATGTCCTTGTCGAACTTCGCGTAATCCTCGTACCGCAGCAGTTCGTAAAGCTCCGCCCGCGTCTGCATGTCGCCGACCAGTGACGCCTGACTGCCTTCTTTTTTGATCGTCGCCAACCCATCCTCGATGGCTTTCATGGCCAACCGCAACGTCGTCACGGGATAAATGACGAGGTTGAAGCCAAGCTCGGAAAGCTGCTTGGCGGACAATATTTTGCTTTTGCCAAACTCGGTCATGTTGGCGAGCAGGGGAACCTTGATGGCTTTGCGGAATTTTTCGAATTCGCCCTCATCCGCCAGCGCTTCAGGGAAAATGGCATCTGCCCCGGCATCGACATACGTCTTGGCGCGGGCGATGGCACCCTTCAGGCCCTCGGAAGCGCGCGCATCCGTGCGCGCCATGATTAGAAAATTCTTGTCACGCCGGGCGCCGGCGGCGGCGCGGATTTTTTCCACCATCGCCTGGGGGGTGACGAGCGATTTGCCGTCGAGATGACCGCAGCGTTTGGGATTCACCTGGTCTTCGAGATGGCAGCCGCTCAATCCGGCATCTTCAAAAGTCTGAATCGTGCGCGCCATGTTCAGCGCCTCACCAAACCCGGTATCCGCATCAATGAGCGCAGGCAAATCCGTCGACCGGGCAATCGCACCGCCGCGCGCCGCGACTTCAGAAAGGGTGGTGAGTCCGATGTCGGGCAGGCCTAAATCTGCCGACAAGGCCGCGCCGGAAACATAAACACCTTCGAAACCATGACGCTGGATGGCCATGGCCACGAGCGGGGAAAACGCCCCGGGCAGGCGCAGCAGTTTGCCGGTCTTGAGGGCGGCGCGGAATGCTTTGCGTTTTTCGGCGGCGGATTTTTTTGAGGTGAGCATTCTGGGTGAAATTTAGATTGGTTCGGGTGACGATTTTGGACTGCGGTGGCAAAGCGCAGCGGCGACACCGCTTTCGAACGCACGAAGGCCATTCTTTATCCGGACAATTATCGCCCGCACAAAGCGGCGTGGCTCCCGCTCTGCGGGATTCCCGCCGCAGTCCAAGACACGTCCTGTCCGGTCATGACGAAACAAGGTTTGAAATTCGCGGCGGGGATTCATGATTTAAAAGATTCCTCTTTGATCACGCGTCGCACAAGTCAGTTTGTTGGGCGGCAACGCTACGTTCAGTTCCCCAACTTCCGCCGCTGTCAGTTGCGGCAGGCGTTGGATAAGCTGCAAAAATCGCTTCGACTCGTCCTTGGAAAGCACGTCTTCGGTGAGCGTTTCAAATTTGTGGATGTAATTCGCACGGACGAATGGCTTTGCGCCGAGCGGATGGGCATTCGCCACGGCGATTTCATCCGTGATTTTTTTGCCATCGTTGAAAATGATTTCCACGCGACCGCCAAAGGCTTTTTCATTCGGATCAATGGAATGATACCGCCGGGTCCACTCCGCATCTTCGCGCGTGGTGATCTTTTTCCAGAGCGCGATGACCTCGGGATGCTTCGCGACTTCGGGCGCGTAGCTTTTAACATGATGCCAGAAACCGGTGTGCAACGCCGAAGCGAAGATGAACATGATGCTGTGATCCAGCGTCTCGCGGCTCGCGTTCGGGTCGGACTTCTGCGGGTCGCCCGCGCCGGTGCCGATGACGAAATGCGTGTGATGGCTGGTGTGGATGATGATCTCGCGGATGGCCTTCAGGTCGGCGATCTGCGGGCGGAGTTTGAACGCGAGGTCGATCCACGCCTGTGCCTGATATTCGGCGGAATGTTCCTTGGTATAGGAATCCAGAATGGCGCGACATGGTTCGCCGGGCGCGGGCAGGGGTACGTTGTAACTGGCGTTCTTCCCGCCAAGCATCCACGCGATGACGCTGTCCTCGCCCTCGTAAATCGGCGACGGACTTTTTTCGCCGCGCATCGCCCGGTCAACGGCCTCGACCGCCAGCTTGCCGGCGTGCGCGGGCGCGTAAGCCTTCCAGCTCGAAATCTCGCCCTTGCGCGATTGTCGCGTGGAAAATCCGACATGCACCGCCTGATAAACCGTGTCGGTGTTCAGCCCGAGCATCGCGCCGATGCCGGCGGCAACGGACGGACAGAGATGCGCGATGTGATCCTTCTTGTACTCGTGCAGGCAGATGGCGCGCACCAAATCCATCTGGATCTCGTAGCCAACGAGCAGCCCGCGCAGCAGGTCCGCGCCGCTGCGACCGCATTGCTGCGCGACCGCGAGGAGCGGGGGAATGTTGTCGCCGGGATGCGAATAATCCGCCGCAAGAAACGTGTCGTGCATGTCCAACTCGCGCACGGCTACGCCGTTCGTCCAGGCCGCCCATTCGCAATCAAAACGCTGCGAGGCGGGCAGGCCGAACACGGCTGCGCCCTGTGCCCGCGGATGCGCGAGCGCCTGGGTGCGGGCGTTGGCCACAGGCGTGCGATTGATCGCCGCCAACGCCACGGCGGCATTGTCGATGATCCGGTTGATGACCATTTCGCCCGCGGCGGAGTCAATCGTGGTCTTGTCCGTGGCAACGGCGGCGATTTTCCAGGCCAGTTGGTCGCCTTTGGGCAGAGCGACTTTCGACGGCGAAACCTTGACGTGATGGGTGATCATTTAGATAAAGCTCCAATCACCAATCTCCAAGCTCCAGAGAAGCTCCAAGTTTCAATAACCAATGGGAATAGCAGATCACTTGATTTGGACTTTGGTGTTTGAAATTTCTCTGGATGTTGGAGCTTGGATTTTGGTGCTTTTAGCGCGCCAGCGCGTTCGATTGTTTCACGAAGTCATCCCCGCTCCATTCGCCATCGGCCTGGACCATCTTCTTGGCGGGCGCGGCGGCGGCAGCGGCCTTCTGGGCGGCCTTGCGTTCGGTCTGGCGTCTGACGAGGTCGGCGTGCGTGGTGAAATACGGCAGCGCCTTGCCCTTGAAATCGGCGAGCGTCTCGAACTTGTGCTTGTCCATGAACGCGAGCAGATCTTCGCACATGGGCTTCACCATTTCGTAGCCGAACTTCATGACGCCGGTGCAGACCTGCACGGTGTCGCCGCCGAGCAGGATGAACTCCGCGGCATCGCGCCCGTTCTCGACGCCGCCGATGGCGGACAGCGAGCGGCCAGGAAATTCCTTTTGGATGAGTGTGGCGATCTCCATGACCATGCGGAGCGCGATGGGTTTCACCGCGCGCGACGAATAGCCGCCGGGCGTCGTGAAGCCTTCGACGCTTGGTTCCGGCCGGAGCGTGTCCAGGTTCACCCCGATGACGCTGCGGATGGTGTTGATGGCCGAGAGGCCGGTGGCACCGCCCTGGAGCGCGGCCCGGCTGGGATCTTCGATATGCGTGACGTTCGGGGTCATCTTGGCCCAGAACGGAATTTTGGACGCGCCTTTCACCCAGCCGCAGACTTCCTCGAGGATTTCCGGGCACTGGCCCATGGCCGCGCCCATCTTGCGTTCGGGCAGGCCGTGCGGGCAGGAGAAATTCAGCTCAAACGCATCCACGCCGCAGGCCTGCGTCCGTTCGACGAGTTCCACCCAGCGGTCCTTCTCATACTCCTCCATGATGGAGGCGATGAGCACGCCGTCCGGGTGCATGTCCTTGCACTTCTTGAATTCATCCTCCCACAGCTTGAACGGCCGGTCGCTGATCAGCTCGATGTTTTCCCAGCCGATGACCTCCTTGCCGTCGGTGGAAAGCAGCTTGCCGTAACGCGGCGTCACGTTGACGACCTTGGACGCATCCAAGCTCACGGTTTTGGCGATGACCGCGCCCCAACCCTCTTTGAACGCGCGGGAAATAACGTTCAAATTCGTTCCCGGAGGGCCCGATCCAATGACAAAAGGATTGGGCAGTTTAAGACCATCAACAATGGTGGCTAATGTTGGCATTCGTAATTCCTTGTTTACTTGTTTTCAATTTTTAACTCGCTTTGGGCGCATTGGCTACAATAATTTTGCATAAAAGGAAAAATAACAGCGGCCCATGAATTCATCGCTGAACCCCAAACGCACCGTCGTTGAACTGAAAGAACTCCGCGCGCTCACCGGCGATGAGCACGGCGCGCAACGCGTTGCGTTCACGCCGGTCTGGGTGAAGACGCGCGCGTGGCTGAAGCAAAAGCTCGCAGGACTGCCGGTGGAAACCCACACGGACGAAGCCGGAAACTTCTGGGCGACGCTGCCCGGTGAATCGGAAAAATGCCTGCTGATCGGCGGCCACATGGATTCCGTGCCGAACGGCGGCTGGCTGGATGGCTGCCTCAATGTACTGGCCGGCGTGGAAATTCTCCGGCGCATCAATGCCCAATACCATGGCAAGCCGCCGGTCACCGTCCGCCTCGTGGATTGGGCGGATGAAGAGGGCGCGCGGTTTGGTAAAAGCCTGTTTGGCTCCTCCGCCTGTTCCGGTTTCCTCGACATGGATGAAGCGCGCGGGCTGGTAGACAAGCAGGGCATCAAGCTGCCTGACGCGCTCAAGAACGTGGGCATCGATTTCGAGCGGGTGAAGGACAGCGGCAAGGAACTGAAGAACGCCGCCGCGTACTTGGAACTGCACATCGAACAGGGGCCGGTGCTGTTGGATTTGGACCTGCCGCTCGGCGCGGTGCTTGGCACGTTCGGAGTCGAGCGGCATGCCATCACGTTTCACGGCCAGGCCGCGCATTCCGGCAGCACGCCGATGAACCGGCGCAAGGACGCCTTTCTCGCGGCGGCCAAGATGAGTTCCGAGATTTACAAGATCGCCGAACGCAGCGGCAATGGCGTATGCACCATCGGTTCTTGCACGACCAAGCCCGGCATCGTCACGAGCGTGGTGGAGGAGTGCCGCATCACGCTCGACCAGCGCCATCTTGACGCCGGCAAACTCGCGCAGATGCTGCACGAGGCCAGGGCCGCCAGCGAACAATTCGCCAAGGAAGGCAACGTGAAAGTCTCGTGGGAACGCCTCTGGCAGATCGCGCCGCGCCCGTTCAACGACGAGCTCATTGCGTTGTGCGACGAATCCATCCGCGAAACCTGCGGCAAAGTTCATCGGCTGCCGAGCGGCCCGTTGCATGACGCCGCCGAGGTTGCGGCATCTGGCATCCCGACCGTGATGATGTTTGTGCAAAGCCTGCATGGCATCAGCCACAACAAGATCGAGGATACGAAGGAAGAGCATTTGGAGATGTGTGTGACGGCTTTTGACAAGCTGGCGGAGAAGGCGATGAAGTGGATTGTGAAATGAAACTCCAAGCACCAACATCCAAGCTCCAGAGAATGTTCAATCACCAAAGCCTTAACGGCCTGAATGGCGATTTGTTTGGAGGTTAGATTTGGAGCTTCTCTGGATGTTGGAGCTTGGTAGTTGGAATTTAATACTATGGAACTAAAAGCAAAAGTGGAAGGCCAGATGGCCGAAATCCTTACTCCCGAAGCGCTCGCGTTCGTGGAAAAACTGTGCCGCGAATTTGAGCCAACCCGCCAGAAGCTGCTGGCGCGGCGCGGCGAACGGCAGAAGGAGATTGACGGCGGCGCACTGCCGGATTTTCCCGCGGCGACGAAACCCATCCGTGATGATAAATCGTGGCATGTGGCTTCGATCCCCGCCGACCTCCAAGACCGCCGCACGGAGATCACCGGGCCGGTGGACCGCAAAATGGTCATCAACGCGCTCAATTCCGGCGCGAAAGTGTTCATGGCGGATTTTGAGGATGCGACATCGCCAACGTGGAATAATCTCATCGAGGGCCAGGCGAACCTGCGCGATGCCGTGCGCCGGACCATCACGTTTGCCAGCCCCGAAGGGAAGCAATACAAGCTGGCGGACAAGACCGCGACCCTCATGGTGCGTCCGCGTGGCTGGCATCTGCCGGAGAAGCATGTGTTAATTGACGGCCGGCCAATTTCCGGCAGCCTGTTCGATTTTGGTTTGTATTTCTTCCATAACGCCGCCGAAGCATTGAAACGCGGCAGCGGACCCTATTTTTATCTGCCCAAGATGGAGAGCCATTTGGAAGCACGGTTGTGGAATGATGTCTTCAATTTCGCGCAGGATGCGCTGAAGATTCCGCGCGGCTCCATCCGGGCGACGGTTTTGATCGAGACGATCCTGGCCACGTTCGAGGCGGAGGAAATTCTTTATGAGTTGCGCGAACATTCGGCGGGGCTGAATTGCGGCCGCTGGGATTATATTTTCAGCGCCATCAAAAAATTCCGCAACCGCGAGGGTTTTACGTTCCCCGACCGTACGCAGGTCACGATGACCGCGCCGATGATGCGGGCGTATTGCCTGCACGTCATCAAGACATGTCACAGCCGTCGCGCCCATGCGATGGGCGGCATGGCGGCGCAGATCCCGATCAAAGGCGATGCGGCGGCGAATGAGGCCGCGCTCGCCCGGGTGCTGGCGGACAAGGAACGCGAAGCCTCCGACGGTCACGACGGCACCTGGGTGGCGCATCCCGGGCTCGTGCCGGTGGCACTGAAGGCATTTGATAAGCACATGCCGGGCGCGAACCAGATCGTCAGGCAACGCGATGACGTGCATGTGACGGCGGCGGAGATTTTGGCGGTGCCGGCGGGAACCATCACGGAAGACGGTTTGCGCGCCAACATCCGGGTGGGGGTGCAATATCTGGAGGCGTGGCTTGGCGGCAACGGCTGCGTGCCGCTGTATAATTTGATGGAAGATGCGGCGACGGCGGAAATTTCCCGCGCGCAAATCTGGCAATGGCTCAAGCACAATGCCGCGCTGGCGGATGGCCGCAAGATCACGACGCAGCTCTATGACGAAATCCTGCCGCAGGAGATGGAGCGCATTGAAAAGGAAGTGGGCAACATCCGCTATGCCGCCGGCTACTATGCGCGGGCGTCGAAGCTGTTCAGCGAAATGTCCAAGAGCATGGAGTTCGCGGAGTTCCTGACGCTGCCGGCGTATGAGCTGATTGATTGAAATACCGTCAGCTCAAAAACCGCTGCCGCGCGAGCAGGGGCATCGCCTCCAGGTCCAGCAGCGTGAGGAAATCAATCGTTTTAAACTGGTGGTCGAGCGCGGGCGGTCCGCAGATTTTTGCGCCGAGCGTCATATAGGCGCGCAACAGCTTGGGTATCTCCACCGGTTCGGCGGCCAACTGGGCCAGCGAGCAGTCAAAGGCGGGCAGGGGATGCGTGCGCCATTGCGGTTCGACCAGGTTTTTGCGGCATAGATTCGCGTAAGCCGAAGCACCGACCGCAGCGTCCTGCGAGGTGATGGAGCTGCAGCCAAAGAGATAACGGGCACCGCGCACCTTGGCGTAATCCGCAATGCCCTTCCACAGCATTCCCAGGACGACCATGTTTCGGTGCTGCGGGTGGACACAGGCGCGGCCAAGTTCCACCATCTCCGGACGCAATGGTTCGAAGCCGGCAAATTCAAATTCCTGCGCGCAATAATAGCCAAGGTTTTCGGCGGCATTCGCGCCCGTCTGCAAACGATAGGTGCCGACGATGCTTTGCGAGGGCAGATGTTCGACAATGAGATGATCGCACACGGCATCGAACGGGTCTTCGTCCATGCCGGTGGCATAAGATTGTTCCAAGCCCTCGTGCAGTTCGAGGTTGAACACCTCGAAGCGAAGCGATTGGGCGGCGCGGATTTCCTCCGGGTTTTGAGCCAGCCGGGCGGCATAGCTGGCGGTTGAACTCACCAGCAGGCGTACAGATTCAAGTGTGGTTTTCACGCGGGCAAGAGTGCCAGTCGAATATGTCAAACGTGTGGCGCTGAAGTTAATTCCTGGAGTCAGGCGGGAGGTTTTCCACCATATGTAGTGGTTGGCCCAATTTTCGCCACCCGGAATAGCGGTTCCGCGTGATTTAAGCGCTGGAAACCTTTCTGCATTTTCTTTGTAAGAAAGGTGATGATTTGGTCACTATTTAACTGATTGCAGAAACACTCAATGACCTCCCAAGACCAGGAAGCCATCTTTCGACGATGGCTGGAGGCCCATCTTGGGCTGATTCTGAAGGTGGTTCGCGGCTGCACCGCCGCCCCGCAGGACCAGGACGATCTGTTTCAAGATGTCTGCCTGCAGCTTTGGCAGTCGATTCCGGCCTTTCGCGGTGAGGCCCGGGAGACGACCTGGATTTATCGCGTGGCGTTCAACACCGCGCTGGCCTGGCGACGGGGGGAGCGGCGGCGGCGGGTGGGCCATGAGACTTTTTTCAAATTTGAGGAGTTTCCGCAGACGCAGCCGGGGCACGCGGATGTGCTGCCGGAACAGGAGATCATCGGGCAGCTTTATGCCGCCATCCGCGAGCTGCCCAAAGTGGATGCGTCGCTCGCGCTCATGCACCTCGATGGCTTGAGCTATGCGGAAATGGCCGAGGTGCTGGGCATTTCAGAAAATTACATCGGCGTCAAATTGAACCGCATCCGCAAGCAGCTCGCGGAACAACTGAAAGGAGCCGGCCATGAACTTTGAAGACCTGCAAAAGGCGTGGCAGTCCCAGGACCCCGGCGCGAAAGTGACCGTCGACGCCGACGTGCTGCTGAAGCTGGTCCGGCGGGATCACAAAAAATTCGTCCGCACGATTTTTTGGCGTGATGCGCGAGAAGTGGGGGTGGCTTATGTGTTGACGTGGGTTTTCATACACGGCGCTCTGTCCCAGTCTGCGTGGTATGTGAAAACAGGCATGCCAGCCGCCGTCTGGTCGTTGTGCTTAATTGGCGTCGCCTGTTTCGGCGTGGGCACTTTCATCCTGGTTGACCGCTGGCTACGGCGCGGCAAACGCCCGATTGCGAGCGATTCCTTGGTGAACTGCCTGGAAACATCGCTGCGTGAGATCAATCACCAGATCTGGCTTCTAAAAAATGTTTTCTGGTGGTATCTGCTGCCGTTGATCATTCCGGAAGGCATTTTTGGAGCGGTGGTTGCGGTATCCACCTGGAGCCGGCTCAGTCATGCCGATTGGCTTGCCCGCATGGGTTTTTATGTGCTAATTGGCGCGCTCGTGAACGGGTTCGTCTACTGGCTGAACCAATTTGCCGTCAAAAAAAACCTGGAGCCGCGCAAGCGGGAATTGGAAACGTTGCTGGCCGGAACGGGAGCAACCGTGAAACCGTCTGAAATAAAAAAGCAAACCATGAAAACCACCATAATATTGACCATTATACTGCTGGCCGTGCTGGCAATCGGTATCGTGATGGCAGCTGTTCCGCCGTCGGCCAGCACCACCCCGGACCAGCCGCTCGAAGCCATCCGCAAGCAACACGACCTTCCGGCACTGGCCGTGGTCGTGGTGAAGGACGGGCAAATCTGCGACCGCGCGGTGGCGGGAGTGCGCAAATACGGTGACACCACGCCGGTGACCACGAACGACGTGTTTCATATCGGTTCCTGTACCAAGTCCATGACGGCGACGCTCACGGCCATGCTCATCGAGGAGGGTAAGCTGCACTGGGACACGACAATCGCCGGGGTGTTTCCTGAATGGAAGGGCAAGATGGATCCGCAATACGAGGCGGTGACCGTCGAGCAATTGCTGCATCATCGCGGCGGCGTTCCCGGCGAGCCGCCGCCGGCCGCGTGGAAGCAGGCGTGGAAGGAAAAAGGTTCTCCTACCGAACAACGACGCGAATTCATCGAGGCCGTCCTCGCGCAACCGCCGGCCACCGCGCCCGGCACCAAGATGATTTATTCCAACCAAGGCTATGCAATCATCGGGGCCATGCTGGAAAAAATCACCGGTCAGGCATACGAAACCTTGATCACGGAAAGATTGTTCAAGCCGCTGCACATGGACACCGCGGGATTTGGCCCGCCGGGAACGACCGGCCAGGTTGACCAGCCGTGGGGTCACGTGCATAAACTATTCATGACGATTCCAATCCAGTTAGACAATCCGCCGGCCATCGCCTCCGCCGGACGGGTCCATTGTTCGCTGGACGACCTGGCGCGGTTCGCGAGGTTGCACTTGCAAGGCGCCACCAACGGCCTGTTGAAGCCGGAAACGCTGGCCAGGCTGCACGCGTTGCCGGGGGCGCCGTCGGCTGACAATGAACTGGAAAACTACGCCTGCGGCTGGGTGGTGTTACAACGCGACTGGGCCGGCGGAACGGCCTTGATGCACAACGGCTCGAATACGATGTGGTACATCGTGATGTGGCTGGCGCCGGGTAAGGATTTTGCCGTGATCGCGGCGACCAACATCGCCGGCCCCGGCGCCGAGCAAGGGTGTGATGATGCGGCCACCTTGATGATTCACAAGTGGCTCCAAAAATAGGGGCGATCCGTCTTATTGCTGCAGCCGGTAGTACTGGGCGTTGCCGGTGACGGGGATGACGACCTGCCACTGGCCGTTCGTCATTTGCGGGATGAGATTGGTCAGCGACCAGGTTCCGAGAACCAGGTTGGTCCGGGTCTGGACGGTAAAGCCGGCCGAGGCCAGCGGCCAGGCCAGCGTGAGCGCGTTTCCCTTCAGGGCCAGGCCCACGACGGGATTGCTTACATTTAACAACGTGTTGGCGCCGAGCGCGTGCGTGGCCGCGATCTGGTTGGTGTTCAGGGCGCCGTTGTAGATCCTGAATTCATCCAGGACCAGGTCCGCATAGGGATCGACAGTATACAGGGATTTGCCGATGTAGCTGAAGACATCATTCACCAAGCTCATCGGTGTGGTGACCGAGTAGTTGTAGCCGGCCAAAACTGCGTTGGTGTAAAAAGTGACGCAGCCCAGGGGCGGGTTGAACACGGCGGTGAAGTGCAGGTTGGTGTGGAAACTGAAATCGAAGTTGCCATAGGCGTTTTGTTCGCTGGAATAAGTTCCGCCGCTGATGGCGACGCGTCCGGCTTGCGGGGCGCAGAAAATATAATCATAGCCCGCGCCGCCGATCGTGTTGCCGAAGCCAAATAAGAAGGCGTTGTTGGGGATCTGGTTGGGATAGGTCAGCCAGGCTTCAATGGTGAGAGCCGTGTAGTTGGTCAAAATACCCGCCGGCAACTGCACATACTGCGAGCCCGCCGCGCTCAGTGCGAGCTGGCCGCCACCAAAAGTTCCGCCGTTGGGCAGCGTGCCATTCCAAGGCGCGCCGCCAACCGAATCGGCGCAATTTGTCCCGGCGGTTTCATTAAAGCTGTAACGATGCACCAGCGACACGGGCACGCTGACAACTTTAACCGTCTGCGTGGCGGAAATCCCCAGACTGGCGTAGCTGGCGATGATGTTCGCCGTGCCGCCGGCGATGCCGACAACATTGCCGCCGGTGTCCACGCTGGCGATGGCGGGATTGTCCGACGAATAACTGATGACGTAGCTGCTGTTCGTGGTCAGGCTGACCAGGCCGGCGGTGCCGGTTTTTTGACCCCACAACGCGGAGGCAACCGCCTGGCCGCTATTGATGGGCGACGGCACAGAGAACAACAGGTTGGTGACAAAATTCACGCCCACCGCCTGCAGGCGCAGGATCGAAAGCGAATTGGCCGGCAGGGTCAGGGTGAAATTAGTGCCGGCATTGGCGATGGTGTTGGTCACCGGGGAAACATAGGTGGGCGCGGCCAAAGAGTTTTCGTCCGCCGCACTGCCGGAAGTCAACTGGATGACGGAGGCGTTGGCGGCGACCGCGTTGACGCCGGCGATGTTGAAGGTCGTGGTCAGCGGCGTGCTATAGGGATTGACGGCTTTGACAATGATCTGTCCGCCGGTCCGGGCGTAAGTGGTTGAAGCGATCAATCCGCTCGGGTAGGTCACGTCCTGAACCAGCGAGCCGTTCACATAACATTGCATCCGGTTTCCGGTCAAAGTGATGCTGATGTCATACCAGGTGTTGGCGTTGATGACCTGGGAGATCCGCGTGCCGAGGATCGTTTTTGCGCCGCCTGAGTTCTGCTCAATGCCCGTGAGGGTGTTGCCCCAGCCGCCCACGTTCAACCAGGTCCAGTTGTTGTCATCCATCCAGTTGAACAGGATGGTAAAACCCTCGCTGCCGGCGGTTTTCCGTGCGCGCAGCGAGAGGGTGTAATTCGCCCAGTTCGTATTGCCCGTGCTTGCCCGGCAATCCGTCGTGCTCGTGGAAGTCTGCTGGAAGAGCCCGGCGTTGGCGCTCCAGGTGCCGTTCACGATATGCCAGCCATTAGTGCCTTGGCCGGCAAAATCACTTTGATACAACGTCACGCCGTTGCTGGTTACCATGATGTTGGTGTATTGCACCGCCGTGTTCCACGAGCCGACGCCGATGGCACCGTGCAAGGCGGCATTGGTCGTGTTGCCCGTGACGGCGACGTTTGAAGGCAGCACCACATCTCCGCGATTCTGGCCGAACAGCATCTGGACATAATATGACGGCGTGCCGAACCAGCGTGAACTGTCGTAGTAGATCAAGTCCGGGTGCCACTGGATGCCGTTGACGTTGGCGAACAGCGGCGCGTAGGAAGCCATCTGCACCACGTCGGAATTCCGCTCCATGCCGGTCATGAACGCCGCCTCGCCCAGCGCGGCGGAAAGATTGCCGTAAGTCCCATAGCCGGAGGTCACCGCATATTCACCCACAAAGACCTTCGGCCCGCTGCGGCTGTAGCTGTCGTATTTCGTCGCGTAGCTGATGAAAGTGGCGGGGCTGGCGTAATAATGTTCGTCCATGATCTCCACCGGCCGGCTGACCGGGCTCGATGGACTGCCCCAGACGGGTGAAATCAATTTAATGTCCGGATACTGCGCCTTGATCGCGTCATAAAACAAGGTGTAGCGTGCGTCGTAATAGGAACCGCCATTTTCGTTGCCGATCTCCAGATACTTCAAGTTGAACGGCGCCGGGTGGCCGCTGGCCGCCCGGACGGCACCCCAGGTGGTGTTCGTGTCGCCGTTGGCGTATTGGATCAGGTCGAGGGCGTCCTGCACCCACGGCCCCATCTGATCGAGCGGCACCGTGTTGTTGGTGCTGCCGTTGTAGCCGAGCATCAGGCCGGCGTTGATGCCGTACAGCGGCTGCATGCCCATGTCCTCGCAGTACTGGAAGAATTCATAGGCGCCGAAACCATCCGAGGACCAGTAGCCCCAGGAATCGTTCAGGTGACCCGGGCGCGCGGCGATGTCACCGATGGATTTTTTCCAGCGCACGGCGTTGGTGGTGGTGTTGCTTTCAATGTAATTGCCGCCGGGAAAGCGGAAAAAGGACGGCTTCAGCGCGGCGAGGGCATTCGCCAGGTTCAGCTTGAGCCCGTTGGTGCGGCTGTGGAAGGTGGCGCGCGGGAACAGCGAAACCACATCCAGCCAGATGGTGCCGGGATTGGCGATGCTCACGACCAGCCGCGCATTCGTGTCCGTGCCGCTCGACACCAGCGGCGCGGCATAATGCTGCCAGTTCGCGGTCAAACCGCTGAAGGAAGTCTGCGCATAAACGGTGCTGCCATCGGCGCTTTCCAGCCGCGCCCCGACCGGCCCGGCGAAGCCGTTCGTGGCGCAGGCATAAAAATTCAGATCATAGGTCGCGCCGGCCACCAGTGACATGCCCCAAAAGCCGGAGTTGCCGGCCCCGATGCTGCCGGTGCCCGCGGTCAGGGTCAGATTCAGCGAATTGGGGATGTTCGTGCTCAATGACCGGCCCGGATCCACGGTGATCGACCCGGAGGCTGAGCCCTGCGTGACGAGCGTCCAAAACAGCGGGCTCGACGCGGAGTAAAATGCGCGATTCCGCACCATTTCCGCATAAATGCCGCCCTCGCCGCCATAGTTAATCTCTTCAAAAAAGATCCCGAACAGGTTGGAGCTTACGACGGGCCCCGGCTGGTCAGCCTGGATTGTCACCACGGCCCCGGATTGGGCCCGCACCGGCGTGGACAGTAAAAGAGCGCCGGTAACGACCAGGCCCAATAAATTTTCCAATTTCATCACGTAAATTTAATCTTCAGGGATAAACCAGCCGGTAAAATGCCGCCGGCGTGGCCGCATCGACCGGCAGGCTGATTTGATTTGTCGAAGCCGAGCCGGCCAGGGTCATCCAGTCGGCTGGGTTCGGGCTCAGGCCGGCCCCGGGATTGTTGGTTTGCACCAGCAACCGCCAGCCCGTGTGGTCAGACGGCCAGTTGAATTGGAGGCTGAGGCCGTCGGCACTGAGGCCAAAGTTCAACGCTTGCGGCGTCAGGGATGCCGGACGGGCGATAACCTCGGCGGAGTTGGCCGATTCTTCGCCCAAGAGGTTGAGCGCGGTGACCACATAGAAATAGGCGGTGCCGTTTTGCAGGGTGTTATCGGTGTAAAAGAGGTTCGTGGCGAGGCTGGCGATTTTGGAGTAAGCGCCGCCGGAAGTTGTGCTGCGATAGACGTTGTAGAAAGAACCATTGCCGGCCCAGGTCAAGGTCGCGGACTGGCTCGAATAGGAGATGTTTATCACCGGCGGTGCGGCGGTGGTGATGGCCACGGGTTGATAGGGTTTGACGAGCCGCCACTGGGTCGCGGTGCTTGGCGCGGGGTCGTTGATCATGCTCAAGGAAATGGCGGGGGCGGTGCCGGTGGCGCGTATGCTCTGGGACGCGGAGGTGTTGTCGACATAGTAATAACCCTTGCTGTCCGGGCCGTTGAACCACCACTCGACCGCCGGGCCGGTGGTGCCAACGGGCGCGAGGTCGGGCGTGCCGGCATTGTCGCGCAGGCGGCGGCCGTCTTTCAGCGAGATTATATAGTAGCGGTTAAGGGTGGCGGCGGGCAGGAAGGCCCATTGCGTGGAGGCGTCGCGGATGCGGATGTTCGCCGGCAGGGGCGCAGTGGAGTTGGTCGCGGTCAGGCGGAAGCTGGTGGCCAGGTTGTGGATGAAATACGGGGTGCGGGTCTGGACGGTGCGGTTGGCATCCCAGGTGGCGTAGAGTTCGCCGTAGGGCGTGAGGGTGGCACCGTCAGACAGGAAGAAATCGCCCCGGTGGCCGTTCACATCCCAGGGATTGGCTGAAGGTGTGCCGCTGAACGGGAAAATTGCATAACGCTTGAACCAAACGTAGTCTTCCGCCATCCACATGAACTCGGCGAGAAAGTTGAAGTTATCGTTTTCCGACCAGGCTTGCGTGTTGTTCCAGTCCACCGGCGAAAATTCAGTGAGCCAGACCGGGCGGCCCCAGGTGCTGTAAACATTTTGCAGATTGCCGATCAATGAACTGGCAGCGGGAGCCTGGTACATGTGCGCCGCCGTGTAATCGACCCGGTAATTGTTGCCCGCGATCAGCGTGAAAAAATTATACGCCCACGAACCGTACGTGGTGGCGCAGGCCGGGCTCACGAGCGGGACATTCAGGTTCTGGAGCGACGGCCACAGGCCGATGACCGTGTTGGTATTCATGTTGGCCTGCGACGTGTTGTCCGGCTCGTTGTAGGTCAGCAGATAAACCGGCTGGGCGCTGCTCCGCCAGCCGCTGGCGCGTGACTGGACATCGCTCAAGGGCTCCCAATTGGCGTCGTGAATCATCGGTTCGTAAACCACGGAAGCGGGCAGGGTGGTGCCGGTGTTGTCGTTATAATTGTAGGCCCAGTTCAGGCCGAACTGCGAATAGTCGCCCTCATAACCAGCGCAGCCTTTTTTGGGATAATGCGTCTGGTAGGAAAAGCCCCACAACTGCGCGGGGCTGGCGGAGATGGCCGCGAGCGTGATGGTTTCCGGGCTGCCGTTGTCCGTCTGCAGCGCATAGTTGTCCGCCTTGTTGACAATGCGATAGCGGCCGTTGCCCGCATCCACCAGATACCATTGCTGCGAAGCCGTGCCGGCGTAATTGACCGTGGTCACGCCGGTGCCGATGGACGTGCCGCCATTTTTGGAGCCGAGACATAGCCAGCTCGAATGCTGGCGGATGCGAAAGGTGCTGTTCTGATAATTGTAGAGCAGTTCGTATTGTTGCTCCGTGGCCCCGTTGGTGTAGGGAGCCTGGCCGGCACCGGTGGCGTTGACGGTTAAAACTTTTCCGTTGGCCGCGTTGGTGATGGTCCAAAATCCGTCGCCAAAGGTGTCAAAAACGAACCGGTTCGTGGGGAAGGTGATGGTCAGCAACTGGCTGATGGTCTGACCGGCGTTGCTGATGGTGAGGCCGACCGATCCCAGGGCGAGCGCCGTGATGACGCCCGCGGCATTCACGGTGGCAATATTCGTGTTGCCCGAGATCACCGCCGGCTGGCCATAGGCAAAAAGGTTGAGGTTCGTGACGTTCGCATAATTGCCGAGGGCGACCGGCAACTGGGTGCTGTTGACCGTCATGTTTGTGGCGTAGGCGGACCAGGAGACGAAGTCGCCCGGGTCGGTGACAACCCGGTCCGGTCCGGCGGCGGCATCCACGGCGATCTGGCCGTTGGTAAGGGCGCCATTATAGATGCGGAATTCATTGAGGGTGCAGCTCAAATAGGGATCGTTCGTATACAACGACCGTCCGAGGTAGCTGAATTTGTTGCTCACCGAGGCCAAGGTGGTGGTGACCGCCGCATTGCTGGCGACCAGAACCCCGTTGAGATAAAGCCCGATGAAATGAGCGGGCGGGTTGAAGACCGTGGTGACGAGGATGTTGCTCTGGTTATCCAGCGGGCTGCCATACTGCGCCTGCTGCTCCGCCTGCCAGCCCGGGTCGGCCGCGGTGATGGCTGCGCGCGTGCCATTGCCATGCGGGGTGCAAAAAAGGTAGTTCGCGCCCGCACCATTGGTGTCCGTGTTTCCAAAGCCGAACAGGAAAGTATTGTTCGCGATGGTGCCGAAGGTGGCCCACGTCTCGATGGTTGCGGCGTTGAGGTTGCTGACCAATCCCGGGGGCAGGGAGACGTAGCCGGTTGCGCCATTCAAGACCAACGCGCCGCCGCCGTTGAAGGTCGCGCCGCCCATGGCGGTGCCGTTGGCCGTCCCGACAGAATCAGTGGCATCACTGGTGAAGCTGTAACGGTGCAGGAGCGCCTGGCCAGGCGCCTGAAAGGTCAAGCCAACGGCCAGTCCGAGGATGATGGGAATTTTTCTGTACACAATCTGGATCACCAATTCCTAAAAAACAGGGGCTGGATTTTCCGGGACCATACGCCATGGAAAATCCAGCCCGCAGTCAGCAATCACCGCCTAGCTCAAGGATGGCGCAGACGGTAAAACGCCGTCGGCACCGCCGGATTAATCGTGAGGTTGGTGGCCGTCACGCCGGCGCTGCCCGCGACATCCACCCAGTTCGTGCTCAAGCCCATGCTCGAGCTGTTGGTCTGCTGCTGGAGAATCCAGCCCAAATGATCCGTCGGCCAGGACAACGCGAGGGTATGCGTGCTGATATTGACATTGGCCGTGATGTTCGTCGGATTGCTGGCGATGGGTATGCCCACCAGCAAACTGCCCGTGCCGGTGATATAGGTCGGGGTCGTGGTGTGGTTGTAAACCCCGGTGGGCTGGCTGGCTCCATTCAGGACGAGGCCGGTGACCGTGTTGGTCACCGCGAAGTCCAATTGCAATACGGCACCGCTGGCCACCGTAACGGTTGAACTGTTGGCGAGGGTCGCCTGCCCAAGTTCCAAGGTTCCGCCGTTGACCGTGGTATTGCCCGTATAGGTGTTCGCGCCGGAGAGCGTCAGCGTGCCGCTGCCGGTGGCGGTCAGGCCGCCGCTGGTGTTTGCCGTGGGGTTCGTGCCGGTGATGGTCGCCGCCGTCGTGGCCCCGCCGCCGCTGACGAGGAAGAGCGGCGTGGCCGTGTAGTTCACGCCCGGGCAGGTGATGATGATGTTCGTCACCACGCCAGTCACCGGATTGATTTGCGCAATGGCCGTTGCGCCAGCACCGGTGGTGTCACCCGTCCCGTTGGTGACGATAATGATCGGCGGGGCGATGTAGCCGGCACCGCCGGTGAAGGAGCTGATGCCATGCACGCCGTTGCCGGTGGGGGCGAGGAGCGCCTGCGGGATGACCACAGTGGCACCGTTGTTGTCGATGATGGCACCGCCGCCATAGACGTACGCGCTGTTCACGTTGATGAACGTGGCCGAGGCCCCGATGGCTTGCAACGTGCCGCCGTTAAAGTTGACCGTCCCCTCGCCGGAAATGCCCGCGGGCTCCAGCAGGCCGCCGTTCAAGTTGAGGATGCCGGTGTCGGCGCTGCGGAAATAAACACCCTGGCTGGTGCTGGTGACGCTGCCGCCCAAGATGTTGATGATGGCCGTCTGGCCGGTGCCTGACAACTGCCAGTTGCTGCCGATGCCGCCGCCTTCAAAGGTGAGCAGGCCGCTGTAGACGTTCAAGACACCGGTTTCCGCCGACCCGCCGCGGGCGAGCACGATCCAGCCGCTGTTGTTGATGGTCGCGCCATTGACTTCCAGGATGCCGTCGCCGCTGCCGGTCGGGGGCCAGACGTTCGGGTTGCTTTCGCCGCCGATGGAGATGCCGTTCACCGTGATGGTGCCGCCGGCCGCATTATAGTAACCGTAGCTGCCGGACCAGTTGCCGATGCTCAAGAAGTCGCCGGTGCCGCCGGAGAGGCTGACGCTGCCGCCGGTCTGATACACCGCGCTGACCGCGTTGCTGACATTGCCGACGAACAGGTTCGCCGCCGACAGGCTGCCGCTGCCGGAGATGGTGGCCACCGAGTTGCCGACGGCGCTGCCCATCGTCGCCGCACTGGGCGAGATGGAACCGGTGAGATTGAAGGTTCCCGCCGCGACCAGCAGCGGGCCGGAGACGCTGCTGCCGCCCGAAAGCGTCAGCGCGTGGGCACCGGTCTTGGTCAATCCGAAACCGCCGTCGGTGACGGTCCCGTTGAGGGTGAGATCGCCGCTGGCGGCGTTGAACGCCTGCGTCGAAGTCAGCGTGATCGGCACATTCACCGTCTCAGCGCTGGCCGAGTTGTTGAGGATGCCGTTGGCCGTCAGCGTGAGCGAGCTGCCATTGGCCGTGTCGATGATGAAGCTGCCGGCGCTGCTGCTGAACGACAGGCCGGTGAGGCTGTAACTGTTGTCCATGCTCGGCGCGAGCCCGGCGGTGCCGGCGAACACCGCGCTGTCGCCGGTGAGGCCGGGCGCGGAACCGCTGGCCCAGTTTGGATTCGTGCTCCAATTCTGGTTGCCGCCGCCGCCGTTCCAGACTTCGCTGGAGAGGTTCACCGTCAGCGGAATGGGGGCCGATCCAGTCAACGAATTGTTATCCGTGGCGGTGGCGGTCAAGGTTGCGTTGCCGGCATTCGCCGTGGCAGGAATGGCCACGGTGTTGGTGTAAATATTGCTCAAATTCGAGCGGATCAACGTCGCCGAGGTTCCGCCCAAGGAGGTCAAGTCCACGGTGACAGCGGTGATCGTGCCGCTGCCCGGCGTGACGTTGGCGGTGATCTTCGTGCCCTGATTACGCAGCAGGGTGGTCGGATTGGCCGAGGCCGTCACGGTCGGGGCCGAAACGCTCGCGCTGTAGTGCAGCGTGACGGTGTTGCCGCTGGTCACCACCGAGTAATGGCCCGCGTTGGCCGGGGCCACATCCCAGAGCGGGGCGGCGGCAAAGCTGCCGGAGATGGCACCGGCGGTGATGAGAACATAATCCGCCGCCGTATCCAGGGTGACCAGCGTGCCAGGGGCTTTGATATGGATGCTATTGCCGTTGGCGACCAAGGTGCCGGTTACGATGATCTGGTCATTGGTTCCGTTGTACACGGTGCCCAGATCGAGATAACACGCCGCACCTGCAACCAGCGCCAGGTCGTTGTTGAAGGTGTTGGTGCCATAGGTGCCGTCCGTGCCGCCGTAGATCCGGGAGCCGGAGGTGGTGTTGACCGTGCCATTGACATTGCCGAAGCCGGACAAACTCTGCCCGCCACCGAGCGTGTAGCTGATGCCGGAAACATCATAAATCGCGCCGCTGCCGACGATGAGGTTGGTTGAGTTATTGAGGGTGCCGGAGCCGGACAGGGACAAGGTGCCGGCGTTGATCAGAGTCGCACCGTTGTAAGTATTCGCCGTCGTGAGGGTCAGCGTGCCCACGCCTGATTTAGTCAAACCGCCATCGGCCGCATTGTCGCCGGCGATGGTGCTGTGCACCAGCGCCTGATCGACGCTGATGGTGAATCCGCCGTCATCGATGACCGCGCCGCCGTTTCGTATATTGGCAACCGCGCTGCCCGTTCCCAAGTTGATGAACGGAGTGGCGGCGGCGGCGGCCTTGAGCGTGCCGCCGTTAAAGTTGAAGGTCCGGCTGCCGGCAGCATTCGCGGAGATGATGCCGGACACCGTCAAAGTGCCGCCATTGAGGTTGAAGGTGTTGACGGCGGTTGCCCCATTCCCCTGGTGCAGATCGACCACCCCGGTTCCCCCGACCGTGCTGGCATTGTCGCTGTAGCAGGTGACCGCGCCGCCGTTCAGGTTGAAGGTGTTGGTGCCGGTATTATTGCCGGTGGCGAAGCGGATATCCGTGTTCGCGTTGACGTTCATCTGACCGCTGTTGATGTCAATCTCGGAGTCGGCCGTATCATATTGACCAAGGATCACCCAGCGCAAGGTCGCGGTGGCCACGTTCAGGGTGCCGCCATTCACGACAACTTTGCCGAGATTGTTACTGCCGGCAAAGCCAAGCAGGATGTCATTCTCCGAGCTCAAAGTGCAGCCGCTATTCAAGGTGACAGTGCCGGAAACCGTGTTCAGATTATTATTGCCGCGGGCAACCGTAAGCTTGCCCAGCGATACATTGGCCCCGCCAGATACCGTGAGGGTGCCGACGGCATTGTTGGCCGCGCCGTTCTGATCGGAGCCGCCCACCTGGAGTTCACCACCGGTGGTGAAGCTGCCACCGTTGATGGTCAGGTTGCCGCTGTTGGCGCGGTAGCCAACGTAGGACAGGCCGGTGCCAAAAGTGGTGGAGCCGCCGGCAATATTCAACGTGCCGCCAAGGACATTCAAATTGCCGGTCAAGGAGTTGGCGGCCGCACCCAAGGTCACGGTGCCGTTGCCAGACTTGGTCAGGCCGCCGCCCGTGTCCGCCAGCGGCACGGTCAAGGTCTGGGCATTGGCCGAGTTGTTGATGATCGAGCCGCTGCCGCTCAGGGTCAACGTGCTGCTGTTGGCCGTGCCGAGGGTGAAGCTGCCGGCGCTGCTGTCAAACAACAGGGAGGTGATGGTGTAATTGTTGTCCAGCAAGGGCGTCAGGCGCGTGGTGCCGGCAAACTCCAAACTGTCGCCGACCAGTCCGGGCGCGGCCAGGTTGGTCCAGTTCAGGTTGCTGCTGAAGAAGTCATTGGCGGCGCCGCCGTTCCAGACGTCGTTGGCCACCGTGACGTTGAGCGCGATATTCGCGATGGAGTTGAGCGGGATATTATCCGTGAGGGTGGCGATCAGCGTCTCGCTGCCGGCCGCGGTGCCCGCTGAAACCACGATGGTGTTGGTGAAGACGTTGCTCAAATTGGAGCGCACGAGCGAGAAGGAGGTGGAGCCGCCGATGCTGCTCGCGTCCACCGTGACCGTTTGAACCGTGCCCGGGACGCCGTTGGTGGCGAGGACGGTCAGGAGCGTGCTTTGATTGCGGGTGACGCTGGCCGGGGTCGCGAAGCCCGCGCCGGAGGGCGCGCTGGAAGAGGTGTAATGCAGCTTCACCGTGCCGCCGCTGGTCACCACGGAGAAATTACCGGCGTTCACGGGGAGGACATCCCAGGTCGGCGCGGTGTTGAAGGCGCCGGCAATGGTGTTGGGCGAAGTGAACAGCACATAGTCCGTCGTCTGCAGGCTGGCCGAGGTGCTGGGCGCCTTGATGTGGATGATGTTGTTGTTCACCGTCAGAGTGCCCGCGACGGTGATGCGGTCGTTGGCGCCGTTGGCGAGGGTGCCAAGATCGAAGTAGGCCTGCGCGCCGGAGACGATCGTGAGGTCGTTGTTAAATATGTTCGTGCCGTAACCGCCGTCCGTGCCGGCGTAAATTTTGGAGCCGGACGTGGTCGCCACCGAGCCATTGATGGTGCCGCCGCTGGACAGAACCTGCGTGCTGGACAGGGTCACCGTGCCGAGAGCGGAGATGTCGAGGGTTGCGCCTTGGGCCACGTTAATGTTCGGAGAAGCGACCCAGCCGCCGGCCAAGGCCAGCGTGCCGCCGTTGACGGTGGTGTTGCCAGTGTAAGTATCCACGCCGGAAAGCGTGAGCGTGCCGGTGCCCACCTTGGTCAGGCTGCCCGCGCCGCTCATCACGCCGGAGTAGGTGGTGCTGGCATTGTTGTTGCCGACCGTCAGGGCGAAGGCGGCACCGATGGAGGAACCGCTCTGCACGACCTTGGTATTGGCGAGCGGGAAGCTGCCGCTGCCGGCAAGCCCGCCGATGGTGGCGTAGCCGGTGCCGTCCAGGTTCGTGCCGGAGCCAAAGAGCAGGGCAGGCGAGCCGAAACGTCCGGCACTCGCGCTGTTGTCGCCGGTCAGATTAATGGTCGCGTTGGCCAGCGCGTTGGTGCCGATGAGGTAGAGGTAGCTGCCGCCGTTGCCCGCCGGGGCGACCGATGGATTCACGTTGATGGTGCCGGAATAGGTGTTCTGCGCCGCCGTGCCGGCGCTGGTGAAATAAACCGCCGAACTGTTCCAGGCGTTGCCGGTGCTGAGGCCGCTGTGTTGGAGGGTGAGGTTGCCGGTGCCGGTGAGCGTGCCGTCAATGAACAGGCCTTTGGCGAAAGCCTTGTTCAACGCGTCGCCCTTGTTGTCGAAGGTCGCGCCGAAGGTGGCGCCCGATGAACCGATGGTGATCGGCCCCTTGACATGCTGGAAAGCGTCATATTCAAAAATCGTGCCGCCGTTCAAGGTGATGAGGTTGGTGATGTCATATTCGCCGGCGGCGGTGGTGGGGTCGGTGCCGAGCTGCAGTTCCGCGTTGTTGACGGTGATGGGGCCGGAGCCGAACGGGGCGCAAAGTCCGTTCGCCGTGACGGGATTGCGCGAGGCGAGGATGCCCGCGTTGACGATGGTTCCGCCGGTGTAGGTATTGGTGTTGTTGCCCAGCTTGACCTGGCCAATGCCGTCCTTGACCAACGTTAGCGGCAAGGTGCCATCCGCAATCACCGGCCAGACCGTCCAATTGCCGCTGTTCGAAGAAGGAACGTGGACGAACAATTCACCCGTGCTCGAACCCGATTTTAGAAAGCTGGTGATGCTGCTGCCGGCGAGCATCCAGCGGCTGACGTTGCCTAAGATCAAACCACCGCTGCCCAGCGTCAGTGTGACCCCGCTGTTGACCGTCAGGTCGTTCAACTGGTTAAGCGAGTTGACGGTGGCGTTGGCGGTCAGGGTGACCGTGCCGCCGGCGTTCTCCCAGTTCAGCGCGGAGGCGCCGGAGCCGTTCTGGCTGCCGGTGACGGCCGTATAGCCGGCATAGGTGATGATGTTGCCGCTGCCATCATTGGCCGCCCAGTCGCCGCCGGAGCTGTTGGCCGCCCCGACCGTGGCCCAGCCGCCGAGGATTCCGTTGGCGTTGGCCAGGGTGGAACTGGTGATGCCGGTTGCCGAAAAATCCACCGTCGCCCCCGTGTGGCGCGTCACCGCGCCGTTGATCGCGAGCGTTCCGCCGGAGCCGATCTGCCAGAGTTGCTGCCCGCCGGCGAGGGAGAGGGCGTTGCCGATGGTGGTGGTGCCGCTGCCCACGGCGCTGGCATCAATGCCGCCGAAACCGAGCGTGAGCGTGCCCGAACCTGATAGCGTGTAGCCGGCGGCGGTGAATTGAAGATTCGAGGCGCTCAACCCGGTGTTGAGTGTGACCGCGCCCGCCGTGCCGGCCAACACCGCGGTATTGGTGCCCTTGGCCGAATTATCCTTCCAACTGACATCGGCCGCGCCGTTCCACCAGTTGGCGGTGCTGTTCAAGTTCCAAGTGCCGGCACCGCCGGTGCCGCCGCCCAATGACGGATCCCAGGTGAGAACATCTGCGTGGCTGGCCAGCACCCCGGCGGCCAGAGCCAGGCAGAGCGCGGTTATTTTTTTTGTGGTCGGGTTTTTCATGGTGGATAAAGATGTTTCACCGCAAAACCACTTTGCGGGCCGGGTAAGCTGGGATTTCAGGTTCATGGATTAAGGGCTGATTTAGGGGTTGGTTCAGGTTAGGGTTGACTGGGTGGCGGGCGGACCTGGGTTACTTGTGAACAGCCGGACGGGGGATAAAAAGCAGACGCATTGGGGTCGGGTTGATGTGAGACATGGTATTTAATTAGGAATCTAAAATAATCCACAGGCTCCGCCTATCCCTCAATTGAGGGGGACGCACCAAGTTATGTCAGGCGGCGGTGCTGGCGGGAGGCGCAGGCGGGAGGTTAATCTTCCGCAGCTTCGAGCGTGGCGTTATATCTGGCCACCGCCTCGCCCCGGGAGTGGACGTGAAGTTTTTCGTAGATGTGTTTGAGATGATCGCGCACGGTTTCGTAGGTCACGCCGATCCGGGTGGCGATTTCCTTGCTGACAAACCCCTTGGAGAGCAAGATCAAGATCTCCTCTTCTCGCGGGGTCAGCTTGGTGGCGGCGTCGCTTTTTGCGGGTTGCCGCCGGAAGGAGGCGATCACCCGCCGCGCAATCTCGCTGGTCATCGGCACGCCACCCTTCAAAACCTCCAGCACCGCCGTCTGCAATTCCTCCGGACTGCAACGCTTCAGCAGGTAGCCATCCGCGCCGGCTTCCAGCGCGCGGAAAACCGTGTCACTGTCCGCCGAGACGGTAAGGATCAAGATTTGCGTGTTGGGGATCAACGGCTTGAGCCGCGTGGTGCAGGCGATGCCGCTCATGCGCGGCAGCCGGATGTCCATCAAGACCACGTCCACATTTTCATCAGGCAGCCGGCGGAGGGCTTCTTCACCGGAGGCAAACGAGCAGGCGCATTTAAAGCCCGGAATGCCGTTGATCAGGCGCGTCCAACTGTCCCGGACGTCCGCGAGATCCTCGACCAGGGCGATGCGGATGATTTTTCCCGGCGCGGGCGGAGGAGGCGTGGCCTTGTTCATGGTTTTACTTTGAGGTTTTTTTCGGACACTTGTAAAGGCAGCGAAAACATGATGCGGCACCCTTTGCCGGGGGACGTCACCAAGGTGAAGCTGCCGCCGATGTCCGCCAGCCGTTGTTTCATGTTCGTCAGCCCGTTACGTTGCGGGGCCGTGTCGCCGGCGGCGGCGAAGCCCGCCCCGTTGTCCTCCACCACCACGTTCAGGCAATTATCAGCGACCTGCAGGCCAAGTTTGATTTCATTTGCGCCCGAATGCCGGGCGGCATTGCGGATGGCCTCCTTGACGGCGAGCAGCAGATTTCTGCGCTGGGGCAGGTCCAACGGGATGGCCGGCAGTTCCTCCATGACTTCCTGCCGGCAACGGATGGCGGTCGCGGCCAGGAATTCCTGGGCATGTTCGGAAACAAAGGCCGCAAAATCTTTCACCGTGTCGCGACGTGGATTCACCATCCAGACAATCTCGTCCATCGAACGCAGCAAGGCGCGGGAGCGCGCACAGAGTTCGTTCAGCCGGTTGCGGTTGTCGCCCTCGCGGGGCGTCTCGCGCAAAACCAGCTCGCCAAGCAAGGTCAACTGGGTCAAACCGGAGCCGAGATCGTCGTGCATGTCCCGGGCGATGCGGGCGCGTTCGCGTTCGAGCAGGTTTTGGGCCCGCGTTTGCAGCGCCAGACGCAAGCCCTGGCGCACCCACAAAACCAGGACCGTGAGGCAGGCGAGCAATAGAATCGCCAGCACCCAGCCCTGCTGCCAGAAATGGACAATCTGCGGCTGCAGCGGGGGCACCTGGGTGATTTTATAAGGGTGCTGCCACCAGGCCTTGCCGGCATAACCAACGACCTGCGCCGGCGGCCAGGAATTTTCCGCGCTGGCCCGCGTTTTCCACCGACGGTCATCGCCCGTCACCACCCGCCAGGAGGGATCGGAAAAAATCTCAATTTTCCGCCCGTTCGCGAGTTTCATCCGCAGCCCCAGAATCACGCCGGCATCCAGGGTGTCATTGAAAGCCTCGATGGCCAGCACATGACGCCCGGGCGTCATCAACAGCGTGAGGTCGTATTCGGCGAGGCTGTTGGCATCGCCGCCGCGCCCGATTTCGCGTCCGTCGAGGTAGGCCGTGTAACTGTTGTCCGCCGTCATCCGCAGTTCCGCCCGCGCGACCGGCGAATTTTGCGGTATTTCGAACGCGTGCCAGAGATGACACGACTGACGGTCCATGACATTGGTCGTCCAAATCCAGTCGCCGATGCCGAGTTCAGAGGCTTCGGGCGTGACTCCCATTTCCAACATGCCTGCTTGCACGAGGGGCTTCAGCCTTTCGCCGGATATCGGCAAAACCGCGCCCTGAGCGCTGCCGGCCGGCAAAAAAAGGCCCGATGAGATGTCCTCCCAGTGCTGCAGGTCCGTGGTTTTAACGGCACCGCAGCGATTTTCGGAGACGAGGTGATAACTGGCGACGATCTGGTTTCCGAGGCGGAACAGCATGGGGCCTTCCGCGTAGTCGGTCTCCAGCGGGCCGCTGACGGGACCGAACGGCCCGGTCGGGCTGTGGGCCATGGCCAGGCGCAGATGGCCAATTGAGTCATCCTTGAACACGAGGTAAAATCGGTTGCTGTTTTCGAACATGGTCGCGTCCAGCGTGCTGAAGCCCGGATCGAAAAATAGTTTGGTTTCCGAAAAAGTCCTGAAGTCCCTGGTGGTTGTGCAGTAAATCCGGTTGTTGTCCGTCTGGACGGCGCCGCCGAATTTATTGGTGACCGTGCTTGCCCAATAGACCAGATACGCTCCCTGCCTCCGGTCCCAGAAGATTTCCGGCGCCCAGCAGTTCAATGTGGCCGGATCATTCGTCATCACCGGAATGGCCGTTTGTTCGGACCAGTGCACCAAGTCCCGGGAACTGGCATAGCCGATGTAATTTCCCCGCCATGCCGCCGTCCAGACGAGATGGAACACGCCATCGGGAGCCAGAATCAGGCAGGGATCGCGCATCAATTTGTCGCCCACTTCCGGCAGGAGCAGGCTGTGTCCATGATTGATGGTGTCCCAGCGAAACCCATTCAGGCTGTAGGCCAGATGCAAGCCCGGCTCGCCGTTCCCGGAAAAATAACCAAACAGATAGCAATTTTCGGGCAGGGTTTTGTCCGGGGCATTTTCCTTGAGCAGATTGTCGCCCACATAAATCCGGTAATCCTTGATGCGCCCTCCGACCATGCTGCCACCCGGGCGTGGCAGGTAACGGAAGCCGGTGAGAGTTTCCGTCCGCCCGAGATCGATGATGAGATGATGGGGATGGTTTGGCGAATCGGTGCTCCATTGCGTGTGCCAGATGGTCGCCGGATTGCCGTCGATGGCGTTCTCGGCCGAGCCATCTTCCCGGTCGTGTTCCTCGCTGTCGGCATAGATGATCTTCCAGCCGGACCGGTTCAATTCCTCACCGGAAGCATCCAGCAAATTCAGCTCGGCTACCGCCGCATAAGCCCGGCCGTCCTGGGCGGACAAGGTTTCAAGGCAGAAATACCGGCCGGTGACGGGCTTGTCAAATTTGACCGTTTGCCCTTCCGTGCCGCTGTCGAACTGGCCGGTCAAGGCGGCGTCCGCGGAATCCAGTTCCAAGCGGACAGAAGGCCGGGGGCCATTGGCCGGCCTATTTTCCGGGCCAGACGGACCGGTGGCTGCCGGTTCCTGACTGCCAGCATGATAAAGCAAACCGCCGCTTAAAACCACCGCCCAAAAAAAGCTTCTCAGGCCCGCCTTGGATAATTTTAGCGGGCGATCACTTTTTTCCGGCACAGGCTTCACCTGGGGACAATTAAATAAACCAGTTCAATTTAGCAATGAAGTTCGCGGGCCGATATGAAGTTTGCGGGCCGAAGTGTGCCGCCGGGGGATTGGGCGGGGTGGGGGACGGGTGGATCCACTTTAATCCCCGCCGCCGACCGATGTCCGATGGGACATGGACAGGCCATAACGCATGGCTGCGCTGATAATTGAAACTGGAGCCAGTTGTCGGATTTGAACCGACGACCGACGGTTTACAAAACCGTTGCTCTACCACTGAGCTAAACTGGCTTGAAAAGATTGCGCACCGCTAGATTTGAGCCTGCGGTCAAGAACCGGGCGGTGGCACATATCAATGCACTGGTGAGATGTGCCGGATACAAGGCCGAGCGGCGGTTATTTTGGGCCGGGCAAGTTGAATGACAAGTTAATTCGCCTTTCGCCGGGGGGATCTTGATACGGCCATGGGTGCTTGTTCCTGAAAGCTGGGATGGTGCAAACGCATCTCTTCGAAGGCGGTTTATATATATGGAGTCGCAGGTGTCCTGCTCGCGGAGACTGAGCAGGGTAGCGTTACGTTATTGCAGTACTACCTCAAAGCCTCCGATAGGGTATGTAGACAAACGAGGGGAAATGGGAATGTTTGGAGGGCCTTTGCCTTGATCCTGTCCTATTTGACCTAGCAAAAATTAGCCAGTGTCCAATTAGTAGGCGATTGAAACAGCTTGACAATCAGCCAAAGTGGGGCGCTAGGGGGAGAAGACTTCAAAATCCATCAAAAACGGCAGTTTTTAGCCTTAACCGACGTTTTCAGACATTGTGAATAGAATGTGAATAAATAGTCTCGACTTTGGCATCCACCATGCTAAAACGATGGTGTCATGGTTGCAGCAGGCAATTAAGTGAGCAAAGACGTAATTATATAAACCCGCCTGCTGTTCGTTCACGCCGTGGCAAAACAAAGAAAGCAGACACTAAAATGAAAACGAACAAAAACCTCCGCTCGGCGGGTTTCACGCTGGTTGAAATCATGATCGTCGTGGCCATCATCGGCCTGTTGGCGGCGATCGCGATCCCGAACTTCGTGAAAGCGCGGGCCACCTCGCAGGCCAATGCCTGCATCAACAACCTCCGCCAGATTGACGCGGCGGTCAACCAGTTCGCGCTCGAGATGCACAAGACCACCGGTGGCACGGCCCCGACCTTGGGCACGGACTTGACCCCGTACGTCAAGCTTAACTCTACGGGCTCGATTCCGGGCTGCCCGGCGAATGGCACCTACACGGTTGGCACGATCGGTGCCACGCCGCAGGTCTCTTGCTCCTTGAGCACCTTGGTTCCGGCCCACACCCTGCCGTAAGCGGTTCGTTTAATTCTTCAAACCCAAGGCGTAACGCCTTGGGTTTTTTATTTACCCGGATAACTCCAAGATGAGTTTGTCTTTTGGCATCATGGCTGCTACATTATACAGCGTGGTTCCGACAGGCAGGCAGGCGAATGTCCCCATTATCATTGGGCTAATTCGCCTGCCGGATGTTCGCACTGCGAAATAAAAACTATGAAAACAACCCGAACACGCGGTTTGGGCGGGTTTACACTGGTGGAAATCATGATTGTGGTTGCAATCGTGGGTCTGCTGGCGGCGATCGCAATCCCCAACCTGTTGAAAGCTTCCGCACGATCCCAAGCCACCACCTGCATCAACAATCTCCGCCAAATTGACACGGCGGTGCAGCAGTTTTCAGTTGAGGCTGGAAAGCATGTCGGTGATATCATCAATTATCCCGATGACCTGACGCCGTACATCCGGCTGAACCGGCAGGGCGTAATACCGCCGTGCCCCGCCGGCGGCACCTATGCCCTGAACGCCGTGGGCACGGTGCCATCCGCAGTCTGCTCAATCGGCACGACTATGAATCCAGCACATGTCCAACAGTAGAGGACGGTGAAAATCACCGGCGCGGGGAGGATCCCGCGCTTTTTTATTTCGCAACCGGCGTTCGAAAATCGCCTGCAAACCGTGGATATTCAGGTTGCGGATGCCCCGTTTGCGCCTCATGCCGATCACCCTGCGAGTCTGTCTTCCGGTGGATTATAACGGCTTCAGTCATTGTGCTGACAACGTTTCTGCCGGTGAAAATCAGGTCGTCAAAACAGCCTGACCGGGCCGGGTTTCCGGTGGCATTTGACCATGGTGGCACGACTGCAAGTGGCACCCGCTCCCAGGCACCCGCAGATGGCGGGCGGAATCACAGTCATTTGGCCTGAGGCGAATCGGCTGCGAAAGGCCCTGAATTTTATTGCGGTGAAATATGTCTTTTCTTAACGTCACCGGGTCTGTAAGGACTCCATAAAGCGAAATGAACGTGATTCTTAAAACCGAAAAGCTGCGTGTGGAATACCGCAGCCGTGAATTCCGTCAGGCGGCCAAAGTGGCCTTGCAAGGGCTTGATCTGGAAGTTGGGGCGGGGGAGGTTTTCGGGTTTCTGGGGCCGAACGGCGCCGGCAAGACCACGACGATGAATGTTCTGCTCGGATTTGTCCCGCCCACCGGCGGCAGCGCCAGCCTGTTTGGCATCGATGTGCGCCAGCCGATCGCGCGCCAGCGGATCGGTTATCTGCCGGAGCAGACCTATTACTACAAGTTTCTCACCGCCGAGGAACTGCTCCGTTTTTACGCGAAAATTTTTGACATCCCTTCCGCCGAGGCCGACCGGCGGATCGCCAGTCTTTTAAAACTGGTAGAGCTGGAACACGCCGCCAAGCGGCCGATCAAATCCTATTCCAAGGGCATGCAGCAACGTGTCGGCCTGGCCCAGGCGCTGATCAACAACCCGGACCTGCTGGTGCTGGATGAACCGACGAGCGGCCTTGATCCGCTGGGCCGGATGAAGGTCCGGGAAATCATCCAGCGCCTCAAGAACGAGGGCAAGACGGTGTTCTTTTCCTCGCACGAGCTGGGCGAGGTGGAAACCGTTTGTGACCGGGTGGCCATCGTGCACGAGGGGGTGCTTAAGGCGGTCGGTGCCGTGGCCGAAATTTCCGCCGGCCATGAAAACCTCGAAAAGGCCTTTCTCCAAATTGTCGGCTTTCAAACCGCACCCCTGCCATGAACAAGATATTTGCCGTCGCCGGCGTGGTCATCAAGGAACTGTACCGTCGCAAGGATTTTTACGTCCTGTTTGTGCTGACCGCGCTGCTGACCTTCGCGGCCGGGGCGGTGAATTTTTTCCACGATGAAAAGATCATCCGCTATGTGAAGGATGTCTGCCTGCTGCTCATCTGGGTCTGCTCGCTGGTCATCGCCATTGTCACCACGGCGCGGCAGATCCCGGCGGAGCGCGAGGCCCGCACCATTTTCCCGTTGCTGGCCAAACCGGTGTCGCGCTGGGAGGTCATCGTGGGGAAATTTCTCGGCTGCTGGCTGGCCACGGGCATCGCGTTGGTGGTTTTCTATTTTTTCTTCGCCGTCATCGCCAGTTCCCGGGAGCATACCTGGCCGCTGGCGACCTATCTCCAGGCGGCGTGGATGCAATGGTCCCTGCTCGCCATTGTCATCGCCATGGTGATGCTGGGCTCAATCTATTTCGCCGCGCCCTCGTCCACGTCCACCATTTCCTTCATCCTCGTGGCCGGCATGATGCTGGTGGGCGGCCATTTGAACAAGATCGCGCTGCAGCAGCCGGAGCCGATGCAGAGCGTGCTGGCCGTCATCTATTTCATCATGCCGCATCTCGAGTGGTATTACTTGAGTGATTTTGTGGTCTACAACATGGGCAGCGTCCCCTGGGTAAAGATCGTTGCCGCCACGCTGTATGCCGCCGCCTGGACCGGGTTTTTCCTGGTGCTGGCCTGGGTAGGTTTCCGCCATAAAAACCTGACGACGTAATGAAAGCTTCCCCGTTCTTCATCCTTGCCGGACTTGCCACGCTGGCCTTTACGCTCGCCGTGAAGCTGGAGCCGGAAGCGGCCGGCTGGACTCAGGGGCAAAATTCCGGCAATTTTCTTGGCCTCATGTTCGGTGACGGGCGGAAGCTGCTGGCCAACCAGTTTTTCACCATGGCGGATGTGTATTTTCACAGCGGCTATTATCCGTCCATCTTCGACAAGAACTCCAGCGAGCAGAAGGAGATCATTTCCGCCAGCCATGGTAAAAAAGAAACCGAGGAGGATGAGAAAAATGAGGATTTCCTCGGCCGCCCCAAGGATTGGATCGATGCGTTCGGTCGCAATTTCAAAATCACTACGCATACCCATCTGGAGCATGGCAACGAGCGTGAGATCCTTCCGTGGCTGCGGCTGGCGGCCGATCTCGATCCGCACAAAATCGACACGTTCACCGTGGGCGCGTTTTTTTTACGCGACCACTTGAACCGTCCCGATCAGGCCGAGGCGTTTTTGCGCGAAGGCCTCCGACAAAATCCAGACAGCGCCGAGCTTTTATTTGAGCTGGGCCGGTTTTATAACGACAGCGCTCACGAGGTGGACCGGGCCCGCAACGTATGGGAACTGGGCGTCAGAAAATTTCTCCAGGCCAGCCCGGCGGATCAAAAGGAAGACAAGCTTATCTTCGAGGAGATAGTCGTTCACCTTGCCTACCTTGAGGAACAGTCGGGGAATTACGCCCAGGCCATCAATTGGTTCCGGGCGGCGCAAAAAGTATCGCCTAATCCCGGCGCACTGGAGGCGCAGATCGTTGAAATCCAAAAAAAGATTTCCGCCAAGCAGCCGTGACAATTTCGCCCGCTCTGCTTTAATTTCCGCGTGAAAGCACGCACGTCCAAGCTCAAACGCCAGACCAAGGAAACCCGCATCTCCATCCGCCTGAACCTTGACGGCAAGGGCGCGTCGAAGATCAAGACCGGCATCCCGTTCTTCGACCACATGCTTACGCTGTTTGCCAAACACGCGACGGTGGACCTGGATTTGCGCTGTGACGGCGACCTGGAGGTGGATGCGCACCACACCGTCGAGGATTGCGGCATTGCCCTCGGGCAGGCCATCGCCCTGGCGTTGGGGGACAAGCGTGGCATCCGCCGCTATGGGCACGGCTTCCATCCGCGCAACCCGTTCACCGGCGAGGCCTATGTGCCGATGGACGAGTGCCTGGCCCGCTGCGTCGTGGATTTTAGCGGGCGTCCATTCCTCGTCTGGCGCGGGCTGAACCAGTTCTCCCAGAAGAAGATTTCGGACGCGGAAAAGGGGCAGGACATGTCCAGCGTGTTCCGTTTTGGCCTGGCCCGCGAATTTTTCCAGGGCTTCGCCAACGAGGCCCGCTGCAACCTGCATCTGGAACTGCTCTACGGCGACGAGCCGCACCACATTGTCGAGGCGCTCTTCAAGGCCTTCGCCCGCGCCGTGGACGCCGCCCGGCGGCACGATCCGCGCATCGCCGGGCAACTGCCCAGCACCAAGGGCAAATTGTAGCCCGCTTCGTTTCCTAAAACCCATTTTTTAGCCATCCCTCAATTGAGGGATGGTTTTATTATTGCGAAAATCGAATTTCATAGTATTCTTTATTAAATAACCCAACAATAATGTTGCCCATGAAATCATTTACTTTAGCGCGACCGGCGCGGAAAGCCTTCACCCTGATCGAATTGCTGGTGGTCATCGCCATTATTGCTATTCTCGCGGCCATGCTGCTGCCAGCCTTGGCGAGTGCCAAGCAAAGGGCCTTGCGTACGTCCTGTAAAAGCAACCAGCATCAACTCGGCATTGCCCTCCAGATATATGGCGGTTCAAATGGTGACAGAATCATGGATTTGACGAAGCCGCCCGTGACGCCTTCCCAGCCGCCCTTAGCTCCCAGCACTACCCCGCCTGGTGCCTGGCCGTGGGATCTTTCGAGTGTTTTTATCAGTTCCATGTTTGATAATGGTTGTACGCGGAATGTGTTCTATGATCCCGGATATGCCGCTTGGAATGCTGATGACACTTGGAATTTTCAGGTGAATTACCAGGGCATTGCTGCTAACGCCGTGGCCTTTCGCCTTACTGGTTATTTTTGGCAGTTGAAGGGAATTCCCCAGCTTCCCGCAGTGACTTATACTGCCACCAAACTGAGCGGTGATGGCACGCATCCGCCCTCCAGCGTCCCGTTTGTTGATTGCATCATCCTCAGTTCACCAGCGAAGCAGATATATTCCGAAATCACCGCCGGAACGGCTGCATTTGCCGCCAAAAATCCCCAATCAACCGCTCATTTGACCAGAAACAGGCCACCCGGAAGCAATCATGGCTATATCGACGGTCACGTTGAATGGATACCGTATAACTCCATGACAAATTCCGCCGGCAATACTGGTGGCATTCCGTTGTTTGAGTGGTAAATCCCGGTTTTTTTTAAGCGTCCCGCCTCTGGGCGGGACGCTTTTTTGTTTTTCCGAACCGCGTTCTGACTGATAACCTTCCGCCATGCGAATTTTGTCCGGCATCCAGCCCAGCGGCACGTTGCATCTCGGAAATTATTTCGGGATGATGCAGCCATCCATCGATCTGCAAACCAAAGGCGAAGCGTTCTATTTCATCGCGGATTACCACTCCATGACCTCGCTGTTCGACGCGGCGGAACGGCGTAAAAACTCCCTGGATGTGGCGCTGGATTTTCTCGCCTGCGGCCTCGATCCGAAGAAATCCGTTTTCTTCCGCCAGTCCGATGTTCCCGAAGTTACTGAACTCGCGTGGATCCTGACCTCGCTCACGCCGATGAGTTTGTTGGAAAAATGCACGTCTTATAAAGACAAGGTGGCGAAGGGCATACCCGTCAACCACGGTTTGTTCGCTTATCCCGTTTTGATGGCGGCGGACATTTTGATCTACGATTCGAACATCGTCCCGGTCGGCCAAGACCAGAAGCAGCACGTCGAAGTCACGCGCGACATCGCTGTCAAGTTCAACGAAGCCTACGGTCAGACGTTCGTGATTCCTGAACCCCAGATCCGGGGCGAGACGGCCAAAGTTCCCGGCTTGGATGGCGAAAAGATGAGCAAAAGCTACGGCAACACGCTGGAGATTTTTGGCGAGGAAAAGCCGCTGCGGAAAAAAGTCATGAGCATCAAGATGGATTCGCGCATGCCGGAGGAACCAAAGCCGGATGCGGACCAGAACCTGGCCATCCAACTGCTCAAACTCGTCGCCCCGGCGGCGGTCGCGGCGGATTTCGAGAACCGCCTGCGCGTCGGCGGTCTCGGTTATGGCGACTTAAAAAAGGCCTTGTTCGAGAATTATTGGAATTACTTCGCCGAAGCCCGGAAGAAACGCGCCGAACTGGCGGCGGATCCGGCTTATGTTAATGGCGTCCTGGCCAATGGCGCGTTGAAGGCCCGCGCGCTCGCGCAGCAAGTCCTCAAACGTGCCCGCAAGGCGAGCGGATTGGAATGAGCCCGCCGGCCGCAAATCCGGCGGCGCCACCCCGTTTGCGTCTGCGCATCACGGCGACGGCCGAGAGCATCGTGCGTGGCGGTCATCCGTGGTTGTTTGCGGACAGCATCCATGAGTCAAACCGGCCCGGATTGACCGGCGAATTGGCGGTCATCTTCGACCGCAAGGACAGGTTTTTGGCCATCGGTCTGTACGATGCCGATTCGCCCATCCGCGTCCGCATTCTGCACGTTGGCAAACCGCAAACGATCGACGCAGTCTGGTGGCAGGCGCGCCTCAAACAAGCGCTGGCGCGGCGCGCTGGTTTGTTTGAGGCGAGCACCACCGGCTATCGTTTGATCCACGGGGAGAGCGACGGCTGGCCGGGGCTGGTGCTGGATAAATACGATTCGACCCTGGTTCTGAAACTCTACACCGCCGCCTGGCTGCCCCGATTGACGGAAATTCTGGCGGTGTTGAAGAATGACGTGGCGGGCGAACGGATCGTCCTGCGCCTGAGCCGGAACATTCAAGCCGCCGCCGGACAACAGTTTCAATTGCAGGATGGCCAGGTTCTTTTCGGCATGACACCCGAAGGTCCGGTGGTTTTTTCGGAGAACGGCATCCGCTTTGAGGCCGAGGTTTTGCGCGGACAAAAGACCGGATTCTTTCTCGACCAGCGTGAAAACCGCCGCGAGGTCGGATTGCTTGCGGCTGGCCGGCGGGTGCTGAATGCGTTCAGTTTTTCCGGCGGGTTCTCGGTGTATGCGGCGCGTGGCGGGGCGACGAGCGTGACCGACCTGGATATCAGCGCGCATGCCTTGGAGTCGGCGAAACGCAACTTTGCATTAAACCAAAACTTCCCTGCCGTGGCCGCCTGCCGCCATGAAACCGTGCAGGCGGACGCCTTTGAATGGATTGAACAAACGCCGGCCAAGTTTGATTTGATCGTGCTCGACCCGCCGTCGCTCGCCAAGCGCGCCACGGAAAAGGAAGGGGCCATCCGGGCTTACGAACGGTTAAACGTCCTCGGCATCAAGCTGCTGGCGCGGGATGGCATTCTGGTTGCAGGTTCGTGTTCGGCGCATGTGCCAGCCGTGGAATTTTTCGAAGCCGTGCGCCGCGCCGCCGTGAAGGCAGGCCGGAAATTTTCCGAACTGCAAACCAAGCTGCATCCGGCGGACCATCCGGCCGGATTCAAGGAGGCGGAATATTTGAAAGTGATTTATCTGAAATTCACGACGTGATTTTAGCGGGAGTGCTTCAAAAACCATGCGAATAATTCCGGGTCGGAATAAGCCTGGGTCCAGCTATCGTGCGTGGCTTCGGGATAAATCGTGAGCTTAACATCGGTGCAGCCGGCCTGTTGCAATGCCTTCACCATGTGTTCTGATTCGCCGGGCGGCACCGTGGTGTCCTTGCCGCCGTGAAAGGCCCAGATGCCCAGGCTCCGCATGTTCGCCAGCGTGGCGGCATCGTACACTTTTGCCAGAATAATGGGGATGGTCTGGCCGCCGCCGCAGATGGGCGCCATCGCCGCAAACTTTTCCGGGTGGCTCAAGCCGAGGTTCCAGGCCCCGAAGCCGCCCATGCTCAGGCCGGTGAGATATACGCGGTGCGTATCCACGGGATATTTCGCTTCAATGTCGTCAAGCAGGGCCAGCACCACGTCTTCCGACCAGATTTTACCGGCCGGGCAAAGCGGCGAAACGATGATGAAATTGTTGGTGGCGGCCTCCGTCTTGAACGGACCGTGCTTGGCCACCAGCCAGACGTCCGCGCCGCGTTCGCCGGCGCCGTGCAAAAACAAGATCAACGGCCAGCGTTTGGCTGGATCGGCGACGTAGCCGTCTGGCAGCGACAAGAGATAATCGGCGGCAAGCACCTGCTTGCGTTCGACGGAAAACTGGTGGGGGGTCAGGCCGGGTTTCATGGCGGGGAAATGTTCAGGGCTGGTGCTGCAGGAGGTCAATCCCAACCACAGGAGGAGCAGGGGAAGCAGCCGTTTCATGCATCACATGATCTTGAGTTTCGGCAAATCCTGCGAGTCCACCAGACCCACGGGTTCGCGCCGGGCGTTCACGACGATGAGGTCATCGATGTTCCGTTCGTTAAAAATCTTCAAGGCCTCCGCCGCCAGCGCGTCCTCGCGGATGCAGATGGGGTTGCGCGTCATGACTTTTTTCAGCGGCTGCGACAACGGGTTTTCGTCCGTGGCCATGTGCCGGCGGAAATCGCCATCGGTGAACACCCCGGCGAGCTTGCCGCGCGCATCCACGACGGCGAGGCTGCCGGATTTGGCCTGCGTCATCACAAACAAGGCATCCTTGACGGACAGGTTCTCCGGCGCGATGGCATTGCGCGGGCCGGTGCGCATGATGTCGCCGACCTTGCTCAACATGGCGCGGCCGATGGCGCCGCTCGGGTGGTGCTTGGCAAAATCCTTTTGGGTGAAGCCGCGCGCCTCCAGCACGGTCATGGCCAGGGCGTCGCCCAGGACGAGCATCGCGGTGGTGCTGCTGGTGGGCGCGAGGTTGAAGGGGCAGGCCTCCTTCGGCACCTTCACGTTGAGCGAAACATCACTGTGCCGGGCCAGCGTGGATTTCAGATTGCCGGTGAAGGAGATGATCTTGACGGAAAACCGCTTGAGCGCCGGCAGCAAATTCAGCAGTTCCTCGGACTCGCCGGAATAGCTCAGCGCCAGGATCACGTCGCCGTCATTGATGATGCCCAGGTCGCCGTGCAGTGCATCCACGCTGTTCAGGACGACGGCGGTGGAACCCGTGCTCGTGAGCGTCGCCGCGATCTTGAAGCCGATGTTGCCGGACTTGCCGATGCCGACGATCACGATCTTGCCCCGCCGCTTCAGCGCTTCCACGAGCGTTTCCACCGCGAGATCGAAGGAGGTATCCAGCAGCGCGCGGACGGCTTTGAGCGCGGCCAGTTCAATGTCAAAAACTTTTCGGGCGTGGGCGATGTGCGTCACGACAGGAGCTTGCCCGCAACGGGAATTGATTTCAACTGGGAAGAATTTTCAAAGAGCGCCGTTTTGGAGCGCGGCATTTATGCCGCTTCAACGTCGCCTGCCATTTGAACTTTGAAACAGGCTAAACCCGTGCTTCACAAAGTTTGCTCCGTTCAAATTTCGCTTCCCGTCGTATACTGCTGGGTGACGCGCGCCAGCCGCTTGTTGTCGGCGCGGATGCGCGCGGCGAGCGTGCGGGCGGTGGCCTGCAGGAACGGCGTGGCCAGCGCGGGCATCTCGCGCGTGAGCCGGTCGAACGAAGTGGCGGTCAATTTGAACAGCGTGCTGTCCACGTTGGCGAGGACATCCGCCGAACGCGGGCCGTGGTCGAACAGCGCCATGTCGCCAAAAAAATCGCCGGGGCTGAAGGTGGAAAGGATCGTTTCCTTGCCGCCGATCATGGTGCGGGCGCGCAGTTCGCCGCTCATCAGCAAATACATCGCATCGCTGGCATCGCCCTGGTTGAACAGCACCGTCCACTGGCTCACCTGCTGCACCTCGAGATATTCCGCGAGCTGGGCGAGTTGGGCGTCGTTCAGGTCCGCCAGGATCTTGATGCGGCGGAGCATCCCGGGCTTGAAACCTTTCTGCGCCGGCTTTTCCAACGTGGATCCTTCCAGCGCGGCTTCGACGGGGGCAGGGGCGGGGGCCATCACTTCCACGCCAAAATGATTCCGGATTTCCGCGAACCCGACGGCCTGCTGCCATTTGCCGGCGTTGCGGGAAAAGACCCAGGTCTCGCGCAGCACGCGTTCATCCTTGATCCAGTCAACCAAGGTGGACAACTCCACCGGCCCGTAGGGCGAGTCATCCACCCCCCAGATAAAATAAAAATTAGCACCCACAGATTCCATAATTAATGTTATTAGCAGTCCGGCGGCGATTTTGGAAGGCAAAAAGCTCTCTTCTGCCCTCGAAAAACGTCATTCCGCGTTCGGATACGAGCCGAGGATCTTGACGAAATTGCATTGTTATTATCTCAATGTTGAAGGAGGGGGTTCGAACAGATTCGGAATATGCCAAAGGCGGCAAAGCTCAACGTCACCATGAATGCCAGGATTCCAACTGCTTTCGTTTTTGTACCAACCATTAGCGGCAAACCCTGTTCAGTAGAATTTACCAGGTAAAACCCCAAAGCTATGCCGGCGAGAAATCCGCCCAGGTGCGCGGCATTGTCAATGATTGAAAAAGCTAAAATTCCCATTGCGGCTATAATTGCCACGTTAACGGCCAGCGACCTCGCGAATCCGGGCGGCAACATCTGTTTGCGCCTGCACCCAAGCATGGCCAAAAATCCAATCAATCCCAGCAGGCCGCCGGAAGCCCCAACCGAGGTTGTCGCGGGCAGCAAAAACAGGCTGAAAATGCTGCCAGTCAATGCTGAAACCCCGAAAACGAGAGCCAAATGATAGCGCGAGGTTAGAACCTCCATCAATCGTCCCAGTCCAACCAGCGCTGAAGCGTTGAAAATAAAATGCATAAGGTTACCGTGAAGCAAGGGCCCGGTGAAGAGACGCCACCATTCACCGTGCCAGACAGCGTGTTTGTCCAAACCGGCCGCCTTTGCCGATTCCGGAAACCCGTGGATGCATTCAACGAGAAAAACACCGCCAATGCCTCCCAGAAGCAACCACGTGAATAGGATGCGACGAGACAGAACCCAGGCACTGTAACGACCAACCGCCAGGCTTTCATCCGTCCCGGTCGTGGAACTGCGCTTCAATTTTTTTAGACCGTAAATGCCGCTGACGACAGGTATGACCCCGGTTGTTGTTGCCAGGAGCAGCACCCATGTCCAAATGAACAAGCCGTCGTGATGTCCGGTCGGCAGGCCTAAGACGCCCCAAATTAATAGGTTGAGCGAACCTATTCCAACCGCGCTTTTTAACTCGCTTCTCTTGCGTTTCCGCAAGGCGTCGAACAAAAAATCAAACTGCGTGGCCGGCGCAACTCGTGGCCACTCGGGACACCAAACCAACTGTATATGGGGTAGTCCCGTGCTGCTGCACTTTTCCATCAATTCATCACGCGAACAACGGATGAATTTCCCGCGCAAGATATAGCCGTAATCGTCACCCGCAGGTTTTTCCGGGAAAGCATCTTCTCTTTCCCAGGGAGGGATGAAATCGGAGTTCATACCCTGATTACAGTTCTTACTCCGCGTTCGGATACGAGCCGAGGATCTTGACGAAATTGCAATGCTTGCCCAGCAACTCAATGGCCTTCGCAACTTTGACATCCTGAAAGTGCCCGGCGCAGTCCACGAAGAAGAAATATTCCCACGCCTTGCGTTTGCTGGGGCGCGATTCGATCTTCGTCATGTTGATCTTATATTTGCGGAACGCGGCGATCGCTTCATGCAGCGCCCCGGCCTTGTCGGCCACGCTCAACATCAGGCTCGTGCGGTCGTCGCCCGTGGGCGGGCTGCAGGTGCGGCCCAGGACGATGAAGCGCGTCACGTTCACGTTGTTATCCTGGATGTCCTGCGCCAGCAGCTTCAACCCGTACTTCTCCGCCGCCAGCACGCCGCCGAGCGCGGCGGAAAACTTCTCCTTCGCCGCCAGTTCGGCCGAGCGGGCGTTGGAGGACGTCTCCACGATCTCCACGCGCGGCAAGGTTTTCGCCAGCCAGCCGCGGCACTGCGCCAGCGACTGCGGATGGACGTACAGCTTCCTGATCTTCGCCAGCGGCGAATTGCTCATCAGACATTGCTGGATGCGCAGGACGATCTGGGAAACGATCTTCAGGTCGCTGTCCACGAACATGTCCAGCGTGTGGGTGACCACGCCCTCGGTGGAATTTTCCACGGGCACCACGCCATAATCGGCCGTGCGTTTGCTGACCTCGGTGAAGACATCGCCGATGGTTTTCTGCGCGGAATAATTCAGGCTCGCCCCGAACTTCTGGATGGCCGCCTGGTGCGTGAACGTCGCCTCCGGCCCGAAGTAGGCGATGGTCATGCTTTTTTCCAGCGCGAGGGCGCTCGACATGATTTCGCGGTAGATGGCGCGGAGCTGCTCGTTGGTGATCGGCCCGGCGTTGTGGCCGCAAACGCGGTCGAACACGGCGCGTTCGCGGTGCGGCGCGTAGATCTCCTCGCCCGCCGCGAGCTTGATTTCGCCGATGGCCAGCACATGGCGCGTGCGCTCGTTGAGCAGCCGGACGATCTGCGCGTCCAGTTTATCAATCGCCTGACGATGTTCGGAAAGGCTCATTTAGGGAGGGAAGAATGCAGAATTAAGCATGAAGAATCAAACCTGTTTCGTGTCCGGTAGCGTCAGGCCTCCCGGCCTGACGTAGAGGGCGGCAGCCTGCCGCCCGGCCCAACGTGGCAATGGTTTGGGCAAACAACTCTGACCGCAATTACCGAGCCACCCGCCGCGATTTCCTTCGCCCCCATCGGGGGAGAAGGTGCCCGCAGGGCGGATGAGTGGGAGTTCGCGCCGCCAGCCAAGGTGCCTCACAAAATCAAGAGCGTTCATCGGCAAAGCTGTTTGATGGCTGTCTGTCATGGTGGCCGTCCGCCAGGACCGCCAGGCCCCGCTCGAACTCCAGCCGCTGCGCGTGATGATTGGCCCGCCGCAATGCCAGCACGTCGTGACATAATTCCCGCAACCGGTTCCAGTCCGCCTCATCCTCGCCGGCCTTGAGCTTCTGGGCCTCCACCAGATAACGCGCCGCCAGCCACGCCACCGTTTTGTCCGCAATCGGACCTTGGGCCGCCGAGAACGGCACCTCCCCGTCGCTGAACAGTTTTTTCAGCATCTTCAGCGCCTCCTGCTGCCCCAGCCAGTCCGCGTAGCCGCCCTGTTTCCACTCGGAGAGATTTTGCGGCCGGATCGCACCGCCGTCGAATTCCTCCGCCATGACCGCCTGGACCTCCGGCTGCGCATTGAGCCACACCACCAGTTTGTTGCCCCGTTCCCCGTTCAGCAACCGGCGGTTAAGTTCCTCCCGCAGGCCGTCCGGCAGCCGGGCGATTTTTCCGTTACGTGTCAGGTTCATAAATTTGGCTTTGGATTGGGCCTTTGAAAAATTTAACAGTCGGATTTAGTCGGATTCAGTCGGATAAATTCAAAATTCCCAGCAAATTGAGGTTGCGTCAGGCATGCTTGCGGCTCTGTGGAAAAGAGCAGAGCCGATACACCTCTCATGGTCATGCGCCTATAACCACCCAACGCGGATCCCTTCTCCCACTTGGGGGAGAAGGCTAGGATGAGGGGGTCGGCCCGCCTATCACGTTCTATTTCTACATTTCTCATTCGTGAAATTCGTGAAATTCGTGAAATTCGTGAAATTCGTGAAATTCGTGAAATTCGTGAAATTCGTGAAATTCGTGAAATTCGTGAAATTCGTGAAATTCGTGTCAAAACCTTTTGTTTTTCCCATATCTCGCATCCCCATCCCATATCACGTTTGAACCTTTTTGAACCCAAAAATCTCATCCACCTTGTCCACGCAGGCCTTCAGTTCCGCCTCCGTCATCGGCTCGTTGGGGTCCCGCCGCTCTTCCAACTGCCGTTTGGTTTCGATGGCGTCCTGATGCACTTTTTGTTTGAACGCCAGCCGCTCCCGGTCCAGTTGCAGCCGCGCGCACGACAGGCCGCTGCGCTGGAAAGTCACCACATCCCGGGCCGCCTTCCGCATCAGCTTGAACCGCGCCAGGTCGTCCGTCGCCGCCGCCATCCGGTCGCTCAACGCCAGCAGATAATGCGGCGTGAGCCAGTCCGTGGCCATTTCGCCCATGGCCGCCGCCACCCGCTTTGATTCCGACGTCTCCGCCGTCATGCTGGTCAGCAACTCCATCGCCCGGTTAAAATCCTTATTTTGCGTGCTCATAACCTCGTCCTTTTGTTCATTTTTTTAGTTTTCATGACCCGATCCTGCCAGAGGGGGTTGGACAAAGGCTGTCCAACTGAAAAATAATTTTGAGATGCATTTTAACCCAATTCCCCTGGTTTTCTGCACTTTGTGCCACAGCTATCCGCGTCCATCTGCGGTTGAATGGATTCGTTCCCGCTTGGTCTAAACGCCAAGGCGAAAACCTGACGCTGACACAGCCAAACTCAGGGCGCATCTTGACACTGTCCTTGTTCGGAGTTCCGCCTTTAGGCGGTTCAGGTAAATGACGCGCCTGACCGCCTAAAGGCGGAACTCCAAACGGGCAGGCACCCCGCGTTTAAGGACAGTGTTGAGCTGCGCCCCCCAACTCATTTTCCCCATTTCCCGCATTGATTGCCGCCGCGTTTTTGGGTTTCATCTGCCCTTGCAAATATGATTTCCAACGCCGCCCCGTCACGTCAGCGCAAATTGCTCGTCGCCAACCGCAGCGAGATCGCCATCCGCATCTTTCGCGCGGCCACCGAACTCGGATTCCGCACCGTTGCCATCTATGCGCAGGAGGACCGCCTCGCCATTCACCGCTTCAAGGCGGATGAGGCCTACGTCGTCGGTGAAGGGAAGGGGCCCGTCGGCGCGTATCTGGACATCCCCGGCATCGTGGCGCTGGCGAAGGAGAAGGGCGTCGATTTCATCCATCCGGGCTACGGTTTCCTTTCCGAAAATGCGGACTTCGCCAAGGCGTGTTTCGAGGCCGGCATCACCTTCATCGGGCCGGATGAAAATCTGCTCCGCATGATGGGCGACAAGACCGCCGCCCGCGCCCTCGCACAAAAGGTCAACGTGCCGACCCTGCCGGGCACGGAGGACGCCATCTCCGATCGCGGCGAGGCGTTGAAGACGGCCAAGGAAATCGGTTTCCCGCTCATCATCAAGGCCGCCTTCGGTGGCGGCGGACGCGGCATGAGGGTCGTTCACAAGCCCGGCGACCTGGCGGATTTGCTCGACGAGGCGCAGGGTGAGGCGGGCCGGGCATTCGGCAATCCCGCCGTCTTTTTGGAGCGCTACATCCCGCGCGCCAAGCACATTGAGGTGCAGATTCTCGGAGACAAGCACGGGCGCGTGGTGCATCTGCACGAACGCGATTGCTCCGTACAGCGCCGTCACCAGAAGGTCATCGAGATCGCGCCCAGCGTGGATTTGGACAAGACCGTGCGTGACGAACTGTGTTACGCCGCCGTCAAGCTCTGCAAGGAGATCAAATACAACAACGCCGGCACGGTCGAATTTCTCGTCGATCAGGACACCAAGGAATGGTTCTTCATCGAGATGAACCCGCGCATCCAGGTGGAGCACACGGTCACCGAGGTCATCACCGGCATCGACCTCGTGCGCTCGCAGATCCTCATCGCCGACGGCAAGCCCATGCACAGCCCGGAGGTCGGCATTCCCGCGCAGGAAGACATTCCGCGCAACGGCTTCGCCGTGCAGGCGCGCATCACCACCGAAGATCCGGAGAATAAATTTCAACCCGACTACGGACGCATCCTCACCTATCGCAGCGCGGGCGGTTTTGGCGTGCGGCTGGATGGCGGCATGGGTTACGGCGGCGCGGTCATCACGCCGTTTTACGATTCGCTGCTGGTCAAGCTCACGGCCTCCGCGCCGACGTTCAGCGCGGCGTTGCAGCGCATGGACCGCGCGCTGCGCGAGTTCCGCATCCGCGGCGTGAAGACGAACATCCCGTTCCTCGAAAACGTCATCCACAACCCCATTTTCAGCAGCGGCCAGGCCACCACCACGCTCATCGACACCACGCCGGAGCTGTTCAAGTTCAAGCCCAAGCGCGACCGCGCCACCAAGCTGTTGAACTTCATCGGCGACGTCACCGTCAACGGCAATCCGCAGGCGAAGGGCTTTGTTCCCAAGGAAAATTTCACCGCCGCGCGCGTGCCGGCCTTTGACACCAAGCAAGCGCCGCCGAAGGGCACGCGCCAGTTGCTGCTGGAGCTCGGCCCGAAAAAATTCGCGGAGTGGACGCTCAAGCAGAAGCAGTTGCTCGTCACCGACACCACGTTCCGCGACGCGCATCAATCGCTCTTCGCCACGCGTTTGCGCAGCTACGACATGATCGCCGTGGCCGATGCCGTCGCGCGCCGCACGCCGAACCTGTTCAGCCTGGAGATGTGGGGCGGGGCGACGTTCGACACCGCCATGCGTTTTCTCCACGAAGACCCGTGGCGCCGCCTGCGCGTCCTTCGTGAGCACATTCCGAACATCTGTTTCCAGATGTTGTTCCGCGGCTCGAACGCCGTCGGCTATTCCAATTATCCGGACAACGCCGTGGCCGGGTTCGTCAAGCATTCCGCCGAGGCGGGCATGGACATCTTCCGCGTGTTCGATTCGCTGAATTATCTGCCGAACCTCAAGGTCGCCATGGAGGCGGTCAATGAGACGCACGCCATCTGCGAGGGCGCCATCTGTTACACCGGCAACATCCTCGACCCCGCGCGCGACAAATATTCGCTCAAATATTACCTCAAGCTGGCCAAGGAACAGGAAAAGATGGGCGCGCACATGCTCGCCATCAAGGACATGGCCGGCCTGTGCAAACCCGCCGCCGCCAGCGTGTTGGTGAAAGCGTTGAAGGAGGAGATCGGCATTCCCATCCATTTCCACACGCACGATACGAGCGGCATTTCCGCCGCGTCGATCCTGTCCGCCGCCGAGGCGGGCGTGGACGTCGCCGATTTGGCCATCTCCGCCATGAGCGGTTCGACCAGCCAGCCGAACATGAATTCCGTCGTCGCCGCCCTGCAGTTCACCAAGCGCGACACCGGCCTGGACATTGATGCCTTGAACGAGTTCTCGGATTACTGGGAACAGGTGCGCGGTTACTACGCGCCGTTCGACACGTCGCCCAAGGCGGGCAGCGCCGAAGTCTATTTGCACGAGATGCCCGGCGGCCAGTTCACCAATCTCAAGGAACAGGCCTCCGCCATGGGCCTTGCCCATCGCTGGCCGGAGATTGCGCGCACGTACGCCGAGGTCAACCAGCTTTTCGGCGATATCGTCAAAGTCACGCCCAGCAGCAAGGTCGTCGGCGACATGACCATGTTCCTCATCACGCGCGGCATCAAGCCCGCCGATGTGCTGAACCTCGAACCCGGCAGCGTGCCGTTCCCGGAATCGGTCATCGATATGTTGAGCGGCGGCCTCGGCCAGCCGATGGGCGGCTGGCCGAAGAAGCTCCAGCACATCGTCCTCGGCAACCGCAAGCCGATCAAGGGCCGCCCGGGCGCGGAGCTGAAACCGCTCAACTTCAAAAAGATCGAGGAGGAGCTTTCCACGAAGCTCAAGCGCGAGGTCACGGACGATGATGTCTTCAGCCACATCATGTATCCGGAAGTGTTCGCCGGTTACGCCAAGATGGAGCGCGACTTCAGCGACCTGTCCGTGCTGCCCACCCCGGCGTTCTTCTACGGCATGAAGATCGGCCAGGAAGTTTCCGTGGAGATCGAGTCCGGCAAGACGCTGTTCATCCGCCTGGTCAACCTCGGCGCGGTGGATGCCGAGGGCAAGCGCACCGTGAGCTTTGAACTGAACGGCATGGCGCGCCAGCTCTCCGTCGTGGACCGCTCGGTGAAACCCACCGTCAAGGCCCGCGTCAAGGCCGACCCCGCCAAGGCGTCGGACATCGGCGCGCCGATCCCCGGCCTGGTCACCACGCTGTCCGTCAGCGTCGGCGCCAAGGTGGCGAAGGGCGACAAGCTCTTCGTGCTCGAGGCCATGAAGATGCAAACCACCATTTACGCCCCCTGCGACGGCGTTGTCGAGGAGATCAACGTCCGCGTGAGCGACGCCGTGGAAAGCAAGGACCTGATGATGAAGATCAAGGCTGCGTGAATTTGGCGAATGTCAACAATCCGCTTTGACGGTTCTGGTTTTGAATGTCAAAGTGCGCGGAACGAAATGGCTGAAGCGATACAAACCCCAATTCTAAAACCACTGTATTCTCAAAGGCGTGGTCGAAAGGTGCCCGCTTTGAATGAAATCGTGCTGCCTGCCAAGCGTGAGGATAACAAGATTCGCCTGCATGACCGTGCAATTCACCAGTGGTATCGTTTTGTCCTCGCTTACCCGCCGCATCTGGTACGCGATTACATCGGGAAATTTGGGCTGACCACGCAGCACCGCGTGCTAGATCCGTTTTGTGGCACGGGCACAACCTTGATTGAATGTAAAAAGCTTGGCATCCCCTCGTTTGGGTTGGAATCCAATCCAGTCGTTCTTTTCGCAAGCCAGACAAAGCTGCAATGGAATGTCGTTCCCCAGGAGCTTTTGGAGCACGCGCTGGAGATTGCGGAAACAGCTGAACGCGCTTTGAAAGCCCAAGGGTTGGGCGAAACTGAGCAGCCGCGATTGCTTGAAACGGCCGGCAAACAAAAAAGACCGGAACTGAAGGGTCTGCCGGAAGAATGTTTTGATTTATTGCTCACCAATTCAATCAGCAAGGTGCCGCTCCATAAAACGCTTGTTTTGTTGGACGCGATCGCGCAGCACCACAATGACCGGTTTGTTAATTGCGAGCGCCTGGCGCTGGCCGACGCGCTGGTGAGCGGTATAAGCAATTTGCATTTTGGGCCGGAGGTTGGGGTCGGGCCGGCAAAACTGGATGCCCCGGTCATCTCGCTGTGGTTGGACGGCATACGGGCAATGGTTCAGGATCTGGAGAATCTGCCTCATAAAAGAGCGACGACCGAAGCCACTGTTTATCGGGCCGATGCCCGCGATATTGCCGCCGTTTTGCCCCCCAACTCGGTGGATGCGGTCATCACTTCACCGCCATATCCAAACGAGAAGGATTATACCCGCACAACTCGTCTGGAATCCGTGCTGCTGGGTTTTATCCGCTCCAAAGAGGATTTGCGGAGTCTGAAAAGACAACTGGTCCGTTCGAACACCCGTGGCGTGTACAAGGCGGATACGGATGATCATTTGGTGGCCGGCCATGCAGAAATTCAGCGCATAGCCGAAGCCATAGAAAAGCGGCGGATCGAACTTAAAAAAGATTCAGGCTTTGAGCGTCTTTATGCACGGGTTACAAAGCTATATTTCGGCGGGATGACCCGGCATCTTTCAGAACTGCGTGGGGTTTTGCGTCCGGGAGCGCAGTTGGCTTATGTGGTTGGCGATCAAGCTTCGTATCTGCGGGTCATGATTCGAACCGGCCAGATTCTTGCGGATATAGCGGCTTCCCTGGGCTATGAAGTTGTGGGCATAGATTTATTCCGAACCAGGCTGGCCACGGCCACGCGGGAGCAATTGCGCGAGGAAGTCGTATTGCTGCGGTGGCCCGGCCATAAAAACAACCAGCGCCGAAATCGAAAATGAAACCTCAGAATCGCTATTCTGCCATCATCGAGCACATTTTCAAATCCAGATACAAATCTGGCATGAATGAAGTTGATTTCAGGCGTGACGAGATGGTGTCCGTTGCCAAAAAGCTGGGCGTCGAACTGCCCAAAAATCTTGGAGATTTGGTCTACAGTTTCCGCTATCGTTCGGAATTGCCTGTGGCAATCCAAAAGGAGGCGCCCAAAGGGAAAACCTGGATTATCCGCCCGGCGGGTCAGGCGAAGTATCGTTTTGTATTGGTTGCCGATAATCCGCTGAAGCCAAACCCCAATCTTGCTGAAACAAAGGTTCCTGACGCCACTCCGGGCATCATAGCGAAATACGCATTCAGTGACGAACAAGCCTTGCTCGCAAAATTACGCTATAACCGGTTGATTGATGTTTTTACCGGGGTAACTTGTTACTCGCTTCAAAATCATTTGCGCACCACGGTTCCAGACATGGGGCAGGTGGAGGCGGATGAAATCTACGTTGGCCTGGATAAAAAGGGTGTCCATTACGTGTTTCCAATCCAAGCCAAAGGCGGAACCGATAAGTTGAGCGTGGTCCAAATTGAACAGGATTTGGCCATGTGTAAACATAAGTTTCCAAGTTTGGTTTGCCGGTCAATCGGCGCGCAATTCATTGATGACGGGGTCATTGTTCTATTTGAATTTGAACAAACTTCAGGGAGCGTTCGCATCAGTTCGGAAAAACATTACCGGCTCGTTGCTCCCGACGAAATTGATGAAACAGATTTGCAGGGTTATCGCGAACGTCAGTCGGAGTAGGTTTTCAACCGGTTTACCTCGTATCGCCGTTCACCTGAATGGGCGCGGTTGGCAGTCAATGATAAAAATCGGCGCATTTTGCACACAAAAATTTCTTTACATTGTCCCAGCACCATTGATGCTAGCCGCGGAGTCGGTTGCTATTTAACCTTAAACGCTTATGTGGTACTACTTGGAAGAGGGCCAGCAACGAGGACCGGTTATGGAGGCCGATTTAACGGCCCTCTATACGGACGGTAAAATCAATTCCGAAACGATGGTCTGGCGTGAGGGCATGTCCGGCTGGCAACCGCTGCGCGAGGCCAACCCCGCGCTCGTTGGCGCGCCCGCCACCCCCCAGTTTTCCGCCGGCACGCCCGGCATTCTCGGACAGGTCGTCTGTTCCCAATGCGGCGGCTCCTTTCCCGCCAGCGAAGTCATCCGTTACGGCACCGCCTCGGTCTGCGCGGCTTGCAAACCGATCTTCATGCAGAAGCTGAAGGAAGGCGCGAACGTCACCGGCGGCGGCGGCAGTGCCACCGGCTGGGTGACCGAGGCCCAGGTGCGCGAGCGGGATTATGAGCATGACGTCGGCGGTTACCTGAGCAGCGCGTGGGCGTTGTTCAAGGCCGACGCGGGCGGCCTGATCGTGGCGACGGTGCTGGTCGCGTTGGCCGTCCTCGCCGCCAACATCGTTCCGTATCTCAGCATAATCACCGGGATTGTGTTCACGGGACCGCTATTTGGAGGTTTGTTTGGATTCTATGTGAAAAAAGTTCGTAGCGAGGATGCCGCCTTGGGGGACGCCTTCTCCGGTTTCGGCCCCAATTTTGGCCAGTTGTTGCTCGGGAAATTCATTCCCAACCTGCTGGCGGGGCTGGTGTTGATTCCGGTGGGGGTCATCGCGGCGATTCTGATCGTCACAACCTTAGGTGGATTTCATAACGCCGGGTCGGGAGGGTCGTCTGGGCCGGGACCGGCGTTCGGCGCGGCCATGATCATCGCCATCGTTCTGGCGGTCGTGGGGGTTTGCGTGATGGTTTATTTTCAGGTCTGCTGGGTGTTTACCCTCTGGCTGGTCAAGGACAAGCAAATGACCTTTTGGCCGGCCATGAGCCTGAGCCGGGCGGTCGTCCGCAAACATTGGTGGCAAACCTTTTGGCTGGGTTTCGTTGTCGGTTGCCTGGCGCTGTTGGGGATGTTGCTTTGCTTGGTTGGCTTGCTGGTGACCGGGCCGGTGTGCCTGGGCATGTGGGCCAACGCTTATGAGCGGCTCTTTGGTGACCTGGAGCCCGCCTGACGGACGCGCATGGCTCTCCCAGGGAATTCCAAGCTCGCCTGTCCCAACTGCGGGGCTTCGTTCCCATCGTCCGGTCCGGAGCTGCAGGCCATGGAACAATGTCCCGCCTGCTGGCGTCCCACGGAAGTCACCTTGTTTCCCGCCTTTGACTGGCCCGTGACCGCCGGTGCCACCGCGGAAAAGGTCGTCATGGATGGCGAGGCGACCTGTTTCTATCATGCGGATCACCGCGCCCACGTGCCCTGCGACGCCTGCGGACGTTTTCTCTGCGCGCTCTGCGACCTGGATTTGAATGGCCGCCACTTTTGCCCGCAATGCCTGGAACTGGCGATGACCAAAAACACCGTCCAGGCGCTGGAACGCAACCGCACCCGCTGGGACAAGGTCATTTTCGCGCTGTTGCTTGTACCGCTGTTCTTTTGTTATATCCTCGTGCCCGTCACCTCGCTGGCGGCGTTGGTTCTGATCGGCATGAAATGGAAGGCGCCCGGCAGCCTGGTGAGCAATACCCGGGTTCGTTTTATCGTGTTTGCCGTGCTGGCGACGTTGGAGTTCGTGGGTGGCAGTTTTATGTGGTGGATGGTGCTCGGGCGTTCCCGATAAACAGGCTGTAGCCATGCTCAAAAAAGATCCAAACTATCAGCGGTTGAAGCTCGGCGGGGCCGGCCTGATGGGTGTCTCCACCTTGTGGCTGGCGCAGGATCATCTCCTCGTCGTCGAGGTCACCGGCTATGTCGAAAAATACCGGCGTTTCTATTTCCGCGACATCCAGGCCATGGTCATCCAGAGCACCAGTTTGCGGCTGTGGTGGAGCCTCGGCCTCGGTGCCATGATTGCCTGTTTGCTGCTCATCCTGCTGGTGACGACCTGGAATTCGCCATCGCCGGACCCCGTGGTGGTTTGGGTTTTTGTGGGGATAATGCTGCTTTTCGCCGTGCCGCTGTTAATCAATCTTCTGCGCGGGCCGACCTGCACCGTTTTGGTCCGCACCGCCGTGCAAACCCAGAAAATCCCCGGCCTCAACCGCCGGAAAAAGGCCGGAAAACTGATGGCCTTGCTGGTGCCCGCCATTTCCGCCGCCCAAGGCGCGTCGCCCGCACCAACTGCCGCTCCGGCGGAAAGCCCGGCGGAAAATTATTCCGGTCCTGCCGCCGGCTAAAACCCATGTCCGGCCTCCACCAAAAAGTCTGCCTGAACCACCACGAGCGCGAGGCCGTGGCGCGCTGCCCCGGGTGCGGTCACTTCTACTGCCGCGAATGCATCTCCGAGCACGATGGCCGGATCATCTGCGCCGCCTGTCTGCGCAAGCTGCTCCGGCCGGTCGAAAAACAGCAAAGCCCGGTGTTCCGCTGGGTGGCGCGGGCGACGGCGTTCGGGCTCAGTTTGTTGACCGGCTGGTATGCCTTTTATCTCGTCGGCAAAATCCTGCTGAGCATCCCCACCGACTTTCACAACGGCACGGTCTGGCACAATGACTTGTTTCCGCCCCCGTGAAAAAGAAATCAGCCAACCGCGGCCGCCCGGCGCTCGATGTGATCGAGGACGCCGTGCATCTGCTGCGCACCACGCCGGCGCGCGCGTGGCTGGCGTATTACGCCGGGGCCATCCCGTTCACGCTCGGCCTCCTGTTTTTCTGGGCGGACATGAGCTGCGGCGCCTTCGCTGAACGCCGCTGTCCGGCCTCCGCGTTCGGCATGGTGTTTCTGTTCATCTGGCTGAAATGCTGGCAGGCGGTCTTTGCCTCGTCCCTGCGCGCCGCCCTTGGCGCCTCGTCCGCCGGGAAATGGACCTTGTCCCGCGTGTTGCGGCTGATTTTTGTGCAGGGTATTATTCAGCCGTCACGGCTGTTTGTCTTGCCGGTCGCGGCTATTGCCACCATACCCTTTGGCTGGGTGCTGGCCTTTTACGAAAATGTCACCGCGCTCGGCGACGGCACGGAAACCGGCGTCCGCCCGGTGCTGCGGCGGGCCGGTTCGCAGACCCGGCTCTGGCCGTACCAGAATCACATGCTGATCGCGCTCCTCTCGCTGGTGGCCGTGGTTCTCTGGCTGAACGCTTTTATCGCCGTCCTCACCCTGCCGCAACTCCTCAAGATGTTCCTCGGCATCGAGACCGCTTTCAGTCGCGCCGGCATCTGGGTGATTTTTAACACGACCTTTCTCGCCGTCACCGTTGCCCTCGCGTGGCTGGCGCTGGATCCCTTGATCAAGGCCGTCTATGCGCTGCGCTGTTTTCACGGCGAGGCGCGCAAGGACGGCGCGGACCTGCTCGTGGAACTGTCGCTCATCCGCGCCGCGGGCCGGCCGCTCGCGGTCGCCGCGCTCGTGCTGCTGGCCCTGTTCCCGTTGTCCGCCCGTTCGGCGGCTGCCACCAATGCCCCGCCCGCTGCATCGCGTACGCCACCAGCCGCCACCCCGGCGCAGATTGACAACGCCGTGAAGCAGACGTTGCAGCACGATAAATATGCCTGGCGTCTGCCACGCGAAAAAATTGCGAAGGACGACGACAGCGCCCCGAAAGGCTGGCTGCGGACGTTTATGGACGGCATTGGCAACACGCTGTCGAGCTGGGCGCGCGCGGTGGGACATTGGATCAGCAGCATCATTGATTGGTTCAACCGCCATTTTATGTCCCGGCACAAGGCGGCCCAGGGTGGGGAGGCGGGGCAGTTTGACTGGTCCGGGGCTTTGCGGTTGTTCGCGTACGTCCTGGTGCTGGCCGCGGCGGTTGCGCTGGTGATGCTCATCGTCCGCGTGGTGCGCCAGGGCTGGCGGCGGGCGGAAGCCATTCGCGCCGAGGTCATCCCCGCCCGGCCCGATCTGAATGACGAAAACGTGACCGCCGCCCAGTTGCCGGAGGACGAATGGCTCAAGCTGGCGCGCGAACTTCTCAATCAAGGCGACCTGCGGCTGGCCCTCCGGGCGTTTTACCTCGCCACGCTGGCGCATCTCGCCGCCCGGGAAATCGTCAGCATCGCGCGCTTTAAATCCAACCGCGATTATGAGTCCGAGGTGAACCGCCGCGCGCGCGGCTCGGCGGAATTGCGGGCGGCCTTTTCCGCCAATGTCAGCTCGTTCGACCGCGCGTGGTACGGTCTCTACGACGTGACCGCCGACGCGGTGGCGCAGTTTCAATCCAACTTAGAACGCATCCGCTCATGCTGAAACGCCCGGTCATCCTGTGCGCCAGCCTGCTGTTCGCGGCCGTGTTCGTGGCCGGCCTGGTCCACTTGTTTGACCTGCGCCTGGATCAGGGCGACATCTATCCCAAGTATTCCACGCTCCGGTCCGACCCCTTGGGGGCCAGCGTTTTTTATGAAAGCCTGGAGCAGGTGCCGGGCGTGTCGCCCCAGCGTTATTTTGACGAGACCTTCAAGATTGATGACGGCTCCGGCCATGCCTTGTTTGTTCTCGGCACCTCGCCCTTCGCTTTGGATATGATGCCGCGATCCGAGTACGAGACCTTGCAACGGTTCGTTTTCAACGGCGGCCGGGTGGTCATCGCCTATTATCCACGAGTTGATAAACCACATGATGAACCATGGTATGGCAGTGATTTGAGCACGAATGAGACCGATGAGGCGCGGTCGGATGTCAAAAAATCACATCGCAGCCATAGGAAAAAGGCGGTTTCTTCGTCGGCCAGCGATGATGCGACCAACCTCGATGAAAATGCAGATAGTCCGGCAGGCACGAACGACTTGAGTTCCACCACCAATTCGCTGTCGGTAACAAACAAGCCAGCCAAGATCCGCCACGACCGTAATTCACGCCGACCGCAAGATTCTCCCGATGGGGAAACAGAAGCCGACCAGCAGGAATTTCACCGCCACTATGCTGATTTGTACGAGGAATGGGGCTTCCATCTCGATTATCAATGGCTTGCGACAAACCAAGACGGGCAGATGGACTTCCCCAAGGCCGGTCTTGTGGCAAAAAAGACCGATCTGCCGCCGCAACTGGCCATCCATACCTCGCTGTGTTTCACGAACCTGACCAACGGCTGGGCGACCATTTATCAACGGGACAAAAAAACACCCGTGGTCATCGAACGCAAGTTCGGCGCCGGCTCGGTCGTCCTGGTGGCGGATTCGTATCCGTTCAGCAACGAGGCGATGTTCAAGGACCGGAGCGCGTCGCTGATCTCCTGGATGCTCGGCGGCGGGCATGAAGTCATTTTTGAAGAGGCGCATCTCGGCATCGTCGAGCAGCCCGGGATGGCCACCCTCATGCGCCGGTATCAACTGCATGGCCTGATCTTCAGCCTCCTGCTCGTCGCCGGTTTGTATGTCTGGAAAAACGCCATCAGTCTTGTCCCTCCGCACGCGGAGCCCGTGGGCGATGCCGGGCTGGTGGTCGCCGGTCGCGATTCCGCCTCCGGCTTTGTAAACCTGGTGCGCCGGAGCGTTTCGCCGGCGGAACTCATCAACGTCTGCTTTGCCGAGTGGAAAAAATCCGGCGCGCGCGCGGCCGCCGTGTCGCCCGGCCAGCGGCAGGTGGTGGAGCAGGTGGTCTCGCAGCAGGCCGCCTTGCCGCCCAAGGAACGCGAGCCCGTGGGGAATTACCGCGCCATCAGCGAAATCTTAAAACGTCGTCATTGATCATTTTATGAACCAAAACCTTGAACAACTGAAAGAAGTCCTCGGGCGCGCGCGCCAGGAGATCGCCAAAGTCATCATCGGCCAGGGGGTGGTTGTGGACCATGCGCTCATCGCCGTCTTCACGGGCCAGCACGCGCTCATCGAGGGCGTGCCCGGCGTGGCCAAGACGCTGCTCGTCCGCACGCTCGCGCGGGTGCTCGGCTGCGAATTTTCCCGCATCCAGTTCACCCCGGACCTCATGCCCGCCGACATCACCGGCACCAACGTGTACAATCTCCAGAAAAACGAGTTCACCCTCGTGCGCGGTCCGGTCTTCACGAGCTTCCTCCTCGCGGATGAGATCAACCGCGCCCCCGCCAAGACCCAGTCCGCGCTGTTGCAGGCCATGCAGGAACGGCAGGTGAGCATCGACCGGGAAACCCATGTGCTGTCGCCCAACTTCACCGTGTTCGCCACGCAAAACCCGGTCGAGTACGAAGGCACCTACCCGTTGCCGGAGGCCCAGAAGGACCGGTTCATGCTGAAGATTTCCATGGTCGCGCCCGAGCGCGAGGATGAACTCACGCTGGCCCGGCGCATGTTGGGCAAGGATTCGCCCGAGGCCACGCTCGCCGCCGGCGCGGTGCAGCAGGTGATCACCGGCGAAGCGCTGGCGAATTTGCGCGGCGAACTTGAGGGCATCACCTTGCGCGAGGAACTGCTCGTGTATCTGGTGGACATCACCCGCGCCTCGCGCACACATGAGAGCGTGCTGGTGGGGGCGGGACCGCGCGCCACGCAAGCGCTGCTGCTCGCCAGCCGTGCCTACGCCGCCATCGCCGGTCGCGATTTCGTGACCCCGGATGACGTGAAAACGATGGCCGGACCGGTGCTGGAACATCGCCTGATCTTGCGTCCGGAATTTGAGATCGAAGGTGTCACCGTCGGCGAAGTCATCCAAAAAATTCTCCAACAAGTCGCTGTCCCGCGCTGAACCGATGCTTTCGCCCCGTACCAGGTTGATTTGGTGGGTGACCTTGCTGGTCGTGCCGTTTGCCACGGTCGCCGGCGTGGTACCCGCCGCCGCGTCCGTGGCCGTGCTGGTCATCTGCGCGTTCATCGTGGCCGTGCTGTTCGATGCGGCGTTCGCCTTCCGGTCGGTTCATGATTTGAACGTCGAATGCGCGGAGACGGTGCGGCTGTCCAAGGATCGCCCAGGCGAACTGGAGCTGCATTTTACGAACACCGCTCCCGCCAGCCGCCTGCTGCGTTTCGGCCTGCCGTTGCCCCGGGAAATCGAATCACCGCAGGAAGACCTGCTCGTGGAAGTTCCCGGTGCGGGCAAAACCTCGCGCGTGAACTGGATTTGCACCCCGCGTTGCCGCGGCAACTACGCGCTGACCCGCTGCCACGTTGAAGGCGCCTCGCCGCTCGGCTTCTGGTCGGCCCGCACCGTGTTTCCGCTGCGAACCGAATTGCGCGTCTATCCCGACCTCATGAAGGAGCGGAAAAATGTCGCCGCCCTGTTTTTGAATCGCGGCACCCTGGGCATCCACGCCCAACGGCAGGTGGGCAAGGGGCGCGACTTTGAAAAGCTCCGTGAATACATCCCCGGCGACAGCTACGAGGACGTCCACTGGAAGGCCACCGCCAAGCGCGGCCGCCCGGTCACCAAGATCTTTCAGATCGAACGGACGCAGGAGATCTATGTCATCGTTGACGCTTCCAGGCTTGCCGCGCGGGAGGTGGCGGATCCTGCCGACCCGTCCGTGCGCCAAAGCACGCTCGAACGGTTTCTCAGCGCTGCGCTGGTCCTCGCGCTCGCGGCCGAGCGGCAGGGCGACCTCTTTGGCCTGCTGACGTTCAGCGATCGCGTGCATAAATTTGTCCGCGCCCGCAATGGCCAGGCGCATTACTCCCTCTGCCGTGATGCGCTGTACACGTTGCAACCCCAGTCGGTCACGCCGGACTACGACGAGTTGTTTACGTTCATCCGCACCCGCCTGCGCCGCCGCGCGTTGCTGGTGTTTCTCACCGCCTTGGACGACCCGTTGCTTGCCGAAAGCTTTGAGCGCAACGCCTCGCTCGTCTGCCGTCAGCATTTGATGCTCGTCAACATGATCCAGCCGCCCGGCGTCCGCCCGCTGTTCACCGGGGCCGATGTCCGGCGCGTGGACGACCTGTATGGCGAGCTCGGCGGCCACATCCAGTGGCAAAACCTCCTGGAGCTTGGTAAAAAATTAAAACAGCACGGCGTGCAATTTTCCCTCGTGCAGAACGAACGCTTGAGCGCTGACATCGTCACGCAATATCTCAACGTGAAACGGAGGCAGCTTGTATGATCATCGACCTCGCCAAATTCATCGCCGCCGAGCAGCCCGGCTGGGATGAACTGGACACGATCTTGAAAAAGATCGAGGCCGATCCGCACCGCCCGCTGCCGCTCGACCAGACCCGGCGCTTTCACTACCTCTACGAACGCACCGCCGCGGACCTCGCGAAATTGAATACTTTCGCCAACGAACCGGACACGCGCCGCTTTCTGGAATCGCTGGTGGCGCGCGCCTATGGCGAGATCCACGAGACGCGCGAGAAGTCCCACCGCTTCCAGCCATTGCGCTGGTTCACCGTGATTTTCCCGCAGACCTTCCGGCGGCACATCAATGTGTTCTGGCTCACCGTCGTCATCACCCTGGCGGGCTGCCTCTTTGGCGGCATGGCCACGCTGCTCGACCCGGAGTCCCGGCACGTCACGATGCCGTTCGGTCATGACCGCATGAAACCCAGCGAACGCGTGGCGCAGGAGGAGAAGGCGAAACACGACCGGTTCGCCGGCGAGAAGGCAACCTTCTCGACATATCTGATGACCCACAACACCAAGGTCTCCATTTTCACGATGGCGCTCGGCATGACGTGGGGCGTCGGCACCATCATCATGCTCTTTTACAACGGCGTCAGTCTCGGTGCGATTTCCGTGGACTACATCGCGGACGGGCAGGGGAAGTTCCTCGCCGGCTGGCTGCTGCCGCACGGGTCCTTTGAAATTCCCGCCATCCTGATCGCCGGCCAGGCGGGCTTGCTGCTCGGTCGCGCGCTCATCGGTCGTGGCACCCGGAAAAATCTGGGTGAGCGGTTGCGCGAAATCTCCACCGACCTCGTCACCCTCATCGGCGGGGTCGGCGTGATGCTCATCTGGGCCGGGCTGGTGGAATCATTTTTTTCGCAGTATCACGAACCAGTCATTCCTTACATGGTGAAGATTGTATTTGGCCTGGTTGAATTGACCGTGCTCATCTTGTTCCTGTGGAAGTCCGGGAGCAGAACCAAACTGACCGGATGACCGCCACCCGCACCAGCACCCTGGCCATACGCACGCCCGAGGGCGTTGTGTTTGCGCTGCAACTGGCCAGTCCCGTTACGCGTTTTCTGGCGTGGGGGGTGGATTTTGTCTGCATCATGGTCGCCACGTCCGTCCTGGGTGCCGTGGTGAACTTGCTCGCCATCTTCAACCTTGATTTGTCGCAGGCCGTGACCATTCTTGTTTTTTTTGCCGTCCAGATCGGCTACGGATTTTTTTGCGAATGGCTCTGGCGCGGCCAGACCGTCGGCAAACGATTCCTGCGCCTGCGCGTGGTGGATGCCCGCGGAATGCGCCTGCAATTCAGCCAGATCGTCATCCGCAACCTCCTGCGCTTCGTGGACATGCTGCCGGCCTTTTACCTCGTCGGCGGCGTGGCCACGTTGTTGAACGCCCGCACCCAGCGGCTGGGCGACCTCGCGGCGAACACCATCGTCATCCGGACGCCGCAGATCGACCAGCCGGACCTTGAACAGATGCTCGCCGGAAAATTCAATTCGTTGCGCAGCCATCCGCATCTGGAGGCGCGCCTGCGCCAGAAGATCACGCCCGTTGAAGCCAGCCTGGCGTTGCAGGCGATCTTGCGCCGCGATGAATTTGAGCCGCGCGCCCGGGCCGAACTCTTCACCCGGCTGGGGCAATATTTCCGTTCCATCGTGGAGTTCCCGCCGGACGCCGTGGAGAACATCACGGACGAGCAATATCTCCGCAACGTCGTGGACACCGTTTTTCGGTCGCGCCGAACGGAGGCGTGACGAGTCACAATGTGTCCGTTTGATGGCCGAATAGATACCACCCGCAGAATGCAACGCCACTCCATTTGCAGTGTCCAGCCTCAAACCGAAATCCTTTTGCTTTTGAACCTCGCTCGCTGACGCCAGTTCTCATGCGGTATGGATTATGCTTGCTTATTGCTCAATGTAGGTTGACGGTTGCGTGTGAGGTTCCGGGTTATATGGAATCATATCCCGGGCTCAGCGTTTCTCTTCGTATTTCACGTTAAATCCGGCTTTGGAAAAATGAGGAGGCGGCGTCAGCGCAATTTTGAAGTAAAAAATGGCTGTCAGAACATTGCCATGGTGGACAAAACGAGCGACATGACAATATATGAGGCTGCCCAGAATTTTGTTTTTGCCCCGGGCGATCCTGTTCGCGTGCTGGTTGTGGACAGTTTGCTGCGTACAGGGTGCCAGTTCCACATTTTCCTTCGTGCTGGATGAGCCGTGCAAAACCAGCGCGGGTGTTTTTACGCCGGATGGCACGTTGATTCGTACACTTTGGAGCAAGGTGCGTTATCAGGCTGGAACCAATTCGGCGGTCTGGGACGGTTTGGATGACAATGGCAACGCGGCGGCGGCAGGCGCCTACCAGATCAAACTGCTCCAGCATAACATGGAATATGTCTGGGATGGGCCCATGGGCAACACTTCCGCAGAACTGGCCGGCCCCACGGTTCACACCGGGTTTCTCCCCATGCGCGACATGGCGATAACGGGCGCGAATGGCTATTACGTATCCGGTTATAACGAAGGCAAATATGATTTTTGCAATTTTTCCACCACCGATCCGCAGCACGTCAAGATGAAGTGGGGGGCGGATGGGCAACCTTCCAATATCTATGACCGGAATTGGAGCTGGATCACCACGGATGGCACCCGGGTTTATTTCGCGTGCAGTGCCGCCACCAATCCCAACGCCACCACGAACAATAATTATCCCGGCTTCGTGGTGGCCAGCAAGGTGGGCGATAACAGCCCGGCTGCCTTCACGCAAGGAGTTCCAATTGTCAACGGTGCCAACGTCAATACTACCTACCCCAACGGGGTTTATGTGGGCACACAACCCGGCTTGAGCGGGCTGTCGGTGCAGCAAAATGGAAACCTGCTCGCCATCGCGGTCAGCCCGGACAACCGGGTTTATTTGTTGGACAAGTTGTCGGGGGCCGCCGTGAGAAACTTCAGCGTGAATGCACCCGGCCGGCTGAGCTTTTCCCCCGATGGCAGCCTGTCGGTGATTTCCGGCAACAATGTCATTTGTTTTACCAACGTCGCTTCCAGCCCGGCAGCCGCCTGGACCATTTCAAATCTGAGCAAACCTCTGGCCGTGGCCGTCAACCCCAACGATCCCAATGTCATCCTCGTTGCGGATGGCGGCGCCAGCCAGCAGTTGAAGGCGTTTAACAGCGCCGGCGCGCCGGTGTGGACTTACGGACTCGCCGGCGGCTATCAGTCCAACGGCCCGGCGGTCACGACCAACAAATTTTGGTTCTACGACGGCGAGAACGACGGCACTTTCCTGTGCTTCGGGCCCGACGGATCGTTCTGGGTGGGCGATGGCGGGAATCATCGCACCCTGCATTTCTCGGCTGCGCGCAATTATCTCGAACAGATCATGACCCAGCCGCATTCTTACATGACTTGCGTGGACCAGAACAATCCTGCGCGCGTCTTCAACCAGTTCTTGGAATTTAGCGTGGATTATACCAAGCCGCTGCCGCAGGCATGGACGCTGGTGAACAACTGGAAGGCGAATGTGGATTCCTGCCACATCTCCTGGAACGAAGGGCTGCGTGAGGTCACCACCTTCACGAATGGCCGCACCTACGCCTTGATTGATAACAATTGCCAGGGCGGAACCGTGCAGGAACTTTGTGAACTGACCGCCAGCGGCCTGCGCCTGACGGGAATTTTCCCGTTCAAAAATGGCGGCTGGATCTCGCTCGGTCCTGACGGATCGGCCCGGGTGACTTCCATCGGTGCCGCCAAATGGTATCAGATGACTTTAAGCGGTTTTGACGCCGCCAATAATCCGGTCTGGAACCCGCAAACCTTGATCGCCTCCGCCTCTGAAGGCAGCAGTGACCCGGTGCCGCGCTGCTGCAGCTTTGGCAATGTCCGCGCCACCATCAGCACGAACAACGTTTTGATCTCGTTTGATCAATCGCAGAACAGCGGCTGGCATCTGGGCGGGATAAGGGTGGGTGGCAGTTCCTGGCTTTGGAAAGCGAGTCCTTCCGCCACTTATTTGAACGGCCTGGGCAACTATGAACTCGGGAATGGAATGCCTTATGCCGGCAATACGGTTCAGGCGGTGGGCCGGAACGTCGTGTTTGGTTTCCATGGTGAATTTTTTCGCGGCAACGGCGAGGCGGCCCAAAACATGCACTATTATGACGACGGATTATTCGTCGGCCAGTTTGGCGAAGCCCTCAATGGCCATCCCATCTACGAGGGGGCCATCCCGGGTTTTGCCGGCAACGCCCATTGTCCTAACTTGGTGCTGACCACCAACGGCGACTATTACCTGTGGGTGAATGATGAAAGTGACCATGGCCCGCAACGCTGGCATCTCGTCAACACGCGCAATATCCGCGAACAGTCCGGCACCGGCACCTTGGGCAGTACGATCACCCTGACCGCCCCGTCCGGCAGTTTTCCCACCGGCATCACGGTCAAGAACGGCAATCAATCCGGGGAATTATCCTGGCGGCCCGTTCCCGGTGCGACTTCCTATAATCTCCGCTATTCCACCCTCAATGGCGGACCGTACCAAGCGCTCGCCGGCACCACCTCCGGGACAAACTACGTAGTCAGCGGCCTGACCAATGGCCAGACCTACTACTTTGCCGTTACCGCCATCAGCTCCGGCACGGAAGGCATCCCGTCCGAGCAGGTCCGGGTCAACCCCTTTGACACCAGCCAGAGCGTGGTGCTCGCCGGCTCCCTGTCTGAAGGCGGCACGTTCACCCCGATCATCGAAGTCAGTTCCACCGCTGCTGCCGCCGGTCTGCCTAGCTTCGTCGGCGCCGGGCATCTGACCGGTCTCCTCGACCTCCGCGATCTGGACAATTACGGCTACGGCAATCTCCAGAACACCACCGTCGGCACCAAGGGCTATGCGCTCTATGAACCGCAAGGCCCGGCCACCAGCATCCTGAACATCCTTCCGCCCTTTATTTACAATTACGGCTACGGCTGGATAGACCTGGCCTATCTGGGGCGCTATTACCGGTTGGATGGCAATACGACCATGCCCAACGGCATGGTCGCCAACCCGGTCGCCACCTTGTTATTTGGAACTGGTGACACGAATTATCATTACCTGACCATCGTCAGCCCGGCCCAGTTCGACAATCCGCGGAATTTTACATTGTCGCTTATTTCCACCAATGGCACCTCGGTTAAATATGCCATCAACGAAGCCCACGGTCTCCAGCACATCTTTCAATTCATGTTCAAAGGCGATGTCACCTTGCAAGCCGATGCCACGGGCGGTGGCGGGGCGCTGGTCCAGTCCATCTTCTTTGATAATGCGGCGGTGACTTATGCGAACCCGTCAGTGTCTTCAACGAATCCGCCGCCCATCGCCACCGCAACGACGGTGATTGCTTCCCAAAACCCGGCGCTGGCTGGCAGCGCAATAATTTTTACCGCGACCGTTGCCGGGAGCAACGGCCCGCCCACGGGAACCGTCGCCTTTTTTGACGGAAGCAGCAGCCTGGGCACAGCCACGTTAAACAGTTCGGGCGTGGCCATATTGAGCACCACTACGCTTTCAGCCGGCGGTTCGCCTCATGCTATCACGGCGGTCTACAGCGGGAACGGCGCTTTTGCCGGCAGCACCTCGGGTGAGTTGGTCGAGATCATCACCAATGCCCCGATTGTGTTTAATCCCGTCTCCGGCGATATCACCAACGGGCTGGTGGTTTATTATCCGCTGGCCGCCAACGGCAATGATCTGGTGAGTGGCAACAATCTCACTTTGGTCGGCTCTCCAAGATTCAACGCCTCCGCCGTGGTTTGGAACGGCGCGATTCCCACCTTGGGCTACAGCGCACCGCAACAATGGCCGCAGACAGCCCTGACCGTTGCCACCTGGATCAACATGACCAACCCGGCCGTGAATTACACCCTGGCCGCCGGTTATGGCAATTATGCAAACACCGTGAGCGCCGCCTATTTGCAGTTCTACACTTGGGCCGGCACGTTGAATGCGCGGATCATCCAGAACCGGGATACGGACTACATTGGACGCACCACGCCCGCCAATTTATCGGGCGGCTGGCATTTTGTGGCGGCCACTTGGAACGGCGGAACCACCTCCGGTTCCGTCAAGCTCTACTTGGATGGGGTTCCGGTTGACACTGCGGACAACCAGGGTGGGAATTTTACGAAGGTGTATTCCGGCAGCGATGTCCCCTTGAGCGTCGGCGCCCAATTGCGCGCCGGTTATCCCATCGGTGCCCAATTCTACGGCAGCCAGAAAGAAGTACGGGTGTATAACCGCGCCTTGTCGGGTGGTGAAATTGGCACGCTCTACGCGAACGGGCTCGCCGCAGTAAAACCACCGCCGGTCAGCGGCTTTAGAATCATCGGCCACTAAGGACTTTGTAACTGCGCGCACCGTCGACCGGGCTTGCGCTACGCGCATTCCTGCTATCCACGAATCACCAGGGGTAAAGTGAGAGGCGCTGGTCTGTTTAGCGAAAATCTTCCGGCGATTTTTTCGCCCAGTCTTTCAGTGAAGCCGCAAAATCGTAGCGGAACTCAAATCCCAGCTTCAGCAGCGCCTCGGGCACGACATGCGTGGATGACGCCGTCTTGCGCACCCGGACTGGATGGATCGGACTGCGCCCACCCGTCAGTAGTTGCGTCAACGCGGCGGCGGCGGTGAGGACCGGCAACGGGGCGGTCAACGTCGGGGTTCTTTTTCCGAGATGCGCTTGGACCAGTTGCACCAGGGTTCCCAGGGTTTCCGTCTCCCGCTCGACGTAGTTGTAGGTCAGTTGCTTCTCTTCCTGGGCCATGACGAATTCAAAACTGTCCAGCAGCCCTTCGATGTAGCCGTAGCTTTTGCGCAAATGGCGGCTGCCGGGAAAAATAAAGTAGCCTTTGCGGACGGCGCGGATCATCCGCAAAATATTTCCAGGATCGCCGGGGCCGTAGATCACGCCGGGACGGCAGATATGCAACCGCCGGCCGGCACCGCTGCGCTGCCAGCCTTTAAAGATCAATTCCGCGCACAATTTGCTGATGCCGTACGGACTGTACGGATAAAGCGGGGAAGCTTCGGAAGTCGGTTGTTTGAGCGCCCCGTACACCGCGATGCTGCTGGTGAACAGTATGTTTCGGCAACCGGACTGCTCGGCGAAGGTGCAGGCATGGTTCGCGCCTGCGATGTTCGTGTCAAAATACTCCTCCCGCTCATGCCCCGGCTCACGATGTACGGCGGCGAAATTGAACAGCCATTCCGGCTTCAGCCCGTCAAATGAAAGCGGCTGCCGGACATCACATTTCACAAACTCGCAGATGTCGTCCAACGACCCCGATGGCGGACGCACATCGGCCAGCACAATCCGCGCGAAGCGTTTGCGGGCGGCGAGCCGCTTCGCCCAGTTGTGGCCGATATATCCGCCGCCGCCCAAAATCAAGCAGGTGCTCATTTGAGAAGACGTTTTGCTTTCAATTCACGCATCTTGATGCGGATCAAAAATTCATAGTAGGCCAGGTTGGCGCAATAGATGAAACCCGGCCGCCCTTCCAAAAAGCCGAGGCAAAGAAAATAAGTGATGCCAAACCGGATCAACGGCCAACCCGGCACGCGGCTGACGAGCGGCTTCAAGGCCTTGTTGCGTTTGGAGCCGTGCGGAGAAAAGACCTCGCGCCAGGCGATCGCCGTGTTTAAGCGCACGGCCGCTTCCTGGGTGGCGTAACGGTTATGCCGGTCCAGCCACGGGCCGAACCCTTTGCTCAAGGCATGGTGATCATAAGGCGTCTGGAGATACTTGATATCGCCCTTCACGTCCGCCTCCTTCTGGCCGTGACCGAAATCCGCAAATCGCGCGCGACCTTGGCGCATGAGCCGGAATTGCCATTTCGGAAATGAATCACAACGCTTCAGCCAGCGATCTGCAAAAATAAATTTCCAGCAGCAATAAAATCCCGCCGTGGAATCAGCCGCCTCCCGCACCGCCTTGGTCATGGCCTGCACAAATTCCTCATTGGCCACCTCGTCGGCATCCAAAAAAAGAATCCACGGATGCTTGGGGGCACAATGATCCAAAGACCAGTTGCGCTGGACGCCAAAGGATGAAAAAGGATTTTCGTGGACCTTGGCCCCGGATTTCCGGGCGATGTTCACCGTTGTATCCGTGCTGCCGGAATCAACCACGTGCACATCATCGCACCAGCGCAGCGCATCCAGGCACCGCGGCAGGTCGTTTTCCTCGTTTTTGGTGAGAATGATGACAGAAATCATATCCGAAATTATCGCCGGGACTGGGCGGAAAGGTGATGGGCCAGCCGCACGGCAAATGCGCCCAGCAGAAAGGTTGGATTCGCCTGCCCGGACGTGGGAAACACCGAACTGCTGCAAACATGGAGGTTGGGCACGCCCCAAACTTTGAGGTCATCGTCCACCACGCCCTCATCGGCAGTGGCTGAAATGCGCGTCGTCCCGACCTGATGCAAGCCGTCCTTGGAGATGGATTGGATTGCCGCCGGCAGTTCGTTTTTGGGGAACCAGTATTCCAGCGCACCGCATTTACACTGGCGCAACCAACGGTCCAAAAACTCGTGGGTGCGGATCACGGAATCAATATCCTGGCCAGTATATTTGTAATGGATGTTCAGGGTCTCGCCGTCTTCTGCCAGTTCCATCCGGTTTTCCGGGACCGGAACTTGTTCGGCATGGAAGTGCAGGGCATAGACATTGCGCTGGCTGTACAGAAAGACGCCGGGAAGCTTCCGCTTCATACAATACCGGGAGTAAAAAATCGCCGCCGGCATGGTCAGGGATCCCGGCAGGTCTTTGAGGATGTTTTTGATGTGTGGAGAGATTCCCGACGACTTGCCCTTGGTAAAAGCCTGGGCGATCGCCGGTGGTGCGAGCCTCTTCCCCAGCCCTGGCGTAATCATCGCCAGATACATGAACGACATGGCGCCGTTGCGATGGGCCGGGTCCGAGTAGAGCGGGTTGTCCAGCCAAAGCGCCGTGTTTAGAAGATTGTTTTCCAACAGGGCCTGCGTGGACAACTGGAGCCTCCGGCGCAGGTACACGCCGTCGGGGCTCCGCAAAAATCCATATTCCGTCTTCTTGGGATCTCCATGAAAACGCACGCTGGCAATTTTCCCGGAGATGTGCCCTTGGTAATATTTGCCCAAGGCCGGCGGCGGGCTGCCCTGATTTTTAAACAGTTGGCGGTTTTTCAGCAGCAACCGCGTGCTCTCCTGCGCGCCGGCGGCGAGGACTATTTTTCGGGCGATGATTTTTTCCCGCCGTGTCCGGGCCAAATCCCTGATGCCCACTTCGGAAACCGCCCCGTCTTCCGGGCGTGTGCCCAAGGTGGACGCCTCCCAGCCCGTCAACAGATGGATGGCCGGTGATGCTTCAATCTGCGAGCGATAGCTCTTGCCGAACCGTGTGGGCAGGCTCCAGCGCTCGATCACGGAATCCGTCACGTCGCCGTTTTGAAAATGTTCAGCGATGCGCGAGCTCGCCAGCCCGGGGATTTCCGCCAGGTTGAATTTGCCCTCACCGCAATGGAAATATTCCGCCGCCCGGTCGGCATATCGGCGTGCTTCGTGGAGCAGGGGACTGTTCCAGGTGCATTGCCCGTCCAAAATTTTTCGCGGCTTGAAATCGATCTCATCATACATCACGCACCGGCCACCCCAGCTCGCCGAACTTCCGCCGAGTCCCTTGTTGGTGCATTCATAGGGCAGATGATGATTCCGGGGCTCGACAATATTTATGGAATCGTCCAGCGGATTGCGGGGCGGGGTGCCGTCCACTCCATATTCAATGAGCAAAACCCGGTGGTGTGGCTGAAGTTTTTGATACTCCAAGGCCAGGATGATGCCGGCCGGCCCCGTGCCCACGATGCACAGGTCGTATGTGTCCTGGCGTGCTTTTTCGACGTCAACCTTCATGAATTCAAGCAACCTTGATCAGCCGTCGGATTCGCTTTAAAAGCTGGACGAATTGTCCAACAGCGGGGCATTATTTTCTGATTAAACGTCAAAACCATGGGTTTTAACCTCCATCGGCCCGCAAGCCGCCATGGCTTGCTTCCTGCTTAAAACGCTGAAATTTAGCGGACTGCGGACCTGTGATGAGTGATATTTCGAGAGCAAAATCAAGTTGGTGGCTGCCAGCCCGGCTTGCGGTCGTCGGTGGCGGGACAAGGGACGGGACGGAAACTTCCTGTCACAATGCCACTGGCGCGCCCGATCGTGCTTCCGTGCCGCTGGTCACCGCCGCTGGTGGCACCCCGATTGTTTCGGATGGTTGCCCGCCCCGGACCGGCTCCGCAAATCTGCTCCCAGGTCTTGAATTGATCCGTGGCCTCGCCTGCCTCCAAGTCTTTCTCTCGCACATTTTTGTCGTCCTGATGTTGCATAGCCGGGCGCAGGTAAACCCCGCTTTCTGGAAGCTCGCGGTTCTCGATTGGAGCTATCAATCGGTCATGGTCTTCTTTGTCCTCTCCGGCCTGGTCATCGCGCTCTCCCAGCAGCGCAAGCAGCAGGATTTTTCGGCGTTCATGCGTTCCCGCTTCCGCCGCCTGGAACCGCTTTATCTTGTGGCCGTCGTCTTCTCGTTCGCGCTGGAAGGCTATTTTTATCCGGCGCCCACGGACAGCATGTTGGTCGGTCATCTCTTGTATATCCAAGGCTCGTACCTTGCTCCCGTCTTTAACGTCAATGCGCCGCTCTGGTCGTTGGCCTACGAATTTTTGTTTTACTTTATTTTCGCCTGCACCATCGGGTCTTATCAGAAGATTCTTCACCGCGTCTGGTTTGTTTTGGGGCTCGGCGCCATGGCATTGAACCTCGCCGGGTTTGGCGCTCCCGGCATGCTTGGCTTTGTACAAAACATTCTCTCGCTCAGCCCGGTCTGGCTTCTGGGCACGTTCCTGACCGACCCGTATTTCTGCGGCCGGGCGAACCTGGCCCAAAGATTTATGCTGTTCGGCATGCTGCCGTTGGCCACCCGCTCGCTGCCTTTTTTGGGATTCTCCAACAGTCCCGCCCATAGTTTAATCATGGCACTCCTGGTCGCCCCCCTCATTCATGCCGCAGCCCAGTCCGATCCCGTCCGGTCAAAATTCCGTCCGCTCATCTGGGGCGTTCTCATTGGCCTCTATTTCACCTTCACCGCTTCGTTCCTCATGAGCAATCAGGGCCAGCACCATCGTACGGAAATGATTTTTGCCGTGCTGGCACCCTTTCTCTTTTATGGTCTGGTGCCGCTTTACCGTCTGCTGTGCCGCGATGCCATGTTTTTCACGCCCCGGGTCACCCGCTTTTCGCTCTGGCTGGGAAAGATGTCCTACGCCATTTACATCATCCATTTTCCGGTGCTCATCGCCTTGGGTGCCGCCACGAAGAATCCGCTGCTTCAGGTTGCCGCCGACATCTGCTTGGTCATCCCGCTCGCCTGGCTGCTCACGTTTTATGTGGAACCGGTCATGGTCGTCGCTTTTGACCGCCTTTGGCCGGCCAGCCGCAAACCAATTGCGGATGTAAAACCTGCTTTTAGATGAACCGGCGCTGGACCACGCCTGGCTTCACGCCAGCAGTTTTGGCGGATTCTCCCGATAGCGGATCATCATTGGCACGAGCCGGCAGGCCCGCCAATAGCGTGGTATAAATTTTCCCGGTTCAGACCAGCAACGGAACAGCCAGCCGAGGAAAAATTTGTCGGCCCACGTGGGAATCCGCACCTGGTTGCCGGTCAAAAATCCGATGGCTGCGCCGATACAATGGATGCTGGGGCGGAAGCCGCACTTCTGCTTGAGCATGAATCCCAGCCGTTCCTGTGTGCCGCCGCCGAGGCACACCACAATGTGTTTTGGTCTGCGTTCGGCCACCATGGCGAGCAGCGCGTCATCCACAATGCCGCCTCCGGAATAATTCGGTGCCAGATAGCAGTCGGCTTCGGTGAAGTCATAGCCCTGGGAACGGAGCCACGCCAGATTTTGATTCCGTGCCGCCGCGTTGGGCATGATCCATAAAACCGATTCGCGTGTCTGCAATGCCTTCAATTCGAACAAAAGCTTCAGATATTTCAAACCGGAGACCCGGGCCAGCTTTTTGCCGGTCAAGATTTGCCAGATCAGGACCATCAATCCGCTGTCGGTGATCGCCAGGTCCGCATGATAAACCGCTTCACGGTACTGCTCGTTGGTTTGCAATTCCACCAGCGCCGGTGCCGCCGGCACGACCACCAGCCCGCCTTGCATGCCGATTTGCACCGCTTCTTCTGCACTGCCGGTGAAAAAACGTATGCCCAGGATATTTTGATAGGCGGATGGCACCGCCGGGTTCGCTTTCATCTTGGATTCTCCTTTGTTGCTGCGGCCTTTCGGGTCAGGTCTCTTTCAAGACGCGCTTCTTGATGAACTTTGCCGGATTGCCGGTCATGATCGCCCACGGTTCAACATTTTTCATGACGACACAACGGGCACCTACGATCGCGCCTTCGCCCACAGTCACCCCCGGGCCGACAAACGCATCGGCGCAAATCCACGCTTGATCGTGGATGACGATGGGCGGCTTGAGCAAGGGCAGGTCCGGCAGGGTGTAATCGTGAGTACCGGCACAAAGTTGCGCCCGGTGCGAGATGGTTACTTTTTCCCCGAGCCTGACGGGGCCGAGGTTGTAAATGAACGCTTCTTCGCCCAGCGCGCTCCAGTCACCGACCGTCAGGTTCCACGGAAAATAAATCCGCGTAGAGGCATACATGTTGACGTTCGCCCCGATTTTCGCGCCAAAACAGCGCAACACAAAACGCCGCCAGCCAAAACAGGGCCGCGGACTGAAGCGAAACAAAAGCCGGCCGGCACTCCATAAAACGCGGCGAAGCATTTCGCGTTTGGTGTAATTCCTGGTCCGGCGGTTGGCGGCGATGTCCAAAGTTGGCGATTTCATTGAAGCCTCAATGGGTGGTGGCCGAATTGGGTTTCAGCGTGTGTGGCAGGTCCGACGCGCGTGCGTGTGCTCGCTTCCCCAATGGCGGCCAGCAAACGGCGGTTCGCGAAGGCAACTCCAAAGCGGCTCTCGTAACAGGATTTTGTCGCCGCCGTCATCGTGGCCCGGTCTTCCAGAGAAAGGCTTTTCCATTGTCGAAACAGTTCTTCGGCCCCCTGAACTGTGTCGTCGCGGACAAGGCCCGCGCGGTCCTCCTCGATTTCCCGCCAGATGTTGATCTGGTTTGAGATCAAAACGGGTTTCCCGCACGCGAGCGCCTCGACCACGGCTATCCCGAAATTTTCCTGATGACTCATCAGCACAAATGCTTCCGCGCCGTACAACGCCCCCCACTTGGCGTCGCCCGTCAACATGCCCGGCCAGAGCACGGAATCAGCCGGACAGGTCTGCCGGGTCAGCTTTTGCATTTCCTGGCCGTAGGGAGCTTCGAGGTCAGGACCGGCGATGACCAGCCTGGGGATTGAGGCCTGGCCGTTCGTGGCGGCGGAACGATGCAGCGCCGAATAGGCCTTGATCAAAAGATCCACGCCTTTTTTGGGATGAATCCGGCCGAGAAACAGAAAATATTTGCCGCCGTTCATGCCCGGGCATTTTTCATCAAACGCCGCCGTCATGTGCATCTGGAATTTCGGCGGCCCGGGAATCCCCAGGCCGACCACCGCTTCTTTCGCCGGATGATAGGGGCGGAACGGCTGGCGCGCGAGGCGTTGCTCTTCTTCGCACGTGAACAGCAGTCCGGCAGCTTGATGAACGATCCGGTGCTGGATGGTCTTCCAGAAAATCCAGTTCCGCAGCGTTTTGACCGGGCGCACGGATATTTTTTGAAACCAGGGATCGAGCATCCCGTGGGGGAAAATATAGTAGGGCGGGGCCTTTGGACTTTTTGAAGCCTGCCACAAGGCGTATCCCTGAAACTGCCACAGGCCGTTCAAGATCACGGCATCGTATTCCGGCAGATGTTCATTCAGCCACGGAATGAGCGCGGGATGGTAATTCCAGGAGCCACGGCCTTGACCCACTGCGTGGATGCGGAAAGGTTCGCCGGACAGATGTTTCGAACCGGGGTCGTCGAGACAGACCACCTCCAACGTATGGCCCAGCCCGATGAATCCCGGGGCAAAATTCCGGATCATTTGGCACGGCCCACCGGTTTGGGGATTCATGCTGCCGATGACGTGGAGCAACTTCATGAGTTCACAATTCCCGCAGGCACAGCGTTAAAACGCGCGACAGTCGGATTTGCATTGGCCTGCCACAATTCCATGGCTTCTTGAAAAGCAGCATCCGGGTGCAGCAGCAAGATTCCTTCCCCGACGCCCCGCTTCATTTTCAGCCCGTCATGCCAGACGCCGCCGGGCAGGGGGGGATAAAGTACCTTGATCGTTTTCCAGCTTCCGTGGCCGGGAAACCATTGGCCGGGCGGGTTTTGCCAGGAAAAAAGCCCCAACGTGGGAACACCCATCGCGCCGGCCAGATGCATGGGGCCGGAATCGTGGCCGATGAAAAGGCTGCACCGTTCCAAAATTGCTGCGGAGATGCGGGGCAATGTTTTCCCGGAGAAGTTGATGCTCCGGCCCTTCCAAGCTTGACGCAATTTCTCCGACCGCTCCCATTCGTCCGGTGCTCCGAGCAGGACGAGGGTTATTTCAGACATTTTTTCGGAAAGCGATGCGAGCAGTTTTTCCCAATTCGCCTCGCCCCAATCTTTCACCGGCACCTTGGTGCCAACACTCACCGCGATGAAATTTTTCCCGTGCGCAGGCAATGCTTCCAGGGCCTGATTTCGTTCCCCATGGGTCAGTTTCAAGTCCCACAAATGCGGGTCGGCCAGATCAATGGGGCCGAGCGATGCCAGCCGGGAGGCCAGTCGCTGGGCTTCGCGCTCCCACTCTCCGTCAGAAGTTTTCTGAACCACAAAATCCCGGCGATGCCACGGGGTGCCGATGATTTTTTTGATGCCGCAGGAACGGAAAAACAGATAATCGCGCAGGCTCTTGAGAAAACCTCTCCCGGCCACCAGATTGAACAGCGTCAGCGGCTGCAATTGCCTGATGGTTTGCCGGACTTTTAACAATTCAGCCTGGCTGCGGGTGCCGACAGGATAGCTGATCGCATCATCACACAGCCCGCTGTTTTCCAAAATGGCCATCGCCGGGGCGGCCTTCCCGGAAACCGGCTGGTTGGTCAAAATAGTGATTTTGCTGTGCGGATACGCTTTCCGGATCAGGTGAAAGCATGGCAGGGCGATCACCGTGTCACCGAGGCTTCCCAGTCGGTAAATGAGAATGTTATTTGGCGGGGACATGTCCGGGATCGCCTTGAAGTTTTGACGCGGATTTACGCGCAGATTTCGATTTCTTAACCCGCATGTTCGCGGCTGCCGCCAGCGCCAGTCCGCCCGCAATCACCGCCGAACCCAGCGTGGTGGCCTGACCCCATTGGCCGTTCAGCAACAGCATGAAAGCCGCCGAGGCAAAAATGAGGGCTTCCGGTGAGCGCCGCCGCCAGGCCCGCAAACTGGCAAAAACAATCGAACCTGCCAGCGCCACCCGGTAGGCGATCAACAGGCTGCCTAAAATAAACCCATCATCAAACAGCAGTCTTCCCCATTCGCCTTCGGAAGCGCCGAAGCCAACCTGTTCGGTCAACAGTTTTTGCCCGACGTTGGTGGAAAACCCGGTTCCCAGGCCGGTGTAATTCACGTTTTCAAAAGAACCAAACAAACTGTCCAGCACACGGTCAACAATGGCTTCCTTAAACCCGCCTTCATCGGTCGTGGAGGTTTCCCAGCGCGCGCTGAATGCCTCCATGCCGTCTTTGAAAGCCGGCAACTGGGTGGCCGCCAAGGGAAGGATCAAGGCGATCAAACCGACTTTGACCAGCAGGCCCAAGGACAGCCGCCCGCCCACGATCATCGCCCCGACTCCGGTGATCGCAACCACCACCACGCTCAAAAAGAAGGACCGGCTGATGGACAGCGGGATCGCCACCAAAATGGCGGCACCGGATGCCATGACCAGGAAAAAGGGCAGCCGACCATTCAGCAGGCTGGCAAACAGACAGGCGGCAAGCAGCGGATACAGTTGGGAGGGGCCGGTGATAAAACTGAATGTTCCCGGCGGACGAAAATGATCCATCGCGCCATAAAACCCGGCACCGTCTGTGTTGCCACCGACACCCCGGTTGACCCAGGCATCCTGCGGCTCATAAAACTGGGCCGCCAGCAATGCGGTGTACGGGATGGCCACCCACAACGCCAGTTTGCAAAGGGCGATGAGATCTTGCCGCCGTAATACTTTCCCCATGATGAAAATAAGCGGCACATGCAGGAAGTCACAACGCACACCATACAGGGCGACCATGGCGTTGCCATGCCCCAACGTCAGCGCGTTGAAAAATGTGAGCGCCGCCAGCAGCAATCCCCCCGTCACGAATAGATTGGTGGGAAAAAGATTTCTGGAAATGGCCACGGCATAAATGACGATGACCAACGGATCGCGAATCAACAGCAAGGGGGTGTTTAAGCCGGGCAGAAACCAGCGGCGCAATCCGCCCTCGATGAGCCAGAGGATCACATAAAGCCAGATCAAGTGACGCAGCGTCTTGTTTTCATCAAAAACCTGCGCCCGCGCTGCGGTTTTCGCCGGCGACAGGGCGGTGGCAATGGCGGGCGATGCGTTCATGCCATGGTGGTGATTGCGCGGGCCAGTTCGCGGCCATAAACCGGCCAGGGCCGGGCGGCAGCCGTCCGGCGCGCGAGCATGCCCGCCGCCCGGACCGATTCGGGATGGGCGACCAGTTGTTCCAATTGCTGCACGAGATCTTCCGTTGAACCGGCCTTGATCAGCCAGCCGTTTTCCCCATGTTTGATCAAATCTGGCCCCGCCGTCCGTTCCGTCGTGATAACCGGCAGGCCTTGGGACATCGCCTCGGTGATGACCAGGCCGAAGCCTTCGAACAACGAAGGAAAAACAAACACATGATGGGATCGCATTTCCTCAAGAATTCGTTCATGCGGCAGGCTGGGAATCCAGCGGTGTTTGGCCAGTTCCCGGTCCAAGGCCGGGCAATCCGCCGTGACTTTATTGCCGATGACCGTCAGTGAAACGGATGACTTCAAGACATTGACCGCCGCAAAGAGGTCGGCAATTCCTTTCCGCTGGGACAATCCACCGACAAACAGCAATCGGAGCGGTCGTTCCTTCGTGATTGGCCCCCGTGAAGTGCGATCTGATTCCGGCGATACATCCGGGAAGCCGTATGGCAGCACGACGTGTGGAGCGAGCTTTCCGGTGTAGTCTTTCAAGGTCTGTGCGGTAAAAGTGCTGGCGACGACTATTTTTTTGGCTTTGGCCAGTTCGGCGTCCTTGCGATTCAGCTTCTTCGCCGAGTCCTTGAAACCGGTCAATGTGGCCGCCCATTCCGGCTTCCGTTCAAATTCACCCTTGAGGAAATTGCGGGCGGCCCGCCAGTAACCGATCGGCAGTTCGTAGATGCCGGGGACGCCGAGTTCTTCCGCCGCCGTCAATGTTTCCAGCGCACCATCTTCATAAGTATAAACTCCGGTGAACCCGTGCGGGTTTTGCCGCAAACTGGCGGCGGCAAACCGGTCCTGCGCCTGATAAACGGCATCAATGCAGAAAGCACCTGCTTCATGGCTGACGAGCCGGTGTAACTTGAGGCGTGTTGCCAGCATGCGTCCCAGCTCCCGGACGGGATGCTGCACGGTCAGGGGTTTCAACCGCTCATCATATTTTCGGCGCTGAAGCTCGCGCCCCCACCGGCTTTCACCGATGGCGCCCCATAAATTCCCCGGATAGGCGGCAATGGTGGTGTCGAATTCCCCCAAGATGCCCGCCTCGAACAGGCCGGATAAAGCAGCCCGCACATTGGCGTTGCCGGTCGGGTGGGAAAAAAGCAGGCGGCCAGACATTGAGGTAAGCGGCAAACTACCTGCCGAAGGCGAAATTCTGCTTCAGTTTAAGAAACGGTCTTTCAACAAGGTAATAGCACAACAAGGCGGCCACGTAGGCGCAGCCCAAATTGACAGGAAACTCCCCGGTCCAAGTTTTGTTCAACGGCGTGAGAAAAAGCTGCTGCCACAAGTAGAGGCTGTAGGACAAAACCCCGATGTGCAGCATGGGCCTTGAATTTAAAAATCTGCCGACGGCGCAATCTGGATATTTGAGCAGCCAGGCAATGATGAAGGTCACCGATAATCCCGTTAACGACCTGCCCAAGGTATTCGAATAGCCTCCCTCAACATGTCCGGGCAAACAAGCCGCCGTCAACGGCGATCCGATACAGGCAAACAGGGCGGCTGCAACGGGCCAGAACGGCTTTTTGAGCTGTTCCAGAAGCCTGTTCATTTTTTCGTGCCGGATCAACAGGGCGAGGAGGCACCCGAACATGAGGGCATCCGCACCCGTGTGCAGCATCATCATCAGTTGACCCCGTGATTCGGGGAATACGAAATACGTCACGAGCCGGACGACGGGCATGATGATAATCAAAGCCAGTGCCACCCACGCCGCCCGGCGGAGTTTTAATAAGAGCAAGGTCAAGGGCCACAGCAGGTAAAATTGTTCCTCCAGCGATAGCGTCCAAAAATGGCCGAGATACCAGATGCCTGGACCGTTCGTTGGATCCCACAGATGCTTGTAATTCCACAAGAAAAAGAACGCATCGATGAAATGTGAGAGCGCGATGGGAATGATGCCAAACGCGGCCAGCCCGGCCAGCACCAGCAGATAGGAATAAAAGGCAGGGAAAATCCGCAACACGCGACGCAGGTAAAAATTGCGGAGATTGACGGTTCCGCTGGCGGCATATTCGCTGGTCAGCAAATAGGTGATCAAAAAGCCGCTTAAGATGAAAAAAATGAAAACCCCCAGGTCCGCCCGGATAAATATCAAATACACCCATTCGGGAAGCGGATGGCTTAACGTAAATTGAGCGTGACTGACCAGCACAAACAAAATTGCAATGGCGCGCAGACCGTGGATGCAGGGAAGTTTAGTTTGCATTTCGCCCAAGAAGGCTCGAATCATGCAGTGCTCACTTCGAGGTAGGATCGGCGGTAAAACTCCATGGGTCGCAAATAATCCTTCAAAGTTTTCCGGCCGCTTTCGCCCCGCTCGCAATATTCCTCGTCGCTCATGCCGGCCGCCTGTTTTAAGGCGTGTGTCAGTTCGTCCACGTTTCCGGGCTCAACGATCAAGGCCGCTTCCCCGCCGGCTTCCGGCAGGCCGCCATCGCGGGTGACAATCACCGGCACGCCGACGCTGCGGGCTTCAATTGGTGTCAGGCCCAGGTCTTCATGCGTGCGCGCCGGCGCCACCAGCCAACGGGCCGAGGCCAGCCGTTTGGCCTTGGTCTGCTCATCAATGAATCCCGGCATTTCAACTCCAGCCAGTCCCAGGTCTTTAATCATCAAATCAACTTTCGGCCTCAACGGACCGTCGCCGATCAAAATCAGCGGCCACCGGACTGGATCCAACCGGGCCTTGGAATATGCGGCGATCAAATCCTCAAGGCCCTTGTTCTCAATCCATCTGGCCATAAAAAGGAAACCTCGGCGGTCGGCAGCCGGGCAAAATGCGTCCGGCAGCCGGCTTACGGTGGGCACACAGTCGCTGCCTTTCATTTTTTTTTGGGGCTCCCACGTATGCCAGACAAAATTTGAATTGTACCAGCGCCGGCGCGCCAGCCGCGCACCGATTCCCCATAAGAGGGAATGCAATTCAAGATTGCGCCGCCGCCAGTTGTGGATCGTCAACACCAGTTTTTTGCGCAGCAGCCAGGCGGGGAAAACGATGTCCGGGGAAACATTCTGCCCGTGTATGATATCCGCCCAGCGGATCAGTTTGGTCAGCTTGAGATTGCCGCTGGGCACATAGTGAACCGGACAAGACAGGGCAGCCCCGGCGGTTTTCAGATCATCCTTTAACTCCCGCTTTCCAACTAGTTTAAAACAGACCTGCAACTCAAACTCCGGCCATTTTTCCACACTGGAAGCGAGTGCGATGACAAACGCCTCCATGCCACCATAGCCGCCCTGTGTGGGACTGACGATGAGTAGTTTCAAATGATAAGGGGCGGGGTGGCTCGCCGGCTGTTAAATTGCATCACCGGGTAAAGAACACCGTTTTAGCATTGCCTTGATCCAGCAGGATATGGCTGGAGACAAAGCCGGCCTTCATCACCTTTAAAATTCCGAGAGACGCGGGGCACACCGGATCGTGGAACTCAAAAACCGCCACCTGCGTGTTGCGGAGCAACTGCGGATAGGTATCCAGAAAATCCAGCTCCGAACCTTCGATGTCACATTTGAGCAGGCTGATTTCCGTGAGATCCCCCAACGTTTCGTCGAGGTTGTAGTAAGGCACACGATTTGACCGTTTGCCGGGCTGCTTTGTGACCTCATTCATGCATTCTGAAGTCTTCAGCACCAGTTGCGCATCCCCGGTCTTCAGGCCAACCAAGCCGATGACAATCTTGGTGGTAAGCTCCTTGCGATCCATGCTGCCGAGATGTTTGTGCAGCGACGGATGCAGCCTGGCTGAAGCCTCGACCAGCAGGCATTCAATCCGGTCAAATTTGATCTCGTGGCGGGCGATCAGGTCGAGCACCCGCATCGTGAAAAAACCGACATTGGCACCCAGATCAACCACCCGGAAAGTTTTCCCTGGCTTCGCACTCTTCAAGGCGGCTTCGATGGCCTTGTCGTATTCACCTGCCACGAAAATGTCATTATACATGCACCAATCTGAATAGCTGGCAATCCGGGCACGCAGGCCGGAAGGCAGCCGGTATTGCAACTGCATGTGGTCGGAAAGTTTCCGCCAGAGCCAGGGTTTCATCTGGCGGGGCAAGATTGCGGCGATGTGGCTCATAGGTGAAGGCGGGAAAGTGATTCAAGCAACTGGCCGGCGACCTGCTGGACGCCGCTTTTGCCTGGTGGTTTGGGATCGCGTGCGGGCAAGGTTTTCAACAAGGAAAATTGTTTAGGGGTCAACCGCCAGGGAGATGTCTCTTCCGGTGGTGCGTCTGTTCCGCGCAAGCGCCAGTCATCCCGCGTTACCAGCACCTTGAGCCCGTGTTCCTGCATGGCAGCCACGGAGCCGCTTTTTTGGATGATTTGGCGGGGCGAGGTCGCCAGGCCAAAATCAAGGGTCTGAAGCATTTTTGAAATTTCAACGGCCGGTCTTTCGCCGGTTACGATGACATCGGCACGGCCATGCAGGGCGAGTTTTAGATTTTTGATGGCTTCCGGAGTCAGGCCATTCTTGCCAATGAACACCAGCACCAGCCGTTTTTGGAAATATTCCGTCAAGGGATGCATCAGATCGACCGCCTGTTCGGCATTCCATTCCGGATGCACCATGCCTAAAACTCCTGCCAGAAAAAATTTATCACGATCTGGGGGCTTACCTGATGCCTTGGTCACCAAAGGTTCCAGCAGACCGTCCCAGCCAGTTGCATTGACCGGGGGTATGTTGCCGAACAGCGGCATAATTGAAGCCGCAATGTTCGTCTGCCTTAGTGCCATCTGATAAGGTTCGGCTTGGGTGTGCACGACACCGGGACGCAAACGCCTCATAAAATCAAGAATGATGTATCGTTGCAATAGGCCCAGGCCCCGATGCTTCACCGTGGAATTTTCGCCCAAGCCCAGCCAGAGTTCGTGGAACATGACATGCCACGACGCCTGGGTATTAATCGACATGAGAAATTTTCCAAAGCCAAAGGGCAGTCCCTTGGGATGAAATCCAAAAGGCACAAACTGCAGACTGATCCAATCAGGATTGAAAGCTTCCAACCATTTGCGCGCCTCCCTCGCACGATCACCCCAAGGAGCGGCATCGGGCAGGCGCAACACGGACACCGGAGTGCCTTCTATTTCTTGCTGTTCCATGGTCGTTTTGGAAACGTACGGATCGTTCGATCCGACGATGACGGCCGCATAACCCTGCCGGATCAATTCCCCGGCCAGGCGGCGCGAGTAATCGCCCACGCCATCCCGGCCGGGTTCCACAGCACCACATAAGAATGCGAGCCGCATGCGGGTTTGGGCCGGGTTTTGGCTGGGTGCGCTGTCTGACCGGCTCCGCAAAGGCTCATTTACTATCGGAAGATGGCAGTTCATGGCCATGGATTGCCGGATAATTGATTGATGTAGAGATTGGCCACATCACTTGATGATAAGGCTATGTTCCAGATTTGAAGCAGCCCAAGATCGCCATCGAGATTGTTCGCACTGATCTTGCTGACACCGACGACCAAGCTGTCCCCGCTGGACCCCGGATTGACAAAACTTCCGCTGGTCGCCACCAGCGCACCGTTGATGTAAATCAGCGGGACATTGGTGCCGTCCCGGGTGATGGTCACCATGGCGTACATGGTCGGCCAGCCAGGCACGGGAGCGGTCGTGGTCAGGACTTGTTCCGCCCCAAAGGTTTCCGCCCCCACATTGATCTGGTACGAATCGCCCACCGACATGAACCATCCGTTGCCGTGATAAAATCCGTTGGCCAGCACGAAGCCATTCTCCGTCAAAGGCAGCAGCCAGAGGTTTATCGTGAATGAGTTGGTTGTGAAATTGAAAAGGTTTGCATTGCCCGTGTCGATGTAGGTCGAAACCCCGTTGAAATGCATGGCCGCTTCGGGAATACCGCCCTGGTTTCCCACCCACGGCAAATCGGTGGCCGTCGTGACCGTCCCCGTCGTGCCGCCGTGGGTGGAACTGTCCGCCAGATAAACCGGCGGATTCGTCTGGGCATGCTCCGTCAGCTTGTAATACAGAATGGAGGGATAGGTCACATTCGTCGTGAATTCTGTCGCGAGAAAATTGGTTCTGATTTCGGCCACCGTCAGCGCCCGGTTATAAATGCCGACTTGCCGGAGAGAGCCATCAAAGGCGTAGGTGCCACCCGACGAGTGATTGCGCAAATCCCCCACCTGGAGGTCCGCCATATCACTGGACCGTTCAACCGGTGCGCCATTGTTCGCAATGGAATTCAGCAGCCCGTCGATATAAAATTCCGCGCTGCCGGCGGAATAACGCCACACCACCGTCACAAAGGTCCAGATATTTGTGTTCACACTGACAAAACCGGCATCGTAAAATTCCAGCCCGTCTTGCACCGTCCACATCAGTTTCCCGTTGTTCTGAATCCAAAATCCCCATCCGCCATTCGCGACGCCCGGCGTATTGAAACTTTTGTCGACGATGCCCTTCTGCGAGTTCCCGTTCTTTTTAATCCAGGCGCAAATGGTTTTATCATGTTGATCCAGCGCCCGGAGAGCGTTGCTGCCGGCATCACCATACTGGGTGGATCCGTCCAAGGTCAGATAATTGGAGCCCCAGGTCGGGAAACCGGCCAAAGACAGGGTGTTGCCGTTCCCGGTGAAATCGGGTGCCACGGTTCCGGCGCCGTCATTCAATTTCCAATAAGCCACCAGACCGTTTGAGAGGTAACTGCCGGTGACGGCGGGCGCCGGAACGCCGGCCAAACGGAAGAAGCGGCTCACGTTGGTGGCCGCCACGGATACCGACAAGGTGCCGTTATTTGAACTGATGGACAAAGCGCTGCGTTGCCACGCCGGGGCAGGACCGATCATTCCGGATTCCTGTAAAACAGAGCCCGCAACCGGTACCGGCCAACTGACTTGAATGGTCTGGTTGCTGATCATACTCACACTAAGGTTGGGCAAGAATTGGGCCCGCGCGGAAGGCGCCGCCCACGAGACCGCCAGGGCGGCCGCGATCATGAGCCTGATTGCCAACACGTATTTCAAGACTGGTTTTGTTCAGTTTCTGGCCGCTTGCAACAGGCCAAAATCTTTGCCCGCCAGATGGCAGTGATTCACCGCGAAACCCAGTTTAACGACACGCGCCTTCAGTTCTTCCAGGGAGTAGCCGGCCCACAAATGAAATTCCATCGTTATGTTTTGAACTTTTGCCCAAGTCACCTCGTCCTTGAGAATTTCCCACTCGCCGCCTTCACAATCCATTTTCACCAGGTCGATTGTTGGGCCCAGCTTTGCCACGGCCGCCGCAAAGCTGGTGCAATGGATGTCACCTTGCTCGTTTCGATGGGCCCGTGTCTGCACGGAATCCGCGCCGGAATCCAGCGACATTCGTCCTGCCACCAGCCCCACGGCCTCGCCGAAGAATGAGAACTTGCCGGCGTAAGCCTGATGCGAGAGCAGGGGCAGCAGTTGCGGGTTGGGTTCATAGGCATGAATGATGGCATCGGGGAAATTAAGCCGGGCGGCGAGACTGAACAGGCCGGCGTGGGCGCCGATATCCAAAACCGTTTTGATGTTTTTGGGGAACGTCCGCAGCCGGTAACAATCATCCAGCAGCACGTCCACAAAAGCGGTGCGGGTGCCCTCATCCTGGGGCAGGTTCAGGCTCAGGCTGCGGGAATCCGCGCGGATCTTGGCCGGCAGTTCAAACCCCGCTGCGCGTCGAAAATCAAACCCAAGTTGCCGGGCAGCCTGTTTACGGCGCTTTAAGATGAGCAGTTTTTTAATGGTTTGTATCATAAGCGTGTGAATTGAGTCATCGGATATAGCGTCCGATGGCCGAAGCCAGCAGCAGGTCCAATTTTCTCCAGAAGGTCGCAGCGGCGGGGAATACGCGGATTGGATGCTGCGTATAGGAATAGAAACACTTGTCAGCGCGCGACGGCGGGCTGCCTTTGGCGATCATGTTCACCAGCATTCTTTTCCGCCAAGGCTTGGTGCCGCCGGCCGCGTGGGACATGACGTATCCGCCGCCGCCGTGCTGGAAATCCATGCCGTCCTGGCCCAGCGGGCTGATTTTTCGTCCGGTCGCCATGCAAGTGATGTTCAAGGCGTCCTGATCACGGCAGGTAAACGGGTAAGTCCGGTCGCCGAATCCAATGACGCTAAAATCCACGCCGCAGTTTTGCATCAAAGTTTGAACCCGCCGCCAGTCATTCAGGAAGACGCGGTCTTCCGTCCGCAAGCCGACAAAACCGCCGTTAAAGTAGGTTTCAAAGCGGGTGCGGAACTCCAAGTCGGCGGGTTGGAGCAGCTTTCTCCAGCCATGGCGGATCGGATGGTTGTCCGGCATCCAGCCGTTGACGTCCTGACATACCGCCACGCCGGCCTCAACCCATTCCTCAAAAAATGTCCAGCGGCACAGAATGGTGATGTCGGGATCGAAATAGAAGAGCGCCTCCGCCTGCGGACAATGGTTCCGCCAAACTTCCAGCATGAAATCCGGCTTGAAATTGGTGAGGTGCAGTTTCGTTGCCAGGGGAATAAAGCGCAGGGTCAGCCCTTCCGCCGGGGTGAATTCCGTGAAACCGTCCGCTGGTTTTGCGCCCGTGAGCCACGGCGGCAGATTTCCGCGGTAGCCGGCGTAAATCGTCCCGCGATAACCGTGCGCGTAAAGGGAATTCGCCCAGGCTCCCAAGCCCAGGTGGTAGTCATTTTCAAACAAGGTGCAGATGGCTGAGATCATGCGGTCAATTCCCGGTAAGTCTGGATGTGTTTTTGCGCCACCAGTGGCCAGGCCAAAACCGTTTCGGCAAATTGGCGGCATTTTCCGCTGATTTCAGCGCGCCAGGCCGGTTTGGAAAGATACTGTTCGACCAATGTAATCATGGCCTCATCATCATCCGTCGCCATGGTTGGAAAAATGGTTCCGCCGCCATAATCCCCGATGCCGCCGACGTCGGTGGTCACGATGGGCAGGCCGCTCGCCAGTGCTTCCACCACGGCAGTATTGGCGCCGCTGTCATTCATCGGCAATAGCATCAGATACGAACGCTGATAGAGCGCCCGAAGTTCTTCATCGTTCAAACCGGCGTGCCAGGTCACCGCCGGATGATTTAGCAGGGGCGCGAGGGCCGGACTTTTGCGGTGATGCTGGGGCACGAGCAGGTCAAAACGCAGTTCTGGATTTTTTTCCGACAGTTGTTTCACCACGCGAACCAGCATCGGTTCATTGCGCAGATAAACTCCGCTGTAAAGGATTCGCGGTGGTGTTTGCATCTTGGCCGGATCGGGCTTGAAGAATTCGGTGTCCGCACCGTGATGGATGAATTTGACGCGACCCCGGCCGACATGTTTTTCAAAAATGGGCAGGTCGCTTTGATAAAGCACCAGCGCCGAGGACAGTCTGGCAAGCAGAGCAATTTGTTCCGGTTTCCAGACCGATGCCGGGAGATGAATCGTGCCGACCAGATCGCCAGGCGCTTTGGACCAGAATTTCAAAAGTTCAAGATGGTGTTCCAGGTAAAGGATGTGACTGATGTCAGGCCGTTGGAGGCCGCGCTTCAACGAAAATTCCAGCTCGCTCAGGTCGGCCGCTCCCCGGCCCATACGCCCCCGTAAGCGCGCCGAGGCACTGCCCAAGTACCGCGCCCACTGGCCCGGACGCGGGGTGACCACGGTGGCCGGGTGCCCATTCGCCAGATAACGGCTGAGTTGTTCATAACCGGTGTGCTGGCCAAACCACGGAATGCCATCGCGCAGAAGCAGAGATTTCATTGCGGCAATACGGCATCCGCATTCAAAGCCGTAAGGATGACCTGAAGGGTGTTTTTCCAGGACCAGGTGGCTTCAATGCTTCTTTGCCAGTCCCGGGGCACAGCCAATGGTTCGCTGTCGACGCGCTTTAGTTTTTCGGCCAGGGCATTGCTTGAATCAGCCGGGAAAAGCGTTGCCAACTGGTATTGTGGATAGCGGTCAAGGATTTCGCGATGCGCTTTGATGTCCGACACGATCGCCGGGCGGTGATGGTAAACAGCCTCAGCCAGCGGGAAACCATAGCCCTCGTATTGCGCCGGTAAAACATACGCCCGGCAACCACCACGCAAAGCCTGCATCTCGAGTTCCGGCACGCCACCCACGACGACCAGTTTTTTCTCCTCAATCAACTTGTCCCACCGCGCAGCGAGGGAGTGGCGCAGCGCCGCCACCGCCTTGGTGCTGCCATTGATGCCATGGAGAGGCAGGCCGCAAGTCACGACGACCGGATGAGCCTCTTCGGATAGTTCAATGGCCTCGGTGAGGATCGCATGCCCCTTGTGCAGGCCCCAAACGCCGGGAAACAGATCAAACCGGCCCGCGCTCAAGCCGAGCCCGGCAAGATAGTGTGGCGCATCAAATGCCTGCGGCAGGCGTTGCTGGAATGGCGCCAAAGGTGCCGCCAGAACCTTTTCCGGGGTGCAATGGTAACGCTCGATGATTTCGTCCCGCGTGCATTCCGAGTTGGCGATCACCTTGGAAGCGCAGTCCACCCAACCACGACAGTTCCGGTCGGTCAGCTCCGGGTCTTGAAAATTTCCCGGATAAAGCCGCCAGTTCAGGTCGTGAATGAAAACGCAAAACTCCGGGTGCCGGGTTGGTGGCGCAATCAATTGCGGATAGTTCACGAAGATAGGCTCGCGCAGGCCTTTTCCTCCGGTGCTGGCGGATTTTACCGTTTCTTCAAACAGCACGTTGGCCAGCCGGGAAGAGCGGGCATTACACCGGCTCGCGAATTTTATATTTAGCGACTTCAAGCTGAATTTCGGACGCTCCAAGTTGGCCAGACGGAGACGGGGCATGATTTGGAGGCAATCGATGAGTGAATCCACCACATGAGACTGGCCGCAAAGCATTGTCGGTACGCCCTCCGCCCCGAGCTGGCGCAGAATCTCGCGCGTACAGCGGCCAACGCCACCGCTGCCACCAAACAAATCTAAAATCACGGCCCTCAATCGCGGTCCTGGCATTCATTTTCAAAAGCATCCAGAATGGCGGCTGCCGTTCTGGCGATCGAAAAGTTTTTTTGTGCGAAATCGTACACTGCATTCGAAGCCGACACCCACGCCTGCGGATTTTGTGTCAGATTTTTCACAACGCCGACAAGTTGGATGGGATCCTGTGAAAACCAGACCCCCCGGCCCCGCAAGGTGGAGACCATTTGGGCCGTGGCGGAATCGTCGAACAAGGGGCCGATGACCGGCAACCCGTGCCAAAAGTAATCAGTGGAACGGGACGGAAAAGAATAGCGTGCGAGATAATCCTCGACCGGATTGCCGTCCGGCCCGGGCAGGTAGGCCAGATGCATGGAACCCAGCAATGCGTCGCGTTCCGCATTCAGACGAACGCCGCAATATTTGACCGGCAGGTCGCTGCCCAGCCGTTCCCGCATGGCCCGGGTGCCGATGTAATTCAAACAATATTTGACGCCGACATCATCGAGGCCCTTGCAAAATTTATGGAGTTCCTGCAGCCCGCGCTGGTAATCGACACTGCCCATCATGACGATCTCCAGCGGTTTTGTATCCACCGCCAGGGTGCGGGATGGTTTATCCGCTGATTCGCGGGCGACGCCAAGAATTGAAATATCCCGCCGGCCGCTGATCTGGGCCAGCACGTCTTGAATCGGCGGAGTCAGCGCAAAAACCTTTCTAGCCCCCTTCAGAAGTGCGGCAAATTCCGGAAGCTCCGGCAAATCGGTTTCGCCAAGATGCAGGTAGTCCATCACATTCACGACGTAATCCGCCGGCAGAACCTCCATGATCTGCCGGGTGATTTTGGCCTCCTCTTCGGAAGCGACGATCACATAAGCGCGCGGTTTTCCGCTGCCGGAACGCGAAAATTGGTTTAAGCATTTGGCAATCCTTGACTGGTTGTGCCAGGTCAGGCCCAGGCTTGTTTCCACGCGGTTCACCAGGCCGCGTCCCCGTTTAAATGGCCACGTCCTCAACCACGATGTGTTTAGATTGCAGACCGGCTGGTAAGTGTCGGCAACATTTTGTTCAACGTCCCAGCAAATGTGCAGGGGGTTCTGGCCGATTTCTCCGGCGAACAACTTTATCTGCACTCCGGTGCCATGCCGGAAATCGGCGTAGCGACGGTTGATAAGATAATCAATCTGGGGCTTCGGCTGGCTCATGGTCAATTTAGCGTCTCCTGGCCGATAAAATCAAAGGCCTGTGAAATGGCGTTGGTTACCTGAGCCACGGTTACGCTGGTTATGCAATGCGCAGCGGGTTCGTTGCAACCCTCCCGACATTCCGGCCTGAGCGGCTCGGGTTGCAACACGCAACTCCATGCCGCCACCGGCCCAAAACGGACCGGGGAACATTCGTGGACCGAATTTCCGGCCAGCGGATGCTTGGAGATTTCCACCACCGTGCAGCCGACGGCGCCGGCAAGGTGAATGGGCCCGGAATCGTTTCCGACGTAAACGCCACAAAGTTTGAGCAACGCGGCGGTTTCCAAGAGGGACAATTGCCCGGTGACATCAACCGTTGCGCCACCCGAACCGGACCCGATGGAACGTGCGATCTCCCGGTCATCCGCGCCCCCGATCAGAAAGATGGTGAGTTCCGGCCGCTCGCGGTTCAAGGTTTGCGCCAACAACCTGAAGTTTTCCGTCGGCCAGCGCTTTGAACCGTGACTGGCACCGATCCCAAAAGCCAGCCAGTTTGACCGGGCAGGGCCGGGTGAAAAAAGCCGGGCAATCTTTTGCCCGGCTGGGGCGGAGATTTCCAACTGCGGACGAACCTCGGAATCGAGCTTCAAAAACTGCAGCATCCGCCGGTGAAATTCCGTCTCGTGGGTCATGGCCGGCGTCGGGATCAGGTGATTCACAAATCCGCGACGGTTCAGGCCGCGATCGTTGCAAAAAAATTCATGAGCGCAGACATTGGGCGCGCCGCTCCACCACGCGTACATGGCGGCATTGGCGTGATCCCAGCCGCTGCGCGGTATCAAAACCCAGTCCAATCCCTTCGATTTCCATTTCGTCCGGGCAGAGTTGACGAGGTCCACCGCCGATTTTGGTTTGAGGGTGATGCCACACCAGGCCTCCTTCCAAATCATGATTTCATCGCAAAAGCAGGGGTAAGCCACCAGTTCCTGGGACAGCTCCCGCACGGCGATGGTGATACGAGCCTGCGGACATTGCCGGCGCAGCGAGCGTAAAAAGCCGGTGGAGAGAATGACATCCCCAATTCCATCCGGCTTTAACACGAGGATGCTTTTTGCCCGGGTTATGTCCGCCGCATTATTTTTTGTGCGGCTGGAAAAAAACAGCAGGCCGGCCGCGCGATTCAGCCCGGTGCTGGTCAGGCTGCGGTTCATTTTCTGTTGGATGCGGTTGAACATTTTTTGCCCGCTGCTTTCAAGGCCCCGGGCTGGCCGGGGTGCCTGAACCGACGGCTTGAACCGCCCGGGATAAACCGCGCCGGCAAGCGAGTGTATGTTCATAGCCAAAGCTTGGTTTCCGCCAGTTGCTCAGGCGGTATGTCAGCGATTTGTAGGCACGAAATATTTTTTCTGATCGCGAATACTGGCCGTCATCTTGCCGCGGCACACGCCCGTCCCAGATGAAATGCAGCATGGCATCAGAAAACGCCGACTCTTCCGCCAGCCGCAACAGGTAATCACGCTGCAGGCGACGGGCGGCGATCAGGTGGGTGAGCCGTAGTTGCGGAAAGCGTCCAACGGCCTGGCCGAGAACACAGGCGCACAGTGCCATGTCGATGTCTTCCGAGCCCGCGAGCGAAGCGCCTTTCCGGCCCAACCCGCGGCGCAACGGATCGCTGGTCGTAAGCCTGGCCCAATGGGCGGCTACAGTTTTGCGGATGACCATGCCTGAGCCGCAGGGCGCCATGAGTTGAGCCGTTGTCCCGGGGCCACAAGTCCATTGCTCGGCTTTTACATCCACCACGGCGAAAACGGAGAACATGATGTTGACCCAGCTTTCCGGCGGCGTCTCAAATGCACCAACGACGTTTCCACCAAAGGCGCCCACGCAATTTTTGGACAAGCTTATCTCCAACGCATTGGCCAGGTAATCCGGGGCCAGGACATTATCGTCATCCACAAAGACCAAAAGTTCGCCCGTGGATTCCTTGATGCCGCACAGGCGGGCGGCGGTGAGGCCCAGGTCATTCTCGCGGACGTGGCGCGCCTGCGGATGCCATGACAGGTCCCAGGCGGAAGCGAGCGGTTCTTTTGACGCATTATCGATCAGCAACAATTCCCACTCCGGTCGCGGCAGGGTCTGTGCCTTGAGGGCTTCCAGTGCGCGTTGCAAATAATCCGGTCCTGGATTATGGGCACAAATGATGACAGAAACGGCGGGCATTTGTATTGAATCAGACGGTGGCTTCATCAACCACCAGTGGCTGGGGCGCTTTCGAAGTCATTTGTTCAACGGCTTGAATCACATCATCAGCGGTTATCTTTTCCATGCACAGCCGGTCATGGTCGCATTTGTTCCATAACCAACATGGAGCGCAAGGAACGGCGGAATAGAGATTGAGATTGCAACTATAACCCGATTGCCAGGGGGCTTCCCGGCCGCCATAAACAATCACCGAAGGCCGCTCAACGGCCCGGGCCAGATGCATCAGAAAACCGGGATTGCCGAGGTATAAGCGGCAGTTTTCGATCACTGCGGCCGATTCGCGCAAGTTTGTTTTCCCCCGGAGGTCAATGACGTCATTTAACAGCGGATCATTTGCGGAACCGAGTTGCACAAACTTAAATTTGCCCTTGAGCCCGGCGACGACCTGTTGAAAGCGTTCGGGATACCATTGCTTGTTGCGCATCGGCCATTGGCCGCCCAAGCCGCTGCTCTGGATTGCAACATGGCCGGCTGCCCAGGCGGCCTTGGCCCTTTCCCCGGCCTGGACATGAAAACGTGGGTGCAACTTCACGGTCCCGCGCACGCCCGCCCGCCAGCACAGTTCGGCGATGATATGCCGTTTTGGGGGTTCGCTCCGGTCTTTTTCCGGGTCGAAGCGGGCATATTCGAGCGGCTGCCATTTTTTCCCAAAAGTTTGGACATAGACCCGGTAGCGATCCTCGATGGGTACAACCCGATCGACGTCCGCGTTTTCCTCAAACAGCCCGGGGTTTTTGGACATCATCCAGATTTTCTTTTGCCCCCGCTGCTTCAGTTCATGCAAAACCGCGGTGCATAACATGTCGTCCCCCGGAGCAATCCCGAAGTAAACCAATACATCAGGCAATCCATGTTGGACGCTCATTTTGAGGTTCCAGACCTGTTGCTCGCGAAAACCCCGGAATTTGCGCCAGTGAACCGCCGCCCGCTCGTAGGCGGCTGCCGGAAATAGTTGTTTGGCGGCTTTCTTATACATGTCGTTGGCACCGGACTGGATTGCAAAACACTCGTTCAGCAACATTATTTTGGATCAGTCACCTTGGTATCCTGATAGATGTCAAACCAGTCCGAGTGCCCGCTCAAGCGGAACCGGCGATGGAAGTCTTGGACAAATGTGTCGGAAAAAACATTGCCAAAAGGATGGTAGTAGCTGGTCTCGGAAAAAGGTTTTTCGTTGCGAGGGGAAATCCACATCACTTTGCGATGGTATTGGGCTTCCATTTGTTCCACCAATGAGTCGAGTTGCGGTTCAGGAACGTGGCCTTCGGTAAAATCCATCATGGCGGTGGGATCAACGCCCATGGGCATGCCGTGAAACACCGGGTAAAAACGATAAGTGTCCGCCTCCACCGCCTTTAGGGATCCGGGAGCGTTCAAGATGATCTCGTTGGCATGTTCATGCATGATTTGATCCAAATCTGCCAGGCGTATTTGGGCGGTGCGATTGTCGGCCCGTAAATGACCCAGGAGCAGCGTATTGATGATCAAGGCATAAATATAAATAAAGCCCCACTGGGAAAAAATCAAAGAACCTCCGACGGGTGAGAGCGTCCAGCGGGCATGCCCGGCTGCTTTGAGGTCCGCATAGAAGGTGGAGCCCAGATAGAGAAACAATCCCGTGAACGGAATCAAATGGTGTTCACCCGCGCCTTCCAGGCTGGCGGGGTAGAGTACGAGGAGCACCCCGGCAAGCAGGCCAAGCAGGAACGGTGCATTCTTTTTAATGATCGTTTGCACCGTGGCACCATCCACACGATATATGATAAACGGCGCAAATGCCGTCATTGAAAAGACGACCAAAAATCCGTAGATGTGGCTCAGAAAATTTGGTTCAAAGCGATGCCCCGCATCCATGTGCAGAACTTCCCAATAGTTGGTCAAAGAAATTTGATGAGAGACGATGAACGGCATGAGTGCGGTGCAAAGGGAAATGCCAAAGCCCATGGCGGCCGCCAGAATGTTGGGGCGCTTTTGAAGCAACAGTCCGATTACCGGCAAAAAATAAGCAAACCCGTGCACCTTCAGATCCACGGCGATCCCAATGAGGATCCCGAGCCAGATCCAGGTAAAGCGAAAATCCTTCGCCACCATCCATAATCCGAACAAGACCAAAAAGAAAAGAAAGAAATCCGGCCGCGGCCAGAAATCAAATTCTTGAAAGTGCGGAAAAATGGCCATGCCCAGCGTGATGGCGGCCAGAGCCGTTGTCCATTTGTGCCGCAGGCACAATGTCAGACAGAGAAAGAGAAAACCTCCCAGCCAACTGCAAAAAACCGGGAGTTTGCTCGAAAAAGGGCTTGGCCCCAGCAGATGTTGAAATAATCCAACGATGACATAGCCGGCGGGGCCATAAGGAAGGCTGTAGCGGGAGACCGAATCGGAGCTGGTATATAGCGCCTGTCCATTGGATGAAATCCATGACAAGTTCGCATAGAGCAAAGCATAGGAATTGGTTAAATAATTCCCGGCCAAATAAAACAGATGGCTGAGCAAAATTGTCCCCAAAAGCACTAGAATCAAGGCGACAACCGCCTGGTGGGCCCGCCGCAACACCCTTTCAGCCGGGGGCCGGTATTTCCAGAAAATGAGCACTGCAAACAGCACCGGAAAAAAAACGAACGGCCATAGCGACGGACTTCCTGCGGGCGCATAAATGATTTGCGCCAACTTGTGGAGTAACGAGGTAAAAATCATGTCGGTGACTTATGATTTTAATCTTTAGAGGCTGCCTGAAGGTCTCGGGATTTCAGACAGGTTCCCAGCAGAGGAGTTAACCCGCCTTACCATGGCGGCCGTCTGCCTTATCATCTAATCTTGCAAGGCGGCGTCATATATCACCCGGCAGCCACCATTTGGGACGTCCATCGGACCCATTGACCCAGCCTGCCGCGTCGAAATACCTGGGTGAAATGCGCGAGAGTTGACCGCCATCCGGCACTTGCCCGTCACTGGAACCAGGTATCCAGACCGCGCTGGTCAAATGGGTCAAAGGTTTCGAGACAAAACAAACCTTATGCGCAACCGGGGTCGCATCGAAGGCGGCAAGTTGAACTGGCGAACAGCCGTCCCGGTCACAGAACTTGAAGAATAAACGAGAATCATCCCGGCTGATGCGTTCGACTCTTCGGTGCCATTTGTCGGACGCCTCGGCTTCCGATTCATAATGTAAAAACTGAATTTCAACATCGCCGCCGAGGCATCCGATCGGGTAGGAAAGTCTTTTTTCCTCGCGAAGTGAGTTGATATATCCATGCCGGGACCGTTCATTAAATTGAATCGGCTGTTCTAAATACCACCGGAAGCGCGAAACCAGACTGACATAGCAGGCGGGAGCAAGGAAGAGCCCGATGAAGGGGGTTCGATATTTTTCTCCCAGACTTTGATAGATATGTGCGCCCCAGCAATTGTTCGAGATGATTGTGAAATCCCGCCGGCGCACGCGCGCCCGGGTTGCTTTTCTTCTGCAAGCAATCAAGATATTTTTGGTCAGTCCCATGTCTGGTTTTGCCTTGGCCGCCTAAGCGCCGGTCAGAATGGCCGCTTGCTGGCCGGATGCCTTGGCTTTCATGAATTTTCGGACTGACACATTATGAATGTTTGCGGTAATCTCCGCGGCTGAAAAATTTTTCGAGCCAGACGTAGGCGCAGATGAAAAAGTAGCGGCTGCCCATTTCCTTGATTTTTAATTTCGCCTCGCCGAAACGGCGGTTGCGCCAGGTGATCGGCACGACCGTCCAGGAATACCCCCGCACGATCGCCTTGAGGGGAATCTCCACCGTCAGGTTAAAATGCGGAGCGATGAGCGGTTCGCAGCCCTGAATGACCCAGCGACGATAAGCCTTGAACGCATTGGTCGTGTCATTCAACGGAATTTGAAAGATGCAGCGGATAAAAAAGTTTGCCAGCCGGTTCACAAACAATTTCACCGGCGGATAATCAATCACGCCGCCGCCCTTGATAAACCGGCTGCCGAACACGCAGTCCCACCCTGCGTTCAACAACTTCCAATAGCGCACCGCGTCGCGCGCGTCGTCGGATTCATCGGCCATCATGATGACCACCGCATCGCCAGTGCAATGACGCAAACCGAACGTGATGGCGCGGCCGAAGCCGTGTTCGCCGCTGTTCTGGACCGGGCGCAGCGCTGGAATCTTCGCCTTTAGCTGCTGCAACACTTCCCACGTCCGGTCCCGGCTGCCGTCGTCCACCACCACGATTTCGTGCGGGATGTTGTTCAGCGAAAATTCGAGGTGCAAATGTTCCACCGTCGCCCGCACCGCCGCCTCCTCGTCACGCGCGGGGATGACCGCGGAAAACAGCTTCAGCGGCGGGGCATTTGAGTTGGGTGCCGGGGAATTCATGGAGCCGCTTTAAGGCGGGCTGAGGTTTTAAGGTTTTGGATTTATCAGGTGGCGGGTGGATACACTTTGGGCAGCAAGATGGTCAAACCCCGGGAAAGCGTGGTCTCGCAAAAATTGCCGTCGAAGTATTTGGTGGCCACCGCTTTCAGGGCCTTCCGATATTCCGAGTGCGCCGGCTCGCCGGGATCTTTTTTCAAGGTCTTCGTGCGGTGCGGGGAGGTATCGTGAAAGATCGCGGGACCATGCAGGATGCCGCGCTCCATGCACACCGCGCATTCTTGGGCGCGGATTTCGCAGAGGCTGTCGAAGAATCCCAGGTCGAATTGGACCTTGGTTTTGCCGAGAAATTGCTGGGAATCTTCGCAATGGTATTCCACCCATTCAGCGAGCTCTGCGCGTTTGAGCAATTCCTGCGCCCGCGCACAGACCTCCGTGTCGATCTCGATGGAGTGGACCCGCCCAAAACCGTTGGCCTTGCAGGCGCTGGCCAGGGCGATGGTGCCCAACCCGTCGGCCGCACCGGTCTCCACAATGTGCTGCGGCTTGAGCAAGAGGATCGTGGAGTAAAGCCAGTTCAGGACTTCCATTTCCGTGGAGCCGGTGTTGTACCCCAGAAATAACTCAGCGCGCTCGGCGGGGTCATGCGGATGCGCCTCGGCCTCGCTTTTGAGGACGAACCACGACGGCAGCCATTGCGGTCGCCAAACCCGGCCGGCAACGGCGGGCGGGGGATTGAGTTCGGCCTTTACGTTTTTCTTTATGCTTTTTGCCATTTTGATTATGGACATGGTTTTCTCCTTTTTTAGTTTTTATGACTGCACTAACCAACGATTTTGGCCTCGGCGTTGAGCACAAACGTTCCCAGCATGGTATGGGCATTGGCCCGGGCCGATTCATCACTGATCACGATTTCGAACCAAATTGCTTCCGGGATGTAATCCTCAAAACCGCGCTCGGACCGCAGGCCCAGCCCCAGGTAGTACCGACCGGGCAGGAGTTTGAGGTCATTGAAGTTTATTTGAACCGTGTTCAGCCCGGCTTTCAGTGATAACAGCGACCGCGCATAGCTGCTCGACCAGGAGGCCACTTCGAACCCGCGGGCGGAAAACAGCCCGATGCCCAGTTCAATCTTGTCGATGGCTTGTTGGGCCTCGACCTGAACTTGAAGCGCCGGCGGCTGACCAAAGGGGTACGACCAAATTTTATCATCGGTCACCGGCGAAGCACTGATGAGTTGCACCGCGCCATTTCCCGGCAGGGGGCGGGGCTTCTTGCGGAGATCAACTTCGCCCGCCGTGGAGATCTGGTCTTCAAAATAGATGGCGGTAACCTTGCCGGGTTCGCCGGTGGCAAAAACGCTTCCTCTGGCCAGCAGAATGCCCCGGGTGCAAAGTTTAAGGACGGCCTCCATGTTGTGGCTCACAAACAGAACGGTCCGGCCGCCTTTGCTCACCTCCTGCATTTTTCCCAAACATTTGTTTTGGAATTGTGCATCGCCGACGGCCAGCACCTCGTCCACGATCAGAATTTCGGGTTCCAGATGGGCCGCCACGGCAAAAGCCAGCCGGACATACATGCCGCTGCTATAGCGTTTCACGGGCGTGTCCAGAAACTTCTCCACCTCGGCAAAGGCGACAATCTCGTCGAATTTCTGTCGGATCTCCTGCCGGCCCATGCCAAGGATCGCACCGTTAAGGAAGATGTTTTCCCGCCCGCTTAATTCGGGGTGAAACCCGGTGCCTACTTCCAACAGACTGGCGACCCGGCCGGTGATTTCCACGCGGCCCCTGGTCTGCTCGGTGATCCGGCTCAAGATTTTTAGCAATGTGCTTTTTCCGGCACCGTTCCGCCCGATGATGCCCACGACTTCTCCGCGCTTGATGTCGAAGGACACGTCTTTCAATGCCCAAAAGCTTTCCGGTGCCTTGTGGCCGTTGATTTTCAGGTTTTCCGTGCCCGCAGCCGTTTTTTTAAGCCAGCGAAGCGGCGCGGTCACGCAATCATGGATCACATGCTTCAGGCCGTCGGAATGTCCATTCTTCCCCAGCACATACTGCTTGGAGAGATTCTCAACGTGGATGACGGTATCAGACATGGTCAGATGACATCGGCAAAGGCGCGCTCGGTTTTCCGGAAGTAAAGAATGCCGGTGACCAGCAGCACCAGGGTCAGGCACACCGACAAAACAAACCCCGGCCAGTAAAAGGTGCCGGAGCCACCAAGGATGGCCCAGCGGAACCCGTCAATGACCCCCACCATGGGATTCAGCGAATAGAGGAGGAACAGCTTTTCCCCGAGGTCCGTCCCGAGTTTGGCGGCCAGCTTGTCATGCAAGTACGTGCTGCTGTAGGCAACCGGGCAGACATAAAGCCCAAATTGCACGATGAATGGTATGATCATGCGGAAGTCCCGATAACGGACCGTCAATGCGGTCAAAATCAGCCCCGGTCCGAGCGCCGCCGCGATGGCGAGGATGACGAGTGCGGGCAGAACCAAGAGCCGCCAGGTGGGCCAAAAATGGTACCAGACCATCAGCCCGGCCAAGATGGAGCAGGCCACCATGAAATCCACCAATGAAACGACAATGGAACTGGCCGGCACAATCATGCGCGGGAAATAAATCTTGGAAATCAGACTGGCATTGCTGACCACGCTTTGGCTGGAAAGCGAAAGGGCGTTGGCGAAAAACTGCCAGGGCAGGGTGGCGGCGCACACCATGATGGCATAGGGGGCATTGTGTTCTGACGGCAAGCCGGCCAGCCCGCCAAAAATCAAGGTCATGATGAGGATGCTCATCATGGGCTGGATGAGCGCCCAAGCCGCGCCGGCCGAGGTCTGTTTATAGCGCACAATCACGTCCCGCCAGGCCAGGATCAAGAACAGTTCGCGGTAATGGAACAGATCCCGCCAGTAATTTTTAGCGGTGCGCCCCGGCTCAAGAATCAATGTCTGTGCTGCTTTCATTTTAGGTCAAGCTGCCGCACTTGGACTTCTTGCAAGCTTTCTGCAAGAAAACCTTGGCACTCCTTTATCGTTGTTGGCTGTTGAGGCAAAATACCTCCCCCGCCAGGCTGGAACGGCGACGGTTAATCGCCACCCAGCATTTTCAGTACAAACGGCAATATGCGCCGGCCCGTCCGGTCCCACCGGCGCAGCAAATCAATGCGTTCGGCAATGTGCCTTTGCTGTTCGTCTGAAAGTTTTTGCGTCTGCCCGGCAATCCGGTTCAGGCGGTTTTCCGTGTCTTCAAAATGGGTCAGGATTTGCTGGCGTAAAAAGCGGCCGGCGAGTTTTCGCAATTCGGCCACGGCTTCGTAGTGGGTGCGGCGGTCGCCGGCGATATAGATCGTCCGCACAGCGCCGAGGTCTTGAAGATACTTCAAGCCCTGGCTGGCGGAACCTTTGCTTAAGTTGAGCCGGTCGATGAGCGTATCCATCGCAAGCGGTTTCTCTGAAGCGAAAAGCAGGCCATAGATTTCAGCGATGGAGCGCGGCTGGCCAAGCGCCCGGGCGAATTGGACAAAAAGCTGGATCACCTCAACCTCCACAGGTTCTAAAGGCGGGACGACGGGATTTGTTTTAACGTTTTCCTCCATATTACCAGCGAAAACTGCCTCCATGTGCGAACTGTAGCACGGTATTTATTTTGTTCAATAATAATTGAACAAAATAATAAGATAAGTATAAGTCGTGGCGAAATTTTACTCTGATGGTCTATTATAGACTATAAAACGACTGTTAAATTTAATTAACAACCGTGCAGCAATTAGCGCCGGTGCCGTGCAAAATGCCCGTTGCCAAGCGGGAAATGACGAGACTATTTCCAAGAGTTAAAAATGTGTCGGCTTAGTTTACAATTTATCTGCAGATAATTCCCGGTTTTCAACAGTTCAAAACTTGTAACCCATAAGTTGCTTTTGTTAAGCGATTGATAATAGAGAACTAAAAGTAGATGTCTGAGCTGCGGCAAGAGCATCAATAGCTGATGGCGTGCGAATTGCTTTGAGTTGCAAGCGGTGTTGGGAGGCTAATAACCATGATGGCAACCATTCCGCTAATTCTTTTGGCAAATGTGTCGCAGGCAGTTTTGCCTCGGGTTTGTCCGTCGCCGGGTCCGTTAATCAGGATGATAAATCTTAAGAGGTCCACGAAGGACAAGGGGGAAGCCTGCCAGGTGCAGTCCCGTGAACAGGCAGTGGAAGTAATGCCGGCCCTGGGGCTGTTCAGCATTGCTTTTCTGGTGCCTCACAAATTGCCGGCCGGCGGGCGCTTAAACTTATGACACCATCTATTTTATGGGTCTTTGCAGCAGTTTTTGTGGTTTGGATGATCTTCCGTTTTAAAAGACAATCCAAATCAGAAGATTTGAGTTCGGCATTCAAGGTCGGATTGCCCGTACCCAATAACGATGGTTTGTTGGCTGACCTGGGAACCCGGCCAAAGGATTTTCATCGCCGGCGGGGCAGGAAAATGGATGCTCACAAACCTGAGAACCCAAAAACACCCGCGTTCAATGGCAGGCACTATTCCCGCGAGACTTTGGAGAATATTCTGTCCATGACAGCCGTCGCCGGCGATTTCGCCATGATTGCGATGGGCTTTATCCTGGGAAATCTGCTTTGTCGGACGCATCTGATCCCCATCGCCCTGCAGACCCTGCCGGTGCCATCACTTTCCAGCAGTTATAAGTTTATTGTGGCTGGTTCAGTAATCGTCCTCTGGGGGCTTACAGGCAAAGGGCTTTATGCTTACAAAAGCTTATTATCGCCGGGGAAAACCTGGTATAAACTTATTGAGCCGATGGGCCTTTATCTCCTGGCATTTATCGGCATTAGTCAGGTCATGAGGGTTGACCCCCAGTTCCCCTGGATATTTTTTGTCTGTGCGAGCATTTGCATTTTTCTTGGGATATACAATTGGCGCCTGGTGTTAAGCCAGATCATCCAGCATCCCGTGCTCGCCGCCCGTTTGCGCCGGCGCCTGGTGGTCATCGGCGGCGGTTCACAGACCCGGAAGATCCAGAAGGCGGTGGGGGAGAATTGTGACCTTGAATTTGTCGGCTGGGTGCAGGCCAACAAGCCCAACCATGTGGCGGAGCTGGAAGAATATCGCTTGGGCTCATTGCATGAATTGGCCGCCATTTTGCACATCAATGCGATCAACATCGCCGTGCTTACCGAATCCGATAGTTTGCAGCGTGAGGGCGTTTTGGCGGTGGAAAAAGCCTGTGAAAAGGAACATGTACAATTCAAAATGGTCCCGCACTTTTTTGAGATTTTGATTTCCAGCCTACGGTCCGAGGACATCGCAGGGATCCAGTTGCTCGGCGTGGATGCGTTGCCGTTGGGCGGGTTCAGGAATCAAGTTCTGAAACGGAGCGTGGACATTCTGGGCGCTTTGATTGGCCTGCTGCTCGCCGCTCCGCTGATCGCCATATTCGGCCTGCTGGTCTATCTGGAATCGCCCGGCCCGGTTTTGTACAAGCAACTTCGCCAAGGCCGCAGCGGGCGGTTGTTTTACATCGTTAAGATACGCAGCATGCAGGTAAATGCCGAAGCCGGCGGAAAAGCGCAATGGGCGCAAAAGGAGGACCAAAGAAGGTTGCGCATCGGCACCTTCATCCGCAAATGGAACATCGATGAAGTTCCCCAGTTTTGGAATGTTTTAATCGGCGAGATGAGCCTGGTGGGGCCGCGTCCGGAGCGGCCTGAACTTATCGCCAAATTCAAATCCAAGATCCCGCATTATCAAACCCGCCACATGTGCCAGCCTGGCATTACCGGCTGGGCTCAGGTGAATGGCTGGCGGGGTAACACCGATTTGGAGGAGCGCATCCGCCACGACATCTGGTATCTCGAAAACTGGAGCCTGTGGCTGGATATCCGGATCATGTTGATGACCTTTTTCCGCCGGGAAAACGCCTACTAGAATCAAGGAACCGGGCGCTAACGCAAGACAGTTTGCCGTCCGGTTTCTTTGATGATCTTGCCAATTTCCAATTCGATGGTGGACTGCCTGCCCAGAAAATCCATCAGCACAGCGACCCGTTTGGTGCCCGGCATGACGCGGGAAACGACGGCGTGCAGGCCGTGCAAGGATCCGCCCACGATTTGAACCGGGTCACCCGGTGACACCGCATCTGGAATCTCATGGACTTCATGATGGCCCAAAGAACTCCGCAGGCTGTCAATGACCTCGTCTGGAATCACCGGCCAATGAGTGCCAAAGTGAACCACTTCGCTGACACCGGGCGAATGGTAAATCCGCCGCAAGGAATCATGCCAGTCGAAGCGGGCAAAGAGATAATTGGGAAACAACGCTTCCGTCACCGAGACCTGCCCATACCGGGTCAGGCGTTTGAAGCGAATCCTGGGGACGAAGACGTCAACCGCAGGCATCTGGCGCAAATGGGCGGCGGCGATGTGCTCATGCTTGGGCTGTGAACGCAGGCAGAACCAGGCGGGTGTTGAATCATGCATATTTCATTGCCGGTCTTTGCTTTTTACGGTGGCGATGCGGTGTCCGTTTCGCCCGGTTTCACGCCGGCGGATTTTGAGGATAATACTCTTTGCTCCGATAATAATAGAAATCACCGGCATTGGGTTGAACGGCGTTAAAAACCAAGCCGATCACATTTACCCGTCTTTGATGGAGCATCTCCAATGCCGCGCGCGCAATGCGCCCGGAAGTAAACCCGGCCCGGATGACCATGAGCAGGCCATCAACATGGGGGGCAAGGCTCAAAACATCGTCGGCCACGATGACGGGTGCGGTGTCAAAAATATAATAATCATACTGTCCGGCAATCTCCTCGATGAACTTGCCGGCCTTGGCGAACACGTTGTGCGAGTGTCGCGGCGATGTGCCGCAGGGAAGAAAATGCAGATTGGGAACCGGGGTCTGCACCACGGCCGACCGCCAGTCACATTGGCCTGCCAACACGTCCGCGAGGCCCGGATTCATCGGCACTGAGAAATGGTTGTGCAGCACACCCCGGCGTAAATCGGCATCAATGAGCAGCACGCGGGCGCCGGCCTGAGCGAACGTGATGGCGATGTTGGCGGCGGTCATGGATTTGCCGTCATTCGGGCTGGCGCTGGCCACGACGATGGTCTTGGGCTGGCTCACGGCCTCCTGTTTCAATGAATCCTTGTAAAGAAAGGCGGAGCGGAGGCTGCGATAAGCTTCGATCAGGGGATAACGCTCATCCTCCAACTGGAGAATCGGCACGCCGTTTTTTTTATCCGTCGCCTTTACCAGGGGAATTTGTCCCAGCACCGGCAGGTCAAAAAGATGTTCCAATTCCGTGAACGTGCTGGGGCGGTCGTCCAATTGATGGATCAAAACCAAGATGCCGATTCCTAAAAACAAGCCGATCAATCCGGCCATGATCAAGTGTTTCACGGTTTCGGGCGGGGAGGGCAGGGCGGGGCCGGCCGGTTCAAGGATGGTCACGCTTTCCTGGCCAATGCCCTTGTTCAGGTCGATGGTTTGCAGGTTGGCCTGCATTTGATCATATTGGGACTGCAGTCGCAGGTGGTTTTCCTTGAGCATTTCATAGTCGGAAAGCTTCTTGCTCACATCCAGCGCCTTGAATTCCCATTCCTTTACCTGACTTTCCAAGTCTTGGATTTGCAGGGCAAGGATGTGCTGGCGGTTTTCCAATCGTTCCTGGCTTTGCTCCTTGTAAATCTCGAGGAGATTTTCCTGACGGGTAAGCTGATCGTTCAATTCCACGATCTGAAAGGCGTTGGTATGCAGGTAGCTCAATTCTTTCATTCTGTTTTTTAACAAAACAATCTGTTCCTTGGCCTTCAGATAGTCCTCCTCGGATTCACCCAAGGTAACGGGCAGGTTATTCTGGGGAGCGTCCTTACCGGCCGATCCATTGGCCGGGGTTGTGGGCGGCCCGGAGGCTGAATTGGTATTGGAAGCCGGGCCTTGCCGGCCCAGTTGGTCATGCAGCCTTTCCAGATTTTCATCCAGCGTAAGCGCCTTGGTCAGTTGAAGTTCAGATTTGTCGGCCGCCAGCCGCTGGGTCAGCGAGGAAAGCTGGTCGGCGGCGCTGTTGCCGCCGCTGGGTTGCAAAAAGACGACGCTGTTATTTGACTGGTAATTGAGGAGGTCGGCGCGGCTTTTTTGCAGTTCCCCTGCCAGCCGGCCCAGCTCTTCTTCCATGCTGGAATGGGTGGCCGTGGTGGCACTGGCAAGCAGATCCTTTTTCAACCGGATATATTCGTCCATGGTCGCTTTTAAATAGGCTTGGACATAATCCGGATTTGCGCCGACGGCCTGGAGGTTGAAGATGCTGGTCTTGGCTGAAAGCGTCACATCAATGCTGACCGGCGTCGGATGCAGTTCCGGATTTGACGATTGCAGGCGGAGATGCACGTGATCCTTGACGGTATCGCTTTGCATGAGAGCCACTTGAGTGCCGAAAAAATTGTTATATTCCTCGGAGTAGACATTGGCGCTCGGGATGGAAAGCTTTACGTTTACGATCATTCTTCCCTTGGATGCGAAGGTTGGCACAGCTTGCTTAAGCAGGAGCATTTGAATCAGCAGACCTAGTCCGACAGTCAGTAAAGGTATCCACCAGTATTTGAGAAATATCCGCTGGTATTGGTGCAACTGGTTGAAGAAACGGGTTGCAAAGGCGGTTCGTGATTGCTGGATGGGTGAATCTTCTTCGTCCATGCTGGTTATAATAAATTGGCCATTGTCCCGTCGTAATTAGTGATGCACCCCCCGGTTCTTGCGCCTAGAGCCTGCTCAATGGCAGCGCAATTGATCAAAAATCTCACTTGGAATCGAAACCTCATCTCGCTGGAAATAAAGCTGCAAACCACCTCGAACACAAGCTCATTTGAGCAATATTTTTCCCGGTGATTTTCATCACTTTAGGTTACGGAAGCCCGGGCTAACCTTGGCTTCCTTATAGATAAGCTCCATTTATCGGCATCGCCAGCATCGTCCGCCAGAGCGGTCAACCATGATGCCGGGGAAAAACGGGTGTGGAGCGAGGCGGTTACCAGCCGGGTGCAATCCGGAAAATGCCGATGCCCGCAGCGCGCGCGGAAGGACATTTTGTTCTGAACATTTTGAACAATAAGTATAAACGTCGGAAAGACTTACAGCTTTTACACTAATTGCAGTTGTTGGCAAAAGTGTTTGGATTTAATTGCGGCGATAAAGCAGTTAAAGCCAATCAATTAAGCGAATCTTCTGGTATATTGATTGCTTAGGCACAAAATAAGCTGCGATGTTAGCGATGAAAAGAGGTTTAATCGTTTTGGTGGCAGTTGGCGGTGCGCTCATGGATTCAGGTGTTCAGGCGTCGCCCATCTATATCAATCCGCTGGGCGAAAACAGCAGCACCGCCGCCCTGTCTCTGCAGAGCATTATAAATGCGCGAGGGAACACCCTGATAAATGTCTATAACGATCAAATAGACCATACCGCTGCCGCATCGTGGTCCAGCTCCGGCATTTCCGGCGTGACCGTTGTATCGGCCGTGGCGGGGTCGGCAAACATAAATACCTTTGGTATTTATAACTTGGCCGATCCCAGCCAGAAAATCCAAATCTTTGACGGTGGGCTTAGTGGGGCTGTCGGGGCCATTAATTCTCCCTGGGTGACGTTTGGTTTTTATCTAATAAACAATAATTACGGCAACACAGAGTATTCTGATCCTTTATTAAATGGTGGTCAGGATCACCTGGTGGCTTATCATGGGAGGGGGGAATCATTAAAGCTCGGCAGTGATCCCAGCGACCCCACCGGCACGGTTCTGCTGGATGCCAACAGCTACTTGTTGAGCTGGGAAGACACCGATTTTAACAATTCCCAATCCGATCAGGATTACAATGATTTCACCATCGTTCTCAGCTATGCCTCCACGCCGGATAATTTTACGACGGCAGGGGGGCTTGGCCTGGCCATGCTGGGGTTAATTTGGTGCCGGCGGGCATATCCTGGTCTGCGGAAAACCCCGTCAAACCGGGGCCGATGAAGATGGCAACATAAACCGGCTTGAGCTGCCCGGCAGTGGATAAATTAAAAAGCATGAAGCGGAGCGAGAGTAAAATAAGAGGAAGGGGGAAGATAAACTTCCGATACTTCGTCAAAAGCGCCACGGCTTTTTAGGACCGTTTCACATTGCCATCCTGTCAACCCTTCCTCTTAATTTTTTTAGACAACTCGGCTTGTGTTGACGCACAAGCCACTTGCTTTTTACAGCGTCCAATGATTGGCCATTGCCGCTCGAATAGACAGCCCACCAGATGGCACGCAGCGGGATGCGGTGACATTCGTTAAAGTTGATAAAATTGTCAAGTGGAATTTGCGTAACATATCAATATAATTCTTAATTCCGGCCGGCCATCATTTCAATAAACTCCTCCTGGCTGAACTGGATTATCTGCCGACACCAAGGGACAAGCTTTTCCGCCCGGCAAAGGGTGTATTACCAGGACTGTTGCAATCTGGTTTTGATATGAACCAAACGTGGAATACGCGGTGAAATTGAGGCGTGAGCTGAAAGCCTGATCCAGCCACTGTTCTTGACAGTGCTGTCTTGAAAACCATCAAATAAACTGATCAAGAAACCAAGTTTCACCGCCGGCTTGAAATTTATTTTTCCAGGCAAAAATATCAGGGGCGATCACTCTTCTCCTAAAACCTAACAAGCGCAACGCTTTAACGGGCAATCAAACACGCAGGCGCGGCCGCAAATCGCGCCGTCGTCCTGGCTGGGCGGATACCTCCTCAATCCGGATGGGTTGGCAACCCATATGCGTAAGCGGGCATAATGATGTGGCAGTTTAGAAAATCTAAGATTGCGTATGCGGCCCTGGTTTTGATTCTGGTGGGCGTTTTGCGGATGGTGTCGCCGGTCACGGCGGCGGCAGGCCAGAGCGTGACTTTTGGCTGGGAGCCCAGCGCTGATCCCAGTGTGGCGGGGTATAATATCTATTATGGCACCGCCAGCCAACTTTACACCAACAAGGTTTCGGTGGGAAACATGACCACGGCGACCATTGCGGGTTTAGTCGAGGGCCAGACTTACTATTTTGCGGCCACGACATACGATGGGCTGAATCTAGAAAGCGTGTTTTCAGATGAAATCGCCTACACGGTTCCACTGCCAGAGACGAACCAGCCGCCGGCGATAACGCAGATGCCTGGGACCATCATTGGCGTCATCGGTCAAGGCATCGGCTGCGAGATAATGGCGACCGGCGATGGCGCTTTGACGTACGGACTTGGTTCCGGGATGCCAACGGGAGCAACGATTGATCCCAACACCGGCTGGTTTGACTGGCGCCCGCAAGTTTCACAAGTCAGCTCGACCAATATCATCTCGGTGACCGTAACTGACAGTGGTAATCCACCATTGAGCACCAGCCAGTCATTTACGATTGTCGTGCAGGACTACATCCATATTTCGATTGGCTCCGCCGTGGTGGCCACGAATTCAGCCGGCGGCCTGGCGTTGGCGGTCTATGCCAGCACACCGGTCGCGAGCCTGCAATTCATGCTGGATTACCCGCCCGGTCTGCTTACGAACTTTTCGATCACCGGTGCCAATGCCTTGCAGACGTCAGTCACGCCGATTGCCCCAGGGCAGGTTCTGGTCGCTGTATCGGCCGGCACCGGCCAACCGATCATCGGCGCGCAGACGCTGGGAACAATCCGGTTCAATGCCATCGCCGCTGCAAACACGATGTCTGCCTCCCTGGCCACGGAACAGCCGCTGGCCCTGAAGACAGATGGCACGCAGGCAAGCCATGTCGCGGCCGATCCGGGGCAGGTGACGGTTGTGGGCGAGGATTCAATGGTCGAGGCCCGGCAGGTTGACGGGGTGCGCAGTTTGATTGTCTACGGTCCGACGGGGGCCACCTATCAGGTGGAATCTTGCAACGCCTTGGGTAATTTAGGGCAGTGGGTTGGAACGGCTGATCCCTTCATCATGACAAACCTATCCCAGACCATTCTGCTGCCGGCCGATACGAATTCCGCGACGTTCTATCGGACGAGGATGATACAATGAAATTGTAATGCCCGCTGTTTTCGAAATACGAGAAGCTAAAATTTCAAGGATTCAGACTGGCGGCGCGAACGCGGGGCCCGGTTTTGTATAAGAAAGTTGCTTCTTCGACGTTTGTAATGGGTAAAAATGTTTGAAAAAGCTGAGGCGGGGCGGTTAAAGTGGTGACTTTATGATTCCAGAGAAAATGTTTCATTCGATTTTGGCACTGGGTGAAAGGTGGCGCATCAAGCAGGTTG
>JARLJW010000001.1 GCA_031290985.1 Verrucomicrobiia bacterium | reverse complement strand
CGCCACCCTCCAAACCCATTTTACCGGCTTCTCCCCAAAAACCGAGCCCGACCAGAACGGCATAAAATGCGATCACCCTCTCGAATCAGCAATCTTTCTAAGCATCAAATGACATGATCCCAGCCAAACTCCAGGGCCGGGCTTGCAGCCCGGCGGATAAAACCGTTCGAATGTAACAGACGCCTGAAAGTTTTTGTGAGGCAACGGTTAGGCCACGATTCTTTCCGGGCGGCAGGGATGCCGCCCTCTACGTCAGACAGGATGTCTGACGCTACATGCCAAGCCGCCCTAATTCACGCCACCGGCCTTGCCCTCTTCATTCTTTTTCGCCGCCCGTTGTTCTGCAAAAAAACTCAGCAACAACGCCCGGCATTCCTCCAGCCGCACGCCGGCGGTTATCTCACACCGATGGTTTAGCGTGGGGAATTGCAGCAGGTTCAACGCGCCGCCGGCCGCGCCGCCCTTCGGATCACCCACCCCAAACACCACGCGCGCCAGCCGGGTATGGACGATGGCCCCGGCGCACATCGGGCACGGCTCCTTGGTCACGTACAGCGTGCAGTCCGTCAGCCGCCAGTCGCCCACGGCGCTTTCGGCCTGCGTAAGTACCAGCATTTCCGCGTGCGCGGTGGCGTCCTTCAAGGTCTCCACCTGGTTGTACGCCCGCGCGATGATGCGTCCTTCGCGCACAATGACCGCGCCGACGGGCACCTCCTCGCGCTCATAGGCCTTCGCCGCCTGCCGCAGGGCCTCGCCCATGAAATAGTCGTCGCTGTGCAGGTCAATGATGGGTTCGCTCATAAAAAAAATTAGGAAACATTCAACGCTCAACATTTAACACCGAATGTCCCAGCAGGATGGTATGGCCGCGCATCTTCGGCGTTCAATGTTGAGCGTTGAATGTTTTCCATCTTTTCATTTCGCCTCCTCCAGGGTCCAGTCGTTGCGGCCATCCGGATGGCAATGGCAGTGCGCGGCAAAAAAGCCGCCGCGAAACTGCCAGAACCACGGCCAGATCTTTTCCCGGTCCGTCTGCGGAATTTTCAGGCCGGCGATCTGTGCGCGCGGGAAAAATTCAAAGCGCCCCTCGCTCATCGGCGGCGGGAGCGTCTTTAGCCGCACCTTTACCTCGAATAAAAACATCAGCCAGTGCGCCTGCCCTTGAAAGCCATGTTCGCTGACCATCCCGGCCAGATGCACGTCCGCCGGCGTGAGTTTCAGCCCGGTCTCCTCCCCGGCCTCGCGGCAGGCGCAGGCGTAGGGCGATTCCCCGATGTCCAGCTTCAGCTTGCCGCCGCACGGGCTCCAGAAACCGCGGTTCGGCTCCTGCGCCCGCTCCAGCAGCAGGACTTCATCCTGCTCATTGAAGCAATAGAGCAGCGTGGCGATGCGGTATGGCATTACGAATGACTTAACCATGTTTTACAATTTTGTTTTCAAATTCCGACCAAGAGGCAGCCAAACGTTTTGCAACCTTGGGCTCCATGCCGATAAGCGGCAATGCATATATCGCTCCGTCCGGGCCAAAGGCATACATTTCCCCTCCTCCATCGCCAGCAAAGCCAAAAAATCCGGGGGCATATTTCTCAACTTCGTATTCCTTGTTCCATTGTTCCAACTGCTCGTCTGGCCAAATCTCAAACCAAAGGGGGAAATCTGCCAGTTCTCCGCTTCGCGAGGCACCACTTTGCAAATAACGAACAAAATCATCCGGGACTTTCATGTTTCTATTAAGGCTCTCTGTTGGGTTTCTTGTCCAGCCATTCCTTGCCGGTTCATATTTGCGATTATCTCCAAATCACTATGGCGACCTTGTAGGGCAAAACCATTGGCTAATTTTGGATTTCCCGCGGTCAATGTCGAGTTTGGAAAGAAATGGCGCAGCCGATTTGCAACCGCCGGGCGCACGGGAGAATCGGCCTTTGCCAAAGTTGGGGATTTATCTAAGAATTGACGGATGTCTCGTCCTCGTCTCATGGCCCTGTTGCTGGCGCTGATCACGTTGGTGGTCTATCTGCCGGCCACGCGGTGCGATTTCATTTTTTTGGATGATGACGACTATGTCACGAACAACCCCATGGTCACCGACGGGGTCACCTGGCCTGGCATCAAACAGGCATTTACCGGCTACTATGCCGGCAACTGGCATCCGGTCACCTGGCTGTCCCACATGCTGGACTGTCAGTTGTTCGGTCTGGAAGCCGGGGCGCATCATTTTGTCAGCACCCTGCTGCATTCGGCGAACGCCGCGCTGCTCTTTGTGCTGCTGTGGCGGCTGACCGGCAAGTTGTGGCCGGCCGCGCTGGTGGCCGCGTTTTTTGCGTGGCACCCCTTGCGCGTGGAATCCGTCGCCTGGGTGGCCGAGCGCAAAGACGTGTTGAGCACATTTTTTGCGCTGCTGGCGTTGATTGTTTACGTCCGGTTTGTCCGCGAAAAATCCCGGCGCGCTTACTGGCTGGCGGTGGCCTGCTTTGCGACCGCCCTCATGGCCAAGCCGATGGTGGTGACCCTGCCTTTTTTGCTGTTGCTGTTGGATTGGTGGCCGCTGCAACGCTTCACCTTAAAATCATTCCGCTGGTCGTTGGTTTCGGAAAAAATCCCTTTTTTTGCGCTGTCATTCGTCTCCTGCATCATCACCTGTCAGGCGCAAAAATCGGCCATGAGCACCCTGTCCGGCGTGCCGCCGGCATTCCGGGTTGAGAACGCCATCGAGGCGGTCGTGCGCTATTTATCGGCCATCTTTTGGCCGGCGAAGCTGGCGGTCGTCTACCCGCTTCAGTCGTCCGCCCCGGGGACGTTGGCGTTGGCCGGCGGATTGATCGTGTTGATTTCCATCGCCGTCTGGTGGATGGGCCGCCGCCATGGCTGCTGGCCGGTCGGCTGGCTTTGGTTCCTGGGAACTTTGGTTCCGGTGATCGGCATCATTCAGGTCGGGATGGCATCCCATGCCGACCGGTACACGTACATACCGTCGATCGGCATCACCATCGCCGTGGTGTTCGGCCTGTACGAATTGATCCATAAGCAGGGCCGGTTGCGGAAGGCTTTCGGAACCATTTCGATCCTGTTGCTGGCCGGCTGCATCCTGCTGACCGAACATCAGCTCAGGTATTGGCGAGACGGCGAGACCTTGTTCCGGCATGCGCTGGCCGTCACGGCCAACAACTGTCTGGCGCACCTTAGTTTGGGGGTGGCTTTGGAGCGGCAGGCCCGGTATGCGGAGGCGGAGCCCGAATTCACCGAGGCCTCCCGGCTGTACCCGGTGAGTTTCAAGTTTCAATTCTTCATCGGCAACATGTATTTGAAAATGAACCGGCCCGCCGATGCCCTGGAGAAATACCAACTCTGCCTGCAACGAGCCCCGAATGCCGAAGTCCTTCACGGCATGGCGGCGGAGGCCTGCGCCAGGCAGGGAAAATTTGACGCGGCGCGCGCGGAAATTTCCCGGGCGGAAGCCTTGGACGCCCATTATGGATTTCCCCATATCGTGGCGGCGAAAATATTGCTGGCGCAGGGCCAGGCCAGCAATGCGGTGGCGGAGCTATGGACGGCCGTGCGGGTCGAACCTTATAACACGGAGGTGCTCTCCACGGTGGCGCGTTATTTGGCCGCCCATCCGGACGCCGCCGTCCGGGATGGCCAACATGCCTTGGTTTTTGCCTTCAAAGCGAACGACCTGGCGCATCAAAACAACGCCGACATTGCGGATGTTCTGGGGATGGCCTTGGCCGAGACCGGCGATTTTACCAACGCCATGATCAGCGCGCAAAACGCCTTGAATCTTGGCCGCGCCGCCCGGCGGGTGGACCTCGGCGACTTTGAAACCCGGTTAGAACTTTATCAAAAAAACCAGCCCTGGCGGGAATCATTTGCCCTGACCAACCCGGCGGCAAAAACAAAAAATTAGGAGCCCGCCGGTTTCCGCCTTATTTAAACCGTTCCTTGTTCCTGGCCATTTCCAACAGGAACAGCCGGCGGATGACGTCATACCCGCGCTCGTTCGGATCTTCGAGATTGATATAGAACCAATAATGCGGATCGTGCCGGTCAAAGTGGCTGCGCCAAAATTGCGTGCTGTGGATGCCATGCCCCAGAAACGCTTGGTGAATGTCCACAACATGAAGATCGGGGTGGGCTCCGGTGGCATGAACAATGACCGCGTTGTAAGCATCAAGCACCTGCATGGAATCTTCCCATGGGGGCAATCCTGCACGATCCGCGTCGCCCAGCCCGTCCGTCGGGTCAAAAATATTTGCGAGAAAAATGTCACAGCCGCCGGGAAAGCGGCTTTCGATTTGTGCCACCATTGCTTCCAGTCGCCGCCCAAAGTTTTCCACCCACGGCTTTGCCTCCGCCAGGCCCGCACCATACATCGCCTCCTCGCGCGGCGGCGTCCGGCCATAATTGTGTATGATGTCATTGCCGCCGGTCGTGATGACCACCACGCCAAAAACATCCGGCGCATTCGTGGGCAGGGCATTGATTTGATGCGTCAGAACTTCGGATGAGGTGCTGCCGGAAGCCGCCAGATTTGTGGACTGAAGCCGCGGGAAGACGGCGGCGAGACATATCTTGTCCATCCCGGAAAATTCATCCGCCGGATTTTTTACCAGCCGGTCAAAATACGAATAGCCTTTACGCGCCCCGAAGCCGGCCGTGACGCTGTCACCCATGCCAACCAATAAAATCGGGCGGGTGGTCCAGGTGGTGGCGAATAATGCCGGGTCAACCGCCGGACCTGCCGGACCGCTGCCCGGAGGATGAACAAACTGAAAGAACAACCAAGCCCCGAGACCAGCGATCAAGATTACGCCAATCAACAGAACGCAAGCGATCCGCCTGGTTTGTGTCCGCATGTGTGCCTTATTGAACCGCCCGCCGCCGTGGGGAGCAAGCGGAATCAGGGTTGTAAAATTCCATTGTCACTTGGCCTCAAAAAATTAAACTGTCCGCTCGCTTTAATGAAAACTTACAACATCGCAGCGCTCGCCGGCGACGGCATCGGCAATGAAGTCATGCGCGAGGCCATCAAAGTCCTCCGCGCCACTGAAAAAAAATTCAGCTTCCAACTGAACATCACCGAGGCCCCGGTCGGCTGGGCCGGCATCGATGCCGCCGGCAAGGCATTGCCCGACGCCACGCTCGCGCTCTGCAAGCAATCCGACTCCATCCTATTCGGCTCCGTCGGCCTGCCGGACCGCGACCCGACGATCCCCAAGGAGGAACGCCCCGAGCGCGCCGCGCTGCTGCGCCTGCGCAAAGAGTTCGGCCTGTTTGCCAACCTGCGCCCGGTGAAGCTGCCCAAGGTGCTTTCGCACGCCTGCCCGCTCGCCAAGGAACGCCAGGGCGATGGCATTGATATCTTGGTCGTCCGCGAACTGACCGGCGGCATGTATTTCGGCCAGCCGAAGAAGACTGAGGACCTCGGCGGCGGCAATTTCCGCGCGATCGACACGATGGTTTACACCACGCCGGAGATCGAACGCATCGCGCATGTCGCCTTCAAGGCCGCGCAGTTGCGCCGCAAGAAATTGACGAGCATCGACAAGGCCAACGTGCTCGAAAACGGCATCCTCTGGCGCGAAGTCGTCACGCGCGTCGGCAAAAATTATCCTGATGTCACGCTCGAACACATGTTCGTGGACAACGGCGCGATGCAACTGATGCTCAAGCCCACGCAGTTTGATGTGATGCTGTGCGAAAACATGTTCGGCGACATCTTGAGCGACGAAGCCGCCGCGCTGGGCGGTTCGCTGGGCATGTTGCCGAGCGCCAGCCTGGGCGCAACGAACGGCAACCAGACGTTCGGCTTTTACGAACCTGCCGGCGGCACCGCACCGGATATCGCCGGCAAAAACCTGGCGAACCCCATCGCCCAGATCCTGTCCAGCGCGATGATGCTGCGCCAGAGCTTTGGCTTGAACGACGCGGCGGCGGCGGTCGAAAAGGCCGTGACCAAGGCCATCGAGGCAGGCAACCGCACGGGCGACATCTACAATGTGATCGAAACAAACGTCAAACGCGTTGGTACGCGGGAGATGGGGGATGCGATTGCAGCGGGGATTTGACCCTCGGTGAGGGGATCTCATATGGGCAGAATATCCATTGAATTGCAGAAGCAGCTTTCGCCGCTGCTGCGAGCGGGTGACCTTGCCCAATGCGAACGTATTGTCTCGGACCGGCTGGCAGCGCTGCCCAAATCGCCATTCCATGTAATCTTAAACCTTTCCATCACCAACGATGCCGTTGATGTTGGGAATTGGTTTGATGATTTCATCAGAAAGGAGAGCAAACGGTTCAAGGTCGCGGCTGTTTACACGGAAATGAACGGCTTTTGCTTCAACCCAGACCTCTGGTTTTTCAATGCTTTCGCCTACGAACAGCATGGTGGAAACGATGACTACGACTGGATTTCGGACTGGCAGTCCGAAGATTCCGACTGCGCGGTTATCAAAGGGCTTGAACCATTGCAAAATGTTTACGCCAGCGATGCGTTTTGCGACAAGAATTTCAACGATGCCTGTAGCGTGACCGATCTCTTGGTCGTCATTAAATTTCAAGACTTGATCCGCCGGGCGGTTCCACACATGCAGGAACTCCGATTCCCACTTCTGGCCACGGCACACGATTACGACTTTGTTTTTGAGGCCGGCGGGAGGGTTGATGCTTGAGAATGTGCAATTTTCCTGATTCCCCAAGATTGATTGCGCCTCGCTAAACTGTTATTGAATGCGCGTGCCCGACCCAAGCCTGTTGCTCCTCATCCCGGCTTACAACGAAGAAGCGCGCATCGAACCGGTGCTGCGCAAGTACGCGGATTTTTTCCAGCGCAATTATACGGGCAAGTTTCAACTGGTCGTGGTCCTGAACGGCTGCCGCGACAACACGCTCGGCGTGGTGCAGCGCGTGGCCAAGGAGTTTCCGTCCGTGGGCTGGATGGATTTTCCCGCGCCCATCGGCAAGGGCGGCGCGCTGATCGAGGGACTCAAGCTGGCCGGCCACGCGGATGTCATCGGTTATGTGGACGCCGACGGGGCCACCGGCCCGGAGGCGGTGCTCCAGCTGATCCCGCACCTGGCGCAGGCGGATTGCGTCATCGGCTCCCGCTGGCTCCCGGGCAGCGTGCTGCTGAAGGCGCAGCCGAAATTCCGCCAGATCGTCAGCCGCTGCTTTCATGGCATCGTGGAATTTTTCTTCTGGATGCACATCAAGGACACGCAATGCCCGTGCAAATTGATGCGCCGCGCGGTCGTGGAAAAGATCCACCCCAACTTGCGCATCGCGGACCTGGCCTTTGATGTCAACCTGCTGGTGGCCACCAAGCGCGCGGGCTTCCGCATCGAGGAGGTGCCGATCGAATGGACGGATGTGGTGGGCTCGAAGGTGACGACCTCGCTGTTCCGCAATTCGCTGGCGATGTTTTTATCCGTGGTGCGCGTGTGGCTGATCTATTCACCGCGGTTTTACCGGCTGCTGCGTCCGCTGCGTCCGCTGGAAGGCTGGATCTACAAAAAACTAAAAGCCCCGGCTCCGCTCTCGGCGACTGAAACCCAGGGAGCCAAGCCGGGTGATGGCAAGGGGCCGGCGAGTCCGGCATAGTTTGTCGCAGCGCGATAAACTATGCCGCCTGCGGTCACGGCAGTTTATTTAAACGGCGATAGTTTTTGCAGCACGCGTTTTACCGGCGGTTTCTGCAGAGCCTGATTCGTTGAATGGTTTTTGCCCAGCCAGGGGAGCGTCAGGATCTTTTCCGGCAGTACAAATTCTTCCAGCAACTTGAGATTGCCCGCCGTCGCAGCGTCCGGTTTGGCTGGCGACATCAAAACCACGCCGGCTTGATCTCGCAATTTTTCAGGCAATGCCGCCAGCGTCAGCCGCACGTGGTTCACCACGCCCAGCTGGTTCGGGGCGACGATGATGACGCACGCGCGCAAGGCCAGCAGCAGATCGCGCGAATCAAAATCTTCGCCGAGCGGGCTCAACAATCCGCCAGCACCTTCCACCAACACCAGTTCAAAGCCGGATGACTGCGTCCGGATGTGGGCGCAGACTTGGGCGAGTTTCACCGTTTTTTTCTCGCGGCGCGCCGCGAGGACGGGGGCCAGCGGGGCGCGGAAATGCCAGGGGTTGACCTGCGCGAGCGTCAGGGTGTCGTCCAAGGCAGCGTGCAAGGCCAGCGCGTCGGCGCGTCCGCCAGAGCAGATGGGCTTGAAGGCGGCGACTTTGACGCCGCGTCCGCGCAGGAACGCGGTCCAGAGCGCGGTCAGGACGGTTTTGCCGACGCCGGTATCGGTGCCGGTGATAAAAAAAATTGGCTGCATCCGGGGACATCATCCCTGCTTGGGTTACAGGTTGCAAGTTGCAGGTTTCAAGACGCGAAAAGTACGGGTGTCTGATAAATAAAATAGCGGCCTCCGTTTCTGGAGGCCGCTGATTTCAGGCTAGGGCTGTGCCGGGATGGCTGCCGATCAAGGAGCGGGCGTGACCGGGAGCAGGCGGGCGGTGTAGCTGATGCTGGCGTTACTGGGGTCCAGGAACTGCAATTTCACAGTTTTGGATTCGTTGGGGCGGAGGATGCCGTCTTCACCGAGCGAAACGCAGACATACGGACTGCCCAACGGGGCGAGCACGGCAGTGGTGCCATCCGCATTGGCGAGCGTGGCGTTGGCCAAGTTGTCCAAGACGAGGAACAGCGGAGCCGTCACCGGCGTGCTGCCGTTATTGGTGATGCGGACATCTTGCGTGACGTAGTCATTATGCGGGCTGGAGAAGAACCCAAAACTCGTCACGGACAGGTTGGCGGGGGCCGGAATCACCCCAGGCACAAACAGGTCGCTCAAGTCATTGACGGTCGCGACGTTGTTGTAGCCGCTGTAGTTGTTAGTTTCGGTCACGGGGATGGGATTGTTGATCAGCGGCAGACCAAAGATCTCTTCCACGGTCTTGATGTCGGAGGAATGGCTCAGGAGGACGGGGCTGGCGTAGGCGTTGCCCTTGGCCAGCGGCGAGATGACGACTTCCTGCAAAGTGCGGGCGGTGTCATCGCCGCCTTCGGTTTCATCCCACCAGATGATGATGACGCCGTTGTTCTGGTAGGCCTTGGAGGCCATGATTTCCGGAACCACCTGGGCGAGGAAGTTGTCGCCTTGGGCGATGTTCGCGGAGTCGCCGGTGTAGTGGGTGCCATTGTAGGTGAATCCGCCATTCAGCGTGGTGTGGGCGTCGTTGTATTGGTTCGGCGTGATCCAGTTATATTTTCCGACGGCATGGCTGCTCAAATCCGTAAAGAGCTGGGCCAGGGGATAGAGGTTCAGGCTGGCCGATTCGGCAAAGAAAGCCATGGGATTATGCTTGGCGGCGTAGTTGTATTGGGTGGTGCCATAGAACGGGTTGACCGGGCCGTTCGTGCCGGAGGCGCTTTTGGTTGCGCCGGTGGTCAACTGGATGTCCTCCTGATAATTTTTCCAGGGAATGCCCGCGCCGGTCAACTGGCCGGTGAGGTGCGGGGTGTAATTAAAGTGCCAGAAGGGGACGGTGCTGCCATTGGCGGTGATTTTGCTGACGAGCCCGGGTGCATTGTCGTAGAACGTATTGCCGTTGGCGGCGGCGGGATCGGCATCCGAGTGAAAGCCAAAATCTGAGCCGGCTTCGGCCCAAACGTAGTTTGGTTCTGACGGATGGACGCCGGTGCCGGAATTGAGGTAGTTCAGCGCATAGGAAACCTGCGCCGCGTTCGGATTGCCGGGCGTGAGCAGACTGTTGATATAGGGCGCGGCCGGGTTGCCCAGAATGGGCTGCGGGCTGGTCTGCGCGGCGGGCTGGGTGAAGTTGTGGTTTTCCATGGCGATGACAAAGATGTCGCCGACATGCGTGACCCTGCCGAAGTGACGGTCGCCATCATCATCGGCCCGGGCCAGCTGGCTGCTGATCAAAACGGCGGCAACGGCCGCGCCGAACAGCGCATTATTCCGGCACCACAGGCCGCAGGCTTCCAGCGTCAGGCGGGAGCGTTCAATATTTTTTTTGGTTTTCATGTTCGTTAATTAATTTTGCTATGTTGGTTCTTGGTTTAATACGGGCCCCGCAACTTGAGGCTCGTGTCTCAGCGTGACTTAACCACGGCGGCCACGGATGGTAAACGTGACAATTGTGATAATCCCATGACGGAACGGGTGCAGGAATGGCGATGAGGTTACAGCGGCGACCAGAGTTGGGGGTATGAGCCAAAATAAAAGATTCAGTGACTTTTTCTGATAGTAAGCGAGGGAGTCTGCCCGTTTGGAGTTCCGCCTTTAGGCGGCCAAGCGCGTCATTTCACCCGAACCGCCTAAAGGCGGAACTCCAAACATGGACAGCGTCAAGCTGCGCCACACACCAAATCCGGGTGCAAAACAGTTTGCCTTTGCGCCGGGGATTATTTATTCTGCGCGGCTCGTTTTAACCGAGATTTTACCGTGAATATTACCGTTGAAAATTTGGCCCCGTGCAAAAAGCTCGTGCGGGTGGAACTGGACGCAACCGCCGTTGATTCGGCGTTCGACGCCATCACCAAGGATTACCAGAAGCAGGCGGCGTTGCCGGGCTTCCGCCCGGGCAAGGCCCCGCGCGACATGGTGCTCAAAAAATATGGCGCGGAGATCAAGGATGAGGCGAAGCGCAAGCTGATCGGGGACAATTACCGCAAGGCGCTTGAGGACAAGAAAATCCAGGCGGTGGGCTACCCCGACATCGAGGAAATCCAGTTTGACCGCGGGCAGAGCCTGATTTTTGCCGCGACGGTGGAGACGGCGCCGGAATTTCAACTGCCGGATTACAAGGGCCTGCCGGCCAAGATCGAGACCAAGTCCGTGACGGATGCGGATGTGGAGAAGGCGCTGGAACTGCTCCGCGGCCAGCACGCGAAGTTCGACACGGTGGCCCGCCCGCTTGCCAACGGCGACATTGCGGTGGTGAATTACACCGGCACCTGCGAGGGCAAGGCCATCACGGAGACCGCCCCGACGGCGAAGGGTTTGACGGAGCAGAAGAATTTCTGGGTGGAGACGACGGACAACTCGTTCATCCCCGGTTTTGCGGCGCAGTTGATTGGCGCGCAGGCCGGCGACAAGCGCACGGTGAACGTGGATTTCCCGGCCGATTTCGTGACGAAGGAATTGCAGGGCAAAAAGGGCGTCTACGAGGTGGAAGTGGTCGAGGTGAAGGAAAAAGTTTTGCCGCCGCTTGATGAAGAGCTGGCCAAGAAGTTTGGCGCGGAAAATTTGGAGAAGCTCAAGGCCGGCGTCCGCACGGATCTGGAAAACGAGCTGAAATACACCAAGTCCAAGGCCATCCGCCAGCAGGTGGTGCAGGCGCTGCTGGAGAAGTTGAATTTTGAACTGCCGGAGACGGCGGTGGCGAACGAGACGCGCAACGTGGTGTATGACCTGGTGCGCCAGAACACGCAGCGCGGCGTGGCGCGCGAGCTGATCGAGACGCAGAAGGACCAGATTTACGCCGCGGCCGCGGGCAACGCGAAAGAACGCGTGCGCCTCGCATTCATCGTCTCGCGCATCGCGGAGCAGGAAAAGATCTCGGCGACGCAGGAGGATGTGATCCGCCGCGCGCAGTCGCTGGCGATGATGTATCAGATGCCATTCGACGCCTTTATCAAGGACCTGCAGAAACGGAATGGCGTGAACGAACTTTACGAGCAGGTGCTTCATGAAAAAGTGCTGGAGTTGCTCGAAAAAAATGCCAGCATCACGGAGACCACGCCGGCATAGCCCGTTTAAGTAACCAAAGAGTTACAAACTAAGGGTTACCTGAAGGCCGCGCGCGGCGTCTGCCATTAAATGAAACGCATCAGCGCCATCGTGATATTAGCCGCCAGCATGTGGTCTGCCGTCGCGCAGACGAACATGGTGGCGACGAACACGGCGACGCGCACGCTGTCGTTGCAGGACTGTTTCACGGAGGCGTTGCGGCACAACTTCGACCTGCAGATCGAGCGTTATGCGCCGGAGATCTCGTTGTACGGGTTGCGCGGGAGTTACGGGACGTACGATCCGACTTTTACGTTCTCGGCCACGCACAAGTTCAGCACCGGGGACACGACCACGAATGTGGCGCTCATCGGCACCAACTCCTTGGGGCTGCACCGGGACACGGCCCGGGACAACAACCTTGCCTCCGATCTTGGCGGCTCGCTGCCCTGGGGCATGACCTATGATCTGGTGGGCAACGTGGATGAGGGCAATAACACGGCGTATTTCGGGCCGACCAATTTCAACTCCGCCCTTTCGCGGAACTCGCAAGGGTCGGCCGAAGTGGATTTGACGCAGCCGTTGTTGAAGGACTTCTGGATCGACAACCCGCGGATGACCATCCGGCAGGCCAAGAACGCGCTTAAGAAATCGAAGCAGGCCCTCCGCAAGCAACTTATCGCCACGGTCTCGGACGTGGAAAACGGTTATTTTGAACTGATCTACGCCCGCGATTTCGTGAAGGTGCAGCAGGAGGCGCTGGATCTGGCGCAGACGCAACTGGATCAAGACCGGCAGCGGGTGCAGGTGGGCAGCCTGGCTCCGCTGGATGTGCAGCAGGACGAGGCGCAGGTGGCGCAGAACCGGGCGAGCCTGATCACCGCACAGTTCGCGCTGGTGAAAGCGCAGAATGCATTGAAGGAATTGATCACGGACAATTACGCGCAATGGCACGATGTGGACATCACGCCGGCGGCGCCGATGGAAGCGGTGCGGCAATTTTTCGACCTGCAGGACAGTTGGAGCAAGGGCATGACGCAGCGGCCTGACCTGCTGGAAGCACGGCTGGATGTGGAAAACCAGGGCATCACCTTGGAATTCGACAAGAACCAGCTTTTTCCCACGCTGGACTTGAAGGGGACTTTTGGCTACGCGGGGAACGGTTACGCCTTTGGCGGCGCGCTGGGCGAAATTCATGACCAGAACCGGCCTTACTACAGCTACGGGGCGACACTCTCGATGCCGTTGAGCAACGTGAGGGCCCGCAACACGCTGAAGTCCGACCGCGCGAACCTGCAACAGCTCTTGCTAACATTGAAGCAACTGGAGCAGAGCATCATGGTGGAAATCGACAACGCGGTGAAGCAGGCGGAGTCCACCTGGGAAGGCGTCCAGGCCACGCACGAGGGGCGCATTTACGCCGAGGCCGCGCTGGATGCGGAGCAGAAAAAATATAACGTCGGCAAAAGCACCACGTTCACGGTGCTGCAGTTGCAGAACAAGCTGACCACGGCGCGGTCGCAGGAAATCCGGGCGGTGGCGGATTACAACGAGGCGCTCGCCAACCTGGCGCAGCAGGAGGGCAGCACGCTCGAGCGCCGGCAGATTGATTTCAATTGAAGCGGTGGTCGGGAGAACTCCGAATTCCAAACCCCAAGCGGCAACCTGCCGCCTGCTGCGCGCGCGTTTTGAAACTTGAACGCTTGAAGTTTTTTCGCATGGCGGCGGCAACAGATTCACGACCGGAAGCAATTAAAAATTGACGCCGCCCCAGCCGATCAATTTCGTTTCACCAGAAATTCCACGCGCCTTTCCAGACCACCCAGAGGCCGAGCAGGAAATTGGTGAGGGCGTGCGCGGTCATCGCGTCGCCCAGCCGGTTTTTACGGATGACCAGCCCCTGATACGCCGCCCCGCATAGGATGCCGGCCAGCCATTCGTTGTGCGAGAAGCCGAATACCAGCGCGGTCGCCAGAAACGGCCACGGCAGAAACCGGTTAAGCGGCACGGACAGAAAATCCACCCGGGCGATGTAGCGGTAGACAAAGGAACGGTAGAAAACCTCCTCCAACGGCGGCACAATCAAGGTTGAGCCAACGATGCGCGTGACGACAAACAGCCATGCGAGCGCGGAGCCCTGGCCAAACTGTTCGTTGGGGTTCCACACCGGGGCGGCGGTTGCCGGCGCGTGGCTCAAACCCAGCTTGAACCAAAGCGACGCCTGCGTGGTCCATCCGCTGCTGATGCCAACCCAGACCGCAAACACGCCCACGCCCACGGCCACGGCCTCCCAACTGAACGCCCAGCGCATTTCCGCCACGAGCGGCCACATCTCGTAAATCAGCCAGAGACCGACGAAGGTTTTGGCGAAATAAAACCAGTAGGCGGACGCGGGGCCAAATTTTCCTTGCGCCACGGTGAGCGCCACAAAGATGAGGAATGGCACGGCCCGCGCCACGGCCGGGGAGACGGAGAGAAATTTTCGCAGGCACATCGGTCAGTTGCTCATGCCGATCTTGAATTCCTTTTTGTCCGGATCGATGAGCGTTACGGTGAACTTGGTGATGGCCGTCACCTTGTATTGGCGGAACTTGTCGCCGGGCCGGACGGTTTTGCCGTCCAGAATGGCCGAGGGCGCGGTGGGCGAGTAAAAGATACCCTGCAGTTTGGGCAGGTCCGGCGCCGCCGCCGGGGGCGGCGGGGCTGGCACCACGACCGGCGTGGACACGACCTCGACCTGCTGGGTGGTCTCGGGGTCGGGTGGGGCGGTGACAATGCTGTGGACGGTGCGGTGCGCCGCCGCCCAGCCAATGAAAAAAATGGCGGCGAAGACGAGGAAGATGATGATGGCCGGCACAAGCCAGACCGCCGTGGGCGAGGATTCGGCAGGGGCAGGCTGGAGCGGCGGCAGCGAATTGGGCGGGTTCCGCGGCGGGGCTTGCCGCGCCTGCTTCAGTGCGTCGTTGATCAGGCTCATGTATGAATATTTCCTTCGAGCTCCCGGATGGCGCGTCCAACCATCCGGTAATTGATACGGTAACTGCGCTCCACAAACCCGGCCAGCAGCGCCTTGTCGCAGACGGCGTTGACCAGCCGGGGAATCCCCTGGCTGTAACCAAACACCCGCCAGACGGCCGGGAACGTGAACGCCGGCGCACCCCGCGAACCCGCCAGCGCCAGCCGGTGCTGAATATACTGCCCCACTTCGACCCGCGTCAACGGCGCGAGATGATAACGGACGGTAATGCGCTGGCGGAGCTGCTTAAGCCGGGGGCTGTTGAGCCGGTCGCGCAGCTCGGGCTGGCCCATGAGCACGATTTGCAGCAGCTTGCGGTCGTCGGTCTCGATGTTCGAAATCAGGCGCACCTGTTCCAGCAGGTCTTCCGTCAGATTTTGCGCCTCGTCGATGATCAAAACCGTCTCTTTGCCGGCCAGCGTCTGCTTGAGGAGAAAGTCACTGATGGCGGCGATGGTCGCCAGCCGGTCCCGCCCTTTGACGTCCAGCCCGAACTCCGTGGCGATCGCCCGCATCAACTCATCGGCATTCAAGACGGGGTTCAGGATCAGGGCGGTGGAAAACTTTCCGTCGAGCTGCTCCAAAAAAGCGCGGCACAGCGTGGTCTTGCCCGCGCCGACCTCGCCGGTGAGTTGCACGAAGCCTTTCCGCTCGCGCACGCCGTAGATCAGATGATTGAACGCCTCCCGATGCTTGGTGCTGTGGAAAAGGAAGCGCGGGTTCGGCGTAATGTCGAACGGCGCCTGCCTTAAGCCATAGAACTCATGATACATCACGGGGTTTCTAGCACAATCTGCGTTGAAGGAAAGCCAAGAAAATCCCGGTCGAAACCAGCGGGCGCGCAGGAAATAAAAAACGAGGCCATCTTGCGATGGCCTCGTTGATATTTAATTTCTTAACCGCCGGAAATATTACCAGGGGAAGTTCCAGCTCTGGATCGCCACGGTGTTCGTGCTGTTCGCCATGGCCGTATGGAGGCCGGAAATGGTCGGTCCCTGAACGCTGCCGTCCGCCAAGCCGATGTTGCCGGTCTTGGCGTGATTTTCATTCGCGGTCCAAGCCCAATTGTTCGCGGCCGTGCCCCAAGAGACACCGCCCGTGGCGAAGGGCTCGCTTTGATTTTGCTTGGACGGGGTCGGAGCCGAGGCGCTGGCGGCGTCGAAAGCAAAGGCACCGGGAGTATTGTTCCCCGAGGCCAGACCGATGTTGCCATCGCCCATGACAATCATCTGCGGATCCGTGTCCGTAGAATCACCGTTGATGAAATAGCTCAAGCCGCCCTTGTCCGTGGACGTGGCCTTTGTGGTCGGAGCAACCGGTGCGGTGCCCCAGATGAAACCTTGGTAACCGAAGGTCGAGGCATTGGTGCGGCCATAGCTGTCAGACGGGCAATAGCAAACCTTGGGCGTGGACAATTCGTTTGACATGACCATGAACATCATGCCCGGGATAACCGTCGTGGTGGCGGTCACATTGCCATGCGCGAGGTATTCACTGGCACCACCCGCAGTATAAGAAACCTGGTTGGCATAACGGTCGCCGTTGTCACCCGCCCAAACCTTGACGGCGAGCATGTCCTGCTTGACGTTGTTGGTGCAGCTGATTTTCTGGGCTTTTTTCTTGGCCGCCGCGAGCGCGGGCAGCAGCATGGCCGCGAGAATCGCGATGATCGCGATCACGACGAGCAGCTCGATCAGCGTGAAGGCGCTTTTTTTGATTTGTTGTTTCATAATTAGGTTGTGTTTTTTGTTTTCGCCCGACGACCGGTGCCGAAATCCACCTGAACTTCGTGCCTGATCGTACGGATTGTTGAATTTACTTAAGCAACGCCAGTGCCAATCAAAAATCATCGAAAATCCCAGTAAATCAGACAGTCCACCCGCGCCCAACCCCTCCCATGCGGGAAATTTTCACGCATAATGCGTGAAAATCACGCATCGGCCGTAAAGTTGTTCGCAGTCGGCACCTGCTTGATCCCGTATCTTGCCACGCCGCCCGGGCCCGGTTCGGAGGCCGGGGCTCCGGGGCGCAGGGTCAAGCTGCGCCGCCTGCTTTCAGCCCCGCGTTTGAGGATTGATTTCCCCCCGTTTTTACCGAAAACTGTCAAACTCTATGGCCGAACCTAAAGAAAATTTGCAGATGGAAAAGATCGTGTCGCTCTGCAAGCGCCGCGGCTTCATTTTTCAGTCCTCCGAGATCTATGGCGGCATCAACGGTTTCTGGGATTACGGCCCGCTCGGCGCGGAGCTCAAGCGCAACGTCAAGGAGCTGTGGTGGAACACCATGACCCGCGAACGCGAGGATGTCGCCGGCCTCGAGGCCACCATCATCATGTCCCCCGCCATCTGGAAGGCCAGCGGCCACGTGGACACCTTCAGCGACCCGATGTGTGATTGCAAAAAATGCAAGAAACGCTTTCGCGCCGACCAGCTTTGTGAAGACCAGGGACTCACGCTCATCAAGACGGCCGATGGCAAATTTGCCCTTCCCGCCGGCACCAAGTGCACGGCCTGCGATTCCAAGGAACTGACCGAGCCGCGGCCGTTCAACCTGATGTTCAAGACCTACGTCGGGCCTGTGGAAAGCGAAGACAATGTTGCTTATCTCCGCCCCGAGACCGCGCAGGCGATCTTTGCGCAGTTCAAGAATGTGCTGGAGACTTCGCGTCAAAAGGTGCCGTTCGGCATCGGCCAGATCGGCAAGGCGTTCCGCAACGAGGTGACGCCGCGCAATTACACCTTCCGCTCGCGCGAATTTGAGCAGATGGAGCTGGAATTTTTCATCAAGCCGGATGAGGCGGTTGAAGCCATCCACGGCAGCGTGGCCACCGTGCCCGCGACCGGTCATCCGGGCGAGCCGCAGCCGAACTGGGGCTGGCAGGCCTGGCATCAATACTGGGTGGAGGAACGCGTGCGTTTCTACGAAGGCATCGGCCTTTCGCGCGACACGCTGGGGTTCCATCATCAGACGCCCGAGGAGCTGGCGCACTATGCGCGCGCCTGCACGGACATCTTGTTCAAGTTCCCGTTCAGCAAGAAGGATGAGCATGGCAACGTGAAGGGCGACGAGCTGGAAGGCATCGCCGCGCGCAGCGATTTTGACCTGAGCCAGCATCAGCGTTTCTCCGGCAAGCCGATGGGCGTGTTTGACGACGAACTGCGCGGCGCCTGGGCCAAGCTGCCCAAGGAAAAACAGGACGCGCTGTGGAAGCGGTATTACGATAATCGTAAAAACTACCTGACGAAGTCGGGCGTGGAAGCCGAGGCTGCGCAGAAGCAGGCCACGGCCGACGCCGACGGCCTCGCCAAGGGCCAGTACATCCCGCACGTCATCGAGCCGAGCGCGGGCGTGGACCGCTTGATTCTCGCGCTTATCGCGAATGCCTACACCGAAGTCACCAAGACGGATGACAAGGGCAAGACCGAGACGACGTACGTGATGAAGTTCCATCCGCGCGTCGCGCCGATCAAGGCGGGCATCCTGCCGTTGTTGAAGAACAAGCCGGAGCTGGTGGCCAAGGCCATCGCGGTGCGCGACCTGTTGCGCCCGTGGATGAATGTTTATTACGACGACGGCGGCTCGATTGGCAAGCGTTACGCCCGCCAGGATGAGGCCGGCACGCCGTTTTGTTTGACCATTGATTTCGACACCTTGGGCGAGAAACCGGAGCTGCTCGACACCGTGACCATCCGTTACCGGGACGACGGGAAACAAGAACGCATAAAAATTTCTGAACTCCGGGACTTTTTGCTGTCTAAGACCCGATGAGTGATGAGTGACGAGCAGAAAAATGCGATCATCGTGGTCAAGCCCGTGCCCAAGCGCGCGCCGACGCTGTATTTCATTGTCGGCTTCAAATTGGCGAAGGCGCTGGCGGCGCTGCTGTTTGCCATCGGCGCGTACAGCCTGACGGACAACAACCTGCCGGAGGAGTTCCGCAAGCTGCTGGAATTTTTCCACCTCGACCCGGAAAAAAAGTTCTTCCTGGAAGCCGCGGACCGCATCGGCGAGATCACGCCGACGAACTTGAAATGGGTGGCGGTCGGCTCGACGTTTTACGGGCTGTTCATGCTCTTGCAGGCGGTCGGGCTGGCGCTGCGCGTGAGCTGGATCGTGTGGCTGGTGATCGCGGAATCGGCGTTCTTCATCCCGATCGAACTGTTTGAACTGGTGCGCCGGCACGCGCCGAACCCCGAGAACCATCCGCACCTGTTTGCGCATCCCAAAATCGCCGTCGCCATCATTCTCGTGGTGAACGTGGCCATCGTCTGGTATCTGTTCCGGAACCGTGACCGGATCATCAAGCACCATCACCCGCACCATGTTGACCTTTGATTTATGAACACCGCCCTCCCGTTCGAAGTCTCGGAGTTTGAGCAGATCTTGCGCAAGCCGAACAGCGACCCGACGGGCTTTGCGGGGTTCTTCAACAGCGGCGAGGTCTGGGTGGCCCGCGTGCCCGCGCGGCTGGATGTCATGGGCGGCATCGCGGATTACTCGGGCGCGAATGTCTGCGAGGCCGTGCTTGGTCACGGCATGTTGATGGCCATCCAGGCGCGCACGGACCGCACCCTGCGCATCCGCTCCGCGCAGGCGGGCGCCCGCAGCCTGCCGGTCGAGACGCGCATCCCGCTGGATTATTTCATGTCCGGCGGCGCGGTGGGCAATTACGCGCAGGTCCGCGAGCTCTGCCACGCGAACCCCATCTCCACCTGGGCGGCGTACATCGGCGGCAGCATCTTCACCTTGTTGAAGGAGGAATCGGTGGAGCTGTCGTATGGTTTCAGCTTTCTGCTGTTGAGCGCGGTGCCGATGAATGTGGGCATCGGCAGTTCGGCGGCGGTGGAGATCGGCACGTTGTCCTGCCTCAACGCGTATCTCGGGCTCAAGCTCGATGGCGCGCGCATCGCGCGGCTCGGCCAGATGGCGGAGAACCACGTCGTGGGCGCGCCGTGCGGCATCATGGACCAGATCGCCGTGGCCAGCGGCCGCGAGAGCAAGCTGACGCACATCCTGTGCCGGCCCGGGTCCATCGTCGGCGAGGTGGAGATTCCGCCCGGCACCGGTTTTGTGGGCATCAACTCCATGGTGCGGCACTCCGTGGCCGGCAACGCCTACGGCAACGTGCGCATCGGCGCGTTCATGGGCAAAAAGATCGTCAACGAGCTCCGCGCCCGGACCGGCCGCGCGCCGCTGAATTATCTCACGGAAATTTCCACGGCGGAATTCAAGGCGGAGTATGAAAAGGAAATTCCGGAAACGATCCTCGGCTCGGATTTTCTGGCGCACTACAAGACGCACGATGACCCGGTGACCACGATCCAGCCGGATGCGACCTACCGCGTGGTCGGCCCGGCGCGGCATCCGGTGGCGGAAAATGAGCGGGTGCTCAAGTTCATCAGCGCGTTGCAGACGGCCAACACGGGCGATGAAGCGGCGCTCGTCACCGCCGGCGAATTGATGTACGGCGCGCATGAAAGTTACCGGGACAACTGCCATCTGTCCGTGCCGGAGGTGAATTTCCTGGTGGAAGCCGTCCAGAAACGCGGCGCGAAGTCCGGGCTGTACGGGGCGAAGATCACCGGCGGCGGCACCGGCGGCACGGTGGCGGTGTTCGGCAAGATCGCCGCGCTGAAGGAGCACATCCCGCAGATCGCGGTGGAATATTCGCGGCGCGTCGGCCAGCGGCCGGACATCTTCGAGGGCACCTCGCCCGGGGCGATCGAGTTTGGCGCGAAGCGTTACGCGTTCGGGCCGCAGGGGTGGAAGAGGTTTGAAGCCTGATTGACGAAGGCTAAAGCCAAGGTCTAAAGGCTAAAAGCTGAAGGCTGAAGTCCGACGGTTGAACAACGAAGGAACTAAGGAACAAAGCCGGGAGGCTTATTTTTACCGCGAAATACTCGAAGCCGATGATCGGCACCAAACGCGAAGTGCGAGCCGCACGGGCGGGCGGAACTTTTTTACAGCTTAGCCGGGATTAGAGCGGTTTAAGAAAAAATGTGGCCCTTCGGCTGAGAAATAGTGAGGGCGGTCTTTTTGGGTTTTGGCTTCGTTTCGGCTCAGTCACGGGGTTATTTAAACCCGCTCCTTCGCCAAAGGCCGATGATCGGCACCGCTCGCCAAAACCCAAAAATCCTCGCTCCGAATGGCCACAGTTTTTCTTAAACCGCTCTAATGGTCGGCCACGCTCCGGACACGCTGCCGAAGTGACGACGCAGCAACTTAAATTCCGGCGCGGCGGGATCGGGTACCACAGCCTGCCCTTGGGCGTCCAAATAGAGGCAGCCGATTTCTTCGGGCGGCAGTTTCAGGAAGAGGGCATTGGCTTCGGCCACTGCGGCCAGCCACTGGCGCTTGCAGGCCACCAGATCCACCGGTTCACGCAGCAGCAGTGTTTTCAGCCGGGCGGCGGGATAATGAGCGAGCCGTTGCGCCTCCTCGATCAAAAATTGCGGGGTGAAACCGACATCTTTGCCACAGGCCGCCCAGGCCAGCGCGCCCAGGCTCAAAACTTTCCGGTGCAGAAACAGCACGTCCAGATAATCACGCAGTTCGCCGCGCCCGGCCAGGGCCAGCACCTTGTTGGTGGCACCGTCCAGCGGATGCAGCACAAATCCAAAATCGGGGTCGGGTTGCACGGGGAAAAAGCGGAACGCAGAATCATAGGCCCAGTCCATCTTGGTGGCCTGCCCGCCTTGGGAAATGGTTGCCCGCTGCAAGGACTCCTGATTTTCAACCCAGGCCAGCGTGTAGCCGTGCGCTTGCAGCACCGCCGCATCCTGCGCCGCCGCCTTTTTGAGGCTGTTGACCGTGTCGTGAAAAACGTCGATGTCCTGGGACTGCCGGTGCGAATCTTCCCGCCGCAAAAAGACGGTGGCCCCGGCGATGTAACTTTCGGGATTGCGGTTGGCGGCCAGCAGGCGCAGCAAACCTTTTTCGAAATCGCCTAGCGGCATAGGTCAGCGGCAATGAAGAAACCACGCCGTCCGCCGTCGGCCCGCAGCCGTTCGCAAAGGTAGGGGACTTCTTCCGCGACGATCTCCGCGTCCGGCCGCATGAACCAGAAGCAACGGGCGTGGAACTCCCGGAACGCGGATTGCGCCAAGGCGAGCTTTTCCGCCGACAGCCGCGGCAAAGGTGATGTTTCCACCGGATTCACACTGATTCAATAGCCCAAATCGGCCGGTTCGGCAACTGTGGAAAGGCGAAAGGCGGAACAACGAAGGCGGAAGGCTGAAGGTTGAAGGGTGGCGGGGCGGCAGTTTTTAGTTGAGGGTTGATAGTTGATAGGAAGACCTTTGACACGAAGTGCGAGCCGCACCGGCCATTGGGGATAAGGCGAGGATGGAGGAGACTTTGCAGTCGGCCACCAGATGGAGGATGGCCACCAATTTTTAACCACGGATGGCCGGGTTGTAGCAAGCGATGAAATCCGCAAGATCCTCGAAACGCATGGGTTTGCGCTTGAGCGTGTGATGGATGTTGGTGCGGTAATCGTAATACCAGACGTCCTTGGTCCATGGCGCTTTCGCGGCGGGCTGGTTATCAAAAAAGAGCACGTTTGCTTTGACGCCGTTGGCATAAAAGATACCGGTTGGCAGACGCAGGACCGTGTGAAGCTCAGTATTTTCCAGCAGTTTTTTGCGGACGGTTTCGCCGACGCCGCCCTCAAACAGCACGTTATCCGGCAACACCACGGCGGCCTGGCCGGTGGTTTTCAGCATCGTGCGGATGTGCTGGAGAAAATTAAGCTGCTTGTTGGAACTGGTGGCCCAGAAATCCTGCCGGTTGTAAACAAGATCGTCTTTTTCCTGTTCCCCTTCCTCGTTGGTGAAGGTCATGCTGCTTTTCTTGCCAAAGGGTGGATTGGCCAGCACATAATCGAAGCGTTTGCCACTATCGGCAACGAGGGCATCGTTGGACGAAATGGGGCTCTCCCCGTCAATCTCGCCGATGTTATGGAGAAACATGTTCATCAAACAGAGCCGCCGTGTGTTGGCGACGATTTCGTGGCCATGGAACATCTCATGCTTGAGAAATGCCTTCTGCGCTTTGTTCAGCTCATGGTTGGCGACCAGGTGATCGTAGGCGGCAAGGAAAAAACCGCCGGTGCCGCAAGCGGGATCAGCAATGGTTTTATTTGGCTGAGGGCGCACACAGGCCACCATGGTTTTAATCAAGGCGCGGGGCGTGAAATACTGGCCAGCACCGGACTTGGTATCTTCCGCATTTTTTTCCAGCAGCCCCTCATAGATTGCACCTTTCGTGTCAGAACCAAGCACGACCCACTCCGTTTCATCCACCATCTCCACCACGCGGGCGAGCTTGGCCGGGTCTTGGATTTTATTTTGCGATTTGGTGAAAATCTGGCCGAGCATACCGGATTTGCCGGCGAGTTCGCGGAGGACGTTGACGTAGTGGACTTCCAACTCCGCGCCTTTGAGATTTTTCAAGGTTGGCCACGCATACTTGGCCGGGATGCCGACATTGCGGTTGTGAGGTGGGCGGCTGTATTCATCCGCCATCTTGAGGAAGATGAGGTAGGTGAGTTGTTCGAGGTAATCGCCGTAGCCAATGCCGTCGTCGCGCAAGGTGGTGCAAAAGCCCCAGACTTTGGAAATAATGGAATCAGTGCTCATACTTTGACGGGGTGGACTTTTTTGGGCTTGGAATTCGATTTGGACTCAGCTTTGCTGGCCGCTGCCGATTCACGCTCGGCGCGGATACGGGCGAGTAGAACGCTGGCGGGTTCATCGTTGAGGTCTTGTGGCACGAGTTCGCCAGCGAAAGCTTTTTTCAGGATGGATTGGCGCAGGGCTTCGGCTTTTTGGAGGTTGGTTTCGATATCGGCTTCTAAAACGAAACAAACGCTTAAAATTCGGCCTACTTCAACTACAATCTGTGCCTGCTCGTCTAGCAGCCCGTTAAAAAACTCCAAAGACGGTGTCACCTGACGAGAAGAAAAACAGTCTGAAAGCGCATGGCACTTGGAACCCGCAAAACCAAACAGGACGAACTGTTCATCCCCACGGCACAGTTGATCACGGGCCCTGGT
>JARLJW010000025.1 GCA_031290985.1 Verrucomicrobiia bacterium | reverse complement strand
GCCGATTAATCTTTCCAGTAGCCATATTTCGCCCATTTTGCCACCGTCACTTGGACAAAGGCTGTCCAACTGAAAAAATAGTTCAAAATAATAAAATGGGAGAAATTCGGAAATCCCGCTGGCAGCGAAAGCCCTGAATCCAATGGAGCGCGGCTGTGGCGCAGCCCAGCCGCAGCGGGTGGCCATGCTGAGGATCTTCGAGAAAACTGACCCGTTCCAACGTTCGGACGTGCTGCGGCTGGTCTTTCAGACACAGCCGCCGTCCAGTCGTCGGTTTAATTACTCGCGGATGTCCCGCGGCAGCCGGTTGATCTTTCCAGCGGCCATCTTCCGCCCATTTTGCCACCCCCACTTGGACAAAGGCTGTCCAACCGAAAAATATTTTCAAAATGCTGAAACGGGAGAAACACGGCGTGGGCCAACGCCCCAGGAAAAGCCCCCCCCAAAAACAAAATTAAGGGCTGAAGGCCCGGCCCATCTGAGGCTATGGACAAGAGAGAGGATCTGCCGACACCATCAGGAATAATCACGCACGAAAGGAAATCGCGCATTTTGGGAAGACTTGGCCGCGAGTGAGGCTCAAAACCGAGGGCAGCCTATCCTTTTGTTAGGCAGCATGGTCGCTCTCACTTGATTATCTCCATTTCTTTTTCGGCTTCGGGTCGCTCAAACGCCGTCCCCGCAGCCGCAGTCCAATATAACTGAATAAAAATCCAGAGCCGATGACAAATGGCACCCACAAAACAAACAAACCCAAGTGTAAGACCATATATGGCCAGCCAGATAAGAGGTCTCCATCTGAAAGAACGCCATGCTTCCAATCTGTGACTCGCAAACCATGCACCCAAGCCGCATGGCCATATGCGTAATTGATGACAAGATATTGCAACAACTCAAATATCAACTCTGAAGATGCGAAAGCAACAAACACAACACCGATGGCGGTGAACGGTCCAGCCGACTCTGAAAGCGTCATGCTGTAAGTCACAAGTTTGGTTGAAAGTTTCACGAGGCTGGTGCTTGCTGCCTAAGAGCTAATGGCCAGCGGCTTTTGCAGCCCATCCTTTTCCCTATGCAGTCTATCCTTTGCCATCGAAAAGTTGTATTCCGGGGGAAACTCGTTGTCTAGCATGAAATTAACCCATTGACACCGCAAGCCGTCTGAGCCCGTCATTCGTCATTCGTCATTTCCCATCTGCCGGCAAATTAATCCGCTCAGCGACGCTGAACCGGAACATCCGTTTCTGCATCCACCGCACCGCAAACAGGTCATACAGCGCGGCGAACGCGCGGTTCCAGACCCCGTAGTGGCTCACGCCCGCGGCCCGCGCATGGTGGCGCACGGGAATTTCCGTGATGGTGAAACCTTCGATCTTGAACAGCGTGGGCATGAAGCGGTGCATGCCCTTGAAAAATTTCAGGTTGTCCGCGCACTCCCGACGGAACATCCGGTAGCCGCAGGCGGAATCCGTAACCGTCTCCTGCGTCATCCAATTGCGGATGCCGTTGGCGATCTTGGACGAAAGCTGGCGGATGATCGAATCGCCCTTCGCGCGGTTCTGTTTGCGGTTGCCGCAGACGCAGTCAAAGTTCTTGATCGCTTCGAGGAATTGCGGCAGGTCGGCGGGATCGTTTTGCAGGTCGGCATCCAGCGTGGCGACGTAGCGCCCCTGCGCGGCCTTGATCGCGGCCCAGATGGCGGCGGACTGGCCGGAATTTTTTGCCAGCCGCACGGCCCGGATGCGCGGATCTTTCGCCCCCAGCGTCTGCAGGATTGCCCAGGAATTGTCCGTGCTGCGGTCGTCCGTGAGGACGATTTCGTAGGCGATCTTCAGCGGTTCCAGCGCGGCCTGGATGGCGGTGACGAAGGGAATCAGATTGTCCGCCTCGTTGTGACAGGGGGCGACCACGCTTAAAGTGACTGGCTCAGGCATGCGGTTTCAATACACGACGAGCGAACGGACCGGGAAGCCGGACAGTTTTTGACGGCCGTCCAGAAACTTCAGTTCGATCAGGAAAACCGCCTCGACAATTTTGCCACCCAGCTTTTGCACGAGCGCGGCGGCGGCGGCGGACGTGCCGCCGGTGGCGAGGAGGTCATCCACGAGCAGCACGCGGGCGCCGGGCTTGAGCGCATCGGTGTGCATCGCCACGGAGGCGTGGCCGTATTCGAGCGCGTAATCCTGCTCGATGGTCGTAAAGGGCAGCTTGCCTTTTTTGCGCACGGGCACGAACCCGGCATGCAGCTTGGTGGCGGCGGCGGCGGCGAAAATGAAGCCGCGGGCATCGATGCCCACGACGGCGTCCACGCTGCCGGGGGAGAATTTTTCCGTGATCAGGTCGATGGCGCCGGAAAAGAGCCGGGCATCGGCCAGCACGGGCGTGATGTCCTTGAACTGAATCCCGGGCTTGGGGAAATCCGGGACGTTGCGGATGGCTTTTTCGATTTCAGCGGCGGTGACGGCGTGCGGCATGGTTCAACTTTCCTTGTGCTTGGTTTTTTCGAGACGTTCGATCATCTTGCGCAGCTTGCGCAACGCGAGGTTCTGGATCTGCCGGACGCGTTCGCGGGTGACGCCGAACTTGACGCCGACTTCCTCCAAAGTTTTTTCCGAGCCGCCATCCAGCCCGAAACGGTAGCGCAGGATGGTCGCCTCGCGCTCATCGAGATGCTTGACCATGTCCGTCAGCATGGTGACGACGGTCTTGTCCTCGAGCTCGTCATACGGATTCACGGCCCGCTCGTCCTCGACCATTTCGGAGAAATTATTGGAGTCGTCATCGCCGATCGGCGCATCCAGCGAGGCGGGCCGGATGGACGCGGTGCGCATCTGGGCCACGCGCGAGGCGGTGGTGCCCAGCTCGGCGGCGAGTTCCTCGTCCGTGGGTTCGCGGCCAAATTCCTCCTGCAGCTTCATCGCCGTGCGGCGCATCCGGGAGATCTTGTCCACCAGATGAACGGGCAGGCGGATGGTCTTGGACTGGTTGGCCAGCGCCCGCTTGATGGACTGCTTGATCCACCAGGAGCCGTAGGTGGAGAGCTTGCCGCCCTTGTTGGGGTCAAACCGTTCCACCGCCTTCATCAGGCCGATGTTGCCCTCGCTGATGAGGTCGAGCAGGGGCAGGCCGATGCCTTCGTAATCGCGCGCAATCTTCACCACCAGGCGGAGGTTGGCCTTGATCATGTGTTCCCGGGCCTTCTTGTCGCCCTTCTTGATCTTGGCGGCGAGCTCGATCTCCTCCTGCGGGGTCAGCAATTTCACCTGGCCGATTTCGCGGAGGTACAGGCGGATGGCGGTGTCGCCATCGTGCCGCTCGCTTTCGCGGCGGATGAAGCGGGTGGTGTCGCCCTCGGTGGGCACCACCGCCGGCGCCTGCACGGGCGATTCCGCCAGCGTGCGGGGAACCGAGACGACCTTGGGTTCAGCCGGGGCGGCGGGAGGAGTGGAATCCTTCTTCCGCGGTTGTGCCGGGGCTGCCTTGCGTTTTTTGTTTTTCGCCACCATGAATGGACGAAAAGTTAAACGCGGGGCGTCAGGCTGCAAGCAAATTAACTGCGGTCGTCCCCGGCGGCGGAGATATAGTAGAACAATTGGAGCACCGCGCCGACCAGGGCGGCGACGTAGGTGAGGGCGGCGGCATCCAGCACTTTGCTCACGCCTTCGCGTTCGGTCTCGCGGACCAGCCCCAGCCGGAAAAGCTGTTCCTTGGCCCGGGCGCTGGCGTCGTATTCCACCGGCAACGTCACGAGCTGGAACAAGGTCAGCACGGAAAAGATGGCGATGGCGATGAGTACCAGGCCGTGCAGGCCATGCAGGAACATGCCCGCCAGCAGGATGCCCATCCAGGCGTAATTGGCGATCTGGGTGACGGGTACGAGCGCCATCCGCAGGTTGAACAGGGCGTAGCCAGTCTGCTGTTGCAGGGCATGGCCGGCTTCATGCGCGGCCACCCCCACGGCGGCGATGCTCTGGCCGTGAAAGTTCTCCGTGGAGAGAAACAAGGCCCGTTTCGCAGGGTCAAAATGGTCGCTCAGATGGCCTTCGACCTCCTCAATGGGCATGTCGGTCAGCCCGGCGTGGTCGAGGATATGACGGGCCGCCTGTGCGCCGGTCAGGCCGGAGGCGACGGGTTCCTGGCTGTATTTGCCATAGGCGGAATGCAGCTTCATCATCGCCCACGCGCCGATCAGCAGGCCGGGCAGCATCACGAATAAAAAATAATTTGTACTCCAGAATAACATGTCTTTATCTCGTTTGTCTCAACTACAAGTTTAGACCGCCCGCCGGGAAAAACATTCAACCGACATCCGGCGGAACGCGGCGATTCGCGCCTCAATAAAGCACAGATCCGGCGCGATGCAACCGGCCGGCCGGCCGGGCCGTGGCCGCCCTTTGCAGAAGCAAAATCAATTCTCTGCATCACTTTGGCTGGTGCTGCTGGCGAGGCGTGCCGGACCCGGGGAGCCGCGCAAAAAATGCTTTCGCTTCTTGCCAAGTTTTCGATAACCCGGCAGATTTAATAAAACTTAACTCTATTTAGAATCAAGGTGTCATGAGCAACGAAGCCAAACTCGAACTCGAAGGAAAAACTTTCACGCTGCCGACCCTGGTTGGGACCGAGGGGGAGAAGGCGGTGGACGTGTCCACCCTGCGCGCCACCACCAACTACATCACCCTCGACGACGGCTACGGCAACACCGGCTCGTGCACCAGCAAAATCACCTTCATTGACGGCGACCTGGGCATCCTGCGCTACCGCGGCATCCCCATCGAGGAGATGGCCGAAAAATCCAACTTCATCGAGACGGCATATCTGATCATCTACGGGACGCTCCCCAACCGGGCGCAGATCAAAACATTTTCAGACCTGCTGACGGCGCATCAGTTCCTGCATGAGGACATGACGTATCATTTCGAGGGGTTCCCCACGGGCGCGCATCCAATGGCGATCTTGTCCTCCATGATCAATGCGGCGAGCTGCTTCGACGAGGGCCTGATGAACTGGCATTGGGGCAAGACCAAGGAGTTCGAGGTGTACGTGGCCAAATTGATTTCGCAGGTGCGCACCATCGCGGCGTATTCCTACCGCAAGTCGCGCGGCCTGCCGTTGATCTACCCCAAGCAGAACTACAAATACACGGCGAACTTTCTGCACATGCTGTTCTCGATGCCGTACGAAGACTTTGAACTCAAGCCGGAAGTCGTCAAGGCGCTCGATTTGATTTTCCTGCTGCACGCGGACCACGAACAGAATTGTTCCACCTCGACCGTGCGCATGGTGGCCTCCTCGCAGGCGAACCTGTTCGCGAGCTGCGCGGCGGGCGTGTGCGCGTTGTGGGGCCCGCTGCATGGCGGCGCCAACCAGGCGGTCCTCGAGATGCTGGCCCAGATCCACAAGGAAGGCGATGACGGCTCCAAGTTCATCGAGGCCGCGAAGGACAAGAACAGCGGCAAGAAGCTCATGGGCTTCGGCCACCGCGTCTACAAGAACCACGACCCGCGCGCCAAGATCATCAAGAAGGCGTGCGACGAGGTGCTGGCCAAGCTGCACATCAGCGACCCGCTGCTCGACATCGCCAAGAAGCTGGAGGAGGCCGCATTGAAAGACTCCTATTTTGTCGAACGCAAGCTCTACCCCAACGTGGATTTTTACAGCGGCATCATCATGCGCGCCATCGGCATTCCCATCGAGATGTTCACCGTCATTTTCGCCATCGGCCGCATGCCGGGCTGGATCGCGAACTACAAGGAGATCATGGAGGAGCCGAAGAGCCGCATCTACCGGCCGCGCCAGATTTACACGGGACCGACGCAGAAGCATTACATCCCCCTGGATGAACGGAAGTAAACCGGGCTTTCGTCCGTTTGCTTTTTTTGCCGTGGCCGGGATATTTACAAGCGTCAAAGGACTGGCAATTGTGGCCTTTGGCGCTTTTTTATTTTTTTGATGAGCAAGATTTTGGTCATAGACGACGAGGCCTGGCTGCGGGAGATGATCCGCCTGGCCCTGGCGCAGCATGGCTTTGAAGTGATTGAGGCCGGCGACAGCCCGGAAGGCATCAGCATGGCGCGGGAGCATCTGCCCGACCTCGTCCTCTGTGACGTGAACATGGACAAGGCCGGGGCCGGGTACACCACGCTGGCCAGGCTGCGCGAGGATCCCGCGACGGCCGCCATCCCCTTCATCCTGATGACCGGCCTGGCGGATGCCGCCGGGATGCGCCACGGCATGGCCCTGGGCGCGGATGATTACCTGCCCAAGCCGTTCAAGATTGACGAGCTTTACGCCGCCGTGGAGGCGCGCCTGCGCAAGGTCCGCACGGTGCGCGAGGAGGCGGAGCGCAAACTGTCCCACCTGCGTAACCAGATTTCGTTCATGCTGCCGCACGAGATGCGCACGCCCCTCAACGGCATCATCTCGAACGCGGAACTCCTGGCCACCAGCGAGGAGCTGCCGCTGCCCGCCTCGGAAATCGCGATCATGGGCCGGGAAATCTCCCAGTCCGGCCTGCGCCTGGAACGGCTGATCGAAAACTTCCTGGCCTACGCGCAGATCGAGCTGCTCGCCGTCGACCCGCAAGGCGTGAATTCCCTGCGCGAGGCGCGGATTTACAACCCCGGCGTGATCGCGCGCGATGTCGCGCGGAACTTGGCCGACCACGCCGGCCGCATGGCCGACCTCGTGGTGGAAGTCATGGATCTGCCCTTGGGCATCGCCGAGGAATATTTCAAAAAAATCGTCACTGAACTGGTGCAGAACGCCCTGAAATATTCCGAACCCGGGACGCCGGTGCGGGTGCGCCTGGCCCTGTCGCCGGGCGAGCTGGAATTTTCCGTGCGCGATGCCGGCCGTGGCTTCTCCGCCGAGCAGATGAAGCGCATCGGGGCATATGTGCAATTTGAACGCAAGATGCAGGATGTGGAAGGTCTCGGCCTCGGTCTCACCATCGCCCGCAAGCTGGTGGAACTGCACGGCGGCGCCCTGACCATCGAGAGCGGACAGGGAACCGGCTCAACCGTGACCGTGAAACTGCCGCTGGCGAAAAAAAACTGAAGTTTAGAAAGGCAGCTTGGTGTAAAGCCGCCAGAGCTCGTAAGCGATCCCTTCGGCGGCGAGAAAAGTCAACACCAGCCCCAGAACCGGCGCGAAATCCACCTTCCCGAGGCGCAGGGGAATCTTTTGCAGGGGCGCCAGCAACGACTGCGCGGTGGCATGGATGTACTTCCAGAACGGGTGCTTGCCGAAATACACATAGCTGTTCAACAGGTGCAGCACCAGGATGGCGCCCAGGGGAAATTTCCAAAGCAGGTAGCTGCCCAGGCCGATGATGACCGATTGCTCAAAGCGCTCCGCCGGCAAAACCATTTTGGGGGAAATCTGCAGCCAGCCGAACACCCAGCTCGCCAGCCACCAGAACAAGGCCGTGGCAAAAAAAGGCAGGATGACTTTGGCCCACCGCGGCCAGTCATCCACCCGGCCCAGCGGAATTTTAACCAGGCTGTGAAACGGTTCCGGGCCGGCGAGCAGCGACAGCGGCAGCAGGCACAGGTAAAAGACGCCCAACGTCAGGCTGAAGCTGAAAAAGGAGAAGGCCAGCATCTTGGAAAACTCATCGCTGCGGAACGGGATGTTGGTCACCGCGAAATCCAGGTGCCCGACCCAGAACGGCATGACCCAGTGGTAGATCACCGCCCGCAACAGGAGCAGGGCGGCGATGAAGGCCAGCAGGTGCCAGCGGCGGAGGTTTTTGGGCGCGGCCGGGCGCAAGGTGCCCATCAGGGTCGCGGGCCGGCGTTTGGCCAGCGGGTCAAACCGGATGGAACGCCAGTTTAACCACAGCAGCAGACCGGCAAGGTTCAGGATGAAATCGACAATGCCCATGCAAAATGACGAATGACGAAACCATAATGACGGATTTTCCGCCACCCGTCATTTGCTATCTCTCTCACATCATTTTCAACAGGGTGTCCGCCATTTCACTCGGCGTGACGGCGATGCCGATGCCCGCGGCCTTGAAAGCCGCGATCTTGGCCGCCGCCGTGCCCTTGCCGCCGCTGACGATCGCCCCGGCGTGACCCATGCGGCGTCCCGGCGGCGCGGTGGCGCCCGCGATGAAACCGGCGACCGGCTTTTTACAATTGGCCTTGATCCATTCCGCGGCTTCTTCTTCCGCGCTGCCGCCGATCTCGCCGATCATGATGATGCCGGTCGTTTCGGGGTCGGCGTTGAACAACTTGATGACATCGAGGTGCGAGGTGCCGTTCACCGGGTCGCCGCCGATGCCCACGCAGGTGCTCTGGCCGACGCCGCGGGAGGTGAGCTGCCAAACGGCTTCATAGGTCAACGTGCCGCTACGCGAGACCACGCCGATGTGGCCCTTCTTGTGGATGTAACCGGGCGCAATGCCGATGCGGCAGCCGCCGTGCGAATCCTTGCCTTCCCCGGGCGTGACGATGCCGGGGCAGTTCGGGCCGATGAGGCGGGTCTTAAGATTGCCCTGCATGGCGCGCTTCACCCGCACCATGTCGCGGACGGGAATGCCTTCGGTGATGGCGACCACGAGCTCCAGCCCGGCATCCGCGCCTTCGAGAATGGCGTCGGCGGCGAAGGGCGGGGGCACGAACACGGCGCTGGCTGTGGCACCGGATTGTTTCACGGCCTCGGCCACGGTGTCAAAGATGGGCACCTTCTTGCCGCCGTGTTCAAAAAACTGGCCGCCTTTGCCCGGCGTGACGCCGGCGACGACCAGCGTGCCGTAATCAATGGACAGTTGCGCGTGTTTCGCGCCGAAGCTGCCGGTGATGCCTTGGATGAGAACTTTAGTTTTTGGGGTGACTAGAATAGACATGAGAAATTAAAATTACTTGGCTTTACGTTTGTGAATGCAAATACAGTTGCCGTCCGGGTCATAGACCATCGTCATGGAGCAGACGGGCGTGGCCATCGGCTCAATGCGGAATTTCACGTTGTGTTGTTTTAATTGAGCGACCGCGTCGTCAAAATTTTCCACTTCCAGCGCCACGGAGCACCCGTCGGGGCTGGGTTTGAACATCGGCGAGGAACCGATGGCCAGCGCGTGCGGACCGAATTCGTATTCCACCCATTTGCCATGTTCGGAATCATGCACCGTCGTCGGCTTCAAGTTGAGCACGCCCTCATAAAACGCGCGCGCTCGCGCCATGTCCGTGACGGCATAGCAACTGAAGGCGATTTCGGTGACCTTGAGCATGGCTGACCTTATTTGCCGACGGCTTTGACGATTTTCTGCGCCGCGTCAGACATGGTGTCCCCGTTGATGATGGCCACGCCGGAATCCGCCAGCGTTTTCTTGCCGGCGGCCACGTTGTTGCCTTCGAGGCGGACGACGAGCGGCAGCTTCAGGCCGGTTTCCTTCACCGCGGCGATGATGCCCGTGGCGATGACATTGCAATCCATGATGCCGCCGAAAATGTTCACCAGGATGCCCTTCACATTGGGGTCGCTCAAAATGATCTTGAACGCCGCGGTGACCTGTTCCTTGCTCGCGCCGCCGCCCACGTCCAGGAAGTTCGCCGGGTTGCCGCCGAAATGCTGGATGATGTCCATGGTGGCCATCGCCAGGCCCGCGCCGTTCACGAGGCACGCGATGGAGCCGTCGAGCTTGATGTAATTGAGGGCAAATTTGGAGGCCTCGATCTCGAGCGGCGCTTCTTCGTTCAAGTCGCGCATCTCCAAAATGTTTTTGTGCCGGTAGAGCGCGTTGTCATCGAGCGAGATCTTGGCATCGAGCGCCATGACGGTTTCCTTGCCATCGGCAAGTTCCACCACGGCGAGGGGGTTGAGCTCGACCATGGCGGCGTCGCATTCCCACCAGGTATTATAGACGCCGGTGATGAGCTTGACGCCCGCATTGAAGAGATCGCCTTTCAAGCCGAGCGCGGCGGCAATCTTGCGCGCCTGATACGGCATGATGCCGACGGCGGGATCGATGTTTTCCTTGAAGATCTTTTCGGGATGCTTCTCGGCGACTTCCTCGATGTCCATGCCGCCCTCGGTGCTGGCCATGATGAGCGGGCGGGAGGTTTCGCGGTTGAGCAGCACGGCGAGGTAAAATTCCTTTTTGATCTTTGCGCCGGCGGCGAGGAGAAGCGTCTGCACCTGGCGGCCTTCGGCGCCAGTCTGCTTGGTGACGAGCACGTTGCCGAGCATCTTTTCGGCAAAGCCCACGGCTTCATCCACGGAGGCGGCTACTTTCACCCCGCCCTGAAAGCCGGTCTTGAACGTGCCCTTGCCGCGCCCGCCCGCATGGATCTGCGATTTGACGACGACCTTGGCGCTGCCGCTGGCGGCGATTTTATCCGCCGCCGGGCGCACTTCCGCCAGGGACTTGGCGGGGATTTCCAAGGGAACGTTGACGCCGTACTGGGCGAGCAATTGTTTGGCCTGATATTCGTGGATGTTCATGCAAAAATTATGACGAGCATTAAAAACGATTGGCGCGGGAAAGCAACTTTTTAGCGAGTGGAAAATGCCATTTGCCTTGAATGAAGGACGCCGGGCGGGCAACTTGCGCCTGATGAAATTCCTTTCCGTGCTGCTGGCGTGCCTCGCATTTTTTGCGGACACGGCGCGTGCGGATTTCATCAATGGCCGCAGCTATGTGTCACTGACCGGCTGGGCGCGGGCAAATGGTTTTGGCGGTTTCACCCAGGACGGCGGGACGGAATTCGTCCTCACCAAGGGGGCTTCGCGCCTGGTCTTCGACAAGGATTCCGCGGACGCCTCCATCAATGGCGTGGAGGTGCGTCTGGCGTTTCCGGTGGCCAAGGGCGGGTTCATTTCGCAGCTCGACCTCGACAAGACCATCCGCCCGCTGGTGTTTCCGCAGAAGCCGTCGGCTAAAAAAGTCACGGTCATCTGCCTCGATCCCGGCCATGGTGGCAAGGACACGGGCTATCGCGTGGGCACGTTTTTCAAGCGCAACGAAAAGACCTATACGCTGGCGCTGGCGCTGGAACTGCGGCAGCAATTGATGCGGGCCGGGTTCGGGGTGATGTTGACGCGGGACAAGGATGTCTATCCGGAGTTGGCCTGGCGACCCGACATGGCGAACCGCAAGGGCGCGGATCTGTTTGTGAGCCTGCATTTCAATTCCTTTCCGCCCGATCCGGGCCGGGTGCAGGGGCCGGAAACATATTGCATCACCCCGGTGGGCGCGGCGTCATCCAACGATTCCGAGGGCGCAGGCGCGGGGAGTCATGCTTACCCGGCCAACCGGCTGGAAGACAAGAGCCTGCTGCTGGCCTACCAGGTGCACCGTGCGCTGGTTAAAAATCTCGGCGTCTGCGACCGCAGCGTGCGGCGGGCGCGGTTCGAGGTGCTGCGGACGGCGGAGATGCCGGCCATCCTGATCGAGGGCGGCTATCTCTCTCATCCGATCGAGGGTAAAAAGATTTTTGATGCCGGCTATCGCCAGCAAATGGCGGCGGCCATCGTGAAAGGGATTCTGGCCTATCAGAAATTGACCAGCCCGCCCCCACCAACCGCATCCGCAACGACGACCAACCGGGTTTCCACCTCCCGCAGACACCACTGATGTTTAGCCGGACGGGCCGGTGGCGAAGGATTTTTCTTTTTTCATGTGGCGACCTTTGCGAACGTGGCGGAAATATTCTTCGGAACTAAAAATGAGCATTGCCACCAAAACCGGTGATAACGGAACCACGGGCCTGATCTACGGGCACCGGGTGCCGAAGAATCATCCACGGGTGGAGGCGTATGGCACGATCGACGAGTTGAACGCCACCTTGGGCCTGGTGCGGGCGACGGCGACGGAGAAATTTGTCAGCGAAAACATTTTCTGGATCCAAAAATCGCTGGTGGATGTGATGGGCGAGGTCGGCGTGCTGCCGGAAGACTTGCCGCGTTACGAAAAAGGCGGCTACATGCTGGTCACCCCGGCGATGACGGCCAAACTGGATGCGCTGGTGAAGGAGATCGAGGCGCAGAATGTGAGCTTCAAGCATTGGGCCACGCCGGGGGAAAACCAAACCTCCGCGTCGCTGGATGTGGCGCGCACGGTCTGCCGCCGGGCGGAGCGGCGGGTCTACGATCTGCAAGCGGCGGGGGAATTGAAGAACACCGAGATCCTGATTTTTCTCAACCGGCTTTCCGACCTGCTCTGGCTGTTGGCGCGCTGGGTCGAAGGCCGGGGCTGAACTTCATGTCCAGGTTCGGCCGGTTTGCCGCCGGTTCCGGCGTTGCAGAAATTTCACAGTTTAATGCCTAAACAGAAGAGTTGCGTTTTTTGACGGGAGCTGGCCCGTCCAATACAGTGTGGTAATCACCAAGCCAGCCATCGTATCGCATGTTGAACATTCGTAAAATAGGATTATCTTTGTTGGGCACCCCAGTCCTCCACCCGCAACTTGCCATGCCAGCCAGATCCTTTTTCCAAACCGCCCGGTTGAATGCCTTAAACCGTCCCGCTGCTGCCATTTTGTGTCACCGTCCCCAGAACTGGTGATGGCCGATGTCGTTCCAATTTATTGTACTCTGGCAAAACCTAATCACCCCAACCTCAAAAATCTATGCAAACAATTAAAACCGTCAAAACAATCTGGCTGTGCGCCGCGCTGATGATTTTCAGCCTGGCCACCAGCAAGGCCACGACATATTATTCCGGATCAGCGACCGGTGACCCGACTTTGACGACCTCGTGGTGGACGGGGACAGGTGGCACCGGATCGCATCCGGCCGACTTCATTAGCGGTGATACTTTTATTATTCAAAGCGGGCATAATTATACCATCCCTGCGAGCACCACTTGGACCGTCAATGCCAATGGTGCCGGAACCGCGGCCACGGTTCAAGTCAACAGTGGCGGGACGCTGACATTCACGCTTCCTTCTGGTTCTACTTGCAAGCTGGTGCTCGGTGGCAATTTTAAGCTGTCTGGCACGATTGCTGGTACTACCACAAGTACCACTGGGATTATTGAATTCACCTCCAACGGCACTTGGACGGGATCCGGAGATATTTCAAATGTGAAGGGATCAATTCAAGTTGATTCTGGAGTTACTTTGGATGCTTCGGGCATGAGCGCTGGTTTCAAACTGAAATCGAGCAACACCCTTGGCATCACGGTAAACGGCACCCTCATAATGGGCACGCTCACAATTAATGGTAACGGCAACGGAACCGCTTCCTTTACGTTGGGCAGCAGCGGCACACTCGTTACCGCAACAACCAGTGCGAGCGGTTTGCCGGGCATCTTCACCGGCTTCAGCGCAAACAAGATCACCCTGCCCACCACGGCCAACTACACGTTCAACGGCGTGGCAGCGCAAGTCACCGGCACCACGGCCAATAACGCCACGATGCCCGCGGAAGTCAACAACCTGACCATCACAAATAACGCCGGCGTCACCTTGAGCCAGGCGATGCAGGTGGATGGCACGCTGGCATTCACCGCCGGCATTGTCAAAAGCAACATCACCCTTGGTGCCAGCGCCACCATTTCCGGTGGCAGCAGCACTGCCTATTTGAACGGCCAGTTGACTGTGCCATTCACTGCTCCCACTTCGGCGTCCTTCACTTTTCCGGTGGGCACCGCCGGCGCGTATTCGCCGGTCAGCATTGCCAATTTCACGGACTCCGGCTCCGGCAGTTTGACGGCCAGTGCCACCGCCAGCCAGAATCCCAATCAAGGGACTTCCGGCATCGACAGTTCCAAATACATCGCCCGTTACTGGACGCTCACCAATACGCCCGACTCGACCTTTGCTGGCTCCACGTTTAATTTCACCGGAACCTTTGTGGCGGGCGACATTCAGGGCGGGGCAAATACGTCGATTCTCCTGGTTCAGAAATGGGATGGGACCGCGTGGGTGAGTCCGGCCGGTTCGTCCTCCACGTCCACCACCGTGACCGGCACTGGCTTCACCGCTTTCGGCCAGTTCGCCGCCGGCGAGCCGCAAACGTCGCCCAATCTTTCTTCCCCGACCAAATCTGCGATCACCACGACCACCGCCACCCTGGGGGCGACTGTGATTTCAGCCGGCATCTCGGCGGTGACCAGCTACGGTATTGTCTGGAGCATTGTCAACAACCCGCCAACAGTAGCGGACAACAAGGTCCAAACCGGCACTTCGATCAGTTCGTATCCGAGCGTCTTCACCCAGGGCGTCACGGGGCTGCCGACAGGCGTGACGATTTATTACCGCGGTTATGCCCAGACCGGGGCGGGCATCGGTTACAGCGTGGTGGATTCATTCATGACGCTCACCAATGAGCCCACCACCCCGGCTTCGGGCGTGAGCGGTTCCGCGTTGCAGAACGGCAATCTGACCTTTACCTGGACCCGGGGCAATGGCGCGCGCTGCCTTGTTTTGGTGAATGCCGGTTCCCCGGTGAGTTCAGCTCCGGTGGATGGGACGAGTTATACGGCCAACGCAGCTTTCGGCAGCGGCACGCCAATCGGATCGGGTTATGTGGCCTACCTTGGCACCGGCACGACGGTGACGATTAGCGGGCTTTCGGCCGGCACCACCTATTATGTGGCGGTCTATGAATTGAACGGTGCGGGCGGTTCAGAAAATTATCTTACGACCACGCCGGCGACCGGCAACCAGACCACCGTGTCATCGCCGATCAGTTTGTTGAGCTGGACGGGTGGGGCCGACAACAATTGGAACAATACGGGCAACTGGGATCAGCCCGTGATTCCAGATGTGGGCACCTCCGTGTTCATCCCGATCACCGGCAACCCGCCCGTTTATTCCAGCCCGATGACGCCGGCCAGTTTTGGGCCTTTGACCGACGCGGACACGCTGACCGTCAATGCCAATGGATTTAACAGCGGCGCGCTGACCCTGGCCAACACGGCTGAAAATAGTGCGTCGACCGGTGCCAAACTCTTCGTTGGCAGTGGCGGGGTGGTCAATGTTAGCGGTGCCGTGCTGACTACGTCCAATGCGTGGCTCACGATCTCCAATGGTGGTTCATTGACCGCCAGCGGGGCTTTGAATATCGGCAGTGGTTCCAGCGTCGGCAGTTGCGGCGCGATCACCAATTTGGGTGGCAACCTTGCTGTCACCTCCGTTGGCCTGAATACCGGCAATGCCTCCCTGTCTTCCTCCGGTGCATCCGGCACCTGCTTGATGGTCATCCGCGGCGGTACCAATAGTTTGGGCAGCGTGGCCATCGCCCGCGACACCTCCAGCGGTGGTTTCACCGCGCTTGGAACGGAAGGTTTGGCGATTTATGGCGGGCAGGTCACCATGTCCAGCTTGAACGCGGGTAATGGCAATGCCAATTCTTACCTTGCTGTTCTGATTGCCGGTGGCGTCGTCACGAATAACGGCAGTGTTCTGATCAACCAGCTTTCCTCTGGCCGTGGCTCACGTGTGTTGCAGACTGGCGGCTTCTTTGTGGTCAGCAACCTGGTCAATCCCAACCCGACGGCCGCCGGTTCGCTGAACATCTACTCGGTGTCAGGTGGAACCAACCTTGTCGGCGGCTTCAGTTTTGGGTCCGCCGCCAATGCGGGATCAGTCTTCTTCACCAATGCCGCTAGCATTTATGTCGGCAATCAGGGTATGGTATCCAATGGCGTGGTGCTTGTGAGCGCGGTCTTGAATGATGGCGCGCTGCTGGGCGCCTCGGCTGATTGGACCGGATCAGTGGCGATGGGTTTGGCCATCGGCACGGAAACCATCAAGACCGCTGATTTGGGCGGCACTCCCCACAACATCACCTACAACGCCCCATTGACCGGTGCCGGCAATCTGAATGTCATCGGGGGCGGCACCTTGACCCTGGGTGCGGCAAATACGTACTTGGGATCGACCTTGATCAGCAGCGGCACCTTGGCATTGGGCGCAGCCGGTTCGCTCACGAGTCCGCAGATTAACCTCGGTTCGGGCACCATCTTTAACGTCTCGGCACTGGGTGGTCTTTACAGCCCGGTGCTGGGCCAGACGCTCGCCGGCTTTGGCACGGTCAATGGCTTGGTCACTGCGAACAACGGATCGATCCAACCCGGCAGCAATTCAGTCACGGGCACGCTTGCTTTTAGTTCCGGACTGGCTGAAACCGGGGGTGTCACCAACAACTTTGTTTTGCCCGGTGACAAGGTGGCCTGCACTGGTCTGACAGTAAGTGGCGCGAATGTGGTCCAGATCACCGGCGGAGTATCGGCCGGCTCGGAATACACCCTGTTTGATTACACGGGCGGCAGTTTTTCTGGGAGCGTCGCCAATTTCAACCTGGTGGGCGTGACCGGCTATCTGACGAATGTGGTCGCCCAAAATGCCATCAAGCTGCACGCCTCGGTTTCCCTGCGCGCGCCGACCAACGTGGTCTGGGTCGGCAATTCCGCCGCCAACAACTGGGATACGGGTGCCAGCACCAACTGGTTGAACGGCTCCGCGCTGGATGACTTTTTGTTTGGCGATACGGCGGTGTTTGGTAATCAGGGAGCGCTCCATCCGCTGGTTAACATCGGCGGCAGCGTTTCGCCCGGCTCCGTGGTTGTTAACACCAGTTCCGGTTACACCTTCACTGGCAACGGCTCGATCAGCGGCCTGGGCGGCATCACCGTCAGCAACGGCTCGCTCACCATTGCGAACACCAACACTTACACCGGGCCGACCGTTCTGGCGGGCGGTGTTCTGATTATTTCAAACATCGCCAACGGTACGGTTGCGAGCCCCATCGGGGCGGCGTCGGTCTCCGCTGTCAACGTGGTCTTCAACGGCGGCACGCTGGCTTACCTCGGCAGCTCGGCTTCGACCGATCACGGCATCACGCTCAACAGCGGCGGCGGCGGCATTGATGTGCCCGCTGGTACCACCTTGACTCTGAATGGCTCCATCCTTGGCGCCGGTGCCTTGACCAAAACTGATGCCGGCAGCCTCACGCTCGCGGTGGCCAACACCTACGGCGGAGGTACCGTCGTCAGCAACGGCACGTTGACCTTGAGCGATGCGGGTGCCGCTGGTTCGGGTGCCATTAACCTTTATGGCGGCAACCTCGTGCTGGGGGCCATCAAACCGGCCAATACCATCAATGTGGCCGGCAATGCGCAAGTCTCCGGCGGTAACGCGGGTGGCGCCACCGGCATCAGAAACGTGACCGGCGGCAGTAATCTCGTGGTGTCAGTCACCGCCGGCGTATTCGACCTCACCGGGGATATGTCCACTTACTCCGGCACGATCAGTTTGACCAACGCGGGCGGCGCGACCGTCCGGTTGAATGGTTCGGCCAGCAACGTAGGCAGCCAGTTGGCGACCTGGAATTTGGGCGCTGGCACGATGGATCTGAATATTCGCGTCAGCTCCACCAGCAATAACATCGGGGCGTTGCAAGGCGGATCAAACACGACGCTGTCGGGTCGCGGTGGTTCGGGCAATAGCGGCTCCACCACATATTACATCGGCGCGAACAACTTGAACTCGTCGTTTGACGGTGTGATCCAAAATGGTTATGGCTCCTCGGGAACGGTCCCCAGCTCTTCGTCCCCCACCTCCATCAACAAGGTCGGTTCAGGCCGGTTGACACTGAATGGCGTCAGCACCTACACCGGCACCACCACCGTCAGCGGCGGCACGCTCAGTGGTATTGGCACCATCAGCGGGGCCACCACCTTCAACCCCGATACCGTGCTGGAAGCCGGTGATGCGGGCGTCGGCACGCTGACCTTCAGTGGTGACCTGAATTTGGATGCGGCCTCGACCAACAACTTTGCCGTGACCTCCAGCGGCGGTGCCAGCAATTCGGTGGTGGTCAATGGCGGGCTGTCCCCGAATAACAGTGTGATTAAGATCACTTCGGGCACGGCGCTGGCTGCGGGCACCTACACGCTCTTCACCTATAACGGCATTGGCGGTGCGTTCAATCCAACGCCGGTGTTTGATGTGGCCCCGGCCGCCACGGCGACGATTGTGGATGATGGGTCCCATATCAAGCTGCAGATCGGGGCTCCCGCTCCGCCCGCCATCGGCAGCGTTGATTTCAGCGCGCTGGTCAGCAGCGGCCAGATCACGATCAACGGTGTCAACGGCAAGCCGGGCGGATCGGTGAACGTGCTGAGCTCGACCAATCTGCTGGTGCCCTTGGCCGACTGGACGACGGTAACCAGCGGTAATTTTGATGGCAGCGGGAATTACAACAGCGGCGCCATCTCCGTGAACCCGACGGCGCCGCAGCAATATTTCATTTTGCAGACACCCTGATCGCCATCGGCGGCAATGGTTTTAAATGACACCGGGGAGGCTGGCAACGGCCTCCCCGTTTTATTGTTATCGCGATGAAAAGGTGAACTGCTTGGGCGCGCTTTCCGGCGGAGCCGGCCAGTTTGCGATGGGGCAAACATTGCGATGTGACCGCCCCGGTTGATGCCGGGAACGGCGCGATTTTCTTCTGCCGGGTGCAGCCCGGAAGGCCGCAATTCGCCCATGCGGCATTGTCCAGTTGTTCCTCGACAAATGCGGGAACGGGTTTAACTTCAATCATCAAGCCAGAACATTCACCGATCAACCTGCTGGGAAAACTCTTCTTCCGCCGGCAGGCGCCGTGGCAGCAACGGCAAAAGATGCTGGTGGTCTGCTGGACTTTATTCGTCGCCCTGTTTGTGGGGGTGGTGGTGATTGGTCTGATGTTCCTGCAAAATTCCCGGCACTAGCGCATTCCCGTCAAGGCGCCCGCCCGCTGTCTTTTGTCCGCTTGATTTTTGGCGTAACCTATAGCATTTTCCCGCGTCACGTATTGTTAACCACAACTAATTTTTGATCGTTTATCAGCGGGAAGCGCCATGAAAAAAGCCAGGGAAACGTTTGCGGAAATTCTGTTTGTCAGTCTCGCCGGATTCATCTTGTTGGCGGTTGTTTTCCTGGTGCCCAATGGCAACGGGGTTCCCGCCAGCGCATTTTTTGAGACGGCCAGCCATACCACGTGGCGGAACTTGCTCGACTGGCCGGCGGCCTGGTGCAGCCTGAAGGTGATCCTGCTCAGTACGAGCCTGTTTCTGCTGATCGATTCCTTCGGGACGCTGCTGCTGGTTTTGAACCGTCGGCGGCTGGCGGGAAAGGTGTTTGTCCTCATCGCCCTGCCGTTCCTGGGATTTTTTGTCGGCGGCTATTATCTGGTGAAGGCGCTGCTGTAACCGTTCGTAATGTTTCAAAGCATCGGCTAATCGCTGCCGGTTCCCGGAAGAATATTTCTGTTTCATCCCCGATTGAACTTGCAAGGAGTTGGGGGCGAACCATAAATGCGTGCTTGCGCGGGCGACGTCCGATTTTGCCAGGGCTTCCATCTTCACCCGCTCTCGGCGGACGAATCGGCGTGACCGGCCAATTCTTCCATTCTTGCAGAGAAGGAACATGAGGGTGACTATGAAGGCAGTATGAAAAACGCGATCAGGTTGCTTGTGCCCGGCGCGATTTGCGCCGGGTTGCTGGCGGGGGGCGGCGTAGCACGGGCGGCGGATGAGGTTCATCCCCGGCTGCCGCGAGACGTGGAGATGAGCCAGGGGGCCGAGCGGGGCAGGCATATCATAGTGATGGTCCGGGTGGGCCACGGCGATGATCTCCCATTCATCTTGGACACGGGGGCGAGTCTGACGGTCTTTGACGAGTCATTGGAACCACAATTGGGCAAGCGCATCCGTACGGCGACCATCTGGCGGTGGGGTGAGCAGAAGGAATCGGGCGTCTATGCGGCACCCCATTTTTACCTCGGCGGCACGCGGTTGGCGACGGGGCCGAACGTGTCCACGTCTGATTTTAAAAAAAATTCCGCGGATATCGGGCATCCCATCATGGGTTTGATCGGGATGGATGTGCTGGAGCATTATTGCATTCAACTGGATTTTGCGGCGGGAAAGGTGCGCTTCCTGGATGGCGATCATGCCAACAAGGCGAAATGGGGCAGGGCGCTGCCGCTGACGAACCTGGGTGACGGATGTCTGGCGGTGCGGGAGAATCTGGCGGGGACCAAGGATGTCGGTTCGCTCATCGATACGGGCGACAACGGCGACGGCTGGCTGGTGCCCGACATATACCAACAATGGACAAATCAGATGCGGTTGCCGGCGGAAGGTGCGGTAAGCGCTCCCCAAGCCGTGCTGGGCGGGGAGAAATACAAGCGCGTCGAACTGCGTGTGCTGGATGCGAAGATGCTGGCCAGCGGCGACCTGCACATGAGTGTCAACGGGATCGGGCTGCACGCGTTGTCGCGGTACGTGGTGACGTTTGATTTCCCCAACCGGACGATGTACCTGCGAAAGCCAAGCGCGTGGTCGGTGATTTTTTGACCGGGAAGCAGATCCAACGTATATGTGAAGGAGGCAACGAGCATATGAAACTGACGACAATCCTGTTGATCGGGCTGGCCTTGCTGGGCGGCGGCTGCGCGTCGTTGACTCCATCGGCGGCACAGGCGCCGCAGTGGGAGCATGACCAGGATACAACGCGCGATGCCGGGCCGGTAAACGACTGGCTGGTGTATGTGGCCTATTGGGCGACGTATTGTGCCGGCGAAGTGCTGACGTGCCGCTGAGAACCTGCCATGCCATCTTCAATCCATTAAAAAAAGGACGGCGCGTTTGCGCCGTCCTTGTCGGTTTCAAAAACCGTATTTCCCCTATTAAGAAAGCTTCCACCCGGCACGGTTCTCGCGCTTGATGTAGGGCGCGGCCTCGGGACAGTTCTTGGCAATCATGTTCGGGCCGTCCCACTCGATGACCTTGCCCGCGCGCAACGCCACGCAGCCGAGCAGCATGATCTCCGTCAGCCGCGCGCCGATGTCGAACCGTGAATAGCACAGCTCCGGCTTGCCGCGTTTGATGGCGTCGATCCATTCCAGGTGCTGCTTGTGGTCCGCGTCGCCCTTGAACGGGTTGCGGGGGACGAATTGCGGGATGATCGTCTCGTCAGCCGCCGGATGCTTCTTGTAATGGACGAATTTTTTGTCGTCGTTCAGCTTGATGAAAAACTGTTCGCCGTAATCGTCCGGGGAAAAGATCTTGCCCTGGTCGCCGATGATCAGGCAGGCGCTGTTTGGCACCTCACCCTGCAACGCCTCGATGTCCACGAGCAGTTCCTTCGGCGGTTTGTTGCTGAAATCGTGCCCGTTCGGGGCGGAGGCGTCCGGCTGGCCGCCGTCGTACCAGGTGAAGGTGCACGGCAGTTGATGAATCGTGTTGTGCTTGTGCAACAGGGTGGGATGCGCCGCGGGAATGTCGGTCGTGCGCGCCGGAAATTCAAAACGGATCTTCGAGCCCAGCGGATATGTTTCCCGGTTCATCGCCCCAAGCGCAATGCCTTCGATCTCGAAGGGGTAGGCCAGGTTCAACGCGCGGAATGGCATGTTGACCGTATGGCAGGCCATGTCGCCCAGCGCCCCGGTGCCGAAATCCTGCCAGCCGCGCCAGTTGAACGGGTGATACACGCCCTTCTTGTACGGGCGCACCGGCGCGCAGCCGAGCCACGTGTCCCAGTCGAGCGTCGCGGGCACTTCATCCGCGCCGTCGGGACGGTCGATGCCCTGCGGCCAGACCGGACGGTTCGTCCAGATGTGCACCTGGCTGACCTGCCCGATGATGCCCGACTGGATGACTTCCACGGCGCGCCGCAAACCGTCCGCCGAGCTGCCCTGGTTGCCCATCTGCGTGATGACACCGGATTTATGGGCAAGTTCGCGCAGGTAGCGCGCCTCGTAAATCGTCTGCACGAGCGGCTTCTGGCAATAAACGTGTTTGCCCAGGCTCATTGCCAGCGAGGTGATGATCGCGTGCATGTGGTCGGGCGTGGAGACCGTCACGGCATCGATGCTCTTGCCCATCGCCTCGAACATCTTGCGGTAGTCCTGGTAAAACTTGGCGTCGGGATATTTCTCGCGCTGCTTGGCGCAGCGGTCGGCATCCACATCGCACAGCGCCACGATGTTTTCACTGTTGCAATGGTCGGTATCGCTCTGGCCCTTGCCCATGACGCCCACGGAGGCGATGTTCAGCTTGCTGTTCAGGTTCGCCGCGCGCAGCAGCGTTGGCACGCCGAACACGACAGCCCCGCCCGCGAGCGCGGTGGTCTTGAGAAAATTGCGGCGGTTGAGCGCTGCTGCCCCGGATGTTTTTGATCGTTTCATGGTTGTTAAGTACGTGGACGCTTTCTTTGACGGAATTCGCGACAACTTGGTTTCCAGATTATGACACTAACCTGCGCCCGACGGCAATACCGCTAAAGTGGGATTGGACAAATTTCTCCGGCCTGCGACACTGGGCCCGAAATCTCATGCCATGAAAAAACAAATCGCCTATTCTGCCGTCCTTGCCTGCGGTGTTTACCTGTCCGGCCTGACCGCCACCGCCACGCCCATCCCCGAAGACTGCCGGACCGGCGGCTTTGCCATCGGCTGCCAGGCCTGGTCCTTCAACCATTACAGCGTCATGGAGGCCATCGACAAGACCGCCGAGGCCGGCGGCAAGGTCATCGAACTCTATCCCGGCCAGAAGTTCAGCGTGGAAAAGCCGGACCTCAAGTTTGACCATAACGCCACCGATGAGATGATCGCCGCCGTGCAGGCGCACCTGAAGGAAAAGGGCATCCGCGCCGTGAATTATGGCGTCGTGGACATCCCCAAGGACGAGGCCGGGGCGCGCAAGATTTTTGAATTCGCCAAAAAACTGGACCTTTACGGCATCACCACCGAGGCCGTCGGCTCCATCGACACCATAGAAAAGCTGGTCAAGGAATACGACATCCGCGTGGGTTTCCACGACCACCCGCGCCAGGCGAAGAATCCAGGCTACCAGATGTGGGACCCGAATTACGTCCTGAGCGTCGTGAAGGATCGCGACGCGCGCATCGGTTCCTGCGCCGACATCGGCCACTGGGTGCGCTCGGGTTTGGACCCGGTGGACTGCCTTAAGATTCTGAAAGGCCGCATCATCAGCTCCCACCTCAAGGATTTGAACGAGAAAAAACTGGAGGGCCACGATGTTCCGTACGGCACCGGCGTTTCGGACATCCCCGCCGTCCTCAACGAGCTGAAGCGGCAGAAGTTCGTGGGCAACATCTCGGTCGAATACGAATACGACTGGAACACCAGCGTGCCCGAAATCGCCCAATGCATCGGGTTCGTGCGTGGATATGGGGCGAAGAAATGAGGTGGTGACCTTCTGCGGCGGGAACGGCTGGCGCAGTTGAAGATCGGCCTCGTTACTGCGATAATCAAAACAAGCCTGGCCGTGTCATGGACTGCGGCGGGAAGCGCAGCGCCATGCCGCTTTCGCACGCACCGAAGCTTGCCTAAATTAGCATTTTCCCCGCCCGCTCGAAAGCGGTGTCGCGGCTCCCGCCTTGCCACCGCAGTCCAAGACCTCGCAGATGATGCGAACGGTGCCTTGAAGCATGGCCACAGTATTATTAAAGCGGCTCAAACCCGCACCGGCAACGCGCGCCCGCCCAACGGTCGCGCGTTTTCATTTTCCTCCAGAAAAACCAGCCAAGATTTTTCCACCGCCAGAATCCGGTGAATTTCCGCCTCCGCCAACACCATGCAGGCCGTCGAGAGCGCATCCGATTCACCGGCGGTGTCGCACAGGGCCCACGCGCGGTTTTGGCGCGCCGCCGGTTTGCCGGTGCGCGGGTCGAGGATGTGTTTTCCTTTTATCGCCAGTCCGGAACCGCTCAGGGAACAATTCTTGAGCCAGTAACGCTGCGGGGCGTTATCGTCGCCCAGCCCGCATGACCAGCCGGCGGTTTTGTCGGGAGCTTCGCCGGCCAGGATGCTGCTGCCCCCGGCGACCAGCAAGAACGCCGGACAACTCCATTCGCGCAATACCGCCGCCATCCGGTCGAGCGCAAAACCTTTGCCGATGGCGCCCAGGTCGAATTCCAGTTTGCCGCCGTCGCAGCGGACGGAGAAATTTTCCAGCGACCACGCCGGCCTGGCCGCCTGCGTCTGCAAGGCCGCCGCGCACACGGAAAAGGCGCCCGCGGTGGCCGCTTCCATTCGTTTGGCGAGTTCGAGGCACGCGAACACCGGTTCGGTCAGCCGCAGCATTCCACCTGCGGTTAGCTGGGCGATTTCAGAGATTTCGCTGTTCGCGCGGAAGCGGCTGAGCTTGGATTCCAGTTCATCCGTCAACGCGAACGCCGCCTGCGCCGCCTGCGCTGCGTAGTCCTTTTCCTCGCCCGCGAGGCGCACCTGAAACTGCGTCGCCATCGCGGTATGATTGAAGATGTGGATGTTATTCATGTCGCCGCTCTGAAACAAAAATGCGAGGCAAACCCTGCGCTGGTGGATACCGTCATGCTGCGACCGTGTCTGCCTAGCGCATCCCCAATCTTCGATCCCCGCACAGCTTCGTTGCATCGCAAACGCGCAGCGTCTTGGAGTGCGTCAGCCCTCTGGCGCTTTGGGGAGGACCAGGCACAAACCCATGCTGCTATTGCGGCTCGTACAATGCAGTGACACCGCGGCGGCGCGAGCGGGGCCCGGCGTTTACGCCGCTTCAACGTCCCAAACGCCAGCGCGCCGTGGGTATTGCGCGCGCTGCCGCTTTGGACATTGAAGCGGGCTAAAGCCCGCGCGCCTTCAACGTATGGCGCGCGCCTCGATAATTCATCATGGAGCATGTTGACCTTCGAGAGTTTGCGGTTCCCACAGCACGAACAGCACATTCAGCCGCACCCCGAAATATTCCGGACGGAACGGTTTCAACTGTTCCCCGAGCTTGTCCGGCACGTCCGTGGTCGTGATAAAAAAGTCCGCCGGGCCGGTCGCCTGGTTGGTCTGCCAGAAACCCACGTTGGAAAATTTCCGCAGATACCACGGCAACGGCCACGCATCCGCCCCGACCACCGCGATGCGCGGCGACGCGAGGTTGTTTCGCTTCGCCAGCTCTTCCAGCCGCGGCGGCAGCCGCAGAATATCTTCAGTCGTATGCGCGTAGGCATAGGGGTTTTTGTCATCAATGGGCTTGTCGAAGACGAAAACCATGGTCTGCTGCCCCGTGGAAATCACCAGTGCGCCAAATGCCACGGCAATGATCCAGCGCCCCGTGTCGTTGGTGGTCAACCGCCAGAGGGCCTCCACGCCCAGGCCGCACAGGAGAACCAGCGGCAGCCACAGGTTCAGCGCCAGCCACGGCGTCTTGTACGGGATGGCCGAGTAGATCAGGAAGGTCAGCACCGTGTAGACGACGAGCGCCAGGCTGGATTTGCGCGTGCCGCCCACGGCATCGCAGACTGCCGCAAAGATGCCGGCCGCCGCCACGAGAAAAAATATGAACAGCGGATCCAGCACCTCAAAGTAGTAGCCGAAGGGCTTTTCGTGTCCCTCGCCGGCTGCGCGCGCGGTGAAGCGGGAGGCCGCATGGACCAGGTCACCGAGCGCCGCCCAGTTTTGCCCGCCCCAGGTGAACAACAAAATGGTGGCGGCAATGAAGACCGCAAAACTGGTCGCTACAATTTTTGCCGCGGGAAAATATTTGCGCGACGTGGCCAGCCAGCCGGCCAAGGCCGCGCCGCCCAGCGCGAAGAAATGGATGACGGCGGTTTCCTTGCTCGCGAGCATCAGGGCGGCGCAAATCCCCGTCAGCACCGCCAGCCGGATGGAATTTGTCTTCAACGTGCGCCAGCCGGCCACGATCAGGCCAAAGGTTGCGGCAACGAACAGCGTTTCATGGATGAAATAACGGCTGTAATAAACGGGCAGGGGGGCGAAGGCGAACAGCAACGCGGCCACGAGGCACGGAATAAAGCCGAACATCTCCACCGCCGCGCCAAACAGCAAGATCATGCCGCTGCCCACGATGACCGGCGTGAGCCGCAACTCGGCTTCCGTCAGATCGGCGAAGTTACGCGCGCCGCAGAGCAGTGCCACCGGCTTGGCGAACAGGTAGAGGACGGGGCCGTGGCGGTCCTGCGGGTCGTAGTGATATTTTTCACCGGCCAGCAATTCGCCGGTGATGTAGCCGTTGACCGCCTCGTCCGTGTGCATCGGCCGCCCGCCGAGTTGCGGCAGCCGGAGGGCCAGGGCGAGCAGGGCCAGGCCGATAAAGATCGCCCAGCGGATTTTTGGTGATGGTATCGTAACTTTGGTATGGATTACGGGCGGAGCGCAGGCGTCGAGCCCGCATCAACTCCAAAATGCCCGGGCCAGTCTATACCAAAGTCATTCAGCAGCGAAAGCGGAAGCGGTGCAAACACCGTATTCCGTTCACGCCGCCGGTTTGCCGAACACCTCGACCTCGATGTAATGGTTCATCTTGTTCGTGGTGTTGCCCTTGCTGTACAGGCGGACATACCGGCCCTTCGCGCCCTTGGCATCAATCAATTTGCCCTCGTAGGTCTCGATGTACGCGAGGTCTTTGCCGCCATCAGCGCTGTTGTTGAAGATGGTGGTGACATCTTTCTCGAACTTCGGGTCGTCGGACACCTGCACGACGACGTCAAAATAAACACGCTGTTGCGAGTGAAAGTGCCAGACGATCACGGCGGAGATGTCCGCGGTCTTTTCCAGGTCGATCTGCACCCACTGCTTGCCGGGGTCCAGTTCGACCCAGGAACCTTCATCGCCCTCCTTGTCGCCATCGGTGACGAGGTCCAGTGTGCCGACGACCGGGTCGCCGGAACTGGAGGTGACTTTTTTGCCCTTGGCCAGGTTCACTGTGCCGGCGGGAACCAGGAAGTCCGGGCGCTTGCCCTTCTGCTGCGGTTCCAGGTTGGGGACGTTGATCGGCACCGGCGTGCCGACAAACAGCGGCTTGGGCAGGTCCGTTTTCAACGGCACTTTGTCTTCCGCGAAAGCGGCGGTGGCGGCGAGCAGGGCCGCGGCGGTCAGGAGTAAAAATGATTTATTCATGTAAATTTAAGACGGTTTTGGTTGCAGGATGTTCAATTAAATCAAGCTTCGACCTCTTCCTTCGTGATCGGGATCATCTTTTGCGCGGCGATGGCCTCGTTGGCCTTGTGGATGATGTATTCGCTGCGGAAGGCCTCGTCGGCGGGGCAGTTCAGCTTCGCCTTGCCGCGGACGGAATCGAAGAAGTTTTCCAGGTGCGGCTGGTGGATCTTTTTGTTGAAGGACACCGGGATGTCATACTGCAGCAGCGGCGCGGTTTCCCGCACGTCCACCTTGTCCGCATCCGCCACCGGCGCGGTGGCGCTGGCGCGCAGATAATTCTTCCCGACGAGTTCTTCCCACGACTTGGTGGAACGGTCCTCGCGATAGAGGGCGCAGATGCTCGGTTTCTCGGACATCTTGATGGTGCCTTCGTCGCCCATGAACATCTCAAAATAACCGCCGCCGGCGCTCGTCGTGGTCTGCACCTGGTAGAAGGCGCGGGCCGTGCCCTCGGGTGTGTCGAATTCATAGACGACCATGGCGTTGTCGTACCATTCGTGGCCCTTGTAATAATCGTTGCCGCCGCTGGCCATGACGGATTTGGCCGTGGTGCCGAACCACCAGTTGAAGATGTCAATCTGGTGCGCGCCAAGGTCCGAGAGCGGGCCGCCGCCGAGGCCCTTGAACCAGCGCCAGTTGCGGAACTGGTGCATGTCCTTGAAACCATATTTGGCGAGCTTTTCCGGCGGGAGTTCCGAATGTTTCGGGGCGCCGAGATCCGGCGTCACGGTGCGGTTCCATTGCGCCTGCGCGGCGGTGATCCGGCCGCAGATCTGCGCCTCGCGCACGAGCTTGTTCAGCGCGAAGACATAGCGCGGGTTGCTGCGGCGCTGATGGCCGATCTGGAGCAGCTTGCCCGTTTCCCGCATCGCCTGCACCATCGCGCGCGCGCCGTCGATGGTGTTGCTCATCATCTTCTCACAGTACACGTGCAAGCCCGCCTTCAGGCAGGCCACGGTGATGGGCGCGTGCCAGAAATCCGGCGTGGCCACGACGACGGCCTGCAGATCCTTTTCATTCGCCAGCAGCTCCTCGTAATTTTCGTACCCCTTCACGTCCAGGCCCTGCGACTTCAGGCGGCGGACGTTGGAGTTGCGGTTGTAATCCCAGATGTCGACGATGGCGACGAGGTTCAAGCCGTCGATGACGGTGAGGGAATCCAGCAGCACCTGGCCCTGCGCGCCGCAGCCGATCAGCGCGATGTTCAGCTTGCTGTTGGCCGATTTAACCGGGGCGGCCGGGCGGCCGGAATCCGGGCTGCACGAGGTGAGCAACAGGCCGGCGCCGGCGGCGGCGGTCGCGCCGAGGAAGTCGCGACGGGTGATGGGTTGAGTTACCATTTTTTGAGAAGCGCGAGCTTGTTGTATTTCACCAGCATCAAGGCCATCGCCACGAGGCCAAGGTGGATGCCCAGGTAGGCGATCCCGTCCGGCTGGTTGATCAGGACCAATCCCGCCGTCAAGGCGATGTAAAGCAGGCCCTGCACCATGAGCGACGCGCGGGTGCCGAGGCCGACCAGCAGCATGATGCCCGTGAGGATGAAGACGGGACCGAGGATGTGGTCAAAGATGTTGAGCGCAAAGTTTGGCAGCAGCGCCTCGTTGGCGAACTTGCTTTTCAAGCCGGCCGGCACGCCGGAGTAGTTGGCCAGGGCGTAGAACTTCACCTTCACATCAATCATCGCGCCGCTGGCGTCCGGCTGGCCGGTCGTGGGGTCGAGCAGCGGCTGCTGGATGGATTTGTAGGCGCCGTATTTTTCGAGGCCCGAGAGCAGGGCGCGCAGGCCGAGCCACCCGCGCAGCAGGAGGAACGCGAGCGCCCAGTCGCAGTTGCAGCCCTGGCCCGTCGCGGAGCCTTCCGTTTTTTTGTCAGTCGTTTCGTTCATGGTTGTCAGGTTGCCGCCGGAGGTTCATCCCCGGCAATTTTAAAATCATACCAATCATTTAAGAAATGTATCCCGTATGAATATACGTTTTTTGACGGCCGGCCCGGTGCCGTGGTTTCAAACATCTTCGTCAATTATTTCAAAGTGGAAAGGTGTTTTATATCAGCCGCGCAAAAAAATGCAGAGAAAATTTTTCCAGTATTTTCGCCCGGGCGGGCTCAGGGCAGCAGGACCGAGCGGTAAAATTTCTGCGTGGAACCGGGCGGCGCGGCCATTGGCGAGTCGAATGTTCCCGCCACCGGCTGGTACGTGCTCATGTTTTCCCAGTCCACGAGGTTCGTGGAGGACTGCACCTGGTAGGTGAAGGCATCAGAGCCGGAGAACCGCGCGCTCCAGCCGCCGTTGGTGAAGATGATCGCGCCAAGGGAATCCGGGCGCAGGCGCGGCAGCAGTTGCGCCGGGATCGCCTCGTAAGCCTCATCGGAGATGTCGAATTCCAGGCGGGTCGCGTCAGACGCATTCAGCCACGGGGACGCAATGGAAAGTTCCGGCGTCGCCAGGATGCCGCCGGGCGAACTGAAGCTCTGATTGACGCTGCCAGCCCGCGCCAATGTGAGGGCATTCGCCACGAACTGAGCCTGCGGCGAATCGCCGGCCATCACGAATGAATCAAGCTGTGGCGGAAACCGGTAATCCGGCACGGCAGTGGAATTGGTCTGCACGAGGATGCCGTCGAGGGCTGATGACAGGCCGGCGGTCGCGGCGTTGGCGGATTGCAACTGCGTGGCGTCATTCGGGTTGAACCATTCCGTGAGCAACGCGGCCAGCCGCCAGTCGCTGGTCGGTGACAGTCGTGCGGCATCGTTATGATCAAAATCGCCCGTCCAATTTTCCCAGGTGTTCAATCCAACGATGGGCCATTCCTGCGCGGTATCGACATATTCGAGCAGGTTGGTGGCCTTGAGATAAATCGTCTGCCACGGCGTGCCGCGATGAACGCGTCCAAGCGTCATCAACGGCAGGCTGTTGGTGGCGGGAAAATCCCAGTCGTCCGACCCCCACACCAGCGGATCGCGATAGGCGAGGTTGTAGCTGGCGTTCCCATAATCATCATGTAACACCCCGACCACGCCGTTCATCTGCGCATTCCGGCCCCACGGCTGATATCGGTCGGGAGGCTGGCCCGGATTGGGATAAGCAATCGGCGGCGTGTTGGGATCATCACTTCTGGCCACGCCATTGGTGACCCCGTCCCATTCATCCACGGCCTGTGTCAGATCACTGCTCAAATAATGCACCAAAGGATCATTGACCACCCAAAGAGTCGGCGACACCACCGTACGCGTCGGGGTATAAGGCGCTTGCTGGACCAAATTCGTGTTAACATAAACCTTGCTGGGCGTACCGGAATATGTCCAAAACGCCATAAAGAACCCTTGGAACATGGCCGCCTCGGCGGCTTTGTTACCTTGAAGCCCGGCAGGCATATTTGGCGGATCCTGCCAAGATCCCGGCGGGAGGTTCTGGCCACTTTCAGAAACTTGAATCTGATGTTGTACCCCCCAGTTCACACCCGTGGACGGTGAAGCGAGGCCGCTGGCATTGGTGCTCCACATGTAATGGTCATAGGAACCAGAATTTGGATCCTGGATATCATTCCCTAAATTCCGCACTGAGACCGGCCCGTAAAACTGTACATAATCGAGCACATGGCCGTTGTCTAAAATGTACGCCCGAAACCGGTTGGTCGTATCCAATTCAAATGACGGAAACGGCGGCAGGGTGATCGGTCCGCCAACAAAGGTTTCACTCTTGAAACCCGTGCCCTGCGGGTTGCCATTCTGATCCAAATCCAGCGACGCCTCATGGACAAATGGAAAATCAAACACACCCGGGATGAACGAGGCGGCATTGTTGAACTTCCGTGGTGACTGGCTCGTATCCCAGCCCGACCCGACCCAAGGATTAGGCGTGCGGGCCCAAGTATAGTTATTGAAGAAGGTGTAGCTATACGAGCCATAGGACAGCCGCATGGAGATGTAATCCTGGGCATACACATAAGGCTGGCCGGGATAGTTCGAGGTGTAGGAATTCCAAAAGGAAAATCCCATGTGATTGGTGATGCTCAGATTGAGCATCTGATTGGTGGTGTAGAGTGCCCTGTTGGCCCCGCTCCATGCCATGGGCGCCTGGGTGCGGTTGAACTGGAGCTTGCGGGTGACTTGCGCCGTGTTGAAGGCATAAAACTCGTTGAAATTCGGCATGTATTTCTTCGCGCCGATGATCCAGGGCACGCCGTAGATGTTCACGTTGGAACTGACCCCGAAGGGCAGGGGGGTGAGATCTATAGGCTGGCTCAGTTGCGGGTCGCTGCTGCCGGTCACGCTCACGACCTGCTGGTAGCCGGTGATAAAAACATTTCCCTGCGGGTCGCGATAAAAAATGGGGCGGAAGACCGTGGGGTAAAAATTCGTGGTCGATGCGTCCAGCACATTGGCGGTGACTTGCAGCAGGCGCTGGATGGCGGGCGTGTACACGAACACGCCATTGGTCTGCACGGGAATGTTCGTGATGCCGAAGCTGAACGTGCTGCGCAGCAGCTTGTCGGCAACGGTCGTGAAAAAGCCGGTGGCGTCGCCGGGATCGGGCACGGTGCGCGCGTGCGTGCTGCTGCCTGACAGCAAGAGACCCAAACCCAGAAGCAATATCCTCATGAGCCTTTCCCAACGAGCCTGAATCGAAACGGTTCCGATGCTCAGAGGGTAGCGCTTGTTGGCTGGTCGGAAAAGGGTTTTCAAATCCGACCGGGAGGGGAGCCGTGCGTTCACCAACGGAATCAGGCTTGGCAGCACCCCGCGCTTTTATCGCCTGGGGACTCCGTGACCGGGGCTTTTCCCTTAGTTTGGGTCAGGGGTTCCCCCAATTGCGGCGATGCCATTTGCTGCGATACTTGGCTTATGGCGAAATTGTGGGATACAATCAAGGAAAGACTTTCTGTCGCAGGCCGGGCGGTTGAGCCGGGTTCGGTCCTGACCGGCCGGGAGACGGATGCGGAGTTGCGTGAACTGGCGTATCGCTTTTCCCAGCAGTGTCCCATCGGCGAGCTGAACCGGCATTGTCCCTTTCATACCTTGAACGGCCTGCACCATGCCACGACCAGAGACGTTCTCGATAAAATGAACCGGGCATCCTTGATGGAAATGTTTGAAGACGAGCGCTTGTGCCGGAAGGAACACGCTGACAAATGTTTCAAGCCGGGAGCGGAATCAAATGCGGAATCAAATGCCGGGTAAATGGTGCTGCGGCCGCAGGTCCGCCGGTTTTCAATCCAAGGCCGTCCGGAGCATGCGCAACAGCAATTCCGGGGAATACGGTTTGTTTAAAAAATAAGAGCTTTTTAGCAGCTCTGAACCTTCATCGAGCATTTCATCGGTATAACCGCTGGTGTAAACCAGCTTCAACCCCGGTTTGTCCTTTAACAACTGCTGGCCCAGCTCCAGTCCGGTCATCTGCCCCGGCATCACCATGTCGGTGAACAGCAGGTCAATTTGCGGCCCATGTTGTTGCCAGACGTCCAGCGCCGCCTGGCCGGAACCAGCCTCATACACCTGATAGCCATGGCGGGTCAGGATGTTCCGGGCCAAGGTCCGCACGGACAATTCATCTTCCACCAGCAAAATCACTTCCTTGCCGCCCCGTTCCCGGGGCTTGGAGCGCTGGATGAATCCCGTTTCGGCGGTGGCTTCGTGGCGCGGCAGGAAAATATGAAAGGTCGTCCCGCGGCCAATCTCGCTCTCCACTTCGATCCAGCCTTTGTGCTGCTCAACGATGCCGAACACCGTCGCCAGGCCCAGTCCGGTGCCCTTGCCGACTTCCTTGGTGGTGAAGAACGGCTCAAAGATGTGTTCCAAGTTCTGGGCGGAAATGCCGGAGCCGGTGTCGCTGACGCTGAGCCGGATAAACCGGCCGGGCTTCCGCCGCCCGGTTGCTTCCGTGATGGTCACGGCCTCCGTGCAGATGGTCAGTTCGCCGCCCTTGGGCATGGCATCGCGGGAATTGACGGATAAATTCAGCAGCACCTGTTCCAGCATGTTCGGGTCGGCAAAAACCGGCGTGCCGCCGGTCCCATAGCGGGTTTTGAGCGAAATGTTTTCCCCGATGAGCCGGCGCAACATTTTGCTCATGCCGTCGGTCACGTCGTTCACCTCCAACACCTTGAGCTGGATGGCTTGCCGCCGGCTGAACATCAACAACTGGCGGGTGAGCGACGCCGCCCGGTTGGCCGCCTCGGTGATTTCCGCCAGGGCCCCGAGTTGGTATTCGTCCAGCGGGTTGCCAATCTCAAAAATCTGCGTGCTGCACAGGATCGCCGTCAGCATGTTGTTAAAGTCATGGGCGACGCCCGCCGCCAGGCGTCCGAACGCCTCCATTTTTTGCGCCTGCCGGAATTCCGCCTCCAGCAGCTTTTGACTAGTGATGTCTTCCTTGACCGCCAGAAAATGGGTGATTTTCCCGTCCGGGTCGGTGATGGGCGAGATGGAGGCCGATTCCCAAAACAACTCGCCATTCTTTTTCCGGTTTTGAAATTCACCGTGCCATTCGTTGCCGGACAGGATGGTGGCCCACAGTTGTTTGTATTGTTTCACCTGGTCAACCGTGGGGTTGCTCGATTTCAGAAAGCGCGGATTTTTACCCGCCACCTCGGCCAGGGTGTAGCCGGTGACATTGATGAATTTGGGGTTTACATATTCAATGTTGCCCTTCGGGTTGGTGATCACGATGGAAACCGGACTCTGTTCCATGGCCCGCGAGAGCTTGCGCAACTGCTCCTCCGACTGTTTCCAATCCGTGAGGTCCCGGGTTTCCGACATCACCACCGGCTGGCCATTTAACTCGATCATGTGGGAATGGATTTCAACCGGAATCCGCCGGCCATCCTTGGCCACATCCAAGCCTTCCCAAACCACGTGGCCTGCCGACTTCAGCTTCGCCAGAATGGGCGGCATTTTGGGCAGTATTTCCGGTGCGATGATGGCCAATGGCGTCAACTGCAACATTTCTTCACGCGTATAGCCCAAACGACGGCAGGCGACGTCATTGACCTCAATGAATTTCCCCGGACGGCCCTCACTATCGGGTGAGGCATTGAGCAACACCGCGCTTTGGGTGTGGTTGAACAGCGCCCGGTAACGGTCTTCGCTTTGGCGCAATGCCGTTTTTGCCTGCTCGCGTTGGGTGATGTCCCGGACGACGCCGACCATCAGTTCCTGCCCATGTTCGTCCTGAAAGCGCGACATGTTGGTGATGGTGTGATGGATGGCTCCAAGTCCGTCCGCCAGGGTCAATTCGCTGGTGCCGTCCTGCCTGCCCTCAAAAAATTTTTCGTCATGGGCGCAAATAATTTTCGCGAGTTCCGGCGGGAACAGGTCATGGGTGGTTTTGCCGATCATGTCCGCCGCCTTGTGCCCGCTGAATTGACAGGCCGCCTCGTTGAGCAGAACGTAACGGTGCCGCCGGTCCTTGACAAAAATGGGGTCAGCCACGGCGTTGATGATTTTATTCAGAAAATCCCGGGCCCGGGCCACCGCCTGCTCGGCCTGTTTCCGCTCGGTGATGTCGAACTGGACGCCTTGCGTCCCGATGATGCGGCCCGCCGCATCCCGGACCGGTGACTTGACGGCCTGAAAATATTTGGTCGTGCCATCCGGGAAGGTCAAGACTTCATCCAAAATGATGGTCTTGCCGGTCCCCATGATCTCTTGATGATTGTCATGACCTTGGATTCCCAGATGGGTGCGTTGCTGCCGCATGGATTCGGAAGTGCGGACATCCAGCCGGGTGGCCAGATACTCATGCGGGGTTTTGCCCAGGATTTCATCGGCGGTCAAACCGTTGCGCTGCAGAAAGTGATCGTTGGCGAAAATGTAGCGGCCGGCGGCATCTTTTCGAAACACCCCGCACGGCAAGTCCTGGACCAGCGAATGATACTGCATCTCGGATTCCTGCAAGGCGGCTTCCGTCCGTTTTTGTTCCGTGATGTCCCGGAGGACGCCAACCACCAGCAGCTCTCCGGCATCGCCCCGGCAAAGGTTTTTTTTGACGATGACAGTGTGAACCGTTCCCCGCGCGTCGGTCACCTTCTCTTCGTTGACATTTTCCTGACCCGTTAGAAATACTTTCTCATCGTTGGCCCGCATGATGTCGGCCTCATCCCGGGGGAAAAGATCACGAACGTTTTTTCCGACCACCTCCTCCCGGCGGCGCTGGTTGAACTGGCAGCAGGCGTCGTTAGCCAGCAGCACGCGGTGCTGCCGGTCCATGACAAAAATCGGATCCGCCACTGTATTGATGATCTGGATCAGTATGTCCTGAAAAGATGTCGCTTGCACTAATGCTCCAAGGTTTCAACTTCTAAATCTAAACCTGGCTTCGGGCCGGCCAACGGACTCGCCGCCGGCAGCGATGACGTTTCATCAGGCGGCCTTTCAAGGCCCGGGTTTACTCAGCATAAAGATAACATCTGTTAAGTTAAATTGCGACCGATTCCTGCGGTAATTTGGAACTTCTTGAAATTATTCTCCGGCGGGATTTCGCCGCCAGCGACTGCCGGTCGGTCGGGTGTCGGGCGGAGTTTCATAAGCTGTCAAACCGGTTTCAGTTGTTGTTCGGCGGCCGGGCGCATGAGTTCACTCAAAAATCCTTGAAGTCGGCGTCCATCGGGATTTCATTCCGCCGGTGGTGTGTCGCCATGGCCGGGATCGCGTGGCCGTTCCCGTTTCCATTCCGATCCTTGATCGGGGCGGGTTGCTTGGCCGGCAGCCTGGCGGCCTGACTTTGTGGGTGCCGGGCCGGGGTCGGCGTGGAACCGGCGCCCGCCCTGTTCTGGCCACCCATAAGCTGGAGCAGTTCGGCCACGGACTGTTTCATGGTTTCGGCCTGCGCATTGAGCTCTTCGGCGGCGGCGGCGATTTCCTCCGCCGTGGCCGCGTTGCTCTGCGTCACCTTGTCCATCTGGCCCACCGCCTGGTTGATCTGCACAATCCCGTCCGTCTGTTCGCGCGAGGCCCCGGCCACTTCCGTCACCAGTTCATCCACCTGCCGCACCTTGGTCACAATTTCATTCAAGGCCGCCGCCACCTTGGCCGTGATTTCCACGCCCTGGCCGCTCTTGGCAATCGCCCCCTCGATTTTTCCGGAGGTTTCCTTG